>CAKRDD010000054.1 GCA_934309345.1 uncultured Mediterraneibacter sp. | reverse complement strand
CACCTAAAAGACAGATATAATATTCTCCGGATTTTTCTGCAGTTAATTCAAAGGTTTGATTTAATTCTTTACGAGGCTCTGATTTTCCATCTAATATTTCACCGTCACAGATATAAAAATACATGATTCCCTGGCCATTTCCACCGTTTGTTTCCGCTTCATATTCCGTTGCCTGAATCATTAAGGTTTCTCCCTCATTTAATTCCCAGCCTGATCCGTCTTCCTGCTCAAAAATGACTAAATCATTGTTGCCAAATATAATTTCCGGAGTAATATATTGTCCGGCGTCACCGGATACAGCAAATTCTGTTATACTGTTTGGACTAATGCTTACGTTTTTGTATGATTTAATACGAGCTGTTGTTTCCCAAATTCCATCTGAAGGTTCATCCGGAACCTCTATCTCTTCATCAGCTCCTATTATCTGTCCTTCTCCATGAAGTCCTTTTCCAACTAAATGCCGGTTGCTGTCATCAATTAATGCTGCACCGTAGTTGTGAGCAATAGCAAGAATAGACGACATTGCAGCAAGAGCTGCAACCAGTAAAACACTCTTGATAGCAAAATGCCTTTTTCTCACGATTTTCTGATCATGGATCATATCTGTTACATCTTTACAAGTTCTATCTGAAGAAAACATATCAT
Organism: uncultured Mediterraneibacter sp.; assembly: GCA_934309345.1. Taxonomy (GTDB): domain Bacteria; phylum Bacillota; class Clostridia; order Lachnospirales; family Lachnospiraceae; genus Mediterraneibacter. The sequence continues at coordinate 857 of CAKRDD010000054.1, read as the reverse complement.
CGGTTTCATCATTAAACATATCATTTTCTTCTAATATTTCATAAGCAACATCTGAAATGTTAGTAAACATATCGTTATACGAAATTTTCATACTGATTTCCTCCTTCTTCCAAAAATTTTTTCATCTTCTCTTTGCAGCGTTTGAGTTTGCTTTTTACTGTGGATGCCGGAATACCTGTAATGCGGGAAATATCGGCTATTTTCTCATTTTGAAAATAAAACAGAACTAATATTAACTGCTCATCCTTATTCAGTTTCCTCAGAGCATTCGCCAGCAGTAATCTCAATTCAACCTGGTTAAAATCATCGGAAATATCTGCTATGACCTCATCATTTATCTGGTAATCTGGTATGCATTTTTTCTTTTCATTTATAGCTGTATTTCTGGCCAATGTGCCTAAATAACCTTTTATTGTAACGCTTTTCGATGGATCAATTTTATTAGCTTTATGCCACAAGGTAAAAAAGATCTGATTAACCACACCCTGAAGATCAATTTTATGAGAGTAACTGCCTAAGATACTGTATACAATTTTTCCGACATAAGCATGATATTCCGAAATTATTATTGCTAACGCTGATTCATCTCCTTTTTGGATTCGTCTAATTAGTTCATTCTCATCATAATAATTACTCAATACGTTCCACCTCCCACCTTCTTTTCATCTCTTTACCTTATATACAAAAGTCATATGAAAAAAGTTGCAGCCATCCATTATATTTTTACAAGTTTCCCTGTATACGGCTCGAGCCTTGATGACTACTAATCCTTTTATACATAAGTAGGATTAGCAGCGGCAACTCGATTCTTTGCTATTTTTCTTTTTCTCCTGATGAATTCTTTTCGTTTCTCAAAA
>CAKRDD010000053.1 GCA_934309345.1 uncultured Mediterraneibacter sp. | reverse complement strand
AAGCTTACCTTCCCGATACCAGCCGGAATGGGTGAGAATCCGCCAGCCAGCATCCCTTTGTGGAGCTTCAATGAGAAAACGGGTCTCTGGGAGGAAGAAGGAAGTGCCGCATTGCAAGGTAATGTATATGTAGGAGAAGTGGCTCATTTCTCATGGGTTAACCTGGATTATCCTGAAAAGCAGGGCACCGTTTATGGATATGTAAAGGATGATACCGGCAAGGTTCTGCCAGGTGTAAGATTGAGCATCGGACAGTTGCTTGCTTCTACTGTATCCAAATCGGATGGATATTATTCACATGAAGTTCCTGCCAACACAGCTTTCAATATCACAGTGAAGGATTTGTACTATGGTGGCATCAACCAGAATGTTTCCGTGAAGGTTTCTGCCCTTTCTCCAGGAGAAAGACGCCAGGTGGATATCACGCTGCCTCACCTGGTTCGCGTATATGGCAAGGTGATGAATGAGCGGGGTAACGGCATCCGTTCTTCTGTATGGGTGCAGACGGATAAAGCTAAGACAGAAGTTCTCCAGACCGATAAGGATGGTAACTTCAATGTGTATGTACCGAAGGATATGAAGGGTAAGGCCACCGTATATGCCCGAACCTATCGAGGTGATGAGGTTTCCAAGGACATAACCATCGAGGATAAGGATGTATATGTAGAACTCACAGTAGGAGGTACAGGAGGTGTTAATACCAATATGATCCATATCTTCTCTGATGTTCTGGGCAATGAAGCATGGCCTATACCAACCTATACGAGTCCGCTTAGCGGTGTGCTTCTTCTGGATGATAATTTGATGCTGATACCGGAAGAAAAAGCTAACATCTTTATGTCTATATTGGTAGCTCATTATGATAAGGAGAAGACTACCTATACGGATGGTGTAACAGCCAACGTGGCTAATCGGACTGAGAAGCGCCTGTTCCAGACTATGGCGGGCAAGGAAATGAAGTGCACCGTACAGAGAAACGGCAATGATTTCGTGTTCTCACTGGAAGGGAATGGAGCCTTCGGCAAGGTATCTTTTGACGAAGATGATGCCGATGATCTGGATTCTGATGAAAAATATGATGAGAATGCCAAGTTGGTTGGCAAGATGATGAGCTATCCGCTCCTGGCTTCAGCCAAGACACTTCGCAACATCAAGCCGGTAGATGCAGGCTTCCCTTCTTTTACTCCACAGCTGGAGGCAAAGGCTCCTTTGGCACTGTTGATTACGGAAAGTCTCAATCTGGGCAAGGGCGGCATCATTTATTATAATGGTGGAAGCAGCGATTATCAGAAGTTGAAGAATGCGGCAGCCAAATTGGGTCTTACCAATATGGGAGAGGACAATGAGGATGGCTATATGGCGGTAAACTTCTATTCGGCAAAGGAGAAGAAGCTGATTACTCTGGAGTATGATCCTCATGCTACAGGCGCTACAGACAAGAATACTTTTGAGGATATTGATGAATATGCCCCAATCTATATGATGGTATTGGATGGTGTAACCGAAGAAGCGCTCCGTGCCATGATGGAGGATGATGACTATGATACCCGCAGCACCCGAGTAACAGCCCGCAAGCATCTCAATCCGATATCAAAATGTAAGTTTGATGGCTTTAAGAAGAAAAAAATATTCCAAAAGCTTGCCCGTTTGCGTTAATTTACCTATATTTGCAAGGTAAATTCGTAGAAAAACTCAGAGGGTGTGTCATAAGCCTAGATAATGACTGCCGAGGACGGGCTGAAAGCCCAAAAGCTCCTAGCCCAG
>CAKRDD010000052.1 GCA_934309345.1 uncultured Mediterraneibacter sp. | reverse complement strand
TTAAGCCTTGGCACGAATCTGGGCAACCGGAAGCGTAATATTCGTGAGGCTATCGATAAAATAGGAGAGCAGATTGGTGTGGTAGAGCGCCAGTCTGCTCTTTACGAAACCAAGCCTTGGGGCTATTCTTCTCCCAACGACTTCATCAATTCCTGTGTGCTGGTTCTCACCTCCATGGCTCCTCGCCAGGTGTTGGAGGCTACCCAGCGTATAGAGCAGGAGATGGGCAGAACCCTGAAGTCTGTAAATGGGGAATATCACGACCGCATCATCGATATCGACATTCTGATGATAGATGATCTGGTCATCGACGAGCCCGATTTCAAGGTTCCTCATCCTTTGATGGAAGAGCGCGACTTCGTGATGACTCCTCTGAAGGAGATTTTATAGATGATTCCACATAAAAAGGTTTTTATACCGGATATAAGATATAACTATTGGGGAAAAAGAAAAATCCCATCGTTTTTGCGAGCGATGGGATTTTGTGTTTGTTTTAGCTATGTGACCAGTCAATCAGCAATTCAAAGCTATTTACTTATCTGCTTCTTGCTGGCAGCATAAGCATCAGCGTAGTGGCGGGAATCCGTTTACTTCTCTGTTTGGAAATCCCAGTCTGTAGGCTTCTCCAATTACGTCCTTGATAGTCAGGAAGCCTAACTGATAGAGAACCAGCTTTGGATTGTCTTTGCTGATATCAGCCGTTTCGAGGTAATCCATGTCGATGAGGCTGCCGTCCAGTGTTTCTACATCTTTCTCAAAGTTGGTGAGTATTTTGGGCAGCATTTCTGTAGCACCGCTGGCAATCCAATAGGGTCTCAGACGACGTTCTTTTAAGGCGCAGATGACACTGAATGGATTGTAAACCCCCTGCAGGCTTTCTGAGAAATGATAACCGTCATACATATCTTTCAGTTCATGCATGGTCTGGTCGATATCCCACTTCTTTTGGGCAGCCAAAGCCTGGATTTCATCTTTCAGATTTTCCAATATCTCTTCTTGGGTTAATCCGCAAATGGTGGAATAACTGTTGTAAAAGCTGATGTTGCTCAAAGTGTTGAGTACGCTAAACAGACTAATCTGTGTGAATTTTGTGATGCCTGTAAGGAAGACACACTTGATGCAGTAGCCGTAGTCTTTCAGACCTGTAAAGAAGTCACGGTAGAGATTGCGGCATTTTTCGTGTCTATCTGTCAGATAGGAGTGCTGTAAGGGTGCATCATATTCATCTACCAATACGGCAACTTGCTCTCCCGATTGTTGGTAAGCTCTTTCTATGATACCGGTAAAACGGTTGCTGAGCGTAGCTTCTGTGGCGCGTTTGCCGTAAATTTCTTCATATTTGGTTAATGTATCATCCAGATAATGGTATAATGATTCTGCATCTGAACCTCCAAGGTTCATGCTGAAATGGATGACAGGGCGCTTGATCCAATCTTTCTCCAGTTCCATGATCTTAAGTCCTTCGAAAAGTTCTTTCTTGCCTTCGAAGTAACATTGGAGTGTTGATACCAGAAGCGATTTGCCGAAGCGTCGTGGGCGACTTAGAAAGTTATACTTGTCACCATTGGCGATTTGCCAAACCATATCTGTCTTGTCTGCGTAAAGGTAACCACCTTTGCGCAGTTCTTCGAAATTCTGTATTCCTAATGGCAACTTTCCTCTAGTCATAATTACACCTTATTATATATATGTTGCAAAGTTAGCAATAAAAAATGAAATGGCGATATAAAAGCGGAGAAAAAATAAAATGAAAGCCGAAATAAGAGTAGAAAAAGAAAAATTCCATCGTTCGGTTGCTACTTCTTAAGGATAAAGACAGATGGTGGTGTGTGTCATTCCGTAAAAATCAGCGTCAAATG
>CAKRDD010000051.1 GCA_934309345.1 uncultured Mediterraneibacter sp. | reverse complement strand
AAGACAAACTATTAGATGTCAATAAATGATTTGTTTTTTAAGAATTTATTGATTTTATAGGCATTTGTCTTGATTTAGAGGTGAATCCTCTATAAAAATCCTCTTTCTTTTCTAAAAAAGAGTACACTAAAAAGAACTTTTCAATACAGTTATATTGAAAGCTCTTACATTAAACTTCTATATACTATTAAACAATCATCGTTTCTTCTAATTTGGTGTATACAAACTTGTGTGCTTCACCGTTGATATCAGAATACTGATAGATCTGTTTTCTAGTATTTTTTGGAAAGTCTAATGATATTGAATTGAAGAACGTATTTCGGGTTTCTTCTGGTAATCTCATGATATGTTCATGAAGAATTACAAAGCTGCTTTCGTTTTTCATAATTGAATAGATATATCGTGCAATTTTATTTGCGACTGCGATATTAGCCAGCTTATGTCTTTTCTTGTTTCCATTCTTGATCCTTTCAAACTGATGTTTGAGAACAGGATTATGACGTCTGGCAAATTCAGCAATCATGTAAATTGCATGTCTGAGATATCTAGAGCCTTTTTTAGAAATCTTGCCCATGGTTTCTACAGATGTTCCTGAGCGCTTGTTTCTAGGGCTTGTTCCTGAATAAGAGACAAAACAGTCTGCATTTCTAAATCGTTTTATATCGCCAGTTTCAGCAATAACAGTTGCGGCAGTTAAAGGACCACATCCTGTAATTGTAAGAAGCAGTTTATAAGCTGGATTTAAAGAAGCAACATCTCTAATATATCTTTCAATCATTTTAAGCTGACCTTTTATGTTTTTTATGTTTTCAACGAGGTCTAGAATGATACTTCTTCCATAAGAAGAAATATTATCAGGAACCAGAGTATCATGACACAAATCAAAGAGCTTATCGATCTTATCCATCGAACAGCGATGTTTCGTAGCTTCATAAACGACATTGAAGACTTCAAGTCTTGAAGCATTTATGATATCATGTGTCGTAGGATATGAAGATAAGACAGCGATAAAAGCAGCTGATTTAGGTTCGAAAACATATTGAAGTTCAGGAAATAAACAATCACATTGGGCGATGAGACGGTTGATTTCTTGAGAATAGATTTTTTTGATCTGATAATGTCTGTGTACTAAAGCTTTCAAATCTTGATATCCGTTTTTATTTTCAAAAACGTTGTCATTGACATATTGAACATCGGAATCAGTACCAATGATAGTTGAAATGGTTTGAGCATCTAAAGGATCAGATTTAGCAATGTTATGAGCGTTACGCCATTGATTGACAAAATCAGTATTCAAAAATTTGATGCTTTCATTATCATTGAGATTGTCTTTAATAAAGTTATAGACATTAGTAGAATAGATACCAGTAACTTCTAAAGCAAAACAGATACTGGTACAGTTATCATCGGAATAACTTCTTACAGTTTCTAAAAAAGAAGTAACTTCTGATTTAACAAATTTAAAAGATAATTTTTTTCGCAAGAATTTAGGTTTAACAGATCTACGATCACTGACCTTGAGGATAGCAGCATCTGCTTTGCCTTTAGAGGAGTCCATGCCAACATAAAGAATATAATTGTTTTCCATAAAATAATAACCTTCTTTCAAATGTAATCGGTTTTGAATTGCACCTCTAAATCAAGACAAACGCAACCTCGCAAATACGGAGACAAGTGTAGAAACACTGCTGCAACAAACTAATTCGGGTATAAAGTGATGTCAAGTCTAAAGGATTAAGTCTTTTAGAAGTGGACGTACATTAAGTAGCCACAGGGGAGAAAAATAAAACCTTCATTCAAAACAAAACTATTATCTAGAAATTAGAATGTACAATCAATAATGAATTTAATTAAATTAAATTCATTAACTGATTACGTACATATTATACGAGG
>CAKRDD010000050.1 GCA_934309345.1 uncultured Mediterraneibacter sp. | reverse complement strand
ATTAAAAGGTGTATGCTTAAACCTCGGATTTGATGAACTCTACGAAGTAAGCGCAGAAATCACTGAAAAGTTAAGAGGAAAAGAAACAGCCGGATGCGAAGATATGTTCCGGAAAGTAGAAGAAAAATACCAGAAGACAGTCAACGCAATCAAAGGTTTAGAGTAACTTCTGCTTTGCCGCAGACAAAGGGAGACAGCCTCAGAGAATAAAATAATCCTTATTTGTGACTTTAGTCGCAGCGTGTTGAATACCCGCCCTGCCCGTCCGTATCCAACACTTGTTCCGAGGCCACAAATAAGGATTATTTTATTCTCTGAGGCTGTCTTTGGCAGTTAAAGAACAGTCAGAATTTTATTTATTTTGTGATATAATGCTTCAAAATAAACACTTCAAATGAAAAAGCAGGATCATTATGAGTTTGTTATGGATATTTTGAAGAAATAAAATGACAAGGAGAATTTAGATGAATGCAAATAATATTCAGAAAGTAAATTATCAAAAGGTGTTGGATAAAATCACAGATAAAATTGAGAAGGAGTGTGCTGAGGGAGAAAATCGCCCGACTCTTTTTCTTCATGCATGCTGCGCGCCTTGCAGCAGCTATGTTCTTGAATATCTGACAAAGTATTTTAAAATTACGATTTTTTATTATAATCCCAATATCACACCAGAAACAGAATATACCAAAAGGGTAAAAGAGCTTCAGCGTTTTATTCATGAAGCAGGTTATGAGGAAGATGTTACTTTCGTAGAAGGTGATTATGACCCACAGGTGTTTTTTGATATGGCAAGGGGAATGGAAGACTTGCCGGAAAGAGGACTTCGCTGTTATCACTGCTACGCACTTCGTATGGAAGAAGCCGCGAAGAAAGCTGCAGAAATGGGAGCGGATTACTTTACGACAACCCTTTCAATCAGCCCGCACAAAAATGCCCAGTGGATTAATGAGATTGGAGAAAAACTTGCCGATAAATATGGGGTGAAACATCTGCCATCTGATTTTAAGAAAAAAGGAGGGTATTTACGTTCTATTGCATTGTCTGAGGAATACCATCTGTATCGGCAGAATTATTGCGGATGTGTGTTTTCGAAGAGGGATTCGGAGGTGCCGGAACAGACGAACTCAGGAAGATAAATAAAGCATATTTGTGACTTTAGTCGCGGCGGTTTGAATGCTCGCTTACGCGCTCACATCCAAACCTTGCTCCGAGGCCACAAATATGCTTTATTTATCTTCCTGAGTTCTGCCTGTTGGCAGCTCAGAATTACAAATACCATTCTTTTCTCCGGGTTGCGATATATGGAACTTTCTCCCGAAGTCTTGTTGCTTCGCTTAAATCTATTTCACAGCTTAAAATCTGTTCATCATCATCTGCTTTGCAAATCAAAGAGCCATCAGGGGCGGATATAAGGGATTCGCCTGTTTACTGAATCTGAATTAAATCAGTAATAAAAATAGCACCTACCCCCACGATTACGCTCAATAACATATAGAGAAAAGCCACCTTCGGATGTCCGCTTTTCATCAGAGTTGCAGATTCTAAAGCAAAGGTTGAAAAGGTAGTAAATCCCCCACAAATTCCAGTCTTTAAGAAAAGTACGAGCTTTGGATTTGGAATGGATCCTTTTGAAGCGAGCATGGCAACAAGAGCGATAGCAATACAGCCCGCAATATTGATAAAAAATGTTTTTACGGGAAACAGGGTGGTTTCACAGACAGGGATTAATCCGATAAGATAGCGGAGTGTTGCCCCGATGAAACCGCCGAGTCCGACAGCAATACAATTTGTCATAAATTTCTCCTGATATGATGTATAAATTCTCCTCTCCAACCGCCAAAACACAGCCCGCTGAGAATAAAATAATCCTTATTTGTGGCCTCGGAGCAAGTGCTGGATACGAGCGAGTAGAGCGAGTATTCAACACGCCGCGACTAAAGTCACAAATAAGGATTATTTTATTCTCAGCGGGCGTCTATTGCAGCGGGCGTCTATTTGCCTGCGGCAAATCAGAGTTTAAGACCTGCCAGCAAAGCTCCTAATCCTGTTGTTGCATCG
>CAKRDD010000049.1 GCA_934309345.1 uncultured Mediterraneibacter sp. | reverse complement strand
AAAGCCTTCATACATATCTGTCCACTCATAATTTTCGCCTTCTGCCGCTGCCGCCAGGTTTTCCTTTGTATCACCAATTCCTGCTAATTCCTTGAACCACATCTTTGCATGTTCTTTCTCATTATCTGCAGTCTTTAAAAACAATGCTGACATCTGCTCGTAACCTTCCTTTTTCGCTACAGAAGCAAAATAGGTATACTTATTTCTTGCCTGTGATTCCCCTGCAAATGCCTCCTGTAAATTCTTCTCTGTCTGTGTTCCTGCATATTTGTTTGCTGCCATCTCTTTTACCTCCGTTTTCTTTACTACTTTTTCAAAATCTGATGCCGGGTGCTTGCACAAAGGACATATAAAGTCATCTGGTAATTCCTCGCCTACATATTCATATCCGCAAATTCTGCAACGCCATATTGTCTGACTGTCCTCTGTTTTAGTAACTGTCACAGCTATCCATGCTGTTCCTCCTTTACCTTCTCCCTGCATTTCGGGCAAATGCCTTTAAATGAAATATCATAATCCACAAATTCAATTCCATGAGTGTTATGAATTCTTTCCAGCAAATCCGGTATTTCATCCATATCCACATCTGAAACTTCACCGCATTTTACACACCTGACATGGTAATGATTTTTCAATGTAAAATCGAACCTATTCGGTCCATCCGGAACTTCAACCTTCCTTAACGAACCCTCATCTACCAATATATCAAGATTTCTATATACAGTTCCTTTTCCGATTGTAGGATATGCTGCTTTTATAAATTCATACACTTCATTTGCTGTAACATGTCTTCTCATTTCGTATACGGCATTTCTTACAAGATCTTTTTGAATGGTATTTCTCCTACTTGTCATTTCTCCTCCTTATTAGGATTAGTTCTTAATAAGGATTATATACCACTATTATCCTGTTGTCAATAAAAAATAGTAATAATTATCATTATTATAAAAACCGCCAAACTGAGCATCTTTTACCTGAATAACTATTTTATTTCGCGTTCAAATACATCGTAATACCTCCTCCAGAACGAATAATCATTCTGAATTTAGTATACTTGTGGATATCTTAAATATACAGAATCGCAAAACCAAGTTCTAATTCTATAGAACTATATTCAAAGTTTTTCTTTGCATTTTCGTAAAAAAGCGTTATGATTGAATCAGTTAAATCAAAGGAGGTATCAAATCATGAAATCACATAAATACTGGTCCTTAGGCGCACTTTTCTGTATGTTGGGATGCATTTATTCTGGAATCAAAAAATCTATGACTGCACATAAATACTTTGCCTATTCTTCATTGCTTTGTATGGGCATGTCCATTTATTCTGGTCACAAACTTGTTTCTCCAAAGAAGAAAAAAATCACTGAATCAAATAATAGTGAGAATAGTTAAATAAAAAATTGACCTTTATTCATCAAAGACAAAGGGGCTGTTGCAAAATAGATGAGTAATCAATCTATGGAGCAATAGCTCCATTTAGTACCATATAAGTGTAAGGGATAAAGTATACCATTAGTGCTTTATCTTCTGCACTTATTTTTTTATGATAAGGGAGTAATTGGTTTGGCGAGCTGCTTTTTGGATTAACCACATCCGTCATAAAAACCGTCAACCACCCCTTATTATAAGCGGTCGTTTAAGCAGGTTGAAACCCGCAAGGTGCTTTCGTATAACGAACTAAAATGAGTGGTAATAAGTGTGGATGGGACAATTACAGATTTTTTAGGAGGTTACAGATGATAAGTGTAGGAATTGATCATTGGTATCGACTGAAAGAATATGAACCGGAAGAAAGCATTTACGCAGAACTAAAGCTTTTAGATCGACAGTACCGCCATTATATGCGGATGCGAGTGGAAAGTGTGTTGGAACTGACTCATCTTTTGGACTATACGATGCCAGGGATTAAAACGCTACTGAAAGGGTGGAATGAAACAAATGGGAAAGATAAGCTGGGGGATTTTGTGGAAGAATATTGGCATTATGACAATATTACAAAGAAATCGGAGGAACAGTTTATAGAAAGCTATCTAAAATGGGCAAAAGAGAAGGGATACCATCAGAGCCAGGATAAAGCTGCTAAGATTTATATGCTGGCAAAAGAAGGCATCCCCACAGTATCCTCCGATACCTCATCGACCAAAATGCTGGTACAGGAGGCAGTACGGGTGTTACGAGAAATCGATAACACTTTAATGACTATTCTAACACAGATGCAGGAATTAGCCAAGAGTCTGCCGGAATACCCAGTTATCAGGGCAATGGGAGGCGTTGGAAATGTTCTTGCGCCTAAATTGATCGCAGAGATTGGAGATGTAAGGAGATTTCATAGTGGAAAAGCCTTGATAGCCCATGCAGGAATCGATGCGCCGCCATATCAATCAGGGCAGTTTACTGGAACGGAGAGAAAAATGTCTAAAAGAGGATCTTCCAGTCTGCGTAAGATTGGATATGAAGTGATGAGATGTCTAAAAACCCATAAAGAACCGGAAGATGCGGCAGTATATAGATTTATTTTGAAGAAAGAAAAAGAAGGAAAGTCAAAACGTGTCGCAAAAATAGCAGGACTAAATAAATTCCTTAGGATTTATTATGCACGTGTGATGGAAGTATATCAGAAGTAAAAAGAACTAGAATAGGGGACACGACAGGCCGGATTTTCCACCGGTCTAATTGTCGTAGAAAAAATTTATACAAAATTTTATTTAAAAACCTGCTAAAAAGCCTTGACTTTTGTTAGCAAAAATCTCAATCAGCATCTTTGGAAAAATATGCCCACTACTCAAGACATAAAGAACAGGCAACAATCTCTATAAATTTGGTAGTATGTTAACCCATTTTATAGTATAATCAATTCACTACTTAACAAAGAAGCAATCTATTCATATGCTTACATTCATAGACGAAAGTGGATACCCTCGCCCTACAGATTCAACCAAGAATCCTATCCTGCTTGGTGTCTG
>CAKRDD010000048.1 GCA_934309345.1 uncultured Mediterraneibacter sp. | reverse complement strand
AATACAAACCAGGGAATATACAGAAAACAGTTAAATCCAGGTCAGGAGCCGGTAGCGGATTTTTGCCTCTGCGATGGAGAATATGTAGAAGAAGTATACGCATACTGCAATCTTCATGGGTTCTGGAAATGCTAAAAACACTTGATATTCGTGCTAAGATTACAAAACAATTCAGATACAACAGTAATATATGCTGTGTATTAATATATTTATAAGGAGGAACAAACTAATGAAATATGTATGTGACGTTTGCGGATGGGAATATGATGAAGAGGAAGGTTATCCTGAAGGTGGTATTGCACCAGGAACAAAGTGGGAGGATGTTCCGGAAGATTTTGAATGCCCATTATGTAATGTTGGAAAAGATCAGTTTTCAGAAGTTGAATAGAAGCCTAATCTTGTGTTAAATACGGATGGATAAACCAAAGGGGCTGTCGGAAGCATATCATATTTACCGACAGCCCCTTTCTATATCCGGAAGTGCCATTTCCTATGTCGGCAAAAAGAACAGAAATCGATCTTGGAATGCGTTGGTATTTTTGCCGATGATGTGATATACTATGTAATAGATTAACGTAGTTTTTTGGATAGATTTTATGGCGGAGGATAACAGATGCGATATCTTTCAGTTGCTGAAATAGCAAAAAAATGGAATATATCAGAGAGAAGTGTCAGAAATTACTGTGCCCAGGGACGTGTGAAAGGTGCATTTCTTACTGGTAAGACATGGAACATTCCAGAAAACGCAGAGAAACCGGAGCGCACCAACAAGAAAAAAGAAGAACCGATTACTCTGTTGGATATTCTGAAAGAACAAAAGGCTGGTAAATACTCCGGTGGGATTTATCATAAGACACAAATTGATTTGACCTATAACTCTAACCATATGGAGGGGAGTCGCCTGACACACGATCAAACTCGATATATCTTTGAAACCAACACCATTGGCATAGAAAAAGAAGTGCTGAATGTGGATGACGTGATTGAAACAGCAAATCACTTCCGTTGCATTGATATGATTATTGATCACGCAAAAGCAGTTCTGACGGAGAAGTTCATCAAAGAGCTTCACTTGGTTTTGAAGAACAGCACCAGTGATTCCAGAAAAGATTGGTTTGCTATTGGCGATTATAAGAAACTCCCGAATGAAGTCGGCGGCATGGATACAGCCCTTCCGGAAGATGTTGCCGGTAAAATGAAGGCCTTGCTGACGAAATATAATGCCAAAGAAGAAAAGACCTTTGAGGATATTCTTGACTTCCATGTGAAGTTTGAGCGGATCCATCCGTTCCAGGATGGAAACGGCCGTGTAGGCAGATTGATTATGTTTAAGGAATGTCTGAAATATAATATCGTGCCGTTCATTATCGAGGACAATCTGAAGATGTTCTACTACCGTGGACTGAAAGAGTGGAACAATGAGAAAGGTTATTTGACAGATACCTGTCTGACCGCACAGGATAAGTATAAGGCGTATTTGGATTATTTTAGAATTGCATGTTAAACGTGATTCAAAGTGAAAAATTTGCGCTTTGAGAAATGATAAAGTTGAACAGGTATCTGAAAAACTGGAAAAACAGATAAATCATCAGCCGCTTTCTGAGTTGTTTGGTCTTGTTGCTGTTACTAATGCGGAAAAAGTAATTCTTGAGCGTATTCAGGAAAAACAGGAACAGATAAAAGAGTATTTAAAGAATATTATGGCTGAAATAGCTCTGATAATAAGGAGGAGCGAATGATAGATATAGAAAAAATGGGAGTGAGATATATGGAGCAATTACTGATTGTTGAAGATGATATCGGTTTGAATCAAGGGTTATGCAAAGCGCTGAAAGCAGATGCTCGGCATATCATTTCCTGCCAAGACCTAAAAACGGCGAAGGAACAGCTACTTTGCGGCGGTGTATCCCTGATCCTGTTGGATATTAATCTGCCGGATGGCAGTGGGCTTGAGCTGCTCCAGGAGATCAAGGAAAACATGCCCGGGATTCCTGTTATTCTGCTGACTGCCAATGATACTGATTTGGACATCGTAGACGGATTGGAGAGAGGCGCTGATGATTATATTACCAAGCCCTTTTCTCTTTCGGTTTTGCGGGCAAGGGTGAATACCCAACTGCGAAAGCAAGCGTCAAGCCATAAAAATGCGCCGATCCGTATTGATCTATTTCACTTTGACTTTGAGGCTATGACCTTTTATGTGGAAGATTCAAAAGTGGAATTGAGTAAAACAGAACAAAAATTACTGCGTCTGCTTGTTGAAAACCGTGGTCGAACCATGACCCGTGGAGACCTTGTAGACCGGATCTGGACAGATGGCGCAGAATATGTGGATGAAAATGCTTTGTCTGTTACGATCAAGCGACTGAGGGATAAGCTTGGTGCACAGAAATACATTAAAACCGTCTATGGAATCGGTTATAGCTGGGTGACAAAAGATGAATAGAACCGGCATTGTGATCATACTGCTGTGTTTTCTGGCGGCGGTAGCTGTTGTGTTATGGGAGCGGAGAAAGGCCAGAAAAACGATGGAAGAAATCGAAAGGATGCTGGATGCTGCCATGACCGGCTCCTTTTCTGAAACCAATTTTGATGAAAGCCGGCTGTCTGCTTTAGAAACAAAGTTTGCACACTATCTTTCTGCCGCAGAAGCATCTTCTCGAAATGTAGCGCAGGAAAAAGACAAAATCAAATCCTTGATTGCGGACATTTCCCACCAGACGAAAACGCCGATAGCAAATCTGCTGTTATACAGCGAGCTTTTAATGGAGGAAGCGCTGCCTGTGTCGGCGAAGGCAAATGTCGAGGCGCTGTACAAACAATCGGAAAAGCTGCGATTTTTGATCGCTTCTCTCGTAAAGCTTTCTAGACTGGAAAACGGGATCATTTCACTTGCCCCTCAGCAAGCAGCGCTACAGCCACTGCTTGAAAGCGTAGTAGAACAATATACCGCCAAGGCTTCTGAAAAAGGATTGTCTTTGCAACTGCAGGATACCGATGCTTTTGCTGTATTCGACTTCAAATGGACAGCGGAAGCGCTGGCTAATATCGTAGACAATGCCATCAA
>CAKRDD010000047.1 GCA_934309345.1 uncultured Mediterraneibacter sp. | reverse complement strand
ATCTTTTCGCAATATGATTATCTGTTCTAAAGATTCATACATCATACCATGACCGATTTCGCAACTTTTGCACAAAAGATCATCGACGAGCTTACGGAAGAAGGCAGAAAGCATACCGCAGAGACACGCAAGTATTCAGCCAATCGCCTATTAATGTTTATGGCCGACAAGCCCACACCTATGGACAAATGGGACGGCTTGTTTGTTCAAGACTACGAGACATGGCTGAAAGCACAGGGGCTGTCTGCATCCACAACCGCTTTTTACCTTTCGCAATTGTGTGCATTCTATAAGCAAGCTGTAAAAAGAGGCAAAATACAAGAGCAAAACATTTTTCGCTTGGTAAACAAGACACCATCGCCAAAACCTGCCGTCCAACAGTTTCCCTCGATAGCCGAGCTGCGCTATTTGCAGACTCTTAATCTTAACAAGTCACAGGATTTCGCACGAGACATGTTCCTGTTCTCCCTTTATGCAAGAGGCATGAACTATGTGGACATGGCATATCTGAAGAAATCCAACGTTAAAGACGGAATGCTCACTTACATTTCCCATACATCAGATAACAATCCTGCTGTCACTATCAAATGGGACAAGGCAATGCAGCAGATAGCTGACAAATATACCTCCGACACAGAATATATGTTCCCTATCATCACCAAGGAAGGAAATGCTGATGAAACAGAACAAATAAAAAGAAGTCGCCATAATGCGGTGTACAATTTACGTTCTATTGGCAAGCAATATAAATTCAGCGTGTCACCTACTATCGCCATGACCAAGGACTTGTGGCGTAAGATAATGGATGAGGTGAGCGTGAGCGATGTGATATAATACAACCTTCTGAAATACAAACAAATATTCCTAACAAGAAAAAATCATGGTACGGAATTTAGGATCAAACCTTAGGGGACGACTAAGGAATACAGATCTGCCTGTCTCCAAATGTTTATTTCCTCTTTTTGAGGCAGTTGTTAATTCTATCTACGCAATAGATGACCGAATAGCTTCTGTAGATTCGTTTGCGTCAACAGAGGGGAAAATACGAGTTACGCTGAATCGCTCTTCTGATAGTGACCTATTCGGAGGAAAAGCAGAGCTATCTACTATAACGATTGAAGATAACGGTATTGGATTTGACGACAATAATTACAATTCTTTTTGCGAGTTGGACTCAATGTACCGTGCAAACAGAGGCTGTAAGGGTATTGGCAGATTACTTTGGCTAAAGTGTTTTGCGAGTGTTGAAATCGAGAGTTTCTACAAATCGACTGATGGTACTATAAAAAATAGGCATTTTGTATTTACTCCAGATGGTATTGCAGATTTGCCAGAAACAAACACAGATGAAAAATGTATTGGTACAAAGGTTATTCTTAAAGGGCCTATGAATGCCTACAAAAAAGCAATTAGTAAGTATGGACAGGAAACTATAGCAAAATCATTGTTTGAGCATTGCTTATGGTTCTTCCTCCGTGAAGGTTCATGTCCCGATATTAAAATTATTGATGGATGTGATGTTACTAATCTTTCAGAAATATATGATAGCTATTTGTACGACAACGACAACAACCATATTTCATTTCAAATTGCAGGAGAGACGTTTGATATTCTTCATGTTAGATTGCAAAAATCAGAAAGCAACAATCTGATTTCTTATTGCGCTGGCAACCGAATAGTCAAAAACGAAAAGATAAAAGAAGTTGTAGGATTATACGATTCTGCAATAGAAACACAAGATGGTTCATTTTATTACAAATGCTTTGTTACATCTTCATATTTTGATGAGCATGTAGCCCCCGACAGATATGCCTTCCTTATACCTGACAAACCCGAACAAGATGCACAGATTGATGGATTAGAACAGATTTACTTTGATGATATTAGGAACCATGTCCTGGATAAGGTAAAAGAATTCTTATCTCCATATCTTGGTGAAAACATATTGGCAGGAAAAGACAGATTATCACAGTATATAGATGCAAAGGCACCATATTATAAGCCACTTTTTGCTGGTCTTTCTGATGACGAGAAAGTTGTAAATCCGACCTCTACAGAAAAATCCATCGATTTATATCTTCACAACAAACTTGTAGAGAAAGAACATCAACTTATAGAAGAAGGACATGATATATTAAAGGTCAGAACTGGAGAGTCAGAAGAAGATTACAGAAAAAGAGTTGACAAGTATTTTTATAGTGCTCAACAATTAAAACAAACAGATCTTGCACGATATGTTTTACATCGCAAGTATATCTTGGAGCTGTTAGAGTCTGCATTACAAAGAGATGACAATGGAAACTATCGCAAAGAAGACAGAGTGCATGAAATTATCATGCCAATGCGGAAACAAGTGATGATGTCAAGTTCCAAGATAACAATCTTTGGATTATTGATGAGCGTTTGGTCTTTCATCACTATTTGGCGTCAGACAAAACATTCAAGTCTATGGAAGTTACGGACTGTGAGTCTAACCGAAGACCTGACATTCTTGTTGATAACATTTTTGACAATCCTTTGTTTGTTTCAGAAAAAGACACACCGCCTTTTGCTACGCTAAGAATAGTAGAATTCAAAAGACCGATGCGTGACAACATGGAATCAGAGGATAGCACCAAGAATCCAATAGACCAATGTATAGATTACGTGGAGAAAATTAGAGGAGGAAAAACTACCACAAAGAATGGGCGACCGATAAATGTCTCGGAAGAAATCCCAGCCTATTGTTATGTGATTTGTGACCTCACACCAAGCATGCAATCAGTTTGCAAAAAACATGACTTCAGGAAGACATATGATAGCTTAGGTTATTTTGGCTATAAATCTGAGTTGAAAATTTATTTTGAAGTAATCTCTTTTGACCAATTGCTTAATTCTGCAAAAGAACGGAATGCCGCATTCTTTGACAAGATTGGCATTTCTCATATATAAATATAACAATGAATATAATCAAAACAAATATTGAAGGTGTACTCATTATTGAGCCACGCCTCTTCCGTGATGCTCGAGGTTACTTCTTCGAGAGCTTCAGCGAGCGAGAGTTTGAAGAAAAGGTTGCCCCAATCCTGGGACACAGTGTTCACTTCTG
>CAKRDD010000046.1 GCA_934309345.1 uncultured Mediterraneibacter sp. | reverse complement strand
CATTCCGACTTCAGATACACATCATAAAACTCATTGTCCTACTGAAGCTTAATCAGATGGTCAAGATTAGGAGTCACGAGAATACCCTCCTTCAGGTTCTCCAAGAGTTCCTGACGGGTAATGTTCTGAATATCTATATTTAATACTTTAACTTTATCCATAGTCTTTATTTTTGAATAAAAATATATTTATCTTCTATGATAATATCTATATGTTCTATACCATCTAGAATTCTTTATAGCTTTGTTTGTCAATATTCGGTATGAAGCTTTTGAAACAAATGTGTTTATTAATCCCTCGGACATTATTACATCTTGAGAATGCATGCCCTTATAGGCATCAATCTTCTCTGAAGACATGAACATCATGCCTTTAAATAGCTCTTCACCATTTTCATCAACAATTTTAACAATGTCACCAACTTGAAATGTTCCCTCTACTTTAACTATTCCAACCAAATATATTTTTGAGTTTCGTAATGCAGGCCGTATTGTACCATTATCTATGTATACTTTGCAATTATCATATCTTGTATCATACATTTTCATTATCATTTTTCGATAACTTAATTTGTTTGTTTTATCATTTGCCATTACATTTTCTTCTATATTTTGGAAAAGAGAAGAACAACTTAAGCCAGACAATTTCTTTAGAACTTTTTTCCTTGATTTAGGATTATGTGTGATATATTTTCTGCCATAGACATAAGAATCTTTTATTATGATTTTATCTACTATTTCTGGAGCTATGCCAATCAAGAAGATAATGAACTGAAATAAAGGTTCCGGATTAACACTATCAATTCTATCTCGCAATAGTATTTTTTCGAAACACAAATTCTTGTAATCTATATTTCCATCCGTTATTCTTTTCCTTAATATAAGAAACAAATCGAGAATAAGATTAGATGGCAAAGAACTATCATACAAATCTTTTGTAAGTTGTTCTTTAGTATATATACTATTAGCAAATTCTACAAAGAAAACATCTTTACTCTTAGAACAATGCAAGAATAGCTTCATCCTATCATTTTTTGTGACTTCAATTTTAAGAAAATTAATATTCTGGCATATTTGTTTAGCAATTTCTGGCGTTTTTTTTATCATTTGCGTTAAAAGTACATAAGCAGGAACTACAGATGTCACCAAGGATTTAAAGCATATCATAAAGACATTTAAACTACTTATATCTTTTTGGATTAATTCACCTATAGCCTCTTCATACATCGGATGAACGAAACGAAGTGCTTGTTTTTTTGTACCAATCTTTTCAATACGACTTTTTTGCAATGAGAGTTCGGATGAAAGCAACGACATAAAAGGTAACCCGAGTTCATCTTTTACAAGGTGTTGGGCTCTATTATACTGTTCATTTATTGCCGATAGTTTTACCAAATATCTACCATGTAAAAACATAATAAAAAGAAGAATACGTGAAGGTATTGACAACATTTTCAGTTCATTCATTACCACCATAAGAAGATTATTACTCTTGAGTAAAGAGATTCTATCCCAAAACTGTTTATTCGTAGTTATAGTTTGCAAATTGCCGACCAATTGACTAACCATGATAGGCGTAATTAACTTGTTTCTATCGATAGCTAGATATATTGCATTTCTCCACTTTTCGTATTGCTCTTTGTTTACTTGAACACTACATAATTTTTCAAAGATTTGCTTTAATTTATCCTTAGAATAAGAGGGTTTTTGAATATTAAGTGTTTCAACATATTCATTCATCAATTCTGAATGTGGAACTTCATTCTTAAATGATTGAAAGACAGTACTTCTTGAAGTCACGACCAATTTAGAATGACTATGTTTAATTCGCTCTAATAAAGGAAGAAAAATTTGAAGTACATCATCTCTTCTTTCAAATTGAGTCCGTCCAAAAGGATCCTCAAAATACACAATTTCCCAATCATTGGGTTCATAATTCATAATTTTAGTACTTTGTAATTCTCTATCCTCTTTGCTCATTCCCATAACCCATATAGGCTTATACCCCTTTTTATAATATTCATTAAGAAGTTTTACTGCGGTATAAGTTTTACCGATACCTGCATCCCCTACGATGAGTACTATATTTTTTTCATCAAGAGACTTTCTAATCTGCAAATATTCATTTGGTTCAACGAATAAATTATCTATTAGTTTATAACCAATATTATTATTACCAATTGATTGTAAAAAATCATAAGAGGATCTATTAGATATAATGTCATCTTCTATGAACATAACATTGGGCTTAGTATACAAATTTCTAGGTAGCAGTGGCTTTTTGTGTTCTAAATCTATTTCAAAAATTGCATATTCAGATTCATTTTTCATTTGGTAAACTTTATACCTTGGTGACAAATCTGTATATTCTCTTTCTTTCCATTGCTCTAAATATAACTTATCACAACAAGCAAACAGAGCACTCTTACCATCAGCAATCAGCCTCTGCTGAATAAAATTTGAATATAAAATATAAAGTCCACTTGAGGAATTTTCAACAGCATTTTGCATTCTTGTATAATACATCTCAGAATGATTCATAAAGGCTGGCAAAAATAGCACATCTATATTATCTATATTAATCGCATTTTTTATTTCTTCAGAAAGGAAGTCTGCACAAATAGTCACTGCAAAATTACCTATTTTACTTTCTTCAAAAACTAAAATTACTTTACCATCAACAAGGCCTTCACCAGGAAAGCTAGATATTTCTACAGGTGCTGGGTGTACCTTGTCTGTAAAATATACTCCATTTGGAAGGACAACAGGACAAACACTCTTATAGCCATTTACAACTTTCTTATAATGTGTTCCTGCAATAATATAAATATCATTTTCCTTAGAATACTCAAATAGAGAAGGTAAAAATGATTCAGGAATAGCAAGTTCAGGAAAAACAATAACATCAACATTATTTTTCTGAGCAATATTTAACAAAGATTTAATTGAGTCTCTTAAACAAGAGCTATTCTTTACAAAAAACAATTCATGTTTCTTCTCATATTGAATATTGTCCCAATTAAGTTGACATAGCATTACTAATGCTTTATTTTTCTTTTCTGTACCAATATGTATTTTATGAACCTCCATAATTATGAGTTTTTATTAATTGAAGTGT
This sequence comes from uncultured Mediterraneibacter sp., assembly GCA_934309345.1. GTDB lineage: Bacteria > Bacillota > Clostridia > Lachnospirales > Lachnospiraceae > Mediterraneibacter. Next base: position 203 of record CAKRDD010000046.1, on the reverse strand, counting down.
ACTTAACCAATTCATATTTGCATATCTGAATGAATGCTGTTATTTCCCAAATACCTTAATCCTCTGTTCCTCCTTTAAAGAGCAAACAAGCAATAGTCCATTCTTCTCGGCTACGATATAGCCATTCAAGCCTTGAACTACGACCTTGCTTTCATCGGCCGCATGAACCACGCAATTCTTGCACTCATACAAGCGGATGTCCT
>CAKRDD010000045.1 GCA_934309345.1 uncultured Mediterraneibacter sp. | reverse complement strand
ACTTTCCGATTTATTCAATACTTTCCACCTTCTTTTGCGATTTTTTACTATGTAGCAACATAGTAATTGCAATCACTCTGACTACTCCTCACCGCAAGCAGTGAGGGTTCTGAACTGACAACATTATGCAGCAATCGTACATTATTTTCAAACTTTGGATTCCTGTCTTTCTGTTGGAGCAGTGAACTCTACAATCAAGCACTACATTTAGCACATTAGCGATTGTTTTCTGTATCTCTACATGGAAGTATAGTCAATCTCCCAATTTAACATGTATTTAATTTACTCTTATTCCACTATTCATGACTTTAATCTGATTCATCTGGATATATTCTATCGTTTCATTTTGGTTTTTATACTGTTTCTCAAATTCATGAATACACTTGTTCTTATCGATTTTGTTTGTATTTAGATCAATGCAGTACAAAAGAAAGGATGAATATAGATCTCTTTGTACCATGGTTCCATCTTGCAGTTTATACATCCTTTGCGACAAATGAAATTGGCGGCATACAAAGTAAAATCCATCTGTTCGGCTGCAACACTTTCTTAAAAATCATCTTTGTCCGTTCCACAGCTTATTTCTCGCTGATTTCTTTTGCCAGTTCCATAATTTCAAAAGCATACTTTTGTTTTCCTTTTGCCAGCATTTTCCTGTAAACAGGATAGTTAATTCCCATTCCCATTAACCCGATAATTCCAATAATCACACCAAGCACAAACATTGTACTCGTTCCATTGCCAATTACATTCATAGAAAAACACATCCCTATACCCGTCACCAAAGCAGCGATAATTCCAAATGTATAGGCGAAAATGATAGCTGGAAGTTTTGCTTTCGTATCCAGTTTGCGAAGTGCGACAACCTTTGAGGTGTCTTTTGGTGCATACTCGTTAGCGAGCTGTTCTGCATAAATTTTATCTGTATTCATGGCTCATTGCCTCCTTTATTTGATGACTCTATGATATTATCAACGGGAGGAAAATTGAACAACACAAAGAGGATTTTGTGTTGAATTCAAAAACTCACAAATTCCGATTTATATTTCTGAATAAAGTATATATGAATAATCAGCGGATTGAAACTTCCTGCTAGTAAATTCTTATATTCAATGTGCAATCAGCATACACCCTGTTTGCTCGTCAAGAAACACAAAAAATCCGTAAGCTTTCTTCTGGGATTAGAAAGTTAACGGATCTTTTTTATATACAGTGCGATAAACTTGAAGTTATCAATATCTTATTCGTAATCAACTCGCTCGATTTTGAAGATTACCGGACATGTACCATCTGAGCAGCAGGTAATCATTTCATTTTCGTTTTTCATCCAGCATTTCATAATGGAGCCGCCTTGTAAGCCAGTGTAAATATAACGTGAAATAGCATCCCATGCTTCCGAGCAAAACGGCATTTTCGGACCACCAGCAATAGTATCCTTGTTGCCGTTTGTTTTAACCAATGTGTTCAACCCCATATGCCAAAAGTCATCCCGCTCATCGTCACGGTAAAAAACGAACTCATCGCCCACATTATAACAAGGACAGGCACCAGAAGCAGGATCTGCACAGTATTGCTGTTGCAATTCAGGATATAACTTTTTGTCTAAAACTGTTACTTTTACTTTATGTTTCATTATCTTTTCCCCCTAAAAAATTCTGATTTATTTATTACATTACGTTAATTACTCTACAGTAAACGCTGTCCATTCAATGTGGTCATATTCCATCACATCATTCGCTTTTTTCATTCCCAATTTTTCGTAAAATGCAATGGCATTTTTATTCGCAACCAAATATACAGCAATATCCTTTTTACCGCCTGCTAAAGAATGTGCTGTCTTAATCAATTCCGTGCCAATTCCCTGATGTAAATAATCTCTATCCACACCTAAATCAGTTAAATAAAGCCAATAGGCATAGTCAGTCAATCCAAATAAGACGCCAACAATTTGATTATTCTTGTTTCTTGCAACAAGACTGATTGATACATGATCAACTAGCTTTTCTATCCTTTTTTCGAACCGTTCCTTCGGATACTGTGATCCTAGATCCGTACGCTTTAAAAATTCAATATATTCAATTGAAGATAGTCGCTCTTCCTTAATCTGTATGTCTTTGCACATAAGTGTTTCCTCCATAAATTCCAGATTATCTAAATCTTTCGTATAGGATATCTACTAACCTCTCCTCAAAACAAGAAAAGTGATTATTTTAAACATTATTCATTCTAAGTCTAGGCATGATATCAAATCCGAACTTTTTCTACATATATTTATACATTTATAATACGCATTATACAATACAAAAAGTGGCTTTCATCTCCATCACAAGCTATGTAGATAAAAGCCACTTAATACCACAAACCATTATAAAGCAGCCATCGATACACCGACTCCCACTCCAATTATGATACAGTTTGCATTTCTTATTTATTCTGTTACCCTTTCAATCTAATCTTCATATACATCTTTTTAGAGTACTGCAAATTTTTTTCCAACCAACATACCGATTTTCTTGAAGATTATAATTAATTTCTTTTCTCAATACACTGTCTTGGACAGATTTCTGCACATCTTCCACAATGAAGGCAATGATTTTGATTGATTGATACTGGAACAGAAGATATATCTATGCACTTTTGTGGACATACTGAATAACACAGTTTACATCCAATACATTTCTTCCCAACATAATATCCTGTCTGAACAATTTCTGCTTTCCCGATTGTTATAGTATCCCTCACAATATTTGATGGATTACTGATATCAAAATACTCTCCCTGCGCCTCATATAGCTGAAACACTTCAATTGCATCTTTCGTATCTCCAGGATAAATTTTCTTCATATATGGATTTTTTTCAAACATAATATCAAGATTCTTTTTTTTGATGTTCTTTATTTTTCCACGTAGAGAAACTGCAATTTTATCTTTTGTCGCAGATATTGCCACATACTGCTGCTCCATTAACTGATCATAGAACGCTTTTCCCTTTGCGGTAAGAAAATACACACCTTCTTCATCATAGTACATCATATCTATGATTCTTGTCTGCGGATGTCCATCTGAACCTATTGTAGCAACTGTAGTTGAATGAATTTCATTCACCAGAATATTAAGATAATCCATTTTTGTCATTTCACAGTCTCTCCTTTCAGTATCCACGTAAGTTTTTTATATATCAACATGGCAATTGCTCCAATTATTAATCCTTTTAAAATATTAAATGGCAATGCATTGAATAGTACAACGTCTAGCTTGGTCTTGATAAAAGGCACAAACTCACCAAACGATGCAATCAACTGTTCCAATGGCATAAACATTTCAAACAGCGGCAAAAGAATAAAATAATTTACAATTGCTGCTACTATTCCCATAACAACACTTGATATGACACATGCCCACATTGCCATTTTCTTAGTCTTTTTATATTTGTATATAAAACCGGCAGTCAATACATAGGATGCCCCCATCAAGAAATTGGCAAGTTCACCAATTCCTCCTGTTGATGTTGATACAAGTTGTAATATATTTTTTATCAATTCAATCATCACACCAATCATCGGTCCAAACGCAAATGCTCCAATCAATGCAGGTAAATCAGACAAATCCATTCGTGCAAACGATGGACTCAAAGGAACCGGAAACTCCAAAAATGCCAACACATATGACATAGCTGCTAATAGAGCAGTCATTGTTATTGTCCTTGCAGAAACTAGATTTCCTCTTTTTATATTAGTTGTTGTATTGTTACTCATAAATCTCCTTTTTGTACGATATGCATGAATTTAAAACAACCCGCAGGACGGGATTTCCTGCGGGACTTGCTTTATCATATCTTCTCTCATCCGGACTTTACCGTCGGTTATGGAATTACACCATATCAGCTTTTGCTTGCAGACTATACTGCCGGTCAGGAATTACACCTTGCCCCGAAGACTGTAATTTATCTGTTATTAGAATTCATATGGTGGATTTCCAGAGAAATCAGCGATTACACCATGAGGATTTTCAAGATAGAATACCTCAAAAATAGGATTATCCGCTGTCTGGTACTGTCCCTTAACGATAGGGTTATTCATACATCCTTCCTTTACGCTCATGTTGTTCTCAAATACGGCTTTACCATGAAGACGAATCCAAGCGTATTCAGGTGATGATACTGAGACTTCTACCTCAGGATTTTCCTGCATATCTTTATATACGTCCTTTGTGTTGTTGGTACAGAACCAAAGCTTTCCATCTTGTTCAAAGCAGAACATGAATGGACGACATTTTGCCTTACCATCTGTTCCAACTGTTGCTAAATACTGAACTGGATTTTTCTGTAAAAATTCTACTACTTTCTGCATTTTAAATTACCTCCTATATTTGATGTAACGTTCATGGTTACACCTTACAGTCACACTATAACATTCCTTTGTTGTAATGTCAATGGTTACATCTTACTTTTTAACTTTTTTTCAACAGCCACAAATTAATTATGCAAAAAAAAGCTTCGGATATCGTGATCCAAAGCCTTCTGTCTGCTACTCTTTGTCTATATATACTGCAATGTCTTTTTTTACATCAGCAAGTGTCATTTCTGAAAGTTTTTCCTCCATTG
>CAKRDD010000044.1 GCA_934309345.1 uncultured Mediterraneibacter sp. | reverse complement strand
CAAAGCCCAGTTATAAGCAAATCTTGAAGCACCTGCGTACTGAAACATCTTAGTTTTCTGTACGTTGTTTGGTATCAACATTACTTTTATGGCTTTTACCATCTGTTTCCTCCTGTATTAATTCTATCCAATAGAACTTTACTTTTATATCCTATAAAACTCAACATCTACTTATATGATTTTATAATTTATGTCTAACTGTTAGCCTACCTCTTATCTCATCTCTTCTGTAATCTCTTATCTAGTATCTATTTTCTATACTTTACCACACTTTGCGTCGAGTTCAAACCAAAATTCGACCCCATTGTCATAATTTTTCACACCGTAGCCCTGATGGAAGGATTCCATAATTGCTTTAACGATTGAAAGTCCAATCCCATTTCCACCATATTCACGTGTATGTGCCTTGTCCACTTTATAAAATTTGTCCCACAGTTTCGGCACATCCTCTTCTGGAATTGGTTTTCCACTATTAAAGACGGAAACACGTACTTTTCCATCTATTGAAACAATCTTCACTTCGATCCGCTTCTCATTTCCGACATGATGAATCGCATTCGTAAGATAATTTCGCACGACCTGTTCTGTCTTAAACTCATCTGCCCACACATAAGCTGCCTCATCAGCAATAAAATCTACATTCGCATTAACCTGCTGGATCAGAATATCACAGCTTGCAATCACACCTTTCACAAGCTTCACAATATCAAACCGTTCAAATTCCACCTCATCCGTACCGAATTCCAACTGATTCAATGTCAGAAGATTCTTGACCATCCGGTTCATCTTTCCTGCTTCATCAATAATGACATCACAATAAAAATCCATACTTTCCGGATCATCATTGATTCCTTCCTTCAGACCTTCTGCATATCCCTGGATCAGTGCGATTGGTGTTTTCAGCTCATGGGAAACATTTCCAAGGAATTCATTTCTCATATCTTCAAGCTTCTCTTTCTGCTCAATATCCTGCTGCAGCTGATTATTCGCGGTCTTTAATTCAGATATCGTCTTTTCCAGCTGATCTGACATTTTATTGAAGTTCTCTCCAAGAACACCAATCTCATTCTTTCCTCCGCTCGTATACTTCGCATCAAAATTCAGATTCGCCATATCTTCGGAAAGCCTTGCCAGTTCCAACACTGGTTTTGTAATCCTTCGTGAAAAAATCCATACAAGGATTCCTCCAAAAAACATTCCGAAAATTCCAAGATAGATCAGGAACTGATTGGCAAGATTCGCACTTTCCCGGATACTGTCCAGTGGGCTTCGCATCGTAACAAATACGTTATCACTTAAATATCCCCACATCTCCAGATAGTCTGTACCACTCTGTGGATCCTGGATCTTACGAACCACATAATCGTCCGAATGCTTGAGAATCTTTTCCTGATCATCATCTTTCAGAAAGAAAATACGGAGCATCTGTTTGTACAGGAAGCCTTCTTCCTTTACATTTGTAAATATAACTTTTCCATCATCAGAAATATCCATCGCACAGACATCAATATTCGTTTTTTCAAGTTCTGCCACAAGTTTCTTCTGCACAGTCTCATTTCCAAGATTTCCATTGTTCACTGCTTCACTCATTTCCTCATACATCTCGATCAGATCTTTCTGCTTATGAGACATATAATATCGTCCAAGGAACCCCGTATTAACAATGAAAACTAACATCAGAACAAACACCAGAAGACCGACAAAAACAGCTGTCATCTGTCCGCTCAACGTATATTTCAGTTCTCTTTTTGCTTTCTTCATCTGATTTATTTCTCCGCGCTCTGAACTTCAAACTTATATCCCATACCCCAGATTGTCTTGATATATTCGCCCTTATCTCCTAATTTACTTCTCAGTTTCTTCACATGCGTATCGATTGTTCTTGCATCACCAAAATAATCATAATTCCATACATTATTCAATATTTTCTCTCTGGAAAGCGCAATTCCCTGATTTTCTATAAAATAGGTCAACAATTCGAATTCTTTATAACTAAGTTCGACCGGTGTTCCGTCAATCTTCACGATATGTGCTGACTTGTCAATGGTAATACCACCTGCCTCCAGAGAATCATTGCCGACTGCTCCAAAAGTTCTGCGAAGGATTGCATTCACTCTTGCCACAAGAATCTTCGGACTGAATGGCTTGGAGATGTATTCATCCACACCAAGTTCAAATCCCTGCAGCTCATCTCTCTCCTCAGAACGCGCTGTCAGCATAATGATCGGCACTTTAGAAGTCTCCCGAACCTCACGACATACCTGCCAGCCATCCATCTTCGGCATCATTACATCTAAAATAATCAGGGCAATGTCTTTATCTTCGTAGAAAAGATCCATTGCTTCCATTCCATCCCCTGCTTCTAATACTGTATACCCTTCTCTTGTAAGGAAATCCTTCACAAGTTTTCTCATTCTGCTCTCGTCATCCACAACTAATATTTTTGCTCTTTCCATCTTCTTTTCTCCTAACTTATATTTGGGTGTACCATATCACTTCTACATTTAATTACCTTTTAATATACCAAATAGTTTTGTCAATATTGTGAACAACAAAACGGTCAATCTATAAATGTGTATCAAAACTTCATTTACAGACTGACCGTCTCTTCTTTTAATATGCCATATTTTGTTTTCGTCAATTCTTTCAGGCCTGATTATTCAAACTCGTAGTTAGAGAAGCATTCATTTGCCTCTTCTTCGTCCTGTCCATTCACAACCACACGCATTGGCAGGCCAAGCTTAATAGACATCAAACCCATAAGGGATTTACCGTCGATGATATAATTTCTGTTTGCCATATCAGTTACATCAACGTCTGATTTTAATTTCTGACAAGTGTTGCAAAATGTCATGATCTGTCCTGCTGACATAAACTTCACTTTCTTTTCTACCATGTTTTTTACCTCCATCTGTCTATCGAATACAAGTAATAATAAAAGCCTACACAGAAATCTGCACAATGCCTGAATGCAGATTGCTGTTATTTCAAACATACTTGACCAGTATATACCACTTATTCCGGAGGTGCAAGTGAATTTTTGATTTTTTTCGACATATTGTCTACCTTTTTTGATGTAAAGTTCTCACCCGGAGAATCTTGACAGCCACTACTGTCACTTCTATAATAATTGATGGCTTAATATTACTGCTTTTCGGCAGACAGCAGTAATTCAATCATGGCAGTAGGTACTACACACGAAAATGAGGTGATATCTATGAAACACAAATTTCAAATTTCTGAGTCCATCCGGCTTGGAGCAATCCTTGCACTTTCCGGTGGATTCATGGATGCTTACTCTTATATGGAGCGTGGAGAAGTATTTGCCAATGCACAGACTGGAAACATGCTTCTCTTCGGGGTACATCTCTCCCAGGGAGACTTCCAGAACACACTGAAATATCTTTTCCCTGTACTCGCCTTTGCACTTGGAATCGCTCTTGCTGAAGTTGTCCGGGCCCAGGCAGGAAATCTGCTTCACTGGCGACAGATTTCTGTTCTTGCAGAAGCACTGATTCTGATCGCAGTCAGTTTCTTCCCAACAGCATTGAATCTTCCGGCCAATGCACTGACTTCTTTCGCCTGTGGAATCCAGGTCGAAAGTTTTCGTAAGATTCACGGCAAGGGAATTGCTACTACAATGTGTATCGGTAATCTGCGCAGCGGAACAGAGAACCTGCACCACTATTTCCATACAAAAGAACGACATTTTCTGGATACAAGTCTTCTGTATTACGGAATCATCGCCTGCTTTATTGTCGGTGCAGTGATCGGTAATGCAGCAGTCCAGCTGTTCCAGACGAAAGCAATTCTTGGCTGTTCCTTCTTGTTATTAATTTCATTCTTTATGATGTTTATTGATTGGGAAAAGAAAGAAAAGGAGCTTGCACATTAATGTGCGGCTTCTTTTTTCATACCGGTTTTCAGATAGAAAAAATCCTCGGAAACCCAGTGTTTTAGGGCTTCCGAGGAAAAGGTTTAATGCGGATGACAGGACTTGAACCTGCACGTCGTAAACACCAGAACCTAAATCTGGCGCGTCTGCCAATTCCGCCACATCCGCATACTTCTTATTCAATTATTGATTAAGAAAAAAATAGAACAAGCGATTCGCTTGTTCCAGTGAGCGTGCGGGGATTCGAACCCCGGACAACTTGATTAAAAGTCAAGTGCTCTACCACCTGAGCTACACGCCCTTATTATTTTTTATTTCTTTCCTGCCAGCAGGATAACTGGGCTAGCTGGATTCGAACCAGCGAATGCAGGAGTCAAAGTCCTGTGCCTTACCGCTTGGCGATAGCCCATCGAAGACTTCATATCTGACACTGCACGGCCAGTTGGAATATTTAAAGAAAAAGGTGGATAGCCGGACTCGAACCGGCGATATCCAGAACCACAATCTGGCGCGCTAACCAACTGCACCATACCCACCATAAAACGAGCCTGGGGGGATTCGAACCCTCGACCTACGGCTTAGAAGGCCGTTGCTCTATCCAGCTGAGCTACAGACTCATATCTCTAACCACACCCAAAACAAATCGTTTCAGGAAAGCGGGTGATGGGAATCGAACCCACGTATCCAGCTTGGAAGGCTGGTGTTCTACCATTGAACTACACCCGCATA
>CAKRDD010000043.1 GCA_934309345.1 uncultured Mediterraneibacter sp. | reverse complement strand
CTTAATAATGTCAGCGTTATTGTGTTCGATAAAACCGGAACACTTACAAAAGGTGTTTTCAATGTGACGGATATTTTGCCTGCAAATGGATTTTCAAAAGAACAGGTTCTGGAGTATGCGGCCCAGGCAGAGAGCTTTTCTAACCATCCTATTGCAAAATCCATTCTTGCTGCTTATGGAAAAGAAATTGATCAGTCAGTGATTTCTGATTATAAGGAAATTTCAGGATATGGAATCAGTGTAATGGCAGGGGAAAAGAAAGTTTTTGCTGGCAATACGAAACTTATGGATACAGAATGTATAGAGTACACAACCTGTGAAAAAGCAGGTACAAAAGTTTATTTGGCTGTAGATGGTCAATATGCAGGATGTATTTTGATAACAGATGAAGTGAAGCCGGACAGTAAAAAAGCAATTTCTGACCTGAAACATATCGGCGTGGAAAAAACAGTCATGCTTACCGGTGATGATGAAAAAATTGGGAAGTCTGTTGCAGAAGAATTGCAGTTGGATAAATATTATGCACAGCTGCTTCCTGACCAAAAAGTGGAAAAGGTTGAGCTTTTAGATAGTAAAAAGAGACCGGGAAGCAAATTGGCTTTTGTTGGTGATGGTATCAATGACGCTCCTGTCCTTGCCCGTGCAGATGTTGGTATTGCAATGGGTGGGCTTGGTTCGGATGCGGCCATTGAAGCAGCAGATGTAGTTCTGATGACAGATGAACCGTCTAAGCTGGTGGACGCGATTGAAGTAGCAAAAGCGACAAAACAGATTGTCATGCAGAATATAGTGATTGCTCTTGGGATTAAGAGTGTGTTCCTGATTCTTGGCGCTCTTGGTATTGCGGGAATGTGGGAAGCTGTATTTGGTGATGTAGGCGTTACCATAATTGCTGTTTTGAACGCAATGAGAATTTTGAAAAAATAGGAAATGAGGTGGAAATGTGAAACGAAAACTGATTCTGTTAGTTGTTACGATTGTTTTTCTTGTAGGTTTTGGTGTCATTTTACATTCACCGCCTTCTATGATTGATGCAGTCACAGGAGCAACACCGAAGTCAAAAAAGGCGGCTCAAGCCTCCGCACAGTTGGAAGGCTCTTATGTTCTCGGTATTAATATGATGTCAGATGGTCTCGACAACGAGAACACCCGGAATAAATTAAAAGAATTGGCACTGGACGATTCGGAAACAAATGAAACAGATCTCATGAAAACGGACATTAGTTTTCGGTTATATGTATCTGAGACGGATTATCCGCTTGTCAGTTATGCTAAGAAACTCTGTGACAGGTTGAAACAGGCCGGTTTTTCCGTAGATCTGAAAGAGTACAGTAACACAATGATGCTATCAAGAGTGGTAAGTGGAAAGTATGATGTATTCCTGGCATCGGATGATTTTATTGACGTTACAACGCTAACACAGATGGACTATATGATCATGGACAGCGAAGAAATGAGGTGAGCGGGAATTTATGAGAAAATGGAATACGATTTTGTCTGTTTTAATGCTTCTCATTTTTATGATTCATGGAATCATGGGCAGCTTTATGCTGAACGGAGTTGGAAGTAGTGCAGGGAAACTTCTTGCATGGATTGGTGTTGGTATTCTTGTTGTGCATACGGTGATTGGTGTCATCCTGACAGTTCAGAGTTTACAGACAGCGAAGCAATCAGGAAAAATGTATCTGAAACAGAACGCCATATTTTGGGCGAGACGAGCCAGTGGGATGGCAATACTGATTCTGCTGTTATTCCATATTGGCTTGTTTGGAAAGGTGCAGAATGGGACATATATTTTGTTCCCTTTTACAACGGTAAAGATGGTAACTCAGCTTTTGTTCGTAGCGGCAATCTTTGTTCATATTTTTATCAATATACGCCCATTGCTCGTATCACTGGGAATCATTAGTTATAAAGAACGAAGGAGCGATATTTATTTGATCCTTTCGGTGCTTCTTCTTTTTATAGCGGGAGCGGTTATTTTATATTATATTGGGTGGCAATATCTATGAGTAAGACAATTATTATTATAGGTGCTGGACTGGCAGGACTTTCAGCGGCTTTGCAGGCAGCGGAAAATGGATGCAATGTAAAACTGGTTTCCTCCCTTCCGTCAGAGCGGGCACAGTCTGTTATGGCGGAGGGCGGTATCAACGCAGCTTTGAATACAAAAGATGAAAACGACAGTCCCGAAGAACATTTTACAGATACAATAAAGGCAGCATGTGGTCTGGCAGATCCAAATGCAGTTTGGGGAATGACACAGGCAGCACCGGAGCTGGTGCACTGGCTGCTAAAACTTGGAGTTAAATTTAACATGAGTGGCTATGATGATGTGGATCTGCGGAATTTTGGCGGGCAGAAAAAGAAACGGACTGCTTTTGCACAGAGCGATACCGGGAAGCAGATCATGACAGCTATGATAGACGCTGTTCGCAGGAAAGAAGCATCTGGTATGGTAGAACGGTTCAGCCATCATTCTTTCCTAACACTTCGTCTGTGTGGCAATATTTGTTGTGGCTGCGTAATCAGGGATGAATACAGTCAGGAGACTGTGGAATTACCGGGGGATGCGGTTATTGTTGCCACCGGTGGTATGCACGGATTGTTTGGAAATACAACGGGTTCGCTGAGCAATACAGGAGAAGTCACCGCAGAATTGTTCCGGCTTGGTGTTCCTCTGGCAAATGGCGAGATGATCCAGTACCATCCGACAACTGTGAAATGTGGTGGAAAACGCATGCTCATCAGCGAGGCGGCCAGAGGGGAAGGTGGCAGGTTGTTTGCCATGAAAGATGGAAAACAATGGTATTTCATGGAGGAAAAATACCCGGAGCTTGGAAATCTGATGCCACGAGATATTACCGCCAGAGAGATATGGAAGGTCAGCCATGAATCAGAGGTATTTCTTGACATGACGGAAATATCGGAGGAGATTATTTCAAATAAGCTATCTGGTCTGGCAGACGATTGTATGACCTATCTGCATAAAGATATACGAAAGGAACCGGTGTCTGTTTTACCGGGAATTCACTATTTTATGGGAGGCATTCTGGTGGATGAGCAGCACAGAACGCCGATTCAGAATCTTTACGCTGCCGGAGAATGCTGTGCCCAATATCATGGTGCCAACCGTCTTGGTGGAAATTCTCTGTTAGGAGCGTTATACGGAGGACGTGTTGCGGCAAAATCAGCATGCGAACAGGCAGATGTAGTAGATCTATCTTGTGCGACACAGATAGATTTTCCACCAGCGTCTCAAATTTCAGAAATAAAGCAATTAAACAAAGTGATGCAGGAGACTATGGGCGTTGTCAGAAATGAGAATACGTTGTTAAATGGGATTCAAACGGTACAAGCGCTGACAGGAAATCTTCCATTGCTTGGCATGGCAGTTCTAAAGAGTGCTCTTGCAAGAAAAGAAAGCCGTGGTGCACACTGGCGGGAGGATTATCCGAAGAGCAATGACGATGATTACCTTAAAACAACGGTAGCCAGATTTGATGGAAAGCAGATACAGATTTCCTTTGTACCTGTTCCAGAAAGGCGGTGATTCACTTGGTATATAAAATAAGAATCAGGCGGCAGGAGAGTCAGAAATCAGACAGTTATTGGCAGGAATTTGAGTTTGACGGAAGCAAAAACAGCTCTGTTGCCAATGTTCTAAAGGAATTGAACAGTAGAACCCCTTTGAAAGATAATTCAGGGAATATAGTTACTCCCATCAGCTGGGAATGTAGCTGTATGGTGCGAAAATGTGGGGCTTGCGCCATGCTGATTAACGAACGTCCGAGGCTGGCATGCTCTACATTTCTACATACGTTAAAAGGTTCTACAATCACCTTGGAACCTTTAAGCAAATTTCCGCTTGTAAGAGATTTGATCGTTGACCGGTCAATTCTGTTTGAAAATTTGAAAAAACTGAACCTTTGGCTTGAAAGTGAAGCTTATATGAATCCGTGGACACATGAACCGAGATACCAGTCGGCACGCTGTCTGATGTGTGGCTGCTGCCTTGAAGTGTGTCCTAACTTCTCTGCAAATGGGACTTTCGCAGGCGCTGTTGCTGCAGTCAACGCATTTCGGATTCTGAATGAAGAACAGGAAAGCACTCATTTGAATGAGATTTCTGCTGAATATAAGAAGAAATATTTTGAGGGATGCGGGAAGTCGTTATCTTGTCATGATATTTGTCCGATTGGTCTGCCTGTGGAAGAACTGCTTGTAAGGTCGAATGCAGCGGCTGTTTGGGGCAAATAAAATGGATGATAAAAGCTATAATGAATGTATGAAGAGAATCAAAAACTTGATTCTCTTTTTTAAAATACATACATTGACAAATATCTATGTATATATTATATTGAACATAGACAATGATCAATGTGAGGTGTCAATATGAATGCAATGGATGTGGCTTTGATATGCAAGGCTTTGGGCGATGCGAACCGGCTGGAAATTGTACAGATGCTGTCGGATGGAGAAAAGTGCGGGTGTAAACTTTTGGAAAGATTTGAAATTACCCAGCCAACTTTATCCCATCATATGAAGATACTGGTAGGATGCGGCCTTGTGAATGATCGTAAGGAAGGAAAATGGCATCACTATTCTTTGAATTGTGAGACATTGATGAATTACAAACACTTTATAGAATCCCTTACTTGCCTTGGATGCGGTGACGGGGATTGTTGTAAATAATTTAAGGAGAGCAGATATCATGAAAAAAGAATCAAATTCAGGAATTAGTTTTTTCCAGCGTTACCTGACTGTA
>CAKRDD010000042.1 GCA_934309345.1 uncultured Mediterraneibacter sp. | reverse complement strand
TTTTATGATTACTTGTCTTTGTTTTTCTTGATGATGTTATTATAAGAAAAAGTTCCAAAATAAGATATAATAAAATTTCAAGAAACATAACACTATTTCAAGATTATTGTAATTTTTGAAGATTTTGTGTATGATACAAGAGTTCACAAAGAATCAAATCGGAAAAACGAAGGTAAAACTTACTTATAATAAATAGGATTCGAAGAAAGGATGTGTCTGCTTTTATGCTTTCAGACACAACAGGATAGGACTAAAATGGATCGCACGATCAATTATCAGATAACAGAAGAGGCTGATGGCCTGCGCATTGAACAATTCCTGCGCCACCAGGGCTACTCCTACCAGAACATCACCCAGTTAAAAAAGATGCCGGAAAGCATTTTAAAAAACGGAGTCTGGGAGTATATGCGCTCACCACTTGCCGCCGGGGACACCCTCACGGTACATATTCAGGAAATAGAAAGCTCCCCAAATATCCCTCCGGTTGAGCTTCCTCTTCATATTATATATGAAGACGATGATATCCTTGTCGTCAACAAACCTGCCGGAATGCCGATCCATCCATCACTGAACAATTATGAAAACTCTCTGGCAAATGGATTGATGTGGTACTACACGCAGCAGGGAAAGCCCTTTATCTTCCGCTGCACAAACCGTCTTGACCGGGATACTTCCGGACTGACCGTTATTGCCAAACATCTGATCAGTTCCAGCATCCTCTCTTCCATGGGGGCTCGTCATGAAATCAAGCGTGAATATCTCGCGATCGTCCGCGGCAGTGTAACACCTCCGTCCGGCACGATTAATGCACCACTTGCCCGCACCGGCAGTTCCATGATCGAGCGAAAAGTAGACTTCGAACATGGGGAACGGGCCATCACACATTATAAAGTTGTAGAAGAAAAAAACGGGCACAGCCTCGTCTCTCTTATCTTAGAGACCGGCCGCACCCATCAGATCCGTGTCCATATGCAGTATTTAGGTTTTCCGCTTGTCGGTGATTATCTTTACAATCCGGATATGGAATACATCCACCGACAGGCATTACATTCCTGGAAGCTCTCTTTCATCCATCCAATCACAAAGGAGCCGATGGAATTCACTGCGGAATTACCGGAAGATATGAAAAATATTTTAATTTAGAATACGCTATAAGGCACAAACACTCCCCGACACAAATCGAGGAGTATTTTTATACATTCTTATACACTGAGTTTTTTATCTGCCATCCAACCGCTAAGTAAAAATACCGCTACACAGATTATAATGTAGTATACAAGATATCCAACGCCAAAGAACGAATTTCCTGCAACTTCTACATTCGGAAGTACATTGCTGATCAGATTATAAATCTTTTCTATTATAAATGTAATCACAAAGAAAGCTACGATTGAGATTCCTCCGGCATACTTGGAATCTCTTAAAATTGTTCTGGAACTGATTACCGCAAGATACCCAACCATCACAACTTCTGTCCATCCGACAAAGATGCAGAAAAGATTCCAGATAATCTGTGCAATCAGCTGTCCTTCGCCTGACAATCGTATAAAACTTTCTCTTATAATCGCAAATACATTTCCAAGTTCTCCGACATACTGGATCATCCCTACAAAACAAAGCAGTCCTGCAATCGCATAAAGTGCAAACACAAAAAACATCTGTGCGATTGCTACAACAAATTTTGCTCCAAGAATTTCCCATACAGATTTCGGAGTCATCCAGATCATATAGCTTTGCTTTGTTTTCAAATCTCTGTTCAGAATCAGAATACTCTCAATTCCCATATAGAACACTACAAAGAACGCTCCGACAAACAAAAGCGTCACACTGACTCCCATCAATGCATCTTTTTCAACCAGCATACCTCCAAGAAATGCAAGCACACAGGCAGCTAAAGCAACCATAACAATCATTCTCGAGGTCTTCTGTTTCTTCCATTCATATTTCATTAATTTTCCCATTGATACTGCCTCCTTACATCTTCTGCAGATAAAGCTCTGCGAGTGAATTTCCGGTTGTCATTCTCTCCGTCTCAACGTTCACGACATCCACAAGCTGTCCATCTTTTATAAAAATCGCATCCTCAATAAAGCTTTCTACTTCTTCAATCAGATGGGTAGAAATCACCATTGTACGGTTCTCGTCCGCCTCTTCCAGAATCAGGGCAATGATCTCTTCTCTTGCCTTATAATCCACTCCATTCAAAGGCTCATCTAACAGGATCAGCTCTGCTTTTCTCGCCAATGTCGCTGCCGCTTTCAGCTTGGCATTCATTCCACTTGACATTGCAGATGCTTTCATCTCACTGTTCAGCCCCAGACGTTCAATCGTTTTTCTGAACTGCTCTCTGTCAAAATCCTCAAAGAAATCGGCATAATATTCTTCCACGTCTTTTACTTTCATATAACTATAGAAAAATGGTTCCGTAGACATATATGCAATAGAAGCTTTATCATAATAACTGAGCGGATGTCCCTCAAATAAGATTTCTCCTTCTGTCGGCTTTGTCAGTCCTGCTGCCATCTTCATCAGAGTTGTCTTACCACTTCCATTTTCACCAAGAAGACCGTAAATCGTCCCCTTCTTCAAATTCAATGTAAGCTCTTTAACTGCTTCTTTATTCCCGAATTTCTTCGTGATATTTCTGTACTCTAACATCATTTCTGCTCCTCCTCATAATCGGCGATCTGTTCGATGATCTCACCTTTCTGAAATCCAAGATCATGCATCTCATGTACAAAATTCTTCAACAACTCTTCCGCCATCTCTTTCTTTACATCATCAAACATATGCTCCTCCTCCGACACAAATGTACCGATTCCACGCTTCGTGTAACAATAACCTGCCATCTCCATCTCCCGGTAGATTCTCGCCGCAGTGTTCTGATTCACTTTATATAAAACTGCAAGTTCCCTGTTTGACGGCATCTTCTCCCCCGGTTTCAACTCGCCCTTTACCATCTTTTTCTTAAGCTCGTTGATCACCTGAAGATAGATCGGACTTCCTGAATTATATTCCATGTGATTCCTCCATTTATCTTTTTGTTTTTACTGCATCAGTGCTATAGTTAGATAGTACACTAGGTTTTTAGTTTTGTCAATATAAATATAGACATTTTTTCTTTATGTGTTAATATAAATACACTTTCATTATGTTTAACCAGGCAACTGAGAGGGCGTTCTCACCTGCTTCTAGTCTTGTGGAAGGGGTGGTCATTATGAGTACATACGAAGAATTGATAGTTATTCTGACGACAGCCAGTTTGATTGTTTTAATTTTGAATTATACACATAAAAAATAGACGTCCTTGCTTTGGCCAGCAGACGTCTATTTTTTAATACTTTGCTACTGAAGCAGATGGGATAGAGCCATCAACTCAGTTGTCTTGTTAAGCATATTGTAAGTCACTTTTTCACTTCTGTCAAGCATCATTCCCAAAGTTTACTCAATCTGCCAGTCAATCGGCTCGATTCCATTCTTCTCCAGAAATGCGTTGGTCTGACTGAATGGCTTGCTTCCAAAGAACCCCCGATAAGCAGCCAGCGGGCTTGGATGCGGTGCTTCCAGGATAAGATGCTTTGGATTCGTAAGCATTCTCTTCTTCCTCTGTGCAGGTGCTCCCCACAGAATAAAGACAATCGGTCTGTCCTGGCTATTCAGCGCCAGAATCGCTGCATCTGTAAATTCTTCCCAACCGATTCCTCTGTGAGAGTTCGCCTGATGCGCACGCACGGTCAGCACGGTGTTCAACATCAGTACTCCCTGCTCAGCCCATTTTGTCAGGCATCCATGATTTGGAATCGTACATCCAAGATCATCATGCAGTTCTTTATAAATGTTCACAAGTGACGGCGGGATATCTACACCTTTCTGCACAGAAAAGCTTAATCCATGTGCCTGACCGTTATTATGATAAGGATCCTGTCCAAGGATCACAACCTTCACATCCTTCAGCGGAGTCAGATGAAATGCATTGAAAATATCCTGTGCCGGTGGAAAGATCAGTTTTGTCCTGTATTCTTCGTTTACCGTCTTAAATAATTTCCTATAATAAGGTTTAGAAAACTCTCCTTTCAATGCCTCATACCAGTCTCCGTTCAAACCACTCATTTTTTGTTCCCCTCTTCTTTCTGCTTCAACCATTCTCTACAATCTGACAGAAATTCCTTCATTTCTTAAATACTCTTTTACTTCTTTAATTTCCAATTCCTTATAATGGAACAAAGATGCTGCCAGTGCCGCATCTGCACCACCGTCTGTCAGTGCCTCTTTAAAATGTTCCAACGTTCCGGCTCCACCGGACGCGATTACAGGAATCGATACACTGTCAGCAATCGCACGTGTCAGTTCCAGATCATATCCGGCCTTCGTTCCGTCACCGTCCATACTTGTCAGAAGAATCTCACCTGCGCCAAGGGACTCTACTTTCTTCGCCCACTCAACCGCATCGATACCGACATCCAGACGTCCACCGTTCTTATAGATATTCCATCCTGTTCCGTCTGCTCTTTTCTTTGCATCAATCGCCACTACTACACACTGGCTTCCAAACTTCTCCGCCGCTTCACGGATCAGCTCCGGTCTGTTGATTGCAGAAGAATTAATTGAGATCTTATCCGCACCTTCTCTTAACAGCGCACGGAAATCATCCACTGTCCGGATTCCTCCGCCGACAGTAAACGGAATAAACACACATTCTGCAACCTTGCGTACCATATCAACAACTGTTCCTCTATCATCAGAAGAGGCTGTAATATCCAGAAATACAAGTTCATCCGCTCCTGCTTTATCATATGCCTTTGCAATCTCCACCGGGTCTCCGGCATCCTGAAGATCAACAAAATTCACACCTTTTACAACACGTCCGGCATTCACATCCAGACATGGGATAATTCTTTTTGTAAACATTCCGCACTACCTCCTACAGCTCTACAAAGTTTTTCAGAATCTTCAGCCCTACATCACTGCTCTTCTCCGGATGGAACTGGCATGCGAAAATATTTTCCTTCTCGACAGATGCATGTATATGTGTTGTATACTCTGTTGATGCCTTGACAATCTGTTCCTCTTCTGCTTTCAGATAATAAGAATGTACAAAATATACATATGAATTCTCATCGATTCCATTGAAAAGTCTTCCATCGTTCTCTAAGTGAAGGGAATTCCATCCCATATGAGGAATCTTATATCCTTCTTTATCAGGTATCCTTAAGATCTCACCCTTCAGAATTCCAAGTCCTTCTACGCCCGGAGCTTCATCACTGCGCTCAAACAAAAGCTGAAGTCCAAGACAGATTCCAAGGAATGGTGTTCCCTTTTCTGTAACCTCGCGGATCACTTCATCAAGTCCTGACTGTTTCAATTTCTCCATGGCGTCTCCAAATGCACCGACCCCCGGAAGAATCACTTTATCTGCATGAAGGATCTCATCTCTATCTGCTGTAACTGTAACATCCTGTCCAAGTGCAAGCAATGCTTTCTCAACACTGCGGATGTTTCCGGCATCATAATCAATTATTGCTATCATTAAGCCTACCGTTACTGAAAACTTATAAAAAGTTATAAACTTCTATGTTTCATTCCTACTTCAACGAGTATGCTTTTGATGATATAAATATCTATCTACTCACAAGTTCTTGTACTCTCCATAGGCGTAAATTCCGGACTAACGTATCCGTACATATTTGCATTAACGTTTCAGTGTTAGCTTGCAAATTGTTCTCCATAAGCCTTGAGATTTATAGATGCCTGGAAATCTCTGTCAATCATATTTCCACACTCACATCTATAAACTCTGTCAGATAACTTCAGATCTTTTTTGATGTTTCCACAACAGCTGCAAAGCTTTGATGATGGATAAAACCGATCAGCCACAATAAGCTGAATCCCTTTATCACTGCA
>CAKRDD010000041.1 GCA_934309345.1 uncultured Mediterraneibacter sp. | reverse complement strand
AAGAAAAACGGCTACAGATCCCATGTTTACTGGGGTTGTAGCCATTTTTTATCTTTCCAACTGTCAAAAATGGGATTATATAGAAAAATGTCGAAAATACAAGGAAAATATATGGATTTTAAAGGTTTTTGCAAAACAAAAGTTTGACAGAACTTTAACTCTTTTATATAATAAAGGGTAGTTTAAGAGTGGAGGGCTAAAAATTGGAACAGAGAAAGATATCACGCGCAGTCATTTCCAGACTTCCGAGGTACTACAGATATCTGGGAGATCTGCTGGAGGCTGGCGTAGAGAGAATTTCATCCAGTGACCTGAGTAAGAAGATGCATGTAACGGCTTCACAGATACGTCAGGATCTGAATAATTTCGGTGGATTCGGCCAGCAGGGGTACGGATACAATGTGAAATATCTTTATACAGAGATTGGAAAGATCTTAGGATTGGATAGATGTCATAATTTTATTATCATTGGTGCCGGTAATTTAGGACAGGCACTGGCAAACTATGCTTCCTTCGAAAGAAGCGGATTTATTCTGAAAAGTCTTTTCGATGTGAATCCTCGACTGGAAGGCGTAACGATCAGGGGGATTCCTGTACGTATGGTTGATGAACTGGAAGATTTTCTTAAGAATAATGACATTGAAATTGCTGCACTGACACTTCCAAAATCAAAAGCAATTGAAGTGGCTGATATTCTGGTAGATAACGGTGTGAAGGGAATCTGGAATTTTGCACATACAGACCTTTCCCTTCCAAAGGATGTGGTCGTTGAGAACGTACATTTATCTGACACACTGATGAAGTTATCTTACAACCTTTGTCAGCAGGATAAAGAATAGAATCTAGCAAAGCTGCAAGGATGCTGTGGGACCAACTGACAAAAGGAGGTTTCGCAGCATCTGTTCATGTTAAAAGGAATTAATAATGATAGAAAGGTCAGGCGATAAGCATGAGATATCTTCCAAATGGGAAGCAGATGAGTGAGGCTGATGCACACACAATTCATGAAATTGGGATTCCATCCCTTGTACTTATGGAACGTGCAGCACTTCAGATTGTCGAGACAATGCATAAGAAAAATATTTCCACAGAAAAAAGTCTGATTGTTTGTGGAAGCGGCAACAATGGTGGAGACGGATTTGCAGTAGCAAGGCTCTTAACCGAACAGGGAAAGCATGCAGATGTACTATTTGCAGGGAAAGAAGCTTCTTTAAGTGAAGAATGTCGATGTCAGAAACAGATTGTAGAAAATATGGGGATTTCTGTATTCACAGAATTCCCGGATGAAGAATATACTGTAATAATTGATGCTGTATTTGGTGTTGGACTCTGCCGTGAAATCACAGGACATTATAAAGATGTGATCGACTGGATGAATCTTCAGGATGCAGAAAAAGTTGCTGTTGATATTCCATCCGGGATCTGTGCTGCAACAGGAAAGATTCTTGGGACAGCATTTCGAGCCGACCTTACAATATGTATGGCATGTGTAAAATTAGGCTGTGAGCTTTTCCCTGGCAAGTCGTATGCAGGAGAGAGTATTCCGGTTGCGATTGGAATTGATCCGAAATATTTTTCGAATCGCCTGGATGTTTGTTATACCTTTGACAAAAATGATCTTGGAAAACTTCTTCCTTCGAGAATGATGAATTCGCACAAGGGAAGTTATGGAAAAGTTCTTATGATCACCGGAAGTCCCGGGATGGCTGGTGCTGCATTTCTTTCTGCCTGTGCTGCCTATACAGTTGGTGCCGGTCTAGTACAGATTTATACAGCAAGTGAAAACCGTCTGGCACTGCAGGAACTTCTTCCGGAGGCAATCATATCCTGCTATAATTCTTATGATGACAGTCAACTGTCTCATCTTCTTGACTGGGCTGATGTGGTTTGTATTGGCTGTGGACTTGGAATGGGACAGATTTCCGAAAAGATATTGAAAAATGTATTGAAAAATGTATCCTGTCCATGTGTCATAGATGCCGATGGACTTAATTTACTGAGCAGGAATATAGAGTTATTAAATCAATGTTGTGCACCTGTGATTTTAACTCCACATATGAAAGAAATGTCAAGGCTGACCGGATGGAGTATTGATATGATCATGGAAGATCGCTTCCAGGCACTTGATCAGATCATAAAACAATCCGGACCGGATACAAAATCATCCATAATCTGTGTGTTAAAAGACAGTCGTACTGTTGTCGCACAGACAAATCGGCAGAGATTTGTAAATCTCGCTGGTAATAACTCTATGGCAAAAGGTGGTTCCGGAGACGTTCTCGCCGGAACGATTGCAGGACTTCTTGCACAGCATATGGCACCATTCGAAGCCACTACTGTGGGAGTTTTCCTACATGCCTGTGGTGGAGATGAAGCGAAAAAGAGCAAAGGAAGTTACAGCGTATTAGCCAGAGACCTGATTCAGGGTATGGCCGATGCAATGAAGAATGCAAAGGAGTGCAGATAAATTATGAAACAGTATAACAGAGTATGTGCCCGGATCAATCTGGACGCAATTGCATATAATATGGAACAGATGAAAAATCGCATTGGTCAGGAGGGACGTTTAATAGCTGTTATCAAGACCGATGCATACGGACACGGAGCAGTTCCTCTTGCGGAAATGTTTGAGGAAACGCCTTATATCTGGGGTTACGCTGTAGCATGCATGGGAGAAGCAAGAACTTTAAGAGCACATGGAATCAAGAAACCAATCTTGATTCTTGGCTGTGTTTTTCCTGATGAGTATGAAGAAATGGTTGAAAAAGAAATCCGTGCAGCAGTTTATACAGAAGAGATGGCCAAGGGAATGGCTGAGGCTGCCGTAAGGTCAGGAAAGACCGCATTTCTTCACATAAAAATTGATACAGGAATGGGACGAATTGGATTCAAAGTAAGCAAAGAGAGTGTTGAGACAATTTCCAGAATCAGCAAACTTCCTAATATTAAAATGGAAGGAATGTTCACACACTTTGCAAAAGCAGATGAATTTGACAAGTCTTATACATTTGCCCAACATGAAAAATTCCTCTGGATGAAAGAACAGTTAGAAACAAATGGCGTTCAGATTTCCTATTATGATTGTGATAACAGTGCCGGAATTATTGATTTTCCGGATATGAAGCATGATCTTGCCAGAGCCGGAATCTCTATTTATGGAATGTATCCGTCAGATGAAGTGAAAAAAGATGCTGTTGACCTGAAACCGGCACTGGAATTAATCAGCCATATCAGCTTTGTAAAGGATGTGGAAAAAGGAACTTCCATCAGTTACGGTGGAACTTTCGTCGCGCCAAAGAAGATGCGGATCGCTACGATTCCCGTCGGATACGGTGACGGATATCCGCGTTCCCTTTCAAATAAAGGCTATGTTCTTATCCATGGAAAACGTGCAGATATTGTAGGAAGAGTCTGCATGGATCAGTTTATGGTAGATGTAACAGAGATTCCAGAAGCAAAATTCATGGATCCGGTTACTCTGGTCGGAAAAGACAAGGACGCCGTTATCCGTGTAGAAGATCTTTCTGATCTGAGTGGAAGATTCAATTATGAATTTGTCTGTGATCTGAGCAAGCGTGTTCCGAGAGAGTATTATAAAAACGGTACGATCGTAAAACAGATTGATTATTTCGAATAACCGGAATAATTGAAAGAATCCGGTTGACATGCATACATCCGATAAAACCGGAGATACTTTAGTATGTTCTTAGAAAAAAACAAAAGGTTCTGAGAAGAATCAGAGAACAAATACGAAAAGTAACTGGAATATCGGAGTGTGAATGAATTGATAATTAAGCGGGGCGACATTTATTACGCAGATCTTAGTCCTGTCGTTGGTTCCGAACAAGGTGGAATCCGGCCGGTACTTATAATACAGAATAACATAGGCAACAGACATAGTCCAACCATCATCTGTGCCGCAATTACGTCGAAGATGAATAAGGCAAAATTGCCGACACATATTGAAATCTGTACAAATGATTATAATATTATGAAAAATTCAGTCATTCTGCTGGAACAGATCCGTACAA
Source organism: uncultured Mediterraneibacter sp. (assembly GCA_934309345.1). Taxonomy (GTDB): domain Bacteria; phylum Bacillota; class Clostridia; order Lachnospirales; family Lachnospiraceae; genus Mediterraneibacter. The sequence goes on along the minus strand of CAKRDD010000041.1, from coordinate 1,978 downwards.
TTGACAAGAAAAGACTGAGAGAATATGTCTGTCATATCGATCAGGAACGAATGAAAAAAATTGACCAAGCAATAAGAATCAGTCTGGATCTTACTACATAAATCCAACCAAATTCTTTACAGAACAAAAAAAGCGTGGTAAAATCATAAAGATAGTGCTTTACAGAACTTAGTGTGTATCTGTAAATGCAAGTGAATTTATATAAAATACATTGATACAATAGAAAAGGAGAATCAGAATATGTCAGGACATTCTAAATTTGCAAATATCAAGCATAAGAAAGAAAAGAATGATGCAGCGAAAGGAAAGATTTTTACAAAGATCGGACGTGAACTTGCAATTGCTGTTAAGGAAGGTGGAAGTGCTGATCCGACAAACAACAGCAGACTTCGTGATGTTATTGCAAAAGCAAAAGCAAACAACATGCCGAATGATACAATCGAGAGAAATATCAAAAAAGCTGCCGGAGAAGGAGCTGCTGATAACTATGAGCGTATTACATATGAAGGATACGGACCGAACGGAACAGCTATCATCGTTAAGACTCTTACAGATAACAAGAACCGTACAGCTTCCAATGTAAGAAATGCATTTACAAAGGGAAGCGGAAACGTAGGAACACCTGGATGTGTATCTTTCATGTTCGATGAAAAAGGACAGATCATTATTGATAAAGAAGAGTGCGATATGGACTCTGATGATCTTATGATGACTGTACTTGATGCAGGTGCTGAAGACTTTAACGAAGAAGAAGACAGCTACGAAGTATTAACAGCACCGGAAGACTTCAGTGATGTTCGTCTGAAGATGGAAGAAGCCGGAATCCCTATGGTTTCTGCTGAAGTTACAATGATTCCACAGACATATGTTGATCTTACAAACGAAGAAGATATTAAAAACATCCAGAAAACACTTGATCTTCTTGATGAAGATGATGATGTTCAGGACGTATACCATAACTGCTCGGCAGAGTTGTAACAAACTGTCACAAAATATACCAAGAAAATGCTGTAAAATAAAGCTTTTTGGTAAATATCAAGAATGATTACTATTGTCAAATTCATGCAAAACCACCCTGTTTTTACATGAATTTGTCGTAAAATAATCGTAAAAAACAAATAGAAAGCGTATAACCCTATTAAAAAAGAGGAAACATTTTTACATAATATTTGTAAAGATGTTTCTTCTTTTTTTAATCTTTAAATTATGCCGTACATTATATACTAACATATACAAAAGAACGCTATTTCGACAGCACTCCAGGATCAACATATGCCTCCAGGTGTGCGGTAGGATTGACAATGGGGCTTGGATTTCTCGGAATGATATGTGCTTCAAAGTTTTATGTGACAAATGAAATAACCTATGATATTATAAAAACGATATAAGCGGAAATGACTTTAGAAGGTAATTCAGAGAATCTGACAGAAAGAAGTTCTAGGGATATGGAACAATCTGAGTACAAATGAGCAGGAAACAGTGATGTCAATGCTGCGTGGACTTCGGAAGTAGGAGAACAGTTCGAGTATATGTATCGGCTGTTCTTTTTTGTTTTTAAACGTTAAAACGGTAATGTTTTTCTTGTGTACAGTAGAGCATTAGAGTATAATAAAACCAGTTTTTTGCATAAGTTTAAAAGCTATAATAAATGAAATCGGCAAACCAGATGAAAGTCTGGGACGCAAAGCTATAGGGCCTGTAAAATGGCAGCTAGTTGCATGAAATGATGTGCACTGTCTGTTTGGCAGTGCTTTTTTTATATATTAGGAAAGTTCTTGTGGTAGAGCACTTGAACAAGTAATACAGAAGCTGTTTGGAAAAATATTGTGAAAAATGGCGGGGAGGTTATTGATAATTAATGAATGTAAAATTAAAATCTGGAAGCAAGCAACTGTAGCCTGGAGGAGGGGAGAAAGATGAAGAAGTGCAAATTAGTACAGAATATAATGAATTTCAAATTTTGTTACATTATATTTTG
>CAKRDD010000040.1 GCA_934309345.1 uncultured Mediterraneibacter sp. | reverse complement strand
TTATCTTTTGTTTGTCTTAACTGCATCTCTAAATCCACCATCGTTCGATCATCAAATTCAACTAATAGATCCAAACGTGGACTTTTCATTTTACTATAGTCTTTTACTATTTCTGAATTCTTTACAACAACACTATTCACCTTCCTTTCTAAAAATACCGAGAGTAATGATTTTAAGGCATCATTTGCCTCTTTACAATCTTCGCCAAAAACATATTTAAAGGCGAAATCATTTAATAAATTTGCACTCCTCATGAGCACCTCATTTCTAGTAGGCATTTCCTACATACTCTTATACGTAAAAAAATGCACTTTTTCTAATAAATTTTAATTTTTTGCACAAAAAAAGCGTCTTTCGACGCTAAATCCATCCCATTTTCTTACAAATATTATAAATTCCATCATCCACATTGGCATCTGTGACATATGTTGCGATATCCTTTAATTCCTGACACGCATTTCCCATCGCTACACTTGTCCATTGCGGATCAAACATAACCATATCATTAGTGTCATCCCCAAAGACAACTACATCTTTTAAATCACCACCAATATGCTGCATCATATCCAAGATACCTTGGTGTTTCGCATCATATTGAAACATTAGATAATCTGGTACAAAACGCATATTCCCTACCGTATCCTTTAAAGTCAGTTCGGATTCCTTCTCTTTTGGGATGGAAATATACATTTTATAAATCACATCCAATTTGTCTACATCTAAATTTTCATCATAAATATATTCCGTAGGCTCCTTACGATCACCTACTTGATTTTGAAATGTATAATCTTGCGTGTATACCTTAATTGAATCATCTAGCGCAAATAAAACACCATATCCTAAAGATAGAGCTTCTTTGGCAATGGCTTTTGATTTATCTAGATCCAAAGGAATATTTTGAACCAATTCATCATGAATGACTAAACCGCCACCACCGCAACAAACCATATCATGTAAACCCACACTCTCCATAAAGTTACGTGCTTTATAGTGAGCACGACCTGTCGCAATGGCCACAAAGTGCCCTGCCTTTTGTAGTTCATTTAATGCGACTTGTGCACTTGGCACAATTTTACCAGTCGACTTATCTGTAAGTGTTCCATCAATGTCAAAGAAAAAATATTTTTTATTCATATTTACCCCACAATCTTTGAACTTCTGTCAATACATCCATCACATCACAAACATAGCTCAAATTTTCTTGACCATTTAAACTAGAAACATACTCTTCCATATCTCGAATCTCATAGTTTAGTGCCAATCTACTTTCTCCACATACAATTTCCTCTGTATGACCATCCTTTGTATATGTGATTTTTGCCTTATCCGCTCTAGGAAAATTATATATTTCAATATACCCATTTTCACAAGCCACTAAGCCACGCTTTGGCTGCTTAGCACGCATTGTCAAAGAAATTGTCGCAATTTCATTTTCTATATTTTTCAACAAGATACCACTCGATTCATCCACACCCGTTTCAAATGGTGTCATCGTTGTTAATACTGTATTAGGTTTACTTGCCATAAACCAACGCGCAAAACTAACGGCATACACACCAATATCAAGTAGGGCTCCACCAGCTAAGTTTGGATTAAAGAAACGATTGTTGACATCATATTCTTTAAAGCTACCAAAATTGACTTGAATCATTTTAACAGGTCCTAAAGAATTGGATGAAATCACTTTCTTCAATTCTTTAAACAAAGGCATATGAAATAAGGTAACACCATCACTAATGACTAAATTTCTTTCTTTGGCAATCTTCACACACTCGTCTAATTCTGTAGAATTTAAAGTAATTGCCTTCTCACAAAAGACATGTTTATCATGAAGCAAAGCATCCTTCATAATTTCATAATGCGAATTATGCGGTGTCGCAATATAGACAATATCTATATTTTCATCTTCAAACATAGCTTGATAATTCTCATATACATGTTCAATCGAGAATTCTTCAGAAAACTTTTTAGCTGAACTATAATGCCCCGAAGCTACTCCATAAATTCCAACGCCTTCTTGAATCAAGGCGTTTGCCATATCATGCGCAATCCAGCCAGAACCAACAATCCCCCAATTATAATGCATAGAATTCACCATTTCTTTCCTTTTTAAATACGCCATTCTCATTGACTAGAATCATTCCTGTAAGTATATCGACAAATAGACTTGTATCCACAATACCAGGCATCATCAATAATGTTTGATTCAATAAACCAATATCTTGTACATCTGCAAAATATACATCCAACAAGATATTTCCTTCATCACTCATTAAAAACCCATCTTTATTTGAAGCTGTACGTAACTCAACATTCCCATTTAATTCTTCTATTTTCTTTTTCACTATACTAAACGCTTTAGGCAACACTTCTACAACAACGGGCACTTTAAATGCCAAAGTCTCATGAAATTTACTTTCATCAACCAATACGATATATTCATCAGCCATAGACGCAGTGATTTTTTCTTGCGTATGAATACCACCACCACTTTTTAAAGCATTTAAATGCGAATCCACTTCATCACAACCATCAAAGGCAATATCAACATGATCCACATATTGCGTATTCAATACAGTCAAACCTGCCTTTTGAGCTAATAATACCGTCTTAGAAGAAGGAGATACCACCTTGATATCTTTATCCTTCACATAATCAATTAAATACGATATGGTACTACCTCCACCAAGGCCTACAACCATACCATCCTTTACTAATTTTGATGCATATAATGCACATTTCTTTTTCATAATCATCACCACTTTCACTATATCATGTAATTTATTTTCGTCAATATATTATTTGCGTAATTTTAATTCATAAAAAAAGAAGAACTATACCTTCAAAGAAGCATATAATTCTTCACATTGACTAATTTGATCATAACTATCTGTGCGTTCATTCGTTAAAAATAAATATAAAATTTCAATGACGGTCGCCGCAGAAATTCTAGAAAAACAAAACTCATTTAAAAATAGCTTTTCACGCGTAGACGTTTGAATATGATACAAACACTCTTTGGCAACAACCGAATCTTCATTATTCGTAATTCCAATCGTAGGTACACCACGCTTTTTCATTTCCCTGCAAACCGCTAAAACTTGACTGCTCTCTCCACTATTTGAGATTGCGATCACGACATCACTTGAATCAAGTCCTAGCGCATAAGATGCCTGATTCTCCCAAATTGTTGAAGTAAATGTAGAAATCCCAATCTCATTAAATTTAAACATGCAATCAAGCGCTACCGGAATCGTATTTCCTACGGCACATACAAGTACGTGTTTGGCATTTTGAATCAAAGAAAGAATTGTATTCAATTGATCCACATCTATATTACGAATGGTTGCACTTAATTCAGATATCTTATTGGATAGAATCGTTTCCAACGAACCTGCAATATCATTTGTAGAAATGGTATTGGATTTATGTTCGATTTCATTGACACAATCCCTAGCCAAATTCACCTTTAAATGATGGAAACTGTCCATTTGACATTTTCTGGCAAAACGCGAAACACTCGCCTGCGACGTATTACATGCATTTGCGAGTTCCTTAATCGTCATATTTACCACTTCTTTTGGATGTTGAATAATATAATCCGCAATTTTCTTCTCAGAATCAAAGAAAGAATTATAATGTCCATGAATTGTATCGAGTACCATAAAATCACCAAATAAATTATAGCACAAAAAAAGAGATCAATTACTTGATCTCATGTACGTAAATATTATTAACACGATCTGGTCCTACAGAAATCATAGAAACACGTACGCCTGTAAATTCTTCAATGAAGTGTACATAATCTAAACATTCTTGAGGTAATTGATCGACTGAAGTCATCTTAGTGATATCTGTCTTCCAACCTTTGAAAGTTTTATAGATTGGTTTCGCTTTGGCAACATCTGCCTGATCACTAGGAATATAATTATATTCTTTACCGTCAATTTCGTATCCTACACAAACCTTGATTTCATCTAAACCGTCTAATACGTCAATCTTAGTGATTACGATATCTGTTAATCCACTCATTAAGTTTGCGTGTTTTACAGTTAATAGATCCAACCATCCACAACGACGAGGACGACCTGTAGTAGCTCCATATTCTCCACCTTGTTCACGAATCCATTCACCTTGTTCATCTAATAACTCAGTTACGAATGGTCCTTCTCCAACACGTGTTGAGTAAGCTTTTACTACACCAACAACTGTCTGAATACGACTTGGTGCAACACAAGCACCTGTAGTAACACCAGCACTTGTTGGACTTGAAGAAGTTACATATGGATATGTACCATAGTTGATATCAAGCATAGCTGCCTGAGCCCCTTCAAACAATACGGTCTTATCTTCATCCAAAGCTTCATTGACTAAATGTGTTGTTTCTTGGATCATAGGGATAATACGATCATAAATAGCTTCAAAATCAGCTACCATCTTATCGTAATCCATAGCTTTTCCACCATATACGGCAGTAAATAATTTGTTTTTGAAATCTAAGCAGTCTTTTAAACGAGCTTTAAAATGTTCAAAATCCTTAAATTCATGATAACGAATACCACGACGAGCATACTTATCTGCATAACATGGACCAATTCCACGTTTTGTAGTTCCGATTTTATTAGCTGCAGCTTGCTCTTCTAATTCATCTTGATATTGATGATATGGCATTAACATCTGTGCACGGTCACTAATAATGATGTGTTTAGTTGATAAACCATCTTTTTCTAATTGTTCCATTTCTTTTAATAATACAAATGGGTTACAAACAACTCCTGGACCAATGATACAAGTTGCTTCTTCATGTAAAACACCACTTGGTAATAAGTGCAATACATGTTTCTTACCATTTACAATAACTGTATGACCTGCATTGTCTCCACCTTGGAAACGAACGATCATATCCGCCTTTTCTGCTAAAACATCGACGATTTTTCCTTTACCCTCATCGCCCCATTGGGTACCTACAACTACTTGGCTTGACATAAGAGCCTCCTTTTAGGTATGTTCTTTACAATACCTAATTAATTATAAGTAACCCTCATATTATTGTCAATTAAGATTTTTTCAAAAAAGGGCTTGCACAACCATTTAATTCATGTTATCATTAACGGGCACTTAGGGGTATCGTCCAAAGGCTAAGATAGCGGTCTCCAAAACCGTTGATGTGGGTTCGAGTCCTACTACCCCTGCCAGTTTGAAACTTAAAGTTCTGAATTTACTTTATATAAAAGGATTCAGAACTTTTTTATTTATTAAGCTTTCATTTCTGGCAAACAATTTGGCAAACTTTATAATTAAATCAAAACCAGAGATTTTATTTCTCTGGCTTTTTTAATCCTCAATAATTCTTTCTGGATGATTTCGTTTCATATTCAAATAAAATCAAATTCTTCAAGCATCTCTTTTGTTTCTAAATATAGTTCTTTATAGTTCATTCATCATCCTCTAAACACATCAATCATATCCACAAACCATTGTAAATTCTCTGAATTAAAACCATGACCATCATGAATCGCCATATAAAGTCTTCCATCCTCATTTAGATTTATTGAAAACTTTCGATTCGATAAAGCCATAATTTTTTCTAATCGATTTGGATCTAACATCTCAAGAGCCAACTCTTCATCCCCATAACACAAATTAAACTTCTTATTAAACGCCTCATTTTGTGCTTTACTCGGTTTTAGATCTACAAATCCACGAGGATATATAGTTAGCCAAGTATTAAACCTTTGATCCAACTTACACAACATCCATTCACCTGTATAGATTGTATTCTCATTCTTTTCCCACAAACCAGTCTCATCACGCAAAACCTCAGTCACATCCGTAAGCTTTATTGTACAAAACTCAACATCTAAACCTTTATATTTACCTTGTACATATCCACTAGCACTACAATAATCATGTTTAGGTAAAGGAATATTCGTATTTCTAACTTTAAGTATATGTGTATTTGGATTGAATTGCACATCCTCAAAGTATTTATGTACAACATTCATATTCAATTCGTCGTCATCCTTATCCTTGATCATCTGTCCTAAACCAAGAATCACACATCCAACGATTACTAAAATAAGATTACCACCAAACACAATACCCACTATCGCAATCAACAAGCCAAGTATTGACAACAATCTTTTACCCATATCATTCAACTCCCTTCACCACCATATTAACAAGCCCACAAATACATCTCAAACAAAGAACTAAATTTACCAAAATATAGACAAAGAAGGCCAATGATCACTGGCCTTCATTCATTAATTTCTCTTTTTCTTAAATACAGTTAATACCAACACAAATCCACTCATTAATAATAAAGCCATCCATTGACCCATATTATATGAGTATGCCGTATTCAAAGACTTCTTCTTTTCAGACTTAACATCTGCTTTCTTATCTACCCTTGAAGATGTTGGCTTTTTAGTTTCTGTACTAGGCTTCTTATCTTCTTCTGGCGTTACTGGCTTTTGTGTATCCGCATTCACAATCTCAAAATCTGCACTACATCCACCATGCTTATACATAAATGTAATTGTATGTTTACCAACAGCTAAAGTTTCAAGGTAATCTTTATTTAATGTTACAATAGTGGAACCCTTAAACAGTTGATAGTTTGAAGGTGAAACAAATTTATCATCTATCTTCAACGACATAAAATCATTAAAATCACCATTTGCTTTAAAGTAAAGATCTTTACCACTACCCTTTACCCACTGACCATCCATACCATCCATCATTTTATAAGTTGGAAGTGTACGCACATAACCACAAACATTACAAGTTGTATCTAAACCATTCGTAAATTGATGATAATTTAGATATCTTATAGTCATAGCCTTATTTGGGCACGCCGAATCCGTACACTCTTGCCAATGTCCAAGACCATCATAACTCCACGCACCATACGTATGCGTATGAATAGGAACTAACTTTTTATATAACGCTTCAATTTTCACATTCGAATCTTTGATTGTTATTGTGGTATTTGGACTCTTATAATTATCAAAAACGGCCGTTCCTGAAGTAATCATCCAACGATCAAACTCTTCACCAGCTGGTGCCGGATCCGCTTTAATGCTTACAGTTTCATTTTCTTCATACGTTCCAGAACCCGTACCATTCTTCACAATTAAATCAAATTTCAAAGTAGGTGCAGGAATAGAACTTTCCTTATATACAGCCCTAATGTTTGCGGCCATTGCCTTCGTTGTAACTTTTGTGATTGAACTATTTACATCTTCAATGACTACATCACCAGAAACAAGTTCCCACTTATCGAATTCTTTACCTAACTCCGGCGCATATGCCTTAATAATGACCTCACTATTTTCGCCATATTCTCCAGAACCAATTCCACCATCAACCTTTAATGCATATTTTGCAGGTCCCGGTGGTGTAATTGGAGTTGCATCCTTATAGACTGCTTCAATCGTTACATTACTTTGCATAATGGTCAGTTCACCCGTTTCTGCCAATACACTATTAATATACGCACTTCCTGTTTTTTCTTCCCATTTCCAGAATACTTTTCCTGCAGGTGGAGTATCCGCTTTGATTGTTACAACAGTACCCTGTGTAAAGCTTCCAGAACCCGAACCATTAATAACATTAAGCTTAAATAGTTTATCCTTATAGACAGCTTCCACTGTAACTGGGCCACCCACATTTGTAATTGTTGTAGTTGGATTATATACATCTTTAATTGTCGCTTTACCAGCCTTTACGACCCATTTATCAAATTCTTTTTCATAAAAAGGAGACGTTTTAG
>CAKRDD010000039.1 GCA_934309345.1 uncultured Mediterraneibacter sp. | reverse complement strand
CATAATAATTCCGGTTGCAATTGAACCAATAAGTTTATGGTAATTCCGATAGGAAACACTAAACCATATAATTCCTGCTAATACTGCCGCAATACTACTGATTATGATATTTGTCTTGAGATTCGGTTTCAATTTTCTATCCCAAATTCCATTTCGCATACAATCAATTGAAAGATATAATGCAAGACTCATAAATACAACCCATTCTCCGGCAAGATTCTTGATACTGTCATTCCCCATTACCATTTGTATTGACATTACAATCAGCAATCCCCAAAAAGCAATCCAACATCCATTATGTTCGATTTTAAGAAGTTTTAGTTCCTGGCGTTCATCTAAATTACTTTTCATTTTCCTAATTTTCATCCTCTTCATCCTCCCAGAACAAATCATCCAAACGTTTATCTAATACACGACAAATTTTACGACACAGTTTTATTGTGGGATTGTATTCTCCCTTTTCGATAGCATTTATAGTCTGTCTTGAAACACCAACCGCTTCTGCTAAGACCTTTTGCGTCATATCCTTTTGAGCCCTTGCCACTTTAATCGCAATATTTTTTGCCAATTTATGTTCACCTCCATTTATAAAGTAACACTTCTTTTTCATAATGTCAATTATATTTTACTTTTTGTCTTGTATGCTAAGACAAGAGGGGGTACTGTCCCCTCCACAATATCAATTATTACACTGATTGGCACGGGAGTGAACTGTAACCAAGAGGGTACTAAGACAAGAAGGTAAATAGTAGCCCGAGGAAAATGTGTAATATAATAGTAAAAATTCACAAAAATCGAATGCAAATTTTGTAATGGGTTATGCGCTTAACCTTTGTAAATCCCACATTTATAATGTACCATATAATCATAATATCGTAGAAGAAGGAATGAAAATGACACAGAACAGGGTTAGAATCGTAGATGTTGCAGATGCGTTAGGTCTTAGTACTGCTACTGTCTCGAAAGTGATTCACGGCAAAACAGAAAAGATTTCAGATAAGACGGTAAAACGCGTCCAGCAGGAACTTGAAAGGTCTGGATATATCCCGAATATGGCTGGTATTTTGCTTGCGAGAAATAATTCAAGAATCATCGGAGTGGTGGTGAATGACCATGAAAAGTATGAAGGCCGGGTTTTAGAAGATGGATTTGTGATGTCATCGCTGAATGCTCTTTCCCATGAGGTGAATGAAAAAGGATACTTTCTGATGATAAAAACGACATCTGATATCAGAGAGATTCCGGTATTTGCATCCATGTGGAATATGGATGGACTGATTCTGATTGGATTTTGTGAAGCTGATTATGAAAGCCTTAGAAATCAGATGAGGATATCGTTTGTAGTGTATGATGGCTATTTTGAAAAATGCTCGAAGGTAGTAAATTTAGTCATTGATCATTATGACGGCGGCTATCAGGCCGGGAAATATTTAAAAGAACTGGGACATAAAAAAGCATTGTGCATAGCAGATAATTTCATCTGCATGGATAAAGAGCGCATCGAAGGGTTTCGCAAAGCCTTTGAACAGGGAGAAACATATAGATGGGAGATACCAAAGACAGAAAAGGAAAGATTGTGCTTTTATGAGGATAACTATATGCAACTGTTGGAAAACAGTGTTACCGCTGTTTTTGCAGTGTCCGATTTTTATGCACTTGAGTTTATGAGATTTTTACAAGGAAAGAACATTCGGATTCCAGAGGATATCCAGATCATCGGCTTTGATGATAACATGGCAAGCAGGGAAAGCAATCCTTCCCTCACAACGATTCATCAGGAAGCAAACTTAAGGGCGAAAGCGGCAATTGAATGTCTGGAGGCAATGCGCGATGGAGCAGAATATAAGACAGAAATCGTGTTACCGGTTGATTTGATAAAAAGGGAAAGTACGAGGAAATTATAATGTCAAAGTTTATGAAATCGTTGTGTAAAATAGCAATTCCTGTCACATTGCAAAGTATGCTGCAGGCATCATTTTCAATTGTTGACCAGATCATGATCGGACAGTTAGGCGAGACAAATATATCGGCAGTTGGATTATGCGGTAATTTTTCACTGATTTTTTCAGTGGTGATCGGTGCGGTAAGCACGGTTGCCGGGATATTAATTGCACAGTTTATTGGTGCAGAAGAAACAAAAGAAGCATGGTGCAGTTTTGATGTGAGCCTCATCTGCGGAATTGTGATATCAGCATTGTTCCTGCTTGCATCCGGAGTTTTTCCGTCGCAGATTCTTGGACTGTATACGAAAGATATAAGTATTATAAATACTGGTGCGATTTATTTTAGAATCGTAGCGTTTTCTTATATTCCAATGGCTGTCAGCAATATTTTATCCTCCTGGCTGCGCTGCAAGGAACATGCCACAATACCATTTCTGGCAAGCTTTGGAGCAGTTGTTGTAAACACAGGTCTGAACTATCTGCTGATATTTGGGAAATTTGGATTTTCATGTATGGGAATACAGGGTGCTGCGATTGCCACGCTTATTTCGCAGTTGTTTAACCTGATATTTATTGTTATCGGATTTATCTTATGTATCAGAAAAGATGGAGATACACCGATATTGTCTCTACACTTTAAAAAAATCACAATCAGGGATTATCTGATCATGATTCTGCCGATTCTGATCAGTGAATTTTTATGGAGTCTCGGGCAAAATGTGGAGTCTGCTGTTTATGGACATCTTGGCACATCAAACCTTGCAGCCTATACCCTTACCGGTCCGATACAGGGACTTATCGTAGGGGCACTGAGTGGATTGTCAGCGGCTGCCGGTGTGATGGTCGGCAAGAGGCTTGGTAGAAAAGAATATGATGAGGCTTACACAGAATCAAAGAAGATTATGTATGCAGGCTTATTTGGTGCAGTAACGGTATCGGCTTTACTTATCCTTTTGGCTGGAGTATATACCGGATTATATCGTGTTGATGACAGCGTAAAAGAGCTTGGAAAAATACTGCTTATCATATTTGCCTTGTATGCTCCGGTCAAGGTAGAAAATATGATACTCGGCGGTGGCATTATAAGAAGTGGCGGTAACACCAAAATCATTATGATTATTGATATTGTTGGCACATGGTGTATCGGGATTCCACTGTGCCTGCTTGCGGCATATGTATTCAAGTGGGGAATTGTCGGGGTGTATACATTGCTTACCACGGAAGAATTATTCAGGCTTGCTGTATCATTAATTATCTTTAGAAAGCGTAAATGGATAATTAGTTTCTGCTGATTTATTTCCCAGATAGAATGAGCTTTCTGAAATTTGCTGTTATTCGGATTCTATGATTTATGAAAAATACAGACCCACAATTTCTGTGGATCTGTATCTTAATTTTTTATTCGAAGGTTCCGGTAAATTTCCAGACCATGTCCGGTTCTTCCGGAAGGTAAGTTACGTTTGGACGCCAAGTTACAATAACTTTTTCTTCTGAATTTACCCACAGGCAATACTCTTCTTTATAGGAGGTATTCATAAGTCCTACAGACAAATACAACGCTTCTGCATCCATCGCATAAGCCACACTGTGATATCTTTTTGTAAAATCAGTTGGGTACAGATCATTGCGTTTCCATGCTTTGTAGCCAGCATAAAGTACTTTCGGTTCGCCATCAATCACAGCTTCAATCTTTATTCTATATCCCTCTTTCGTGAAGACTGCGCTCTCGATCTTTCGTGGATTTTCTGTAAAAAGAATCTTTCGGTTAAATACTCTTTCAGCTTCCTGTCTGGCAGTTCGAAATGCACCTTCCGGCTGTACAAGTGACAGATTGCTTATCTTGGTTCGAAGTGCTTTCTCTGCTGCTTCCAGCTGTTCCTCTTTACACGGTTCAGAAACTGCTTCCTTTATATATTTCAGACAGATATCTGCTGCAAGATATTCACGGGCACCTGCGGTAATTCCGATTGCCACTGGAAGATCACGAAAGCAAATAAGATACTGACCAAATGCACCTTCAGCCGCAAAAATTTCTTTTCCTGCTTTTATATGATAAGCATAATGTGTCAGTGCTTTCTTTTCATCTCCCGGAATTTCTACTCTCGGTTTTCCCATTTCTTCAATCCACCAGGCCGGTACAATCTGTTCACCCTTCCAGTTTCCTTTTTGAAGCAGAAGTTGTGCCAGCGCAGAGATTTGCGGTGCAGTCAGATACATTCCCCATCCACCGGTATTATGTCCTTCTGGGCTTGTCAGCCAGTTAATTCTGCCAAGATTCATTTTGTCAAAAACTCTCTTCTGCATGATAGATAAACAGTTTTCTCCCATAACCTTAGATACGATTCTTGAAAGTGTATAACTGCATCCGGAATCATAATGAAAAACCTTACCGATATCTTCACGAATCTTTGGCTGTTTCAGCCAGTTTGTCTCCCAGTCTTTCTCAATCCTGGAAAACCATACATTGTTGCAGCATTCCTTTGATCCTGCCTGCATGGTAAGCAGATCATAAATTGTAATGTCTTCCAGTGCTTCATCATACGCTTCCGGTAATTCATCTCTCACATAATCCAAGAGATGATCTTCCAGATGAAGTTTCCCCTCGTCTACAGCAAAACCAAGACATATGCTGGTTCCTATTTTGGACAGTGAATGCATCATCTGTGGGTCATTCAGTGAAAATGGTGACCAGGCTCCTTCCAGAACAGTCTCTCCTTTGTAGCGCACAGATATGCTATGCAGTTCCACTGTATTCTCAAGTTCTTCCAGCATTTCTTCCAGTTTTATTGGATTAAGTTCTGTTCTTGTAAATATATTATTCATTATTCTCCTCCTCGGATGGCTGCCAGATAGATGTTTCAATACGGATACCACCCTTATTTGTAAGATAAATTCCAATCAGAATCAATGCAACCATCACGATAACTGCGGAAATTGCATATGCCGGCTTGATACTGAAGATTCCTTTCATAAAGATTACTGTATATATGATAATACTAATCGTGCAAAAAGCATAGAGACCGCCTTTTTTAAGATGGAATTTATTTTTGCTCCATGCTTCTGGATATTTCTTTGGAAGACATGAGATTGCATATACAACAGTTACATTCATAAAGAATGTAATCACCTGGAAAATATTTGTAATTGTTACGATACTCATGTCAAAAATGATCGGAAGCAATACTACAATCAATGTATATGTATAGATTAAAAATGGTGCGCCAAAACGATTTTCCTTCAGAATCCCTTTTGGAAGCCAGCCATCTTTAGCAGCCTGTGCAATTGGATATCTGACATCATTGAATACTCCATTCAGTGTTGTGATAATTGCCATGATCGGTCCACCAATCATGAAAATCTTGTAGACTACTGACGGCAGGATTGCCTGTGCTGCCGGAAGAATCGTTTCCACGCCTGCTACCTCATCATGCGGAAGAACACCTCCGGTTACCATGGCCAGCCCTACATAAATAACCAAAAGACATGGTACACAAGACATTGCAGCAAACGGAACATCTTTTGTTGCTTTCTTTGCATCTTTTCCATACCAAAGAATATTGTAATAACCATTAGCAGAGTTAATCAGAAGCAGCGCAGCAAGCATGAATCCTTTAAATCCACCGGTAAACATTTTTTCACCAGAAAAATCAAAGATTGGCTGTCTGATCTGTGTAAGTCCAAAAATAACATACAACACCATTGTGATCAAAAGGATTGTAGACAGTATTTTACTGACCTTAGCAAAAATATCCATTCCAAGCAGATTCAGAACAAACAGGATAATCACACCTATAATTGCAATTGTCTTGACTGTAATATTCGGAAGAAGATTATTAATATACAGTCCCAATGCAAGAGCAAAAGAACTGTTCAAAATCGGTGTTACCAATTTCGTATAGGCTACCAGACCACCGGCGCTGACACCTGAAAGATTCGTCACAATAGAATATGGTCCCCCTGCCACTCGCATGGTTCCGCCCAAAATGATGTACGGGAACACCATAAAAAATCCCATGACGATTGCTGTTAAATAAGCTAGCCATACAGAATATCCTGTATATTCCATTGCCGGTCCGATCAGAGTTACCATTCCTGACCCAATTACCATTCCTACCGCGATTGCAAACATATCTCCTCTGCCAAGGATTCCTGGACCTGGCTCAGAAGTGTTAACAATGATGTTTTTGTTACTCATTTTACCTCTCCTTCAATTTTTTATTATTTATATTTTATATTGTATACAACATTAGAATATATAAAAACGTCTCCACTGTCAATAAGATTTGACAATTTCGACGTTTTGCAAAAAATCAGTCTTTCATTTTTGTATACTTTTACTATTTAGGCATATTGGAGAAGGAAGTTTTTACAGCTTTCATCAATATGTATATGCATTTTGAGATAACACTCTACTTCATTTCCACTTCGGATACATTCTATGATCTCCTCGTGTTCTTTAAGTGATTTTCGGACACTTTCCTCTTCATTCATCTTCATTCCTCTAGAAAGTCCGTTCCATAGCTCTGATAACATATTTTCAAGTTTATCGTTTCCGGCTGCAAGCCACAGTTCCATATGAAGTGTCTGGTTCAAACTGGCATAGCTTTCGTAGTCGCCATCCTCGATCACTTCTCTGGAAACTTTGAGAATCTGGTCAATTCTCTTGAGGTCGATTTTATTTTTGCAGCAGAGAACGCAGGCTTCGCTCTCTAATGCCGCACGGATCTGAAAATGTTCCCGAATAGTTTTTTCTGTTATGCCCACAACGATTGCTCTTTTATTCTGCTTCAGTTCCAAAAGCCCGTCCCTTGCGAGAATCTGAAAAGCCTCCCGTACCGGTGTGATGGATACCCCCAGTTCCTGCGCTGTACTTTCCAGTGTCAGAACCTCCCCGGCTGAAATCTTCCGGGCCAGAATTGCCTCCCGCAGCGTTGCCGCGATTTTCTCACGAATAGGTAATGTTTTAATTGGTTTAAGCCCAAGCATTTTTGTTTCTCCTGTTCTTGTAGATTCATCTGTAACTATTGTTTTATCAACTTTGCTCTTAAAAGAATATTTTATCGTAGTTTTTGTTTGTTGTAAACAGACATCTTACTTGAGTTTCCTAAAATGCATCCATGTGGAATATGGATGGGCTGATTCTGATTGGATTTTTAAATAATGCTCAAAGGTAGTAAATTGGGTCATCGATCATTATGACGGTGGCTATCAGACCGGGAAATATTTCAAGGAGTTAGGACATAAGAAAGCATTATACATAGCAGATAATTTCATCTGCATGGATAAAGAGCACATTGAAGGATTCCAATGGCTGTCAGCAATATTTTATCCTCCTGGCTGCGCTGTAAGGAACATGCCACGATACCATTTCTGGCAAGCTTTGGAGCAGTTGTTGTAAACACAGGACTGAACTATCTGCTGATATTTGGAAAATTTGGATTTTCATGTATGGGATAAAGGGTGCTGCGATTGCCACACTTATTTCGCAGTTGTTTAACCTGATATTTATTGTTATTGGATTTATCTTATGTATCAGAAAAGATGGAGATAAACCGATATTGTCTCTACACTTTAAAAAAATCACAATCAGGGATTATTGATATTGTTGGCACATGGTGTATCGGAATTCCGCTGTGCCTGCTTGCGGCATATGTATTCAAGTGGGGAATTGTCGGGGTGTATACATTGCTTACCACGAAAGAATTATTCAGGCTTGCTGTATCGTTAATTATCTTTAGAAAGCGTAAATGGATAATTAGTTTATGCTGATTTACGCTACATCCACTCCCCCACTGAACCATATGCATAATGATTTAATGGAAACTCAAAGTTTCCAACTTACCGCCTGCTGTCTTGCATCCACAAATCTCTTATAAATACCTTCCTGTTTCATTAATTGCTCATGTGTTCCCTGCTGTACAATTCTTCCTTTGTCAACAACCACAATCTGGTCTGCATGTCTGACTGTTTTTAATCTGTGGGCAATCATAATAATCGTTTTTTCCTTTGTAAGTGCATCTACTGCAT
>CAKRDD010000038.1 GCA_934309345.1 uncultured Mediterraneibacter sp. | reverse complement strand
AGATGAAGCTGATCGACCAGCGCATAACACTCCTGCGCATACTCCTCATCATCGACGCCTCCCATAATGTGGAGACGCACATGCTCTCTTTTCGTGCACAGCTCGTAAAACGCATAAATCATTGTCTTGATATCCTTGATCGGCGCCAGACGAACAACTGCGCCAATATCAACCCATCCGTCTTCTTCTTTCAACGGAATAGAAGAGAGTCGTTCGTAATTGATTCCATTCTCAACTACACGACATTTCTCCTTGTCACATCCCATCTGGATCTGTGCAAGCATAGCATTGGTGAACAACGCTGAGACAGAAAAGGCTCTCGTATAAATAATATCCGACAACATATAAAAGAAGGCGATCCACTGCTTTTTAAATGCCGGCTGTACCCATTTTGCACGGATGATTTCTTCTTCACGCTCTCTTGTATAAATTCCATGCTCCGTCAAAAGCACTTTCTTCTTATAGACATATCCGCCGAGACACGCAAGAAGTCCTCCGTACCCCGTACAGATCGCGTGATAAACATCTGCCTTAGGCACTTTGCTTCCCATCAGATAAAGAACCGGAAGCAGCATAGAACGCATCGTGTGAAATGCATCTGCAAACGGAGTATATGGATAATCTTTTATACAGCACTCTGTCAATATATTCAAAAACTCTTCACTTTTCAAAAAGGACATCGGGTTCAGTTTCTGATCATAATAAAGGTGAAACAAAACCTCCCAGTCCGGACGTTTGCACAGCATCAGTTCCTTCAGGCTGTTCTTTTCTTCCTTCGTAAAAACATGAAGCATTTTTCCTGAATCCTTCAGCCTCAGGGCATCATCCAGGAAAACTTCATGGACTTCGACGACATTTTCAGGAAGTTCGTAGACAAATTTCCCTCGATCCTTCGCATTTGCTCCGATCACCCACAGAACAAACTCATGCTCTTTCATTTCATTGATATACTGATGCATCCATGTGGATACACCGCCAAACACATAGGGATAACATCCCTCTAATATAAGACAGATTCTCACAACTAACTCCTTATCTGCCGCATTTTACTGCTTCGTATTTTATTCTGTTTTCTCGATGGTTACAGTCGGCTCCTTTGCCTTGAGCAAATAGAGGTTTCCGGTCAAATGCGTAAGTTTTCCTCCCGAAACCTCCCCCGGTGTTCCTTCGTTGATCCGCACCATAAAATACACTTCATCATAAAAATTGTCAAGCTCCAGTCTGATCTCCTGATCTGTCACTGTCTTTGTAAATGTGACCGCTCCGTAGCGCTGGATCGCGCCGGAGAGTTCCGAACCTGTAAGCTGTCTCAAGGATGGTGCTGAATCATCCAGCCAGTCCATATAATCACTTAAGTTTCCCTTCAGTTTTTCCCAGCCAAGTGCCGCACCGCGATCTTCGTCCAGAAGATCATCCGGATGTATAAAATGGCTGTTCACAAAATGCATGTTCAATTCAGACAATGCTGCCATCTTCATATAGCCATCAATGATCGCACCGGAAATAATACGCGGCTGTTCCACAATACCATCCTCCGCCACTTCAAATTCCTGCACATAAGCAAACTCACCGGTGAAATAGTTACTGGCGATCGTCCTGATCTGTGGAAAATCCTTTGCAAGCATTCCTCTTCCTTCTGCCGACAATACATTGGACGGCGGTACATAAACCGACATTGATATACCCGGAAATATTTCATTGCTAAATCTTACCAGCTCCTTTACAGCCTTTTTCATCGCTGATTGATTTTTCCAGGTATCATATGGAAGCACGTCACCATAATCCGTATTTGGAAGACTTAACGGCTGATGATTGTAACCATGATATCCGAGCTCTCCGCCCTGATGGAGCAGCATATTCCCAAAATATTGAAATCGTTTGGTATCTTTCTGCTTCTCAATCGTTCCATCTGTCTCATCCTCATAGTTTTCAATCATCACACCTGTATAATGGATGCCATGCTCAGAGGCAAGCTCCAGCATATCCGGCCACCATACATTCATATAAAACTCACTGATGCTCATCCCATAATCACGTTTCACATAAGTACCGTCTCCATTTGGAACCGGTGATGGGAAGTCATCCAGATAAAAGGTTGATCCATTGATCACCGGATAGACACCGACATCCGTAAGAAGGCTGTAAGACGCTGCATAAAATCCACGGACTGCCTTCTCGTACAATCCAAAATTATCTACTACAAACTTTCCTTTTCCATATTGATTTTCCCAGATGACCGGCTGACCGTTTTCGTCCCCTACCTGCGCATGAACCTTCGCCTGCTCACTCAGCTGCACTGCCCAGGCAGAATCATATGGATCTGTGATTTCATAAGCCTGCCCGCCGCCAAGCATAAAATCCGGTTCAAAATAAATGCTGTCTACAACTGTATTTTCATAACCGGAAGAAATAATTCCCAGTTTCTGCTCTATCATCGATGTATATGCCGTTTTCTGAAGAGTCATCGCAAAGAGTGCATTTCCACCTTCCGAAACCCAGTCACACAGTTCCAAAAGTTTCTCTTTCAATGGACTGATATCACTTAATAATACAACAACTGTTTCATACTCTTCATAGTCAGGGATCACAGAATCACTCTGCAGATCGACTACATCCGTCCCGACCTTCATATCTTTAAACATTTGCTGAAACTGTGTCCAGGCCTGTTCACTTGCTTCATCCGCACTGTTACGAAGGACCAGACAGGTCTTCGTAAGCGACTTTACAGCCGTCTGTTCGGTGACTACTTCTTCTCGATCGAGATACGCAACTTTTCTATTCTTTTCTGTATATTGAATTCCGCTTCGTTCAGCAAAAAGAACAACTGCCATCATCATAAAGACGCACAGGATTACTAACATACTTTTAAACGGAAATGTTTTCAATGATTTTAATCTAACCAAAAATCCAATGCCTCCTTACTCTTAGAAGACAGATAAATGTGTTCCTCCTTCATCTGTCTTAAACATGCCTGTAACTTAGATGCCATTTTACGTTCCGCCAGATACTGTATCTTCAGAGTCCAGAATTCTTCTCTGTGGTGCCATTTCTGATCCATAAGTTCCAGAATCTCTTCCGCCTGAACATAATCTCCGTTTTTCATCAGATTTTCAAACAGGCACACACATGTATGGAGCGTTGCTTTTATCTTCAGCTTTTGATTCAAAAGCCGGATATAACGAACTCGCTGTTCTTTCTCCATCTGCGCTTCCAGAATTCCCTGATTCAGATACTCTTCCATAAAGTCACAATACTGATCCAGAACTTCGGGATCATTCGGAGATGCCGTATACAGTTTTTCCAGTTTCTGTAATCGGAAGTCATACTCCTTGGAGAGCTCGACCATAGCTGTGATCGCATAATGAACTACCTCTACATCTTCGTTCATACGAGCCTGTTTCAAAATGTCCATGTATTCTTCCGGATCGTCGTTTAGCACATCCATGATCAGCTCACGTCGTACCCCCGGCTTATTGATCAGAAGTGCTTCCTCCAGCGGAACAATCTTCTCATCCATATCAGAAGCTGCCTGAAAAATATTTTTATAAATCTCTTCATTCACACGAAGCTTTTCCACTCCCGGTTCTATTCTGTTGTCTCTTTTCGTCAGCCTCTGCAAATGCAAAAGCAGCACACATATTGTCCCCCAGAAAGGAACAAAGACTACAAGTCCGATCAGATATTTTTTCACTTCCAGAAAATGTGTCTTTATCCCTATCCAGACCAAAACACAACAAACAATATGTAATAGGATCAGAAGTATCCCAAGCACTGTTTGAATCATAATATCTCTCCCACAAATATGCCGGTCACAATCTGTTGCGACCGGCAATAATTCTTCGCTTCTCTTTCTTTTCTCACTTAATCCGCATTCTCAATGACATCGTTTTCATGACATATAAATCCACTCTTCTCCAGTCTTGCAAGGATGATCGGCAATACTTTCTTGTCCGTCTGCGAAAGAATGAGAAACAGCTCTTCTTTTTCAGAAATCCCCCAGATATCATTTTCACGGACAGTCATCTGCAGCACTGCATCCGCCTCGGCAAGTGACATATGCGGATAATCCAGCTTTAGAAGCGTATAAGATGCCAGCTGTTCTTCTCTCATAGAATGGAATGAATGCAATCGTTCTTCAAAATACTCTGGTTTCAGTGTACTTGTACCTGACACATACTGCCTGCTCTTAATTGCTTCCTGGTATTCCAGTGCACGTAAAAGAGCGGTCTCCACCAGGCCACTGAGAATCTGGAACAAATTCAGATAATAAAGAGAAAGCTGTTCGCCCTTTACATCCTGAATAAAAATCAGCAACACAAGTTCTCCGCCCTTATGAATTCCTTTTATACACATCGGATATCCTTCCAGGAACTCCCGGTTTACCCATACATTTCCGGCTTCTACGGTCTCCTCTGCCTCCAGATAATCCTTCATACAAATAGAATTGGCAAACACATCTTTCATTCCTTGTGATGCGATCGCAAGTCGCCCGAACTGCTTTTTCTTTCCCACTGAATAGATTGCAATCGTATGATTCTCAAGAACAGCTTCCATCACATGAAGCGTTTCGATAAAAAGATCCTGTGGAAGAAAGACATCCAGTTTTTTCGTAATATCAAAAATCTTACCAAAACTGTCTCGACTTCCCAGAATCTGCTTCTTGTACTGACGCTTATCCCGAAGCGTCTCCTGATACATTTCCCGCGCAAATAAAAATTTATCCAAAATAAGTTTATTTTCCGCTTTCATAAACTGAACATTCTCAGTATTCTTCAATCGTACATATCCACAGATTGCGCTGACAGCGAAATAAAAGATAAATGGAATCCAGTTCGACGGTTCATAAAAAAGTGTCGTCCATCCGATTCCCATCTTTGCATATGCCGCCAGCAACGAAAGGGATTCCAGACCTGCTGATGCAAGTCCATAATTAATACCGTATAAACTGCTGAACAGCACGATATATACCAGCCGCAGATCGATCATCTTAAACTGCACCTGATTCCCTGCCACTCGGTTCAGTATCTCGAATACAAAAAATGTGATCAACAGCTCAATGATTCTTACAACTGTCACATGACTGTTGAAAAAGTTCTTTAAAGCATCTATCTTTCGGATCTTATAATTCGTCTTCTGACAATACTGTTCATATATGTCCGAGAGATCTTCTAAAAGAGAGATCTTCGGAAACCAGCTATATTCATTCCTCAACATCTTGTCATTGACTATTCTATCCTGACTCACCGCATCTGCAAGATATGTAATATGTGCGGATGGAAATATCTGCTCAAGCTTCTCTCCAAGCTGTTCAAAGGTAAAATGAAACACTTGCGGAATCTGCAGATAAGTACTCCCCTCATTCCAGTTATCAAAGATCTTATATAACAAGTCCGCAAGATCACTCAACGCAAGAAAATGCATTTCCTGAGATGGCGCTTCTTCAAAGAGGATCGACTTTTGATTGAGTGCATTCGAAAATAATTGATAGAAATAGTCCTCCTCGTAAGTACCGGAATAAAGATACGGCGCACGCAGAATCTTAACAGAAATCTGATGCAGTTCGCCATATTGCCTGCTGAAATCCTCTACGGTACGAACCATCAATGTCTTTCCCGTCGTTTCCTCATACAAACCCTCCGGACCGGTAATATACAGCAGTCGTGAATTCGTTTTTCCTTTATAATAATGTAATACTTTACGTAAAGTCTCAAGCTCACCGTCTTTCTTCCCATGAAAGGTGAGATAATTAGAAAAATAAATCACACCCTCAAATTCATAAGTCTTAAAGATATCTTCAAATTCCTTCTCTGCGTGCGGCATTGGATGTACCGATATCCCTTTGCGACGATCTGACTTTAATGCAGTCTCTCCAAGCAAAAGAATCTGACACTCCGGGAAGGCTTCCTTAATAAATTCAGTTGTGATATATCCGATGTTTCCAGTTACTAATAATTTCATAAGATGATAGCCTCATATTACTTATTTCCTTTAGTATAACATTTTTCCTTTCAGATTAGAATAGACTAATCTTCTTGAGTTTCCGTAGTTTTATCCACAATGGCATTCTTTTTCATATATAGTTATTAACAACTTTCAAGAAATGCTTAACATATAAGGAATCCAAGTCCTTTTTGATGTAAAATTAAAGTGACCAAACAAAAATCTTACTAAACAAAAAAAGAAAGGGATTCCTTATGGTTCATTTTACATCAAATACTTATACATTGAAAAGAAAAATTTTAACTTTTACAAATAAAATTTCGAAACGGCTTTCTAACTGCGATATAAACAGGTAAAGAATCCTGTTGATTCCATGCTTCATATTTTATCGAAATTCACGATATAGCCGATCGGTTACTACAAGAATAAGCAGGGCGAAATATCTCCGTCATTCTCTTTTGAAATGATGGAGATATTTTTATTATGACGGAGATTGTAGAACATCGTAACATTAGATTTCTGCATTTTTTCCTGAAATTAACCTGAATTATTCATGAAGCAGTCTTCGTGTAAATCACTAAGTGATTTTTACCAACTTTCGCGTAAAAGGTATGAATAATCCAGGATATGTATTGTTTTGAAGGAAGCACGGAGATATAATAGAAAAACATGGTGATAGGAAGGTGATAGAAATAATAGTTATAGAAGAAATATTGATGGCAAACGGATTGACTGTGCTAATGATGTGGTTTCTTTTGCTTTGCAGACGGAAAAACAGAGAAAGTCTCCATGAGGAAGACAAACTATATGACGGAATGGCAATAGTGAACTTAGCAGGGGCATTGTCTGAGACAATTGCTTTTCTGGTAGATGGGAATCAATTTACCGGCTGTAGACAGATTAATTATATCTCCAACAGTATATGTTTTATAGGTACCGTCAGCATAGGTCTGCTTTGGTGTCTGTATGTAGAATTACGCATTTACCGGAATTATAAAAGAATATTCAAAAAAGTAAGAGTTGTAATGTTTCCTTGGATCGTAGAAGTAATTATGGTTTTATATAATCTGCCCGGAACAGGGATTATGTTTAAAATATCTAAGGAAAATGTATATCAGCGAACTGCCGGTTCACTGGCAGGATATATCTCACTTATATTATATTTTGCTTACAGCATCTATCTGGTGTATCATTCCAAAAAGCAGGGAGTTAATGTGAATTTCTTTCCCGTAATATATTTCGTCGGTCCCTGTTTTGCAGGCGTGCTTATCCAGTTCCTTTTTTACGGAATCACATCGTCATGGGTGTTAGTTGCGATCGCATTGATATTTGTGCAGATGCAGACATATGCCGAGAATTTATATATGGATGAACTTTCCGGATTATATAATCGGAGATATCTTAATGCAGTGCTTTCTGAAAGGAAATTTACGAAATGTAAGTCTTTATATGGAATCATGATGGATGTAAATGCCTTTAAATATATTAATGATAATTTTGGTCATAGTATGGGAGATAAGGCTATCTGTACGTTGGGAAATATACTTTTTAGATCTATACCGGCTGCCGGTATGGCAATCCGGTATGCGGGAGATGAGTTTATTGTATTACTGTCAGATGTTGAGGAAGAAAGTGTCCTGGCCACAATGAAAGAGATTCATAATAATCTATCCCGTTTCAATGAATCCGGGATAGAACCATTCACTCTAAGTGTTTCCATGGGATATGCAGAATTTGGATCTGAAGATGATGCCGAAGTGTTCCTGATGCATATGGATGAAAAAATGTATGAGGAAAAGCGGAAATATCATTTGTTAAAGAAATCAGATAATTGATAACATAAACCCGGATTATTCACAGCAGACATGAATAATCCGGGATAAATATACTCATTGGGATATAGAAAACGAATAGTATATTTTGTTTTTTAATCTTCAACACTCTCTACTGAAACTTCTTTTTTCTTCCTACTTTTACCAGAAATCATCTTGTGTCCTGTATAAATAGCCATAATCATGCAAAGCAAAGAACTTGCTGCAAAGTACTTATGGCCTTCTTTTGATCCCTTATAACCTGTATAAAAAGTTCCAAGCATTGTAATCAGTGCACCGATAGACCAATATTTATGTGCTTTCATTCAGATACCTCCTGCCATTTTTCTTAATCATATACCTTTTAAAAGATATATACAAACTTGAAATTACGATGTTGGTTGTTTGAGAACTAGTCATTTCTATCTTTTATTTTGATGACAATCGTTCTAATTCCGATTGATACAAAGGAAATCAATCCACAGAATATGCACATAAACCCTATTGGTACTAAAAAGAAATTCTCATGCAAGATTCCGTTTGCGTCAATATATTCGACTGACATATCTTTAATCACTAGCAGCAAAATTCCTATATCCGGAAGATTTTTGTTATTCTCCCAATTAGAAACCGCTTGTCTGCTAACATTCAATTTCATTGCAAATTGTTCTTGAGTTAAACTTTCTTTCTTACGTATATTTTTAATCTGATTTCCAAAATCCATATATCTCGTACCTCCGTAACCATAGTCTATGTTTTAAAGTAGTATTTATCAAGAAAGCAACTCTTGCATTCGATAAATATCTATGCAAAAATCGCTTGCATACCTTTATTTAAAAAGATTTTATTATATCAAATAACATTCCAAATCTATAATTCCCAAATTGTCACTACCTCATCTTCTTGTCTGTGGACAAGAAGCATTCTTCGTTCTAAATAACTCAGTCAACTTGAAGTTTATTTTGTAACTATGACTTTTCCTTCAGAATCCAGAAGAGGTGTAATACCCGCTCCATGTCCAGATTTCCAACAAAGGTAATTAACTCCCGTCTCCTTATCTACAAGGATTTGGCGAACTCCTTCATCCTTAAGCTGACTTCCGTCTCTAAATGTAACTTCAAATCTTTCTTCTTTCTTTGCTATTTTTATTTCTCCTTTTTTCTCAAACGTTAAATTTCGATTGAGATTTCACCTGTTTTTTAAAGTGTACCCTTTGTCAAGGACACTATGACTTTTCCTTTTCAGATTTCTATTTTATATTTGTTTGTTGTGTAGAG
>CAKRDD010000037.1 GCA_934309345.1 uncultured Mediterraneibacter sp. | reverse complement strand
AAGAAAAAGCTCAGAGTCGTGACCTCTGAGCTTTTTCTATTCCGTTATGTAAGGTGGCTTATACCTTTAGGATGGTGCCGCTAATCGTCTCTTTCCAACCATTTGCAAATAAAATAGTTAACGATAAAATTACAATAGAATATATAAAATTACAATAACTGTACGCCCTCAAATGTTATAGTTGCCTTAGAAAAAACAAACAAACGAATAGCGAGGGAGGCAGTGTATAAACTATGAAACCATTTCTAAATATCAAATCCAACATCCCGGATGGTGAAGCTCATGTAATGCCGGATGGAAAAGTCTATATCTATGGAAGTCTTGACACAAAAGAGGATTCCTGGTGTTCCAATCATTACAAAGTAATTTTGTCCGCAGATCTGGAACATTGGGTAGAGAGTGAAATCAGCTTTTCCATCAAGGATGTTCCGTGGGCAGACGAGATTCAGGAACCAACGTACTTAGAGGGTGTTAAGTCTTATAACGAACTTCCGGAGGCAATTTTGACTTTCCTTCCAGAAGAGACCAAAGAGATTCCAATCGATCAGTTCCTACCGATTTTGAGGAATATACTGATAGAACAGCAAAAGAACAAGAGTCTGTTTGCACCGGATTGTATCTATAAAGATGGAAAATACTATCTATATTTTTGTCTTTCTGACGATACGGAGGGAGTTGCAGTATCAGATTCTCCTACGGGGCCATTTAAAAATGCGGTGAAACTTCCTGTAAAAGGAATTGATCCGGCGGTTTTTGTTGATGATGATGGACAGGCGTACTATTATTGGGGGCAGTTTTCTTCTTGTGGAGCAAAACTGAATCCGGATATGATGAGCATTGATGAAAGTACGATTGCAGAAGGGCTTGTGACGGAGAAAGAGCATCATTTTCATGAAGGAAGTTCTATGAGAAAGCGTGGAGATACCTATTATTATGTTTTTGCAGATATCTCCAGTGGAAGACCAAGTAGTCTGGGATATGCGACATCAAAGTCTCCGCTTGGACCATTTACATACCAGGGAGTGATTGTTGACAATATATCGCTGAATGAGAAAAGCTGGAACAATCATGGCAGTATTGAGGAAGTGAATGGACAGTGGTACGTGTTCTTCCATGTAAGTACAAAGGGGCAGTATCTAAGACGGGCATGTATGGCGCCGATTGAATTCGATGAGAATGGATTGATCAAGAAGGTGGACTTGGGAAATGAATAGAAAAATATTCAAATGGGAAGATCTATCGGTTTTAGGTGAGAATAAAGAAAGAGGACATGCAATTGCATTTTCCTATGATAATAAAGAGGATGCCTGTAAGAAGAAGGAAGTAAAAACAAAATACTCTTTGAATGGAGAATGGAAGTTCTATTATCAGATGGGGACAGATCTTCCCGAAAATTTTGCAGAGAAAGAGTTGAATGATACAAACTGGAACATAATAATTGTTCCGTCTGTCTGGCAGTTAGAAGGATATGGGAAACCGTATTACTACAGTTCTTCCTATCCTCAGGCAATAAATACGAAGAAAAAGAACATTCCGCAGATCAGTCATGAATTACAGGAATATGGAATCTACCGGCGTACTTTTTCAGTGCCGGAACATTTTAAAGGAAAGGAAATTTTTCTTCATTTTGGAGCAGCAAAAGCGGCGCTCGAAGTCTATGTCAATGGCAAATATGTTGGATACTCACAGGGATCTATGACTCCGCATGAATTTGATATCACGGATTATATAGAAGATGGAGAAAATCAGGTAACGGCAGTTGTCTGGAGATATTCAGACGGGACTTATCTGGAAGATCAGGACATGTGGTTTTTCAGTGGGATTTACAGAGAAGTATATCTGTATGCAGAACCGAAAGTGACGATTCGTGATTTTTATATGCGGGCAGATCTGGATAAAAGCTATCGTGATGCAGAAACAATACTTTTTATTGAATTAGAATCCTGGTATATGCCAGAAATATTAAAGAATCATGGGGAAGAGGTAAAGGTGCATGTGAAGGCGAGTATCCATGAAAGAAACGAAGTGCTTGGAGAGACGGATATCTCATTAAACACATTTCAGCAGAGTGAGGGAAAGACGATAAAAGTTCAGTTTAACCATTGTGTAGAAAATCCTCAGAAATGGAGTCATGAACAGCCGGATCTTTATACCATTCTACTTGAGTGGGAAATGGATGGAAAAAGGTATTATAAGTCTTTTTGCTTCGGTTTTCGTAAAATTGAAATTTCCGGTAACATATTAAAGCTGAATGGAAAAAGGCTTATCATACACGGAGTAAACCGGCATGATTTTGATCCGGATCATGGATGGGCCGTTCCGAAAGAACGGTATTTGCAGGATATAAAGATTTTAAAACAATTGAATATTAATGCAGTCCGCACCAGTCATTATCCGAATGATCCATATTTTTACGAACTGTGTGATGAATATGGAATTCTTCTGATGGATGAGGCAGATCTGGAATCCCATGGGGTAAGAAGAATTCTTCCAATGAGTGACAGGAAATGGAAGAATTCATGCGTTGACCGGGTGGAGCGAATGATTTTACGGGATCGTAATCATCCATCAATTCTATTCTGGAGCCTTGGAAATGAAGCCGGAGAAGGCGAAAATTTTGTGAAAATGCGTGAGCGTGTGGAAAAATTAGATGATACACGGCTCTTTCATTATGAAGGAATGTATGATAAACGTTGCACAGATTTACTGAGCAGAATGTATCCGAATGAATCCGAATTTAAAAAGCTTTGTAAGAAACAGAAAATAAAGAACTGGTCTGCATTTATTGCAAATAGTCTGGCAGCAGATGATAAAGACATTGATTGTCAGATGTATGAAGAGATGCCGGTTGTCTTATGTGAATATGCCCATTGTATGGGAAACAGTCTCGGAAATTTCAAAGAATATACGGATGCATTTGAACAATACCCACATATGTGCGGAGGATTTATCTGGGATTTTGTCGACCAGTCAATTCACAAGAGAGAAGATGGAACAGAATGTTGGCTGTATGGAAGTGATTTTGATGAAAAAGAAAGCCCCTATGGGTTCCG
Source organism: uncultured Mediterraneibacter sp. (assembly GCA_934309345.1). Lineage (GTDB taxonomy): Bacteria > Bacillota > Clostridia > Lachnospirales > Lachnospiraceae > Mediterraneibacter. The sequence continues at coordinate 7,804 of CAKRDD010000037.1, read as the reverse complement.
AAAGAAAAATGCAAAAGGAAATGACGGAGCATTCTGTGCAAATGGAATCGTGGCGGCAGACCGGACACTCCATCCGGCTGCATATGAAGTGAGAAAATGTTATCAGATGCTTTTAATAGCTGTTGAAAGCATACAGGACAGGTCTTTTCGAATCTGCAATAGGCAGATGTTCACAGGTTTGCAGGATTATGAATTACACTGGGAGACAAAAGAGGACGGAACACTTCTGTCACAGGGAAAAATCTCCCATAAATTGTTGGATCTGGTCGGTCCGCAGACATCAAAAGTGGTGACTATGCAAGATAAAATGGAAAGAGCGGATACGATTACATTTTGGTGGAAATTGAAAAATGATACAAAATGGGCCGGAAAAGGGACTGTCATTGCATATGACCAGATAATTTTGAAAAATGTAATAAAAGAGAAGATAAACAGAAAGAGTGAAAATACAGAAAATATTACTCAAAAAAGGAATCTATCTATAGCAGAAACAGAACAAGGAATTAAAATCAGCGGAAATACTTTCTTGTACAAAATAAAGGATGGACTGATCTGTTCTGCGAAGGTCAAAGGAGAAGAAATGTTTCTTGCACCGATGCGGCCAAATTTTTCCAGGGCTATGACAGATAATGATATTGATACGGCACATTTTGTTCCGGTGATGTTGAATTCTATGCCTGCAAAGAAGTGGCAGATGACAGAAGAAAAGCTGAGATATGTAAAACATACAATTGAACAGACAGAAGAAAAGATAAAGATCAGAACCTATTGGAGACATCCATTCTGTAAAGCCCTTATTATAGAGTATATGTTTGGGATGGATGGAGAAGTAGAAATCAGGATGGCAGGTATTTCAAAAAGGATTGACTTTGTCCGGATTGGAATGACAATCACGCTGCCGGATAGTTTTGATGAGATCAGTTGGTATGGAAGAGGTCCGTGGGAATGTTATCCGGACAGAAAGACAGCCGCATTGTTCGATCGATACTCAATGAAGGTGAAAGAATTAGAGCACAAGTATATGCGTCCACAGGAAAATGGAACAAGATGTGATGTTAAAAAATTAGATTTAATTTCTAAGGAAAGAAAAAGACTTACGATAATCAATCTTAATCCCGGTGGAATGCTTTTTAGCGCATGGCATTACACACAGAGAGCACTGGAAGATGCTACACATATTCATCTGCTGAAAAAAGAACGGGTGACGACACTAAATGTTGATGGTGCAATGTGTGGTGTTGGAGGAGATCTCCCGGGAATGCTTTCACTGCATGAAAAATATCGGCTGAGGGCAGGAGAAAAACAGATGGCACATTATAAACTTAAATTTGCCGAATAGATGCATGATTTTACAATAAATGGAAAAGAGGACGTGATATTTTATAATCACAATAAAAAAGAAAGAAGAGAAAATGGCAAAGATTGCTTACGCACTTATAACCAATATCTTATTATCAGCAGTGCTTTATACAGCAGTAGCGATTCCATATGGCTCTTTGATGGCCGTCCGTACAAACAGTCAGGAAGAACGTGGAATTATGGGCACATGGAGAGCAGGAGCCGGTTATGTGGCAGGATTTATTATGGCAATTCTGATTATTCCAATCACAAATGCATTGGGAGGGACACAGAGTGCATGGATTAAATTTGGAGTAATTATTGGATTATTCATTATTTTAGCTTTTGGGATAGCTTATCTGACAAGCAGAGAAACTGCTACCGAATCAGGTACAGTGGTTGAAAAGGTTGAAGAAGAGGAAGAAGCGATTCCTTTCAGAGAAGCGATTATAAAATTATTTCATAATAAATATTGGGTGATTGTTCTTATTGTGAATCTGCTGGCATGCATTCTCTATGGAACAACAGCAGCAGCCGGGACTTATTATTGCAAATGGATTTTCGGAAATGATAATCTGGTAGGTCTGCTTGGAGGAGTTGGATTGATTCCTACATTCCTTGGATTTGCCCTTGTAGGGGTGATGATTAAGAAACTTGGAGTGGTTGGAACATTGAAGTTCAGTTTCGGAATTGGTATTATTTCCAATGTATTGATGATTTTATTACATAATAATTTCACTGCATATATGGTTCTTGGATGCTTTACAACATTTGCGACAATTCCTATGATGTGTCTGGTTGGAGTTATGACAACAATGGCAATTGATTTCAATGAATATAAATATGGTGTAAAAATGGTAGCATGCTCTAACAGTGCTTCCAGTTTTGGCGGAAAAGTAGGAAGCGGAGTTGGAGGTTCCCTGATTGGATGGATGCTTGCAGCAGTAGGATATGATGCTACCCTTTCTGTTGCACCGGAAGCTACGAAGATGGCAATCTATGGATTTTCATTTATCGTTCCGTTGATTGCATTTGTGGTTATGTATGTTCTTGTAAGCCGGTTTGATCTTGAGAAAAAGCTGCCTCAGATGAGAGAAGAGGTCGCAAAAAGAAAACAGGAAGCAGTAAAATAAGCAGAACTAAGAGATCTGTTGCGTTTGTTTTCTGTATTGGGTAGGAGTAATTCCATATTTCTTTTTAAATACATTCTGAAAATAAGCCTGGGAGGAGAAGCAGAGATAGCTGCTGATTTCGCTCAGGCTTTTTTCTGTGAAGGTAAGCAGACTTTTGGACTCTTCTAACTTGCAGCGCATGATAAAACTACTGATATCGAAACCAAGTTCCTTCTTAAATTTTTTAGTGAGATAAGAGCGGCTTTTCCCGATATGTTCCGTGACATCATCAACCCGGATCGCTTCATTTACATGGCGGGAGATGAACTGGACACAATCAAAAATTTCTTTGGACATTCCACCTGGAATTTTCCCTTTTGCAACACGCTCTGTAAAATCAATCAGCATAGAATAGCTGAGCTTTTCAATATAAGCGATATTTTGAGAGTGTTCACAATCCTGAATGTAAATATCAGCCAGTTGATAGGCTTCTTCCAGGTTCATTCCTCCCTGGATAGCTGCCCGGGTGGTAAGTGTTGCTGTTGTGATAAAAATGTTTTTCCTTTGCCTGAGTGCGTTGCCTGCGACAATCCCCTCCACAAGATTCTGTGAGTTGTTGAGAAGTTCTTTCAATCGTCTGACATCTCCATCCTGGACATATTTCATCATTTCTTTTTCGTAAAAATGGGTATTATGATATCTTTGAGTTTCTTTGAGTTCCATTATTTTCTCAGTGTAAATGCTGGATATCTTATCTGTTTGACCAAATCCTTCCAATTGGAAATGCTCACTGACAGAGATTACTTCATCATTGATGCAGAAGTGCAAATAAGCCAGAACATTCAAAAAAGAATAGAGTGATTGCTGTGGAATGCTTTGTAAAAACTGTGAGACGCGGGAATGAAAAGAAGCATCGATGGCCCATTCCTTCATAAAATTGTGTGTATCTGATTCTGTTACTGGTGTACTGAAGACAGGTCCGACAATAAGACAATAATCGCGTCTGGATGATTCAACATAACCATAATAAGTAAAAGAATCTGAAACAAAGTAGTCTGGATTCCTTTTGAAATTTAAAAAATCCGGGGAAGGATTATTTACAATGATATTGAACCCGGCATCTTCCGGATAAGTATAACTTTTATCCAATGCATAATCATAGCAATTGATTGAGAGAAAAGTGGCTTCATAAAATAATTTGCAAAATGCTTTAATATCCTGGATCATAAATAACCTCCGAAAAATGAATTTGATGGGAAAGGAATTCCAATACTGAAAATATTCAATTTATATCTAATTTTATAATATTTGAATTAATATTACAATAATTAAAGCATGGAGACGTGTTATCTTATACTCACAATAAATTAATATTCCTGGTAACCAAAGTAATTAGTATGATTTTAGAGAATAAGTGGAGGAAATTTATGTTTATCCAAAATATAACCTGTGAATTTGTAAAAGAACCGATTTCGATTGATTGTCAACATCCAAGATTTTCATGGGAGATTGATGCAGAAAAAAACAATGTCTTTCAGACAGCCTGGCAAATTATTGTTAAGGATGAAAAGAACGTAATTGTATGGGATAGTGGTGTTCAGGAAAACTCGGATACTACAGCTATTTCTTATCAGGGAGAAATGTTAAAATCAACATCCGTATATCATTATCAGATTACTGTGTGGACAAATACAGAAGAAATGATTCAAAGTGGAGAAAATCATTTTGAAACAGCATTTTTTGATAAATCTGACTGGAAAGCAAAGTGGATGGAGCCGGAGCCATTGCCACAATTACTACAGAATCCTCTGAATGAAGCCAAAAAAGAGTGGCGGAAGATTACAGAAGCAATGATGCACGGAGATATGAGTGCAATGAAAACAGAAGAGGATATCTGGGATGCTTTACCGATGGAACCCTATGATCCGGCAGTACAGATGCGCCGTGTTTTCAGGGTGGGAAAATCTGTGAAACGTGCCCGTCTGTATGTGACTTCACATGGTATTTATGAAGTAAAGATCAATGGAAAGTCAGTGACGGACAGCCGATTGAATCCAGGTTTTACAGCGTATGACAGAAGACTAAAGTATCAGGTCTACGATGTGGATGAATTTGTGCAAAATGGAGAGAATGCAGTTTCTGTAACAGTTGCAGATGGATGGTATAAAGGAAAGATTGCGCTTGGACACGGATGTGAATATGGAGAAGTACCGGGAGTACTTCTCCAGTTGGAGATGATAGATGAAAATGGTAAAAAACAAGTCATGTGTTCTGATGAAAATTGGAAATATTCCTTTGATGGACCGATACGAAGTGCGGATTTGTTCTTAGGTGAAACCTATGATGCAAGAAGATATGACGGGGATCCTTCCAAGATAGAATATGATGATAAAAAGTGGTTTCCGGTGAGAACACATACAATGGACAATCCAATACCAGAAGCGCAGATCAGTCCACTGGCAAAGGTATTTGAAGAAGTTCCTGCACAGAGCGTATTTATTACACCGAATGGCGAAACAGTGGTTGATTTTGGACAGAATCTTGCAGGAACTATCCGGGTGAAGATTCAGGAAGAAAATGGAACAGAAGTGAAATTTGAACATGGAGAAATGCTTGATGGTCAGGGAAATTTCTTTTATGTTTTTGCCGGAACAAGCAGGGCACAAGAGGATATTTATATTTGCGGAGAGAAGCGGGAAGAGATTTTTGAGCCACATTTTACATATCATGGATTTCGCTATGTGCGCGTGACTGGTGGAGCAGATTGGAAGAAAGAAGATTTCACAGCTCTTGCAATCAGTACAGAAAATGAAGTGACAGGAAATTTCCAATGCTCGGATGAGCAGATCAATCAGCTGCAGAGTAATATTTACTGGAGCCAGCGTTCGAATAACATTACGATTCCAACGGATTGTCCGACAAGAGAAAAAGCAGGGTGGACAGGAGATGTAGTGGTCTATGGGGCAACAGCACTGTTCAATCAGAACATGACAGCCTTTTACGAAGACTGGCTCCGCAGTATTCGCCTGGATCAGCTGGAAAACGGATATGTTCTTGGAACAGTACCACAGATCAGAAATTATGTACAGCAGGGGGATACAGGATCTCTTGGGTGGGGGGATGTCATACTGACACTGCCACTTCAGATGTATCAACTCTGTGGAGACAAAGAAGTTCTTCAAGTAAATTATGAGGCTATGGGGAAATGGATGCATTCCATGGAGTGTGCTGCACATGAACTTCCAGGTGAAGCGGTTCCTTATGGGGGATTCCAGACAGAACAGAATTGTGATGAAAGAAGTCTTGAAAACCAGCGTTATCTGATCAATACAGGATTTCACTTTGGAGACTGGATTATTCCAAGTGTTGTGAATGAAGAGGGCTTTACCGATGGACCGGCTTCTGCATTTCTTACAATGAATTATGTTGGAAGCAGTCTGCTGGCAGCAGATGCAGATATGTTTTCGGAAATTTCTGAATTAGTGGGAAATATGGAGAATGCAGAGAAATACCGCGCTTATGCAAAAAGAGTCCGCCAGGCGTTCGAAGAAGAATATGTATCGGATGATGGAAAGCTTGGGCAGGAGATGCAGGGAAATTATATTCTGGCATTGAGACATCATATGGTGTCACCGGAGAAAGAACCACTTCTTGCGGAAAGACTGAATGAACTTGTAGTAAAGAATGGATTTAGACTGGATACCGGTTTTATGGCTACCCCACATATTCTTGATATCTTATGTCAGTATGGATATGCAGATACTGCATGGAAGGTATTGCTTCAGAAGCAGTGTCCGTCCTGGCTCTATGAAGTGGAACAGGGGGCAACAACAGTCTGGGAAAACTGGGATGCAGTAAGACCAGACGGGAAACTGGCAGGTTGTTCCTTTAATCATTATGCGTTCGGCTGTGTTGGAGATTTCCTGTACCGGAAAGTTCTTGGTGTACAGAATGCAGGAATTGGTTATGACAGGATCCTGATTGCACCGGAGTATGACTGTCCGTTTATGTGGGCAGAAGGAACCTATCACAGTGTAAATGGCAACATTGAGTTAAGATGGGAAAAGAATAAAAATAAAGTGAAGATTTTCGGACGGATTCCGGCAAATACATCCGCATGCTTAAGGTTGCCAGATGGAACAGAAAAAGAACTTGGAAATGGACGGTTTGAAGTAAAAGTAGGGTTAGATTCAGGTATAAAAGAATAAGATGGAAGGTGAATGCTGTCGTCAGGAGCAGAAGGTGTCTGACAGCATGAAAAATGGTATTGAAAATGAGTGAAAAGAAAATGATTTATCCAGGAGAAATAATGCTGGATACAGAAGGAAAACGTATTCAGGCACATGGAGCCGGAATGATTTACGAGAACGAGACTTATTATTGGTATGGAGAGAATAAAGAGTTTACAACTGGGAAAGATGAAGTCTGGACCTGGGGAATCCGTTTTTATTCTTCTAAAGATCTGGTCAACTGGAAGGATGAAGGTCTTGTGATTCCACCAGATACAGAAGATAAGGAATCCAGCCTTCACCCATCAAAACATGTAGACCGTCCACATATTCTGTATAATAAGAAAACGCAGAAATATGTCTGCTGGATAAAAATGAGTGAAGAAGATGGCTATTTTCTTATTATGACCTCAGAAAATCTGCTTGGACCGTATAAGAAGGAGAAAGATCATTTTCATCCGTTTAATACGTCAGTGGGAGACTTTGATTTGTGGCAGGATGAGAACGGAAAGGGATACCTGTATTTCGAACATGATCATGCAGGTGTGATTTCAACAGGACTGACAGAAGATTTTCTGGATGTACAGGGAGAGTATCTGGATATGTTTACAGGACTGAAACCACCATATACAAGAGAAGCATGTACGCACTTTGTGTATAAAGAGAAACATTATCTCCTTACCAGTGGAATGATCGGATATATACCAAATCCAAGTGAGATCGCGGTAAGTGATACTCCGCTTGGTCCCTATGAAGTATTGGGAAATCCACATAGGGATGATTCAAGCAGTGCGTCGTTCAATAGTCAGATCTCTTATGTGTTCCATGACCCTGAACGAGAAGATCTGTATCTTGTGATGGCAGACCGCTGGGTACCGGAATACGTGGTGACGAAAGAAAAATATGAAAGTCTGGAACGTGTGATTACTTCCCAGTATAATTCAGAAATCCATCCAACAGAAGAAGACTATAAAGTTGCAATGGATGCCCCATTTCTTGGAAATGCGAATACCTCTATTGCAGATTATGTCTGGTTGCCATTGAAATTGGATGGAGAATATCCGATGATTGAGTGGAAGGACGCATGGAGACCATAAAGAAGAAAGGGGAGAGAGAAAAGAAAAT
>CAKRDD010000036.1 GCA_934309345.1 uncultured Mediterraneibacter sp. | reverse complement strand
CCATAGCATGTTTTCCTTATATCTACAACATTCTCACTTTGGGAAACTATTCTCCAGGCAAAGTGCTCCATACCCCAACTCCCCATTCGGCCACCTATCATACCCGGGAATCTGTCTCGCCCCTCTCCTCAAATATGCTTTCACTTTCTCTCCATACAGATACGGATCATTTCCTTTCACAATCCCCCACTCCATTAAAAGTGCCGCGCTTCCTGTAACAAAGGGCGTCGCAAATGACGTTCCGGTAAACTCTGCATATCCTCCGCCTGCTGCCGGAGCCATTACCCTCACACCCGGAGCTGCCAGATCAGGTTTGTTCGCATTTTCCCCCTCATATATCTGTGTCGGTCCTCGTCCGGAGAAGTCTGCATAAGAAAAGGTCAGTGCATTATACGCTGCCACAGTAATAACAAGAGATGCAGTAGAAGGTATCGTAAGTGTTGTGGAACTGTCTGGCTTTAAAAATGCAGTACCGATATTAAGTGCATTCTGTACCGGAAGCCACATTTGCCACAACTTATCCACAACCCGGCCTGGCATCATCTGGATTTTCCACACTCCGGCTGTGACAAATTCATTTTGGGGCAGAAAACTAATATAAATTTCCTGACGAACACTGTATGGTTTTGGCTCTCCATAGTAAACCAGGAGTTCTGTTTCACCAATCTGTATTCTTTGTGTTCCTTCTTTTTCTTCCAGTCTGCCGGAATGATTTCCGGATGGATCGACAATTGTAATTGCGACTTCATCGACATAGGATTTCCAGATCTGCAGACTGAATGACTTCTCCCTCTGCTGTACTGCAAGTTGAACTTCTGTCATCATGCCTTTTCTATATTTACCTGCCGCATGTCCCGCTGTCGTTCCTTCATTTCCGCTCCCTACACAAATCACATTTTTCCAACGTTCAGATACTGTATTCAAATATCTTTCCAAAAGACTTGTTCCATCATGGGAACCATATGTATTCCCAAAACTGATATTGATCGCCACCGGCTTTTTTAACTCTTCCGCTTTTCTTACGATATAATCCACACCTCGCATCAGCTGGGTAGTTCTTGGGAATCCTGTTTCCCCTGCTCCCCCCATCTTTACAATCAGCAGCCCTGCTTCGGGTGCAGCTCCTCGATATTTTCCATTCTTACTACCTCTTCCATTTCCAGCCGCAATCCCGGCTACTGCTGTTCCATGTCCGCTGGTATCACGGCTTGGTACTATGCGATACCTTTCTTCCCTGACTTCCATGCGTAGTGCTTCATTTATTTGTTCTGAAGTGAACTCCGTTCCGATATGATATCCTTCCGGCGGTTTACCGCTTTGTATCGTCTGATCCCATAAAGCAAGAATTCTTGTCGTTCCATCTGCATTTCTAAAATCAGGATTTTCATAATCAATCCCGCTGTCTACAATTCCGATCAATACGCCCTTCCCATGCAGTGGAAATGACTGTTTTTTCTGCTGGTTATCATCTAATCCCCCTTGCCCGATCGAAGAAAAAGAAGGCGCAGCCTGTACTTCATCAATACAGGACACACGCCTTCCATTCTCTATTTGAAAATATAAACTTTTTGGTTTTTCTATAAATTCTACTTCAGGAAATGCTGCCAGTTCTTTTATCTGACTTTCTTTTATTTGGATAATGGCATAACCGCCCGTCAATTCCGTCACATAAACAGCTCGTGCTCTCACTCGCTCTAACGTCCCGGAATACTTCACGATCAATTCCCATTCTTTTTCTTCCATGTCATACCCGATATCCAGACTCTCGCTTTTCTGACGTTCTTCTTCTGTGATATCTAATGCAAGATTCAATTGATTTTCTATTTTCTGGCTCATGAAGGCTGCAACCTTACTTCATCTCTTATTTCTATGTTTTATGAAGTAATTTAGCAGATTATTCCATTTCCATCTCTAAGACAACCACCTCACAGCTTTTCAGATTCAGCCTGTTCTTCGTACAATCTACTGTCTCGTCCTTCTGGTTCGACAACAATATCCTTTTCACATCACCTTTTAACTCAATGCCTGCTGCATCTGTTCCGAAATTAGCTGCAACAAGAATGCATGTCGCTGCGTCTTTTCTATAAAATGCCTGGATGCCGTCCATTTCTTCATATTCCGGAATGAATTCTCCATAAGTAAATACATTTTTAAATTCATCTGATTTACGCAATGCCACTAACTTCCGATAGTAATTCAGAACGGAATCCGGATTATTTTCCTGATTCTCAACATTAATCTCTTTGTAATCAGGATTTATCTTCAGCCATGCTGTTCCTTTCGTAAATCCGGCATTTTCCTCACTTGTCCATTGCATTGGTGTTCTTGCATTGTCACGGCTCATCCGATTGCAAACTTCCAGTGCTTCCTGATCCGATAATCCGGCTTTACGCGCAATCTGATACTGGTCCTTTGTACTAATATCATCATATTCGTCAATGCTGTTCCACTTTGCATTTTTCATGCCTATTTCCTGTCCCTGGTAAATGAACGGAATTCCTCTGAGAAGAAGATTAACCGTACCAAGCATCTTCGTTCCCTCCGGTGTCTGGGCATAAGCCGGAAGAAATCTTGACACACCTCTCGGTTCGTCATGATTCTCTATAATATTTGCTTTAAATCCATACTTCTGTGTTTCCATCTGAGACTGGAAGATTGCTTTTCTCCATTTAGAAAATTCCATCTTCGGAGCATCATACCATCCATGTTCTCCATCGCTGAGGCAATGTGCACTAAAGTCAAATATAGTTGAGAAATGTCCGTTTTCTCCAATGAATTCCGGTAATTCATCCTCTTTCATATTAAAGACTTCTCCGACTGTAAATGCATCGTATTTCTGGAATGTATTTTTCTTCAAGTCTTCCAGAAGTTCTCCGACTCCGTCTACACTTTCAACCATTTTCCAGCAACCGGCCAGGCCATCTGCCCCGTCCGGTTCAAAATCTGGAAATTCCAGATTTTTCTTGATATTGATGATTGCATCGATTCGGAAACCGGAAAGCCCCTTTTCCAACCACCAGTTGATCATATCATAGAGTTTCTGTCTTAATTTCGGATTCTCCCAGTTCAGATCCGGCTGTTCCTTTGCGAACATATGAAAATAGTATTTATCCGTTCCCGGCACCGGCTCCCAACAATTTCCGCCAAAATAAGAACGATAATTACTTGGTGGATTCCCATTTTTCCCTTTCCGGAAATAGAAGTAATCTGCATACTCCCCATCCGGATCAGCTAATGCTTTCTGAAACCATTCATGTTTATCCGAACAATGGTTAATTACCAGATCCATGATAATATGCATGTCCCGCTTTTTCGCTTCCGCCAGTAATTCATCAAATTCTTCCATCGTTCCAAATTCTTCTGCGATTGCATAATAATCTGCAATGTCATACCCCTGATCCACAAATGGTGATTTATAGATCGGTGATAACCATATAATATCAATTCCAAGCTTTTTTAAATAATCCAGTTTCGATATGATACCTCTTAAATCCCCGATTCCATCTCCGTTTGTATCCAGAAAACTTTTTGGGTAAATCTGATATGCTACCTTGTCATGCCACCACTTTTTTTCCATCTTATCAACCTCTTTCATATAATCCTTGTAGGATTGTTTCTGCTGTATTATACTGCTATTATAGGATTATATTTACATGAAATCTTGCATTATTTTTTCATTATATAACACAATACTGCTATTCTAAGGAGGAAAAACATATGAACGTTCCACATTCACTCATCTTAGAACAAAAAGAAAATGCGAAACATGGAGAAGTATTCTTTCCAATCCAGAAATATATTACAAAACTGACCTCGGATTCTCCGGTCATCATGACTCATTGGCACGAGGAAGCAGAGCTTACACTCATAACAAAGGGTTCCTGCATCTATCAGATTGATTTAATTGATTATGAGGTAAATGAAGGTGATCTGTTATTCATTCCACCACTGCTTCTGCATTCGATTCGCCATAATGAAACTGCTGATTTCTGCTCAGAAACTTATGTATTTCATGTTAACTTTTTAGGAGGAAATACGACAGATATCTGCTCCACTCGTTATCTTACACCTATAATAAATCATGAATTGTCTGTACCTTATCATATTCCTTCCGCACACCCTGTATATCCTTCTCTCCGCGAATGCTTTACGAAGATCACTTCACTCTATACAGAACAAGGATTCGGCTATGAGATTGCCCTGAAATCATTTCTCTTACAGGCACTGTTTCTTCTGCTCCAATATAGTAATCCGGAGTCTGCAACTGTATCTGCCTCTTCAGATAAGCTGAAAAATGTACTCGATTATATTGATCTGCACTACGCCGAAGCACTCGCAATTTCTGAGCTTGCAGAACTTTGCTATTTTAGTGAATATCATTTTATGCGTTTTTTCAAAAAGCATATGAACATGACCTGCATCCAGTATATTAATAATGTCCGGCTCGAAAAAGCGGTAGAATTATTTGAACATGGAGAAAACTCCATCCTGGAAGTCTCACTCTCCGTTGGCTTTCATAATCTTTCTTACTTCCACAGAGCCTTTAAAGCAAAATATCATATGACACCATTATCTTTTATCAAGAGACTGAATTAATATTTTGCTTGTGGGCTCTGAACAGTTACTTTTGCTTTTAACTATGAGAAACACGCTCCGCGAGTTTCTCAAGTTATCGCGACAGTCGCCAAGGTCTCGTGCAAGCACGGACTTTGGCTCGTTGTTCGCGTAAAAAAAGCAGCGGCCGAAACTTCTGTTTTCAGCCGCTGCTCCTATAAATCCAATCTTCTATTTTTTCTTTCTTCGTCTCTTCTTAATCACCTTTCGGATCAATACTACTAAAAGGACAATGATTAAAATAAGAACCAGAACGATACCAACGATCATCACTGAAAACTTATTTGGATTCTTCACCAGATCGATCACATTTCTGCTGTCATCTACAACTTTACGTCCGTGTGTCGTCTCATAATACTCCGGTACATTTGGAATTCCATTGCCATCTGTATCATCAAAGGACTTCATATATCTTGCGATCGCATCCCATGCTTTCAGCTCCTTATCGCCTTCCATGATTGCCTGGTCTTCCAGATTCTCAATCGGATTACCATCCTTATCCTTCGGCTCGATCTTCAACAGACCATAAGACATTTCCATTACGGATCCAAGCATCTGTCCTGTATAAAGATCTGTCACAACGCGGTATAACTGGTCATCCTGGATCTCGATTCTCTTACCATCTTCTCTTGTCAGATAACAGTCTGTCACTTTATTTAAGATCATGCGATGCGGATTGTATGTGAAATTCAGTCCACTGCAATACAATCTTGCGGTTGTCATGAAATCTGAAACCGAAGCATCTACTTCTGCTGCCAGTTTCAATTCTTTACCGGTCAGATAAACATCGATCAGGGGATATCCTGCCAGTCCGTCTGTTCCGATTCCCAGTGAAAATGAATTATATACATCTTCTACTGTAATATCCCCCTTCGTATACGTGTCACGCACACAGCCACTTGGAACAACAGCTACATCCACCGGAGTTCCGTTATAATCTTCTGAATGCTCTACAGAATATATATACGAATCGGACATGATATCTCCAAGATTCAGTTCTTCATGCTTTGTCTCCATTTCCACAAGACTGTTGAATTCAACATCATTTTCAGCAAGGACTTCGTCTCTTGTATATCCGAAATTCGTCAGGTAATTCGTATCTACCCTGTCCATCAGCGCATCAATCCGCTCTTGTGCCTCCTGATCCGGCTCTACTTCTTCTGACACCGGAATCAATTCATAGGAATTTAGTTCCCAGCGTCCATCCTGTTTCTGCGTCATGGAAAGTGATCCGAGATTTCTTCCATATTCTCCACAGGATACAATGTAAGTATTCCCGTGCTGAATAGGCTCTTTCAACTCAGAATGTGTATGTCCGCTAATGATCAGGTCAAGATCCGGTACTTCTTTTGCAAGGATCTCATCTTCTGATTTTTTCTCATCCTCCCAGGTTCCACTGTGAGACACACAGGCGATCATATCTACGGTCTCATTTTTCTTAATCTCTTCTACTGTTTTCTTAACTGACTCGACCGGATCTTTAAATAATAATTCACAGGTCGGTGCGCATTTCAGGGCATCTACTCCAAATACACCGACTACGGCAATTTTTACGTCACCTTTTTGAACGACCACATAATCCTTTACGCCATAGTTTTCAAATGCTGACTGAATCTGTTCCTGTCCTTCACTTAATCCTACTTTTTCCATGCTGTCCCAGTCCACATTACACACGACAAGACTCGGAACTGTTTCGCCTGAATTCTTTGCAACTGTCAACATGTCTGCCAGTCCCTTGGAACGATAATCAAATTCATGATTTCCAAAGGTTGACACATCGCATCCGAGATATCCCAGCATCCGAAGTTCCGCTGCCTCGGTATCATAAACTGTCTGGATCAGCGTCCCCATTGAAAAATCGCCGCCGTCCAATATCAGTGTATCCGGATTCTCTTTTTTCTTCTCATCAATCAGAGTCTTTAGCTTCGCAAATCCACCGACTTCTTTTTGCTCTCCATCTACAATTGTAGAAAAACTGTTTAAATGAGAGTGTGTGTCATGCGTAAACAAAACATCTAACTGTTTGCTTTTTTCTGCCGCTTCTGCCGGAATATTCATTACAAATGGAAGAAGCATCGTAATGATCAGCAAGAGCGCCAGAATCTTTTTTCCTCTTTTCATAAGTTCTTTTCTCCTCTCAGAACACCTTTAAACACCTTTCATCTTGCACCTTATTTTACCTGCCTTGCTCCACGGATATCTAATGGCTTTCTGTTCTGTTTTTATTTTACCTCAAATCCAATGTGCAAATCAAGAAAACAAGGAAGAAAATATCCCTGTGGGTGCTTACATACCGGACATAATGCAGGTGCTTCTTTTCCTTCGTGGATATGACCGCAATTTGTACAGATCCATTTTTTTGTTCCATTCATATCTTCACACATATAAAACGTGTTATTCTCCAGGCTGTCTGCAATTTTGCGGAATCTTTGACTATGTGCTGCTTCTATCTCTGCAATCTGCTGAAATGTTGCTGCTGCCTCAAAGAATCCTTCCTGTTTCGCTACATCTGCAAATGCCGGATACACATCCTTCGCTTCTTCCTGCTCATTATGTTCTGCCGCACGCAACAGCTGAACCAGCGTCTTCGTCTCATCTACCGGATAACTTCCATCAATAAAGATATTCGTTCCCGATGCTTCTTTTAACAATTCATAGTATCTTCCCGCATGTGCCCGCTCCTGGTCTGCTGTGTATAGAAAAATGTCTGCAATTGCAGGTTTCCCTTCTTTTCGTGCCTGCTCCGCCGCAAATGTATAACGGTTTCGCGCCTGTCCCTCTCCCGCGAACGCACGCATCAGATTTTGTTTTGTCTTGCTTTCTGAAAATAAAACAGCCATGTCATATACTTCCTTTCTTCAGATCTTCTACTCTTTTCTAAAAGCTAAATTCATCCAAATCAGTATATGCCATGACTGTTTTTTTAATTCACCCGTCCCAAATATTCATGGAAATTTTCTTATTTAGTTAAATCCGATCAGTCTTCTTGCAACAGTATACGCAAGTGAAGACACTCTTCTTCCTGATCTTCCCGGAAGATTCATCGTCTGTCCGAGAATTCCATAACGGATCTTCATATAAGTCTTATAATCTTTCTTCTTCAGATAAGCCCACAGTTCTTTCTTCTTCTCAAGGTTCTCTTTCTTCTTAGAACGAATGCAGAGGATAGAAGAAACCGTCATCATGATTGCCAGGTAATTCACCATATATTTTCTCAGTTTCTTACTTCCGATCAGACGCAGTTCATACATGGAGATCATTTTCTTAGTTACGAAAAGCTGCTGGTCGATTCTGCTGATCATCACCTTTTCATTGACTGACTGATCCTCACGTCCAATGAAATATCTGTAAAGATCTACATTCATGTAATAAAGTGTACGCACATGTGGCAACGGATAATATACATAAATATTGTCCACATAGAATGTATGCTTCGGCAACTCTAACTGACAAAGCTTAAGCATCTCTGTACGGTAAATTACAGAATGCATCAGGATATACTGATCGAGACGGAAATGTCCGATGTCTTCCCATTTAAAAATCTGATTTTCCGGAAGAACATTATCGTAACGAATGACTTTCTTATGTGTCATTCCAACCTTCTCATATACATAGTTCGCAATTACCATGTCTACTTCCGACTCATCTTTTACAAATTCTTTGACTGTATCAAGAACCTTCAGCAATGCTTCCTCGTCTACCCAGTCATCACTGTCTACAACCTTAAAATACTTTCCTGTCGCATGGGCCAGTCCACAATTTACTGCATCTCCGTGTCCACCGTTCGGCTTCGCAACTGCTTTTACGATCGTCGGATATTTTTCCTGATATCGTTCTGCGATTTCCTGAGTTCCGTCTTTTGAACCGTCATTCACTACAATGATCTCAACATCCTCGCCCCCAACAAGAATGGAATTGATTGCCTTTTCCATATATGCCTCTGAGTTGTAACATGGAATTGCAAATGAAATATATTTCATGGTTTTTCCTCCATTTTAAAATGCCGCCTTTGGCGTCGCTTCCTTTTCTTTTACGCTCATTATACCATCTTTTCGACTTCTTGTTGTAAATTTTCTTTTTTTCAGCTATAGTAATAACGAATCGTCAATATATTATTGAACTCTTATTATATATTGACAACAGAAATCGACTATCTCAACTTAAACCAAAGGAGAATCTTTATGAAGAAGAACGCAATCGTCGGACAGTCCGGCGGACCAACCGCAGTTATTAACGCCAGCCTGTATGGAGTTGTTTATGAAGCACTGAACCGTGAGGATGTTATCGGAACAATCTACGGAATGATCAACGGAATTGAAGGTTTCTTGAATGAGAACCTGATGGATATGAAACCGTTAGAGGCCAATGGTGAACTTGAACTGATCAAGACAACACCTGGTTCTTATCTTGGTTCCTGCCGCTATAAACTTCCGGAAGACCTTACAGATGCTGTCTACCCACAGCTCTTTGAGAAGTTTGAGAAGTATAATATCGGCTACTTCTTCTACATCGGTGGAAATGATTCCATGGATACTGTAAGCAAGCTTTCCCGCTATGCCAAGACAGTAAACAGTGAGATTCGTTTCATCGGAATTCCTAAGACAATCGACAATGACCTTGTCCTGACAGATCACACTCCGGGATTCGGAAGTGCTGCGAAATACGTTGCCTCCACAGTCCGTGAGATTGCAATTGATGCTTCCGTTTATGATAATAAAAAATCCGTTACTATCGTTGAGATCATGGGACGTCATGCCGGATGGCTTGCTGCTGCCAGTGTTCTTGCACGTAAATTTGAAGGTGACAATCCGGTTCTGATCTATCTTCCGGAAGTTGCATTTGATCCGGAACAGTTCCTTACAGATGTACAGAAAGCTTTCGAGCATACTTCCAACCTGGTTGTCTGCATTTCCGAAGGAATTAATGATGGAAACGGTAAGTTTGTCTGCGAGCTTGCAAGTGATATAGGCGTAGACACATTCGGGCACAAAATGCTGACAGGTTCCGGAAAATATCTGGAAAACCTTGTAAAATCCCGCCTCGGCGTAAAAGTTCGTTCTATCGAACTTAATGTCAACCAGCGTTGTTCTTCCGCTATGCTCTCTGCGACAGATGAAAAAGAAGCTATCGCTTCCGGTTCTTTCGGAGTACAGGCTGCATTGAAAGGAACATCAGGAATGATGATCGCATTCCATCGTACAAACGATGCTGACTACCACATCACTTACGCTCCGGAAGATGTGAATCTCATCTGTAATCAGGAAAAAACAGTTCCATTAGACTGGATCACAGGAAATGGTTCCGATATCGGTCAGCAGTTCATTGATTATGCACTGCCACTGATCCAGGGATCTGTAAAGGTTCCGGAAGAAGGCGGACTGCCGAAATTTGCTTATAGAAAAAGTTAATACAAGTACTTCATAGATTCTGATATAATAAATGCGTAACCTAAATTAAATAAAAATGAAGGGAGAGGGAAATGAAAAAGTATTTAAAAAATGGTCTCTCAATACTGACCTGCGTTGCGATGTGTGTCCAATCACCATTGGCAGTATTAGCAGAAGATGTAACAGAAGTACAGAATGAAGTGCAAAGCGAAAATACTGTACTTCAAACAACAGACCTTCAAACATTGGATCAGCAGATTGCAGCATATGCTCAGGAACCGGCACAGTGGAAACAGAACACTACTGGCTGGTGGTATCAGAATGCAGATGGTTCTTATCCAAGAAACCAGTGGCAGTACATTAATGGAAGTTGGTACCATTTTGACGGAAACGGCTATATGCAGACCGGGTGGTTGCAGCTTGGAAGTACCTGGTACTATCTGAAATCCAGTGGTGCTATGGCGATTGGTTGGGAAAAAGTTGGAGGTTGCTGGTATTACCTCAATTCCAGTGGTGCTATGCAGACCGGGTGGTTACAGCTTGGAAATACCTGGTACTATCTGAAATCCAACGGTGCTATGGCGATTGGTTGGGAAAAGGTTGGTGGTGACTGGTATTACCTCAACTCCAGTGGTGCTATGCAGACGGGATGGTTGCAGCTTGGAAATACCTGGTACTATTTAAAATCCAGTGGTGCTATGGCATCAGATGAATGGGTAGACGGCGGAGTCTATTATGTAGATGCGAATGGTGTTTACATTCCAGGGAAAACACAGACAACCGGAAGTTGGCAGAAAGACAACACTGGCTGGTGGTATCGAAATGCAGATGATTCCTATCCAACAGACAAATGGGAAGAAATCAATTCCAAGTGGTATCACTTTAATACGAGCGGTTATATGGAAACAGGTTGGATCACAACAGGAGATCTGTGGTATCATCTTGCAGAATCTGGTGAACTGACTTGCGGATATCCAAATGGTGGAGAGACTGTAAAACTTACAAAGACAGTAAATGCAACCTGTACAACAGATGGATATCAAGAGTATACTTGTTCCAAATGTGGAGAAACACATCGGGTAATGTTACCAAAGACAGGACATAACTATCAGGTATCCAAGAAAGTAGACGCGACCTGTACTGCTGATGGATATGACGTATATACTTGTTCAAACTGTAAGGACACTTATACTAAAACTACACAGCAAAAGCTCGGACACGACTTCAGTAAAAAAATTGATCACAAGGATTCTACCTGTACTGTAAAAGGTTTTGATCTCTACCAGTGCAGTAGATGCGACGAAACAAAAAAGACGGAATTAGCCCTCGTTGACCATAACTATCAGCTAACCAAAACTGTAAAAGCTACCTGTACTGCTGATGGGTATAAAGAGTATACCTGTTCCATGTGTAATAAGTCCTATCAGGAAAAACTCCCAAAGACAGGTCACAACTATCAAGTATCCAAGAAAGTAGACGCGACCTGTACTACGGATGGATATGACGTATATACTTGTGCAAACTGTAAGGACACTTATACTAAAACTACACAGAAGAAGCTCGGACACGACTTCAGTAAAAAAATTGATCACAAGGATTCTACCTGTACTGTAAAAGGTTTTGATCTCTACCAGTGCAGTAGATGCGACGAAACAAAAAAGACGGAATTAGCCCTCGTTGACCACAACTACCAGTTAAGTAAAACTGTAAAAGCCACCTGTACTGCTGATGGTTACAAAGAGTACTCCTGCTCTATGTGTAATAAGTCCTATCAGGAGAAACTTCCAAAGACAGGTCACAACTATCAAGTGTCCAAAAAGGTAGATGCGACTTGTACTGCGGATGGATACGACGTATATACTTGTTCAAACTGTAAGGACACTTATACTAAAACTACACAGCAGAAGCTCGGACACGACTTCAGCAAAAA
>CAKRDD010000035.1 GCA_934309345.1 uncultured Mediterraneibacter sp. | reverse complement strand
CAAAAAAATTGACAAAAAAATAAGCCTATTTCAAGGCTTTGCGGTGCTTTTTTGAATTTTAATGTGTCAAACTCCCGTCTGTTCCAATTTTTAGCCCTCCACTCTTAAACTACCCTTTATTATATAAAAGAGTTAAAGTTCTGTCAAACTTTTGTTTTGCAAAAACCTTTAAAATCCATATATTTTCCTTGTATTTTCGACATTTTTCTATATAATGATAATGTTAGAAGTCAAAAAACGAGGTGAAAATATATGATACTCGCATGTCACAATATAGAAAAAGCGTTTGGGGAACGCGAAATTGTACGAGACGGCTCCTTTCATATTGAAGATCGTGAGAAAGCTGCTCTTGTCGGTGTGAACGGCGCCGGGAAATCAACAATCCTTAAGATGATCATCGGAGAAGAACCTCTTGATGGTGGAGAGGTTATTCTCGCGAAAGGAAAGACACTCGGTTATCTTGCGCAGCGTCAGGATTTAAAATCCGGAAATACCATTTATGAGGAAGTAAAAAGTGCAAAAGCGGATATTTTTGCAATGGAAGCTCAGATTCGTTCCATTGAACATGAACTGAAGCATTTGGAAGGTGAGGAATTGCAGAGCCGCCTGGAGACCTACAATCGTCTACAGTCTGAATTTGATGCAAGAAACGGTTATGCCTGCGAAAGTGAGATTACAGGTGTATTAAAGGGACTTGGGTTTACGGAAGAGGATTTTAATAAACAGACAGATACACTTTCCGGAGGTCAGAAGACCCGTGTTTCTCTCGGAAAATTACTGCTTACAAGCCCGGATATCCTCCTGCTTGATGAGCCGACAAACCATTTGGATCTGAATTCCATTGCCTGGTTGGAAACATATCTGATCAATTATTCCGGAGCGGTATTTATCGTCTCCCATGACCGTTATTTCCTGAATCGTGTTGTCACAAAAGTTGTTGAGATTGACAATGCACAGGTTCGCATGTACCTTGGAAATTATAAAGATTATGCAATGAAAAAACAGCAGATCCGAGATGCACAGCTGAAAGAATACATGAATCAGCAGCGTGAGATCAAACATCAGCAGGCTGTTATTGATAAATTAAAGTCTTTCAATCGTGAAAAATCAATTAAGCGTGCAGAGAGTCGTGAGAAAATGCTTGACAGGATCACACCAGTGGACAAACCGGTTGACAGTACGAAAGAAATGCATTTCACACTGGAACCGTCACAGATCAGTGGAAATGATGTTCTCACAGTAGAGCATCTCTCAAAACAATTTGACAGTCAGGTTCTCTTCAGTGATATCAGTTTTGAAATCAAACGTGGCGAACATGTCGCTGTGATTGGTGATAACGGAACCGGAAAGACAACACTTTTAAAAATCATTAATCAGGTTATTGCAGCGGATCAGGGCGAATTCACACTTGGATCCAAAGTGACGATTGGTTATTACGACCAGGAACATCACGTCCTTCATGATGATAAGACCATTTTTGATGAGATTTCTGATGACTATCCTGATCTTACCAATACACAGATCAGAAATACACTCGCTGCATTCCAGTTTACCGGAGATGAAGTGTTCAAAGAAATTCATACGTTAAGCGGTGGAGAAAAAGGCCGCGTATCACTTGCCAAACTTATGCTTTCGGAAGCAAATTTTCTAATCCTTGATGAGCCGACCAACCATCTGGATATTACTTCCAAAGAAATTCTGGAAGAAGCATTAAATAACTACAGCGGAACGATTCTTTATGTATCCCATGACCGTTATTTTATCAATCAGACAGCCTCCCGAATCCTTGAACTGGTGAATCAGACATTTGTTAATTACATCGGAAACTACGATTATTATCTGGAGAAAAAAGAAGCACTGACACTTGCTTATGCTTCTGGAAATGAAACAAATGCAGAAAATGTATCCAATCCAGCTGATTCTGTTGCATCCACTCCTGCTTCGGATTCAAAATTAAGCTGGCAGGAACAGAAGGAACAGCAGGCACGTGAACGTAAACGTAAAAATGAGTTGAAGAAAACAGAGGAAGAAATCGCAAAACTTGAAGATCGCAACACAGAGATTGACGAGGAACTGACGAAAGAGGAAGTTTATTCGAACTCTATTGAGTGCCAGAAACTTTCAACAGAACGCGCTGCAAATGAAGCAAGATTAGAAGAATTGTATGAATTGTGGGAAGAATTAGCAGAATAATGAATTTGCATAACAGTAATCGCCTGACAGCTACTACTTATGGTAACTGTCAGGCGATTTGTTTTAAGATTACATTTCTAAATTTAGTCAAACTCGAATCGGGATCAAGGTTTGTTTCTATACTGTACCGGTGTGATATTATACAGTTTTTTAAATGTTCTGTTAAAATGCTCTACATTCTGATATCCCACAGATTCTGCAATACTTTCTACAGTTGCACTGCTGCTCTTAAGCATTGCTCTTGCCTTTTTCATACGGATTTCTTTCAGAATATCTCCGAATGTCATTCCTGATTTTTCTTTAATATATTTTGACAAATATGGTTTTGAAAGGAAGAACTTCTCAGCAAGATCGTCCAATGTAACTTCTTTATAATTTGCGTAAATATAATTTGTAATATCTAATAATCTTTCATCCTTGCATGCCTGGGATCTTTGTACGCTATCCAATTTATTCACTGCAACAACGAGTGCTTCAATAGATGCTTTGATAATATCGGCATCAACTCCGACACCCCAGTAACGCTTCTTGTTGGAAATAACACCGACATAAGCAACAGCTCTGGAAGAAGATCCTTTTGTCAAAGAATGCTCCTCATAAAATGCAAGTTCAAATTCGATATCAAAATAATGCTTAATCGCATTGCTGACAGCATCCAGACGTCCGTTTCCAACACCTGTGATCTTGCGGTTACTTCCATTGTGGTGAATCGTTGCTTCTGCGACAATTCCATCTTCTTGTTTAAAATGGAATTCATCAACACTGAAAATTGGTTTCGCATTGATGTAATGGTCTTCAAAGATATGATATACATTGTCTGGTGTAAGTTCTTCGTGAGCCTTGTCGGAAACATCTTTTACAAGATATCCGACTTCTTCTCTCATCTTTTCCGGTAAGCTGATTCCAAAGCTCTGCTTCAGGATATAGTTTACGCCACCCTTTCCTGACTGGCTGTTAATACGAATTACATCGGAATCGTATCTTCTGCCAACATCCTGTGGATCAATCGGGAGATATGGAACAGTCCATGTCTGACAGTCATGCTCCTCTCTCCAGGTCATACCTTTCGCAATCGCATCCTGATGTGAACCGGAGAATGCTGTAAATACAAGATCTCCTGCATATGGCTGGCGCGGAGAAACTTTCATTCTTGTCACGCGTTCATAGATTTCACAAATGTCACTCATATTAGAGAAATCAAGTTCCGGATTCACACCCTGAGAAAACATATTCATTGCAAGTGTGATAATATCTACGTTACCTGTTCTCTCTCCGTTTCCGAACAATGTTCCTTCGATTTTATCAGCACCGGCAAGGATTCCAAGCTCAGCATCTGAAACCCCTGATCCTCTGTCATTGTGCGGATGCAGAGAAAGAATTACATTCTCTCTGTCGCGCAGATGCTTGTTAAAATACTCTACCTGACTTGCGAATACATGAGGCATAGCATTTTCCACTGTTGTAGGCAGGTTGATGATCGCTTTGTTATCAGCTGTTGGCTGCCAGATCTCAAGGACTGCGTTGCAGACTTCCAAGGCATAGTCAACTTCTGTTCCCTGAAAACTTTCCGGACTGTACTGGAATGTAAAGTTTCCATCTGTTTCTTCTGCTAACTCTTTCAAAAGCTTTGCACCGTCAATTGCAATCTGTTTTACCTGCTCTTTATCTTTCTTAAATACCTGTTCTCTTTGTGCAACAGATGTTGAATTATATACATGGATAATAGCATGTGGAGCACCTTTGACAGCGTCAAAGGTTTTTCTGATAATATGCTCTCTTGCCTGTGTCAGAACCTGGATCGTAACGTCATCCGGAATCATGTTCTGCTCGATCAATGTTCTTAAAAACTGATATTCCGTCTCAGACGCAGCCGGGAATCCAACTTCGATCATCTTGAATCCTACATCCACAAGCAGCTGGAAGAATTCCAACTTTTCATCCAGACTCATCGGCTCGATCAGTGCCTGGTTACCATCTCTCAAGTCAACACTGCACCAGATTGGTGCTTTGTCAATTGAATCTTTCTTTACCCAGTCATAACATGGCTCAGGTGGCATAAAGTAAGTCTTTTCGTATTTCCTCCAGTTTTCCATAATGTGTACCTCTCTTATATTTAATCAATTTAGTTGTTGTTTTTTAACACTCGTTTATATTAGCACAGGAAAGTCTTAGATTGTAGTGACTATTTTAATCACCTCGCTTGATCTTTTTTAATATTTTCTGCTTTTTGATACGAATTTTGTATAGAAAACAGGTGGAAAATATATTCCACACATTTTTTGAAGGTTCTCTTTTCTGCATTCTGTGTTGTATAGACGGGATATTCACGGATCAATTTGTCATTTAACGTGCAGCGAATCCTACCGACTTGCATTCCTTTCCTTACAGGAGCATCCAACTGATCAGGAATCTCATAGTCAACAGAAATCGTTTCATCTTCTTTCAATAGGAAGGAAATAGGTTTCAGATTTGCAGTAAGAGGAATCTTGGTTCCGTTTTTACCGGGATAATCGATCGTATCTGAATGTGATTTTATCCCATTATTTATAAATATCTGCCGGACCGGTAATTCAATTTCGAATGTCTTATATTGATAATGCTCCAAAGCATAAGTCATAAGAGTTTTCGTATCGGACCATTTATAACTCTTATTATTTGGCCATCCACAGGCAAGAAGTGCAACGATAAATGTCCGGTCATCTCTACGCAGCGCGCCGACATAACAATATCCGGCATCTGAAGTAAATCCTGTTTTTCCGGAAAGAGCGCCGTCCATCATATTTAAAAATGCATTATGATTATAACAGCTGAACGACCGTTTCCCTTCAACATCTTGAAACTGATAGGTTTCGGTACGCGTGATCGTAAGAAATTCTTCCTGTTTCTTAGAATTCATAATACAATAACGCATGATCCTTGCAAGATCTTCTGCTGTAGTGTGGTGGATTCCATTTGAATCTGCTGCATCTAATCCATTTGGTGTGATAAAATAAGTAGAATAACAGCCGATCTTCCGCGCTTTTTGGTTCATCTGATCTGCAAATTTCTCTACACTTCCGGCAACAGCTTCTGCAATTACAACCGCCGAGTCATTATGTGACTCAAGCATTAAGGAATAAAGAAGATCTTTTAAATAAAACTGTTCTCCTGCAACCATTCCAAGACGCACCTTTGGCTGCGTAGCAGCATGATCGCTTACTGTAACAATCTGATTTTCCGAATCAATTATGCCACTCTCTAATGCAAGGATGCAAGTCATAATCTTTGTTGTACTTGCCATTGCCCGTTCTTCCTGTCCATTTTTGGAAAATAAAATACGCCCGCTGTCCGCATCCATTAAGACGGCAGACAGGGCGTATAATTGTTTTAGCTCATCCGGAACTACCTGACGTTCGTTAGAACTGACATTTATGTTCCGGTTTTGTCCTGTATGATCAGATGTAGTTCCAAAAACATGAACAGGAAAAGAAATTCCAATGATCATGCTGACAATCAGCATGCGGACAAAGAATAAATAGATTCTGAAATACCATTTTTTGAATTCTGCCATCAATTGATTTCCTGTCTATATTGGAAGTTCCATTCTTCTTTTTATTTTATGATTCTAATGCAAGTTGTAGAATTCAAAAATCAAATATCCATACGGATCTTTGCCTCATCTTCCGCTTCTTCTTTGAAATGTTCCAGTTGCTCCGGATTCAATGACGGAAGATTATCAATCGACGGTACACTGAATCTTCTTAAGAATTCTTCCGTCGTGCCGAAAAGAATCGGTCTTCCAGGTGCATCAAGTCTTCCGACTTCTTCTACCAGACCATATTCCACAAGTTTATTTACTGCGTGATCAGACTTTACTCCACGGATCTTCTCTACCTCGATCTTGGTGATTGGCTGTTTGTATGCAATGATTGACATTGTTTCAAGAAGAACGTCCGTCAGAATATATTTTTTCGGCTGCTTTGCCACACGGATCAGATAGTCATACATTTCCTTCTTTGTACACATCTGATAAGACTTGTCCAGTTCAATGATGCGGATCCCTCTGTTCTTTGATTCATATTTCTTCATCAGATCCTGAAGTAATTCTTCGGTTGTCTGCTCATCCTGTTCGATTGCTTTCGCAATTTTACTGAGTTCAACAGACTCTCCCATTGTAAATAAAATAGCTTCAATTGCAGCCTGAAGTGTTTTTACTCCTGCCATTTACACTACGTCTCCTTTTCTCTCGATCATGATCTCACCACAGGTAGATTCTTGTTCAACATAAATTTCGCCCAGCTTCATCATTTCAAGAATCGCAAGAAATGTAACAACAACATGCATTTTACTCTTCTGCTTCTGAAGAAGCTGACGGAAACTGAATCGGCGGTGCTCCTGTAAATAGTCACGCACATAAACAAACTTATCTGTGAGTGAAACTTCCTCTTTCTCAATCTTGCCAAATTTACTTCTTACCGGATCGACTTTATCTGTCTGCCGACGCATAACTTCCTGAAAAACTTTCTTCAACTGTACCATTGTCAGATCCCCAAGTAAAAGGTCAAGATTAACTGGTTCCACATATTCCAGGACTTTCTCCGGAATTGTCGGATTCTTATATAAAATCAGATCCGCATCTACCTGGCGGTCTCTGAGCTCATAAGACATGTATTTATACATTTTATATTGCAGCAGCTGTTCAACCAGTTCCTGCCTTGGATCTTCTTCCTCTCCGTCTTCTTTGACTTCTTTTGGAAGAAGCATCTTGCATTTAATATCCAACAACGTCGCTGCCATAACAAGAAATTCACTCATCACATTCAGATCTTCCCGTTGCATCTGACGGATATATTCCATGTACTGATTCGTAATCTCCACAATGGGGATATCGTAAATATCTACTTTATTCTTCTCAATCAGATGAAGGAGCAGATCCAACGGTCCTTCAAATACTTCCAGTTTTACCGGTATTCCCATAATAATCTCCTTTTATCTGCAAAGGGTGATTGCAACCACTTCTGCCGGATTAAACAGTCTCACATTAAATGTATGCGTTCCAAGCCCTTTGCTGACAATGATCGTCTGTTCTCCCACCACGGTCATTTCTCCTGAATATTTTGGAAAAAGAAATGCCTGTGGAGTGATCACGCCGCCAATTCCCGGCAAGCGTACACAGCCTCCATGCAGATGTCCAGACAAAATCAGATCGGCACCCCACTCCTTATAAGCTTCCATATAGGATGGATTATGGGCAAGCAGGATGTGATAACTGTTGTCTGCGAAATTCTCTGTTGTCTCCTGCTGTTTTTCCTGATTTCCTGTAGTATGCTTTTCTTCCAGGCATCTGCGTACATCTTCAACGGTGACATCCGCCTTGCGGAATTTTTTATTCACAATCAGTGGGAGTTCCAATCCGCTGATATGAATCTGTTGATTTCCCAACAGAATATCGCAACTTTCATTTTCCAGAAAACGAACCCCTTCTGCCTGTAACTTTTTACGATACTCTTCATAACACAAAGAATAGTTTTCCTGATTCTCTTTGATTCTCTGTTCATGATTTCCACTGGCATAATAAACCGGGCAGAGCTGCGGCAGACGACTGACAAAATCCAGTGCCTCTTGGTATCGCACGTTATTTTTTGCCACCAGCATATCTCCGCCAATTAAAATCAGATCCGGCCGTTCTGCTTTTATAGCTTCGAACAATTTATTGTTCTGCTTACCATAAACATGGTTGTGCATATCACTTAAAAAAATAATTCTGTTCACTGAGCCTTTTTCGGCTGTGCAGGTTATCTTTGGTGAATGTACTTCGTAATGTGTTACACAAAAAGAATGCTGCTCCCGATACATTTCTGCTAATATAACCGCGCACACAATCGGAAAAAGAACAGTGAAAAAACCTAGGATGCTCATATCGTATGTATCTCAGACATCTCAGCTTCTGCAATCGCCACACCGGAACTTGATCCAATACGGTCTGCACCAGCATAAAACATCTTCCGTGCATCTTCCAGTGTATGAATACCACCGGATGCCTTTACCTTCATGTCAGAGCCAACCGTACGCTTCATAAGAGAAACTGCTTCTACAGTTGCTCCGCCGGTTGAGAAACCAGTAGAAGTTTTTACATAGTCTGCACCTGCATCACGGCTTACAAGACAAGCCTCCTGAATCTCTTCGTCTGTAAGCAGACATGTCTCAAGAATCACCTTTACAATCACGTCATCCCCGGCAGCAGCTACAACCGCACCGATATCTCTTCTTACATAATCCCAGTTTCCACTCTTCAATGCCCCAATATGGATAACCATATCCAGCTCTTCTGCGCCGTCTTTCACTGCTGCTGTTGCTTCTGCAATCTTCGCAGTTGTTGACATTGCTCCTAACGGAAAACCAATCACGGTACATACTTTAATTCCTGTATTTTTCAGAAGAGAGGCACAAAGCGCAACACAACTTGAATTCACACAAACAGAATGAAATCCGTACGTAACTGCTTCCTCACATAATCCACGGATATCTTCCTCTGTTGCATCTGCTCTTAATAATGTATGATCAATACGTTCTGTAATCATTAATTTAATCTGCCTCCTGTATTTTTATATCCATTGCGGGTAGTAAAATTTCATAAAACAGACTAAAAATTATTCTGAGCTACCCGCATTCGTATCCTTTATTATAAAACATTTTTCATGTTCCCGACAAGTGTTATAATAATTTCTTCCAAATCTTTTTTAGATAATCTCCAAAACTTGCCTTTTCCACAGGTGTTGAAGCGATCAGATTTACGGATCCGATTTCTTTCCCGCTTATCCGATAACAAATCCGGCCAACTGTGTCCCCTTTTTTCACAGGTGCTTTTACTTCATCTGGAATTTCTGTTACTTCTTCGACTTTCGATAAATCGGATCCTTCCGTATCTACATAAGTAAATCCTTCCTCATATTGAATCTTTAGATGATCTTCTTTGCCACCTTTCACCAGAACCACTGGCAGTTTCCGTTCTTTTGCTTTATAAATCTGACATTTTCCAAATCCATAATTCAATAAGGTTACCGCATCCTTAAAACGGCTTTTTGAATCTTCAGCTCCCATAATTACTGCGATCAGATCCACACCATTCTTACTTGCCGTTGCTGATACACAGAACTTTGCCTTTCCGGTGGATCCGGTTTTCAGACCAGTCGCATATTCGTACTGCCGGATCAGCTTATTTGTATTCGTCAGGCCAAATTCTGAAGAACCACGGGCAGTTGTATGCGTGATATTTTCCATCCAGACCGTACAGTAGTCCTTTATCTGCGGATATTTGGTCATCAGTTCCCGCGACATGAGTGCAATATCTCTGGCACTCATCTCATGGTCATCTGTATCTAATCCGTTACAGTTTACGAAGTTTGTATGTTTCATTCCAAGTCCTTTTGCCCGCTCATTCATTTGTTTTACAAATTCTTGTTCATTACCGCAGATACATTCACTCATAGTTACACATGCATCGTTTGCGCTTGCGACAGAAATGCATTTTAGCAGCGTATCTACCGTCTGGATCTCTCCAGGTTCCAGGAATACTTGAGATCCTCCCATAGAAGCTGCATACTCAGAAGTTGACACTTCATCATCAAGTGATATGGTTCCGTTTTCTAATGCATCAAAGATTAACAGCATTGTCATGATCTTTGTAACACTTGCCGGTGGCCGTGCAGTATCTGCATCTTTTTCAAATAAAACCGTTCCCGTAGACATTTCCATAAGAATACCAGACGGCGCACTTATTTCTACTTCTTCCGCGTGGACTACAGTTGTCGGAAATGCAATCCTATACAGCAGAAAAACACCCAGTAGAATCACTGTAAAACCTTTCTTCATCTGCAATTCCCCCATGGACTATTCTTTTACCAGTATAGTAGCGATGGAGGGGAAATATGTCTGGAGAGAATTGACTTTTCAATTTTACAGGCGTATATTAGAAGTACTGTCCATTTTCTGTGATTTCAGAAAGATGGAATCTAATATTAGGAGGTCAATATGAGCTCACGCACTTATTACGATATCTTAGGTGTATCCAGAGATGCGACTCTGGAAGAAATTACTTCAGCGAAAAATGCATTGGCTAAGGTCTACCATCCGGATGCCAATATGCATAAAGATATAGATACAACTGCTTTTATGCAGGAGATTCTGGAAGCCTACCGGGTTCTTTCCAATCCGGCGAAAAGAAAAGCTTATAATCTGGAAATTTTTGGAGTTACAGATCGTGTTTTTAAGACATTTAAACTTACACCGGAAGATGAGAAAGAATCCGTTTCTTTCGTGACTTACTGGAATGCAGCAGTGCAGCTCCAGGATATCATTGATCAAAGTGTTCGTGTAATGGAACGTGCTTCCAGGACAAAGACACTCTCTCAAAAATTAATGAAAAAGCTTGGGAAAAATGATCCGGATGAGATGCACCGTGAACGCCAGCTCAGCCGCCTTTCCATGCAGGCAATGCGTCAGATTACCACATTGAAAATGGCAGGAATTCCAAGTGAATACTGGAATATAGATGCTATGAACTGGGTACTGGTCCGTTGGGGACAAAAACAGGATACGGATTTCCGAAGTATGTTTAAACGATATGATATCTACGTGGAGAAACACTATTCCGTTTCTGAGAAGAAAAAAATACATGCATATAAACGTCAGTTTCACCACAATTTGAAAAAGCTTCTCTCCTATGCATTGGAGGCGTAAGAAACAGGGAGAAATATTTCCGGTATATTTATTAGAAGAAATGTGAGGTACATCATGAAAATAAGAGTAGCATTTGTATGTTGGGGGAATATTTGCAGATCAACCTTAAGCGAAAGCGTGTTTACCTATAAGGTAAAAGAAAAAGGGTTGAGTGATCAGTTTGTAATAGACAGTTTTGCGACAAGCACAGAAGAAATCGGAAATCCACCGCATAGAGGTACGGTAAACAAACTAAAAGAAGTTGGAATTCCTTTAGTACCACATAGAGCAAAACAGATTTCATTTTCCGATTATGATAATTTCGATTATATCATAGGTATGGACTCGATCAATATAAAATATCTTAACCGCATGCTTAAAGGTGATCCGGATGGTAAAGTTTCTAAACTTTTAGATTACACATCACGTAAAGGCGCTGATATCGCAGATCCCTGGTATACTGGGAATTTTGATGCAACTTACAGGGACGTAAATGAAGGATGCGACGCTTTATTGGCTTATATTTTAGAGCAAAAATAATCGAGGGGGCAGATTTTGCTCCCTCTTATCTATTCCACTTTTATTTAATATCTAATCCAAATCTGTAAATCTCACTGATCCTGGCCTGTGCCTGTTCAGATTCTTTTTTCTTGATAATCTCATTCCTATCACTTAGAATAGCAAGCATTTCATCCACAACTTCTACATCCGGCAAATCAGAATAATGAGATAAATATCCAATCATCCTTGTTGCTGTATAATCGGTATTCAGATTTTTGGTGACAAGATCACATAAATTTTCCGGGTAACCTCGTTCCATCATCAGATTGTAGAGCTGCATGCTGATTTCTGTTCTTGGTTTCATGGGTGTTCTCCTTTTTTTGTTGTAACCATTCTATCATGTTGCATCCAAAAAATCATCTATATTTACATGTAATATCTGCACAAAATCCCGTGGGTTATTTTCTAACCGTCTATGCCTTCCAACCCTTGGCTTAACAGTTATTGAGCATCCCTTAATTGCTCTACAACGCTGCATTTTGCTGCATTGTCATACATCATGCAGGGGATCAGCCACCCCAGCAGAAGAAATACCGGAATTGTCAGCAGGACAGGCAGAACGGTGAACTGATACTCAAAGAACCAGAACATACTGCCCAGCATTTTCCCTGCAAGCGGTCCTACCGCCAGCGACAGAATAAAGGCCACCGCTACGGAAGACATTGCGTAAAACAATCCCTCATAGATCAGCATGGTTTTGAGCTGTCGGTTCGTCATTCCTACAGCCTGAAGAACAGCAAATTCACGGCGGCGGGAAAGAATACCGGTCATCATGGCGTTGAAGAAATTTAAGAGTCCCACCAGCCCAATGATAGCACAAAGGATACCGCCTATCAGAAGGAACATCTGTCGGAACTGAGCGAACTCAGAGCGAGCCGTGGCTTTGCTTTCATACATCAAAGGCGAAAACTCACCGGCAGTGAGCACCGATAGATATTGCTCTGCTTCGGCCTCGTCAGCTTCGTCCGCTGTGTCGAATAGGTAGAGCATCGGAATGGTCGCACCACCGCTGTCCCTCTGTGCGGTGTCCACAGACAAAACTGCATCATAGCCAGCACCACCATAACGATAACCCATGGAATACGGAAGTTCTACCAAGGCGCAGACCGTGTACTCTACATCTCTGGCTCCATACAATTTTGCCTGAAGGTACTCCTC
>CAKRDD010000034.1 GCA_934309345.1 uncultured Mediterraneibacter sp. | reverse complement strand
AATCTCTCGTTAATTCAATAAATTTAAAATAGTAGTGGAATTTACTTTTTCACTGGAATTTAATTTTTCAATTCAGCATTCATATGTATTTCTGCATTTTTTTCTACTTTTTCCAGAAACTCGTTTTTCATCAAGATTATCGAGAATTTTTCTCGTTTTCACTTTTTTCCATTCCAAAATCTACCATTTTTTATAAAAATTTTATATTTGTAACATATTTCCATAACATTTTTACGTTTTATTCTTCCTTTTAGCACTTTAATATGCTATAATCATAAAGCTGTGCTAATAAAAATTTTTTTGGGTATTGGCAAAAAGCGTTGCTATCTGTTGTGGGGACAGCAGGATAGTATAAAAAACAAAAGAAAGGACATTGAAAAAATGGACAACAACAAGAAAGAATTCAAGCCGTACATTCCAGCGGACAAAGTCGTTCCTGAGTTTACGGTGACAGCACTCTTGATTGGTATCCTTCTGGCGATCGTATTTGGGGCAGCCAATGCATATCTCGGACTTCTCGTAGGTATGACAGTTTCTGCTTCCATTCCGGCGGCCGTTATTTCTATGGGAATCATTCGTGTGATTCTCCGTAAGGATTCTATTCTCGAGAACAACATGGTACAGACAATCGGTTCTGCCGGAGAGTCTGTTGCAGCAGGAGCTATCTTCACACTTCCTGCATTATTCCTTTGGGCTGAAGAAGGAAAGATTGCTTTCCCAAGCATCCTTTCCATCGCTATGATTGCCCTGTTTGGTGGAATACTCGGAGTATGCTTCATGGTACCGCTTCGTCAGGCTCTTATCGTTGAAGAGCACGGAACACTTCCTTTCCCGGAAGGAACTGCTTGTGCAGAAGTTCTTCTGGCCGGAGAAGAAGGTGGATCTAAGGCCGGTACAGTATTCGCAGGACTTGGTATCGCAGCCTTTTACAAATTCCTTGCAGACGGAATGCAGCTCTTCCCAAGTGAGATTGGACATGCATTCAAGAACTACAGCGGAGCACAGATTGGTATGCAGGTTCTTCCGGCACTTGGTGGTGTAGGATATATCTGTGGACCGAAGATCTCCAGCTACATGTTCGCCGGTGGTACACTCAGCTGGTTCGTACTGATGCCAATGATCGCACTGTTCGGTGGAGATGCTACAATCTTCCCTGCATCAGTTACAGTCAATGAATTGCTCACTATGCCAGGTGGTGGTCCGTCCGCTCTGTGGAGTAACTACATCAAATACATCGGAGCAGGAGCTGTTGCAACTGGTGGTATCATCAGTCTGATTAAGAGCCTTCCTCTGATTGTAAGAACATTTAAGCAGGCCATTGGAAGTATGAAAAAGAATGCAGGATCTGGAAAACAGCTTCGTACAGAGCAGGATCTTCCATTCCCATTACTGATCGGAGTTATCCTTGTGATCGCTGTTCTGATCTGGATCCTTCCGATCTTCCCGGTTAACCTGGTTGGTGCCCTGATCATCGTTGTATTCGGATTCTTCTTTGCAACTGTATCTTCTCGTATGGTTGGACTGATCGGATCTTCTAACAACCCGGTATCAGGTATGACAATCGCTACTCTTCTCTTTGCTACAGTAATCCTGAAAGTAACAGGTACTACAGGACTTACAGGTATGGTTGGAGCCATCTCTATCGGTGGTATCATCTGTATCGTTGCAGCAATCGCAGGAGATGCTTCTCAGGACTTAAAGACAGGATTCATCGTAGGTGCTACACCTTCCAAACAGCAGGTTGGTGAGATCATCGGTGTTGTTGCTTCTTCAGCAGCAATCGGATTCGTTCTTTACCTTCTGAATGAGGCTTGGGGATACGGAACAGAAAAGATTCCGGCAGCTCAGGCTACAATGATGAAGATGCTCGTTGAAGGTATCATGAATGAGGAACTTCCATGGGCTATGATCCTGATCGGTGTATTTATTGCAATCGTTGTTGAGATTCTTAAGATGCCGGTTATGCCATTCGCAGTTGGTATGTACCTTCCATTCTCTCTGAGTGCTGGTATCATGGCTGGTGGTATTGTACGTATCTTCGTTGAGAAGAAAAAAGGTACAGAGGCAGAGAAAAAAGCACGTACAGACAGAGGTCTTCTCTTTACATCCGGTATGATCGCCGGAGAAGGTATCATCGGTATCCTTCTTGCTGTATTTGCAGTAGTTAAGATTGATTCTAAGATCATTCTGCCATTCCACTTACCACAGGTTGGCAGTCTGGTGCTTTACATTGCATTACTCGTACTTCTGTACGTTGTATGTATGAAAGCTGATAAGGAAAAATAATTCAATGAAAAAGAAAGACAGTAAAAACTATCTTGACTTTATCCCGGAGAAGAATCCGGAAATTGAATATGAAACAGGTGAGGACGGTATTATTACCGTCCTTATCGAATGGAAGGGATTTTATCACAAGTTGGCTCAGCGCTTCTTCCGTCGTCCCCGTGTAAGTGAAATCAAGTTAGACAAGCTTGGAACTTTTGTGTGGAACTCCATCGATGATAAAAAGGATGTACATGCAATCTCCAGAGAGCTTGAAGCAGAGTTTCCTTCTATGGAACAGCCGCTGACAAGACTGATCAAATACCTTGAGATCCTTCATGATAATCACCTGATCTACTGGAAAGGAGAGAAACGGAAATGATGCATACGATTCTGAAATATCTTCCTTATGTACTGCTCTTTGCAGTTGCTACAATGATCGTCTACGGATGGGGATTGTGGCGCACGATGAGACAGGGAAGCGATCTTGCTAATATGCTCAGTTCCAAAGGAATCTCCAAAGTCAAAAAGACATTGAAGAAAAATGGTCCTATGACCCGCACAGCTCTTGAGCCTTATGTAAAAGATCTGACAGCGAAACAGCCATTTATGCAGGAACAAATCAATGTGACTAATCCTAGACAATTTCTTGATTCAATTCTTCCCTATATGGTAAAGCAAAAAATGATCACTGAGGAAAAAGTGAATGGGAAAATTGTATATCAGATCCGCAAGGATTGAAAACAAAAAGGATATCTGCCAGAAGTAATGATTACTCTGACAGATATCCTTTTTGTCTTTTCATCTTTTTCCACTTTTTTCTTTCTTTTTACACCAATTTACACAGATTTATCGCATTTTTCCTTGACACACCCCGCTGCGTGGGATACAATAATCTATGGTAAAAACAACACAACTACATCATTTCGGTAGGTGAGGTTACCACAGGGATTGGGATATTTGACATGCTTCCAGCATTCGATAGGACCCGGAGATTGCTGCCGCGAGATTGTGGAGACACGATTAGTTGGTCAGCAGGCTGTGTCGAGAAGGCACAACCTAATGCAATTGATATGCCCTGTGATACTAAAGCTTGAACGATGCATTTTAGTAAGAAGTCAATACGACTCCGTCATTGTTCAGGCAGTGATGGAGTTTTTTGTTTCTCATAAAAATGTAAACAAGGGAGGTGAGGTTATGGACTCTGGTGCCAGTAGTTACCACATATGTGGCTCAATAGACAAAAATAAAATAATGCGAGGTAATTATCATGGACAAAGATATTTTTATAAAGCTTCTGGCGCAGCGCGAATTCAAAGCTGTCAGAAGTATTCTCGATGTAATGAACGAAGTGGACATAGCCTCTCTTCTCTCAACTTTAAGTGATAAAGAGCTGGCTCTTGCTTTTCGTCTCATTCCAAAAGATAAAGCTGCCGAGGTTTTTTCTAACATGGATACTTCCATGCAGACTTATCTGGTAGCAATGTTTACTGAAAAAGAGCTGAAAGAGCTCTTAGACGACCTCTATATGGACGATACAGTCGATATGCTGGAGGAACTCCCGGCAAACCTTGTAAAGCGTATCCTGGCTACTGTAAGCGCGTCAGACCGCAGCATGATCAACCAGCTGCTGAACTATCCGGAAGACAGTGCCGGAAGTATCATGACAACAGAATATGTAGATCTGCGCGAAGAAATGACTGTCGGACAGGCAATGGCACATATCAAGAAGACCGGAATCCATAAAGAGACCATCTACACCTGCTATATCACAGAACGCAGAAAACTGGTTGGTATCGTAAGTGCAAAAGATTTGATGACAACAGATGATGAGGTTCCGATCAAAGACCTGATGGAGACAGAGATCATCTCCGTGCATACACACGCTGACCAGGAACAGGTTGCACAGCTGTTTACAAAGTATGACCTGCTTGCGCTCCCTGTCATTGACCAGGACGGCCGCATGGTCGGTATCGTTACATTCGATGATGCTATGGATGTTATGGTAGATGAGGCCACAGAGGATATCACAAAGATGGCTGCTATCAACCCGAGTGAGAAGACCTATTTTGAGACATCTGTTTTTCAGCATGCAAAGAACCGTATCCCATGGCTTCTGATCCTGATGTTCACTTCCATCATCACAGGAACGATCATCACAAGATATGAAAATGCATTCGCAGCCATTCCTCTTCTTGTATCCTTCATCCCAATGCTGATGGATACCGGCGGAAACTGTGGTTCCCAGAGTGCAACACTGATCATCCGTGGAATCGCACTGGATGAGATCCGCTTTACAGATCTTTTCAAAGTTATGTTCAAAGAGTTCCGTATCTCTTTGATCGTCGGTGCTTTTCTTGCTGTTGCCAACGGTGTGCGTATCTTTATACAGTATCACAATCCAGGACTTGCAGTTGTGATTGCCTGCTCCTTGATGGGAACTGTAATTATGGCAAAGCTGGTTGGATGTGTCCTCCCACTTCTTGCCAAGAAAGTAAATCTCGACCCTGCGATCATGGCATCTCCACTTATCACAACACTGGTAGATACCTTCTCAATCCTGATCTACTTTAATATTGCAACAATCCTGTTCCATTTGTAATGACAGATCATAAATGGATACAAATTTCAAAAGCATATAAGCAAAAAGTATCAGAAGCTTTTAATTTTGCTTCTGATACTTTTTTGTTTCTTTAACCTTCTTATAATTATCTTTCCATCATACTGATCGACTCAATTCCAACACTTCCGCCACGGACAACTTCAATACTCTTGAACTCTTCCTTCATCAGCTTTACAACAGCATCATTCTTTGTTGCTGTCTGTACAAACTCAACCAGAAGGCTGTCCTTTCCGTAATCGATCACTTTCGCTTTAAAAGTATCTGCGATCTGGAAGATCTCAACTTTATCTTCCGGTGTACATTTCAGCACCTTTACATAAAGGATCTCTTTCATTCTTACAAATACGTCTGTAAAATCAATTACTTTAATTACTTCGATCATACGATTCAACTGCTTCTTGATCTGCTCAAATGTCTCATCATCACTGACTGTTGCAATCGTCATTCTGGAAACAGTCGGATCTTCTGTCGTTCCAACAGTCAGACTGTCCAGATTATAACATTTACCGGAAAACAGGCCTGAAATCTTGGAAAGTACACCAACCTGGTTTTCTACATAGAGAGAAATCCATCTCTTTTTCATATTATTATCCATTTTTCTTCCTCACTAACATCAAAACATCAAATTTTCTGCTCCAATCGATTAACAATCCATGATCAGATCTTCAAGTGTTCCACCCGGCTGTACCATCGGGTAAACAAGTTCTTCCGGATTGATCACAAATTCGATCAGTGTCGGTGTCTTTGTATTCTTCTTCGCCTCTTCAAATGCAGCTGCGATATCTTCTTTCTTCATTACACGGATTCCTTTCGCTCCGTAACTTTCTGCGAGCTTTACAAAATCCGGTGTATATTCCGGCATCTCCTGTCCGTTTGTTCTGCGGAAGAGAGCTCCTGACTTCAGGTTTGTCATGCTGTAACGTTTTCCATAGAACAGCTTCTGCCACTGGCGTACCATACCAAGATACTCGTTGTTAAATACACAGAGGATTAACGGAAGTTCTTCCAGTACAGCTGTTGCAAACTCCTGAATATTCATCTGCATACCACCGTCTCCGGAGATTGCAATAACGTCTTTATCCGGATTGCCAAGCTTTGCTCCAATCGCAGCTGGGAAACCATATCCCATTGTTCCAAGTCCACCTGAAGTAATCAGCTGCTTGTTCTTTGTAATCTCAATATACTGTGTTGTGAACATCTGATGCTGGCCTACATCTGTTGCGATGATCGCATTATCAAACTGACGGTTGATCTCTTCAATAATATCCTGTGGTCCCATGTCAACACGATTCTTCATCGTCAGAGGATGTTCTTCCTTCCACTGTGCAATCTGCTTTCTCCACTTCTTCGTCTCACAGTGTTCTACATATTCATTCATCTTTGTGACTGCCTCAAGCGCATCTGCAACGATCGGCACATCAACGTGAATATTTCTGGAAATGGACGCTGTATCAATATCAATATGGACAATCTGTGCATTCGGTGCAAACTCATGCAGCTTTCCTGTGATACGGTCATTGAAACGTGTTCCGATCGAGAATAAGAGGTCACATTCACTGACTGCCATGTTCGAAGCATATGCGCCATGCATTCCAAGATTTCCTATATAAAGCGGGTGATCTGTCGGAACTGCTCCACGTCCCATGATCGTTGTAACGACCGGAACTTCTGTCTTCTCTACAACTTCTGTAAACACGTCATTCGCACGGGCAATATTCACACCGCCTCCTGCAAGGAATAACGGCTTCTTTGCCTTTTTCAGCATCTTAAGTGCACGTTTTAACTGTCCCATATGCACGTTCGTATTCGGCTTATATCCACGGATATTGACCGTATCCGGATAATCTGCACTTCCAAGCTCTGCCATCACGTCTTTCGGAAGATCGATCAGTACCGGTCCCGGTCTTCCTGTTCTTGCAATATAAAATGCTTCCTTGATAATTCTTCCAAGATCTTCTCTGTTACGTACTGTAACGCCGTATTTTGTAATACTGCGTGTAATTCCAACGATGTCTACCTCCTGGAATGCATCATTTCCGATCAGTGGTCTTGCTACCTGGCCGGTAAAACATACGAGAGGTACGCTGTCATAATTCGCTGTCGCAAGCCCTGTCACAAGGTTTGTAGCTCCCGGTCCGCTTGTAACAAGACAGACACCCACCTTACCTGTTGTTCTTGCATAAGCATCCGCCTCATGAACCAGTGCCTGCTCATGTCTTGGCAGAATAATCCGAATATCATCCTGCTTGTACAATTCATCACTGATATCAATCGTACATGCCCCCGGATAACCGAAAATGGTATCCACGCCTTCTTCCTTCAGCGCTCTTACAAGTAATTTGTTTCCTGAAATCTGTTTCAAATCTATATACCTCCCTTTTCAAAAAAGAAAGCCCCAAGCATGACCTTCATGCCCAGGGCGAATATCCAGTATTTACCGTTCACAGTACCTGTACCGGCAACCAGATCGATCCATGTCATCACCTGAATTCAGAGATAAGCCTCTGTACATCCACAAACTGTGTACTACTCCCTGTCTTCGTATTTGCGTAAAGCGTAAATTAATTATAAGTGTTAAAAAATATCTTGTCAACGTCGAGTTCTTGATCTTATTTAATCTATCGCATATGATTTTTCACAGCTCCAACCACTGTATACAGAACCATCATTACAAGATTGGCAAGAACAACGCTTGCCCCTGCCGGAGTTGCCGCAACATAAGAAAGAGTCACTCCTGCGATCAGGCACACTACAGAGACTATGGCTGCGTTTATTATGACACTTTTAAATGTCCTGCACACTCTCATCGATGTCAATGCCGGGAAAATAATCAGGCTCGAGATCAATAACGCTCCCATCATACGCATTCCAAGTACGATCGTCACTGCTGTAAGTACAGCGATCAACGTATTATAAACTCCTGCTTTCACGCCTGTTGCACGGGCAAACGTCTCATCAAATGTAATCGCAAATATCTTATGATAAAAAACAATAAATAAGATGAGTACAAAAACAGAAAGTACAAGACTTAACTTCACATCCTCCGCACTCATTGCAAGGATGCTTCCAAACATATAATTATATACATCCGTATTCATTCCTGTTGTCAATGAGATCACCATCACGCCAACTGCAAGTGATGTTGTAGAAATCAGTGCAATCGCCGCATCTCCTTTGATCTTTGCATTCCCACTGATTCGAAGAAGCAGAATCGCTGCTACAATAACAACCGGAATTGCTACGGTAAGCGGAGCAGCATTCATCGCAGCCGCAATCGCCATGGCGCCAAATCCTACATGAGAAAGTCCGTCACCGATCATCGAATATCGTTTCAATACAAGACTGACGCCCAGTAACGCAGAACATAATGCAACCAGCGATCCAACAAGGAACGCTCTTGTCATAAAAGGATAAGACAACATCTCAATCACTGTATCAAACATGTGTCTCACCTCCTAAAAATGTCTTGCCGGCACGACTCTTCTCGTATCCATCTGCTTTTCCAAAATACAGCACTGTTTCCTGCAGATGCAAGATATGGCTTGCATACTCTACTGCACTCTCAATATCATGTGAAACCATAACCACTGCGATTCCAGATTCTTTATTAATTCTGCTGATCAATTGATAAAATTCAGCCGTCACGATTGGATCCAATCCCGTGACCGGTTCATCAAGAAGCAAGAGTTTCTTTGTCGCACACAATGCTCTTGCAAGCAAAACACGCTGTCTTTGTCCACCGGACAGATCTCGGAAGCATTGTTTTGCAAGGTCACGGATTCCAAGCATATCCATCTTCTCCCACGCCTGCTTCTTATCTTCCGCCGTATAAAACGGTTTCATCCCTCTGCTGTTCAACCGGCCGGAAAGAACCACTTCATAAACACTGGCCGGAAAATCCTTCTTCACATCTGTCTGCTGTGGAAGGTAGCCGATTTCTGTCTGTTTTAAACCATCATCAAAAACAATCTTACCCTTATCCACATTCTTCAGTCCCAAAAGACTCTTTACAAGTGTACTTTTTCCAGAACCATTTTCTCCGACAATACAGAGGTAGTCTCCCTGATTAATCTCAAAATTCAAGTCATGTACGACCATCTGTCCTTCGTATCCAATGGATACATTTTCACATTTGATCAATGCCATCAGTTCAACACCTCCCTTAATGTTTCAACATTTTTCTCCATAAGACTCAGATATGTCTCCCCATCTGCAAACTGCTCCGCTGTCAGATTATGACAGCTATAAAATTCTTTTACATCAGCATTTGTTGCTTCTGCAATAGCTTTCGCAATATTTTCGTTGCTAAGTTCCATTTTTAATACTGTTTTAATATTCTCATCCCGCACTTTATTGATTAAAAATGCCATTGTAGCCGCGCTTGGTTCTGTGTCCGAAGCGCATCCTGAAAATGCTGCATAATAATCCAGATCATATTCTTCTGCAAAATAACGGAACGGAAATCTGTCTCCGAAAATCATCAGCTTTCGTTTTGAATGATCCACCACATCCTGAAATTCCTGATCCAATTCATTCAATTGTGCTACATAAGCTTCTGCATTTTCTTCATAATCAGATGCATTTTCCGGATCAATCTCACAGAGTTCTTCTTTGATCTGCTCAACGATCTTTATCGCATTTAGCGGAGACGTCCACACATGTTCATCAATTTCATGTACAGAATGCGTGTCTTCCAGTCCATGCTCTTCATGATCTGCTTCGTCCTCTTCATGCTCCGCATCATCCTCGTCATGATCGTCATGATCATCATGATCATGACCACGTTCTTCTTTCATTCCTTCCACATGTTCCTCTTCCACTGTATCGACACAGTCTACCAGCTTCAAAGTCTTTCTTCCGTTGTCCGGCATTGATTCAAGAATGTCTTCTACCCAGGCATCATTCTCGCCACCCACATAGATAAACAGATCACTGTTCTGGATCGCAATAATATCCTGTGGCGTCGGCTCATAAGAATGTGTCTCCTCACCCGGTTTTAAAAGCATCTTAAGTTCCACATTATCACCTGCAATCTGACGCACAAAATCATACTGTGGAAAGATTGTCGCTACAACACTGATTTTCTTATTCTCTTCTGTATTCTGTTCTTTTCCCCCGTTTTGCTCTGTCTGCTGCCCGGACATTCCGCACCCGGTCAGCATCATTCCAAGAATAAGACTTCCTGCAAGCAGAAAGTCTCTTACTCTTCTCTTCTTCATCTTCAAATTCATCTTCTCACTTTTACGCTTTTACACTTTCACAGCATCTGTTTTAGCAGCGCTCATATTTTGTAAAAGCAAACTCCAGATCAAAACAAGTCTGTTCTTCTCCTTCTTCCGTCATCTTCCATTCATCCATCTGATCCAGATTCGGGAAATAAGTGTCCGCCTGGAATTCACGGTCTATCTTTGTTACATATACAGTATCACAATATGGAAGCATCATCTTATAAATGCTTTCGCCACCGATCACA
Source organism: uncultured Mediterraneibacter sp. (assembly GCA_934309345.1). Taxonomy (GTDB): domain Bacteria; phylum Bacillota; class Clostridia; order Lachnospirales; family Lachnospiraceae; genus Mediterraneibacter. The sequence goes on along the minus strand of CAKRDD010000034.1, from coordinate 2,844 downwards.
TAAATCTTCTCACTTGGATACTTCTTCAATTCTTCTAAAAGTTCTTCCTCTGTATGAACGATCACTGCATCTTTCACTGAATAATTTTTATTCTTCGTCAGAACAATATTCACTCGATTCTTCAAAGGAAGTCCATTCGGGAAACTTTCCAATGTCTTTCGCCCCATAACTACAACATTTCCTGTTGTTTTCTGACGAAAGAACTTCATATCAGAAGGAATGCTCACCAGCAGTCTGTTCTGGTAACCGATTCCCCAATTATTATCTGCTGCTACGATTGCCTGCATACTTCTTCTCCTTTACACAGCGATTGGTATATTCTTAATCTGCGGATGTGTCTCATATCCTTCCAGTTTCACATCATCCGGTGTGAAATCATAGAAGTCTTTCACTTCCGGATTCAGCCAGAACTTTGGTGCCGGAAGTGGCTCTCTTGAGATCAGTTCTTCAATCATCGGAACATGTCTGTCGTAAATGTGTGCATCTGCAATCACATGAACAAACTCTCCGACCTTCATGTCACATACCTGTGCCAGCATATGAAGTAATACCGCATACTGACACACATTCCAGTTATTTGCCGCAAGGACATCCTGTGAACGCTGATTTAAAATTCCATTCAGTGTAAGCTTCTCACTGTCTTTTTCTTTTGTCACATTAAATGTCATGCTATATGCACACGGATACAGGTTCATCTCATGAAGATCCTGGTGTACATAAATATTCGTCATGATGCGACGGCTGTATGGGTTGTTCTTCAGATCATAGATCACTCGATCCACCTGATCCATCATCCCTTCTTTGTACTGATGTTTCACCTGCATCTGATAACCATAGGCTTTTCCGATCGAACCATCCTCATCAGCCCAGCTGTCCCAGATATGACTGTTCAAATCATTAATATTATTCGACTTCTTCTGCCAGATCCAGAGCATCTCATCCACACAGCTCTTGATTCCGGTTCTTCTAAGAGTCAGTGCCGGGAATTCTTTAGACAAGTCATAGCGGTTGACCACTCCGAATTTCTTAATGGTATATGCCGGTGTTCCGTCCTCCCATCTCGGGCGGACCTTCTCACCCTCTGTGCTTGTTCCATTCTCTATAATGTCTCTGCACATATCAATAAATACTTTATCTGCGTAACTCAACTATTTCTCTCCTTCTTGATCAATGATTCTTCTTATATGAAATATCACACCTGAGAAACCGGTAAGTTTCTACCTGATTTCTATTTCATCTGATTAATACTCACGGATAATGCTGCTCACTTCCAGAATGCTAGGCAGTGCGAGAAGCTCTTTTAAAGCCTGCTTCATATATTTCTCTTTCACACTCTCAGTTACGATAACAAGCTCTGCCTGATGCGGCTGTGTATGTTCCTGAACAACTCTTGTGATACTAACCTTATGATTACCAAATACCTCTGCAACTGCTGCGAGAACGCCCGGTTCGTTTGTCACCTGCATACGGATAAAGAACTTATTCTTCACATCCCCAATGTCTTTTACCGGAAGGTTCTTATAACATGTACAGCTGATTCTTCCATTGCAACCATATGCCATATTTCTCGCAACATCGATCACATCTCCCATAACTGCACTGGCTGTTGGGAACTCTCCTGCACCGCGTCCATAGAACATTGCATCATCTGCTGCATCTCCATGAACAAAGACTGCATTGAAAGAATCTCTTACAGATGCAAGTGGGTGATCCTTATGGATCATCATCGGATAAACACCTACTTCAATTCCACTCTCGGTGTTATGTGCTACACCAAGCAGCTTGATCACACTGTCAAACTCTTTCGCATACTCGATATCTTTCGCTGTGATCTTTGTGATTCCTTCTGTAAATACGTTAGGAAATACTACTCTGGAATGGAACGCGATAGAAGCCATGATCGCTACTTTACGTCCTGCATCAAGACCTTCCACATCAGATGTCGGGTCAGCCTCTGCAAATCCAAGCTCCTGTGCCTTCTCAAGTGCCTCTGAGAAATCCATTCCTTCCTCTGTCATCTTTGTCAAGATGTAGTTTGTAGTACCATTCACAATACCGACAACTTCAGAGATATCATTGATAGCCAGACACTGCTTCATCGGACGAATGATCGGAATTGCTCCGGCAACTGCTGCCTCAAACAGGAAATCCACATGATTCTCCTCTGCTGTTGCAAGAAGCACATGACCTTCCTCTGCGATCAGATCCTTATTCGCAGAAACTACATTTTTACCAGCTCTGAGTGCTTCAAGAATCATTGTCTTCGCCGGCTCTAAGCCGCCCATAACTTCAATTACGATCTGAATCTCATCATCTTCAATAATATCATTCCAATTATCTGTCAAAAGAGAAGCGTCTACACCCTCTCTCTTCTTATTTATATTGCGAACGAGAATCTTCTTTACTTCCATCTGGGCACCGATTGTCTTCTCCATCACATCCGCACGCTTCTGGATCAGTTTATAAACACCGGATCCAACTGTTCCTGATCCGAGAATTGCTACCTTTACTGTTTTCATTATGGACACCTCTTTCATCTTTTATCTCTGTGTAATTCATTTTCTTCTAAAATGAAATGTTCATTTTACAACATCATTCTATTCACATCTGTTGTTTTTAGCCACAGTAACCACAGTATAGCATGATTTTCTTCCTCTAGGAAGTCTTAGACTTAATTTTTTTCATTTTTTCTAATTTTTTTATTTTTTTCTGTTGACATTTTAACAATCTTGTAGTAACATATTCATTGTTCGTCGGAACAATAAGTTATGCGACAGTGGCTCAGTTGGTAGAGTACAACCTTGCCAAGGTTGGGGTCGCGGGTTCGAACCCCGTCTGTCGCTC
>CAKRDD010000033.1 GCA_934309345.1 uncultured Mediterraneibacter sp. | reverse complement strand
AAATTTCTGTATCATGAAACCGAAAAGGCAGCCACAGGGTTAGAACCTGTGACTGCTGATTCAGTTGCTCAATCGGTCTTAGTCTACTCGACTGTATGCGACAAACGTTTGAACACCGCGACCGTGATGAAGTCTTCAAAGCCCCTTTCTATCAGTATTTGAGATTAAGTAAAACGGTTCGATTCCGGTCTGCGGCATTAGTTTTTTCTCTGAGATTCTTGTGAAGTTAATATTTGCAAGAGCCTCAGAGTTTTTGTTTTATGCATTCCATTTGGAGATAAGTATATTATTCAAAAAGTAACGGCATTGCATCTCATCTTACGAGATACAATGCCGTTATTTTGAATTCTTCGCACTTTCATTAAAAAGTGGACCTGGCGGGAATCGAACCCGCGTCCAAAAACCTGTCCCATGTACTTCTACTATCATAGTCAGTTATTTAACATTCCCTCTGCCGTACGAAAACTAACATCCTTACGGGTTCAGTAGCTTCATAATACGCCTGACGGCTCAAAGCTTTGCCGCCATCGTTTCTCACATAGTCGGTGCCAGATTCCTAAAGTGTGAGTGCTTCAGGGCTGACATGCAGCATTTAGGCTGCAGCTAATTCGAAATTATCGTTAGCGTTTAATTTTAAGTTTGCGATTTAACGCATCAGCCTGCGGATAGCTTCTCCATCTTCGAGATCCCTGTCGAAACCAGTACAAGCCCTGATCAGGGTAGAGTAATGAATACTCTCTACTGTAACAGACACATTCTTTTGTGTGCTGTACATACAATATAGTAAAAAGAAATATAAATGTCAAGTAATTATTGCGTTAAAAGAAGTGAAAAAGCGTTAAAAATTTAGCATTTTTAATGTCATTTCACATATTTTTAATAAAGATAATTACTGTCAGACAGGGAAGAATGTGTTAATATAATAATATGAGTAATTATAAATCTTAACAAGAAAATTCGGAAAAAGGAGAGGTTTTTTATGCCAACAACATACGCACATTATAAATTCGGAAAAGAGGTGCTCAGCGCACTTCCAAGACCCCTTCAGAATTCTATAGAAGCGCATAGAGAGTTGTTTGATATTGGGTTACATGGACCGGATATTTTATTTTACTATAATGCATTAAAGAAAGATCCGGTAAATGAACAGGGGCATACACTTCATGAACAATTTGCTGATGAATTTTTTCATCATGCCGTTGAAGTGATTGAGAAAGCAAAAGATCCGTCAGCTGCGCGTGCATATATTTATGGATTTATCTGTCATTTTGCTTTAGACAGTGAATGCCATCCTTATGTTGAAAAAATTATGCAGGTCGGAAGGGTTTCACACAATGAGATTGAGATGGAAATGGATCGAATGATGCTGACGGAAGATTATCACGATCCTTTGCGTTATCTGACAGCGAAGCATATTCATCCTAAGATGGAATATGCGGAAGTGATCGCACCATTCTTCAAAGACGTAACAGCCGAGCAGATCTATAAAGCGTTAAAAGGGATGGTTTTTTATCATAAGCTGTTTCTGGCACCGACACCTGGAAAGAGAAAAGCGTTGTTTCTTGGGATGAAGGCAGTGGGAAAATATGACTCATTGCATGACATCGTGATGAGTGTAAAGCCAGATCCGCTATGTCAGAAATATTGTAAGGTTTTGAAGCGGCAATATTCAGGCGCAGTGCCGTTAGCTGCGAGTCTGATCGTACAGTATCAGAAGAAATTATTCCAAGATACACCGCTTCCGGAACGTTTTCATGAGACATTTGGTGCAGGAGAAGAGTGGGAGAAGCTGCGTCTGTAGAGAATCAAAGAAAAGAGCAACAGACTGCTTGACCGGAGAGATGCAGAAGAAGAGAAAAAGAGTCAGGAGAATGTAGATGAAGGAATTCGTTAAAGTGCAGGATATCACGAAAACTTATAAAATGGGTGAAGTTGAGATTCATGCAGTGGATCACATCAGCTTTTCGATTGAACAGGGAGAACTTGTTGTGATCGTTGGACCAAGTGGTGCAGGCAAGACGACTGTGCTTAATATTCTCGGCGGAATGGATACGGCAACAAGCGGGAAGCTCTATGTAGATGGAAAAGATATTACAGCTTATAATTCCAAACAGCTGACAGGATACCGCAGAGATGACATCGGATTTGTTTTTCAGTTTTATAATCTTGTACCGAATCTGACCGCATTGGAAAATGTAGAGCTTGCGTTGCAGATCAGTAAGGATCCGCTGGATGCACAGGCGGTTTTGGAGGAAGTTGGTCTGGGGGAACGGAAGAATAATTTCCCGGCACAGCTTTCCGGTGGTGAGCAGCAGCGAGTTTCCATTGCGAGAGCATTAGCGAAGAACCCAAAGCTTTTGCTTTGTGATGAGCCAACAGGTGCATTGGATTATAATACAGGAAAATCAATCCTGAAATTACTTCAGAATATGTGTAGAGAAAAGGGAATGACAGTTATTATCATTACACATAATCAGGCACTTGCGCCTATGGCAGATCGATTGATTCATATAAAAAATGGACAGGTAGCAAGAATGGAATCTAATGAGAATCCGACTTCGATTGATGAAATTGAATGGTAGGGGATGTGGATGAAGAAAGCATTACGAAAAAACTTTTATATGGAGGTCCGTCATAGTCTTGGACGTTTTTTATCCATTTTCTTTATTGTTGCGATAGGATGTGCATTCTTTTCCGGAATCCGTGCATCAGAGCCGGATATGAGATATTCGGGAGATACGTATTTCGATGAGAAGAACCTGATGGATATTCAGGTAATAAGTACAATGGGACTGACAGAAGATGATCTGGATGCAATTCGTGCTGTCGATGGTGTATTGGATGCAGAAGGAAGCTATGTAACAGATGTACTTTGTACGATTCAGGGAAACCAGGTAGCAGTTCATGTTATGGCGCTCCAGGATAAGATGAATCAAGTTCAGTTAGAAGAAGGCAGGCTTCCGGAAAAAGAAAATGAATGTGTAGTAGATGCAGATTATCTGGATGGAAAGAATCTGAAGATTGGGGATAAGATCACATTATCGAGTGGGACTTCAGACTCTTTGGAAGATACACTTCAGACCGATACATTTACCATTGTTGGTACGGTCAGCAGTCCGGAGTATATTGCATTTCACAGAGGCAGTACAACGATCGGAAATGGAAGTGTCAGTGCCTTTCTTTGCGTTCCGGAGAAATCATTTTCATTAGATGTGTATACAGAGATTACAGTGCAGGTTGAAGGTGCAAAGGAAGCGACTGCATTTACGAAAGAATATGAAGAACATGTGGACTCTGTGCTGAAAAAGATTGAGGCAATTAAAGCGGAAAGAGAACAGGCCAGATATGATGAGATTGTTTCGACAGCGCAGGAAAAAGTAGATGAAGCACAAGAAGAGTTAGATCAGGCAGAGCAGGATCTGGCGGATGGAAAAGAAGAGGCGGAAGAAGAACTTGCAAGTGCAAGAGAGAAACTTGATGCAGCGCAGAAAGAGCTTGAACGAGGCAGAAATCAGCTTGCAGCTTCGAAACTTGAACTGGAGCAGTCGAGAAATCTTCTGATATCAAAACAAAAGGAACTGGATCAGTCAAAAGCACAAGTTGAACAGGGGGCACAGGAACTTAGTGAAAAACAGATTGCACTTACAACACTAAGAAATCAGCTGGCACAACTGAAAGAGCAGGAGAAAAGTCTGGAAGATCAGAGACAAGAACTTTTAGAGCAACAGACACAGATGCAGCAAAAGAAAGACGAGCTTCTGAAAGCAAAGGAAGAATTGCAGCAACAGGCAGAAGACTATCAGTCAGCGTATCAGCAGATTTATCAGCCACTGAAACAGTCCTATGAAGAATTAAATACACAGTATGAACTTCTTTTGCAGAACTATGAGGCACTGAAAGAAGAATATGAAAGAAAGCAGGAAGCAGGAGAAGAAGATCCGGAATTAAAAGCTCAGTTGGAACAGTTGGAAACTGAAAAAACAGCAATGGAAGAGCAGTTGACTGAGTTGAAAGCAAATCTGGATAAAATGGAACTGGAGGCGGAGACTGCCGAAGCGGAGATTCAGAAAAACCAGGCGAAGATCGAAGCCGGATTAACGCAGATCAACGAAGGACTTCCTGCAGTTGAAACCGGGATAGCCCAGATTGAAGCGGGCATTCCGGTATTGCAGGATAATATACAGAAACTGACGGATGTGCTGACACAGGGGGATGCTGCAATCCTTACAGCAAGCCGGCAGATAGATCAGGCAAAGGCGCAGATTACATCCGGTCAGCAGCAGATAGACAGCGGATGGCAACAGATCCGTGAGGGACAGAAGAAGATTGAAGAGGCACAGCAGCAGTTAAGCAGCGGAACGAAGGAGCTGGAAGACGGTTGGACCGAGTATGAGGAAGGGCGTATAGAAGCTCAGAAGAAGATTGAGGATGGAGAGCGGCAGATCACAGAAGCAAGAGAAGAGCTTGCGAAAGCACAGCAGAAGATCAATGATCTTGAAAAGCCAAAGTGGTATGTCTATGATCGGAACAATCTGACAGAATACAGCGGATACGGAGATAATGCAGACCGTATGCGCGCAATCGGTAAAGTGTTCCCACTCATTTTCTTCCTTGTTGCAGCATTGATCAGTCTGACAACAATGACACGAATGGTAGAGGAAGAGAGAACGCAGATCGGTACATTGAAGGCTCTCGGATATGGAAATACTTCAATTGTTGGAAAGTATATCTGGTATGCGATTCTTGCGACATTAACCGGTGGTGTTTTCGGAATTCTGATTGGAGAAAAGATACTGCCTTATATCATTATTACCGCCTATAAGATTATGTATCGTCATATGCATGATGTTGTGATCCCATATAATTTGTATTATGCCGTGACAGCGTGTGCGGCAGCACTTGCATGTACAGTGATCGCAACACTGTTCTCCTGTATGAAAGAATTACGAGAGCAGGCAGCAGAATTGATGCGTCCGCCGACACCAAAACAGGGGAAGAGAGTATTCTTAGAGAGAATTCCATTTATCTGGAAGAATCTGAACTTTACATGGAAGTCTACGGTACGTAATTTGATCCGATATAAGAAACGATTCTTCATGACAGTATTTGGAATTGGTGGTTGTATGGGTATGATGTTGTTTGGTTTCGGATTAAAAGATTCTATTTCAGCAATTGTTCCGCTTCAATATGAACAGATTCAGCTTTATGATGGAGACGTTATTTTAAAGGAAGATGCAACAGAAGAAGAGAAGAATGAGGTTCAGAAAGAACTGGATACGGATAAGAATGTATCAGTGACTGCAGAAAATTTTTTGAAAAATATTGAGGTCAGTTCAGGAGAGTCTTCTCAGGAAGTTTATTTAGATGTACCAAAAGATGTGGAAGCATTCAAAAAGTTTGTCGTGATCCGGGATCGGAAGACAAAGGAAACTTATTCGCTGGATGATAAAGGCGCAATCCTGACTGAAAAAGCAGCGAAACTGCTGGGAGTCAATGTCGGTGATAAGTTAACAATCAATACAGATGATGGAGAGAAAACAGTCTTGATCAGCGCAATCTGTGAGAACTATATGGGACATTATCTCTATATGACATCTGAAGTCTATGAAAAGACATTCGGTGAGGCTCCGGCCTATAATTCAATTTATTATAGAACTCAGGATCGTACAACAGAGGAGGCAAAGGATGTCGGCGAAAATGTAATGAAGTGTGATGGAACACTCAGCATCAGCTATACGACAAGCCTGAAAAAGCAGGTGGATCATATGCTGGAGAGTCTGGATATCGTGATTGTTGTATTGATCATTTCAGCGGGAATGCTGGCATTTGTAGTGCTGTATAATCTGAATAACATTAATATTACAGAGCGTAAGAGAGAACTGGCAACATTAAAGGTGCTTGGATTTTATGACAAAGAAGTTTCTTCTTATGTCTACAGAGAGAATATCCTGCTGACATTGATCGGGTCACTGGCAGGATTGCTGATCGGAAAAATTCTGCACCGCTTTATTGTTGAGACAGTGGAGATTGATTCGGTTATGTTTGGAAGAAATATCGACCCGCCAAGTTTCTTGTATGCTTTTCTGCTGACAGTGGCATTTTCCTTGTTTGTCAATGGAGTGATGTATTTTAAATTAAAGAAGATCAACATGGTTGAGTCACTCAAAAGTGTGGAATAAGACAGATTTGTCAGGAAATATAATAACGAACAAAATAATGAATTGCAGAGAAGCTGCATGGAACATAGATACAATTGTGAAATGTTCCATGACAGCTTCTTTGTTATTGCTGGGCGAACATGTAAACAGTAACCGCACGTAGCATGAACAGTAACTTTTTGTTAAAAAACACTTGAAATATACCTGTAGGGGGTATATATTAATAGTTAGAGAATATACCCCCAGGGGGTTATGTGACAGGAGGAATATCATGAAAGAAAAGAAAGTCTGTCCGGGATGTTGTCACAAGACAAAGGATCGCCCGGAAAAAGAATATAAAGATCTGATGAATCGTCTGAGTAGAATTGAAGGACAAGTCAGGGGCGTTCGCAGAATGGTTGAAGAAGGTGCGTATTGCCCGGATATTCTGATTCAGGTATCTGCGGTGAATGCAGCTCTGAATAGTTTCAATAAAGTACTTTTGGCAAACCATATCCGGACATGTGTGGCAGATGATATCCGGGATGGAAAAGATGAAACGATTGATGAACTCGTGACTACACTTCAGAAATTGATGCGATAAAAGATCTGAAGAGAGGTCCGGTACAAAAAGTCCGGATCACAACTTGAAGGAGGAGCAATATGGAACAATATAATGTGACGGGAATGAGCTGTGCAGCCTGCAGTGCCCGTGTTGAGAAGGCGGTGGGGAAAGTCCCCGGAGTTGAGAACTGTTCAGTCAGTCTTCTGACGAATTCCATGGGAGTGGAAGGCACAGCGACAGCAGATGCGGTCATTGCAGCTGTTGAGGCAGCAGGATATGGGGCAACATTGAAATCTGCGAAGAATGAAGGGCATGGAATGAATCAAAGTGAGCAGAACCGTGCGGAAGATGCGTTGAAAGATCGGGAGACACCGAAGATGAAAAGGCGTCTGATCGCTTCTTTGTGCTTTTTGACTCCGCTTATGTATCTGTCAATGGGACACATGATGTGGGGCTGGCCGCTTCCGGTATTTATGGAAGGTAATCATGTGGCGATGGGGCTGGCACAGCTGCTGTTAACGACAATCGTTATGGTGATCAATCAGAAGTTTTTTATCAGTGGATGGAAAGGCCTGATTCATAGAGCACCAAATATGGATACGCTGGTTGCACTCGGTGCAGGTGCATCTTATGGCTATAGCGTGTATGCATTGTTCGCTATGACAGCAGCGCAGACGGCAGGTGATATGGATCGTGTGATGGAGCTGATGCACGAATTTTATTTTGAATCAGCAGCAATGATTTTAACATTGATCACAGTCGGAAAGATGCTTGAGGCTCATTCGAAAGGAAAGACAACAGATGCATTAAAGAGTCTCATGAAACTGGCACCAAAGACAGCAACGCTCCTGCGCGATGGAAAAGAACAGGAAGTTTCCATTGATCAGGTGAGAAGAGGAGATCAGTTTGTTGTAAGACCGGGGGAGAATATTCCGGTGGATGGAATTGTTCTGGAAGGAAACAGTGCAGTAAATGAAGCTGCACTGACCGGAGAGAGTATACCGGTAGATAAAGCAGAAGGGGATAAAGTGTCTGCGGCTACAATGAATCAGTCAGGTTTTCTGCGTTGCGAGGCGACAAGAGTTGGCGAGGATACGACATTATCACAGATCATTCAGATGGTAAGTGATGCGGCAGCAACAAAAGCACCGATTGCCAAAGTGGCAGATAAAGTTTCAGGAGTATTTGTTCCTGCAGTTATTTCCATTGCATTTGTCACAATGATCGTATGGCTGCTTGCCGGAGAGTCTGTTGGATTTGCACTTGCAAGGGGAATTTCTGTTCTGGTAATCAGCTGCCCGTGTGCATTAGGTCTGGCCACCCCGGTCGCAATTATGGTTGGAAATGGAATGGGTGCAAAGAACGGAATCATGTTTAAGACAGCTGTTTCGCTGGAAGAGACAGGAAAGACAGAGATTGTTGCACTGGATAAGACAGGAACGATCACAAGTGGAGAACCGAAGGTGACGGATCTGATCCCTGCGGACGGAATTACAGAACATGAATTATTATTTTTTGCAAATGCACTGGAGAAGAAAAGTGAGCATCCGCTTGCCCGGGCAATTCTTGCAAAGGCAGAAGAAAATGGGGAAGCAGAGCAGAAAAGTGAAATCACACAGTTTCAGGCAGTTCCGGGAAATGGTCTGTCAGGAAAACTTGGAGAGGACTGGCTGTACGGAGGCAATTTTAAATTCATTTCAGACAAAATGAAGATTTCTGCCAGCATAAAAGAACAGGCAGAACGGTTGGCACAGCAGGGAAAGACACCGCTGTTCTTTGGAAAGAATGAGCAGTTCCTTGGCATGATCGCAGTTGCGGATGTGATCAAGGAAGATAGTCCACAGGCAGTGAAAGAACTTCAGAATATGGGAATCCATGTTGTTATGCTGACCGGAGATAATGAGCGCACAGCGAAGGCAATTGGTGAGCAGGCAGGTGTGGATGAAGTGATCGCAGGTGTTCTTCCGGAAGGAAAAGAACAGGTGATCCGCAAGCTGAAAGAAAAAGGAAAGGTTGCGATGGTAGGTGACGGTATCAATGACGCACCGGCACTGACCAGGGCAGATATGGGAATTGCCATTGGAGCGGGGACAGATATTGCAATCGATGCAGCGGATGTTGTGCTGATGAAGAGCCGGTTAAGTGACGTGCCGGCGGCAATCCGTATGAGCCGTGCAACATTGCGCAACATTCATGAGAATCTGTTCTGGGCATTTTTCTATAATGCGATAGGAATTCCACTGGCAGCAGGAATCTGGATCCCGGTCTTTGGTTGGAAATTAAATCCGATGTTCGGAGCGGCGGCAATGAGCCTGTCCAGTTTCTGTGTAGTAACAAATGCATTGAGACTGAATCTGTTTAAAATGTATGATGCCAGCAAAGACAGAAAAAGAAAGATGAAAAAGGTAGAAACAGCAGAAAATACTGTTTCAGATAATGTCTTAGCAGACAAAAATGAGTCAGAAAACAAGGAGGAGACAAAGATGACAAAGACAATGAAAATCGAAGGAATGATGTGTGGACACTGTGAGGCGGCTGTGAAGAAAGCTCTCGAGGCACTTGAGCAGGTTGATACAGCAGAAGTCAGCCATGAGGCCGGAACAGCAGTTGTGACACTGAATTCCGAAATCAGTAATGAAGTGCTGAAAAAGACAGTTGAAGACAAAGATTATACAGTAACAGCGATCGAGGATTAATGAGCAAAGAAGAGGTCCCCTGCGGAAATGAAAGATTCTGCAGGGGACCTCTTGGATTAATCCTTGTATACAATCTTTCCATCACAGATTGTATATTTTACTTTTCCATACAATTCCCATCCGGTAAATGGAGAATTAGAAGACTTAGAAGCATAAGTCTCAGGAGTCCATTTCTCATTCGGATCAAACAGTACAAGATCAGCTGATTTTCCTTCTGCGACAGAACCGCACGGAAGGTGATACAGGCTAGCAGGATTGATCGTCATCTTCTCGATCAGCTGGCTTAATGTCAGGTGTCCCGGACGTACAAGGGAAGTGATTCCGAGAGCAAGGGAAGTCTCAAGACCAATAATACCGCTTGGTGTTTGTGTGATAGGACGGGATTTCTCTTCCGTACTGTGTGGCGCGTGGTCTGTAGCAATCAGATCGATCGTACCGTCTTTGAGACCTTCGATGATAGCAAGGCGGTCATTTTCTGTACGAAGCGGTGGGTTCATCTTGGCAAGTGCGCCGTATTTTAATACAGCTTCATCTGTCAAAGTGAAATGATGCGGAGTTGCCTCTGCATGCAGATTTGCTCCCATAGCTTTAAAGGTACGTACCAGTTCAACGGACTGTCCGGAGCTGATATGCTGGATCACGACCTGTGCACCGGAACGAAGCGCCAACAGACAATCTCTGGCAACAAGAGATTCTTCAGCAATCGAAGGAGATCCGTAGATGCCCAGCGCATCAGATACAGGTCCGTGGTTGATTCCGTTTGTTTCAATAAATGCAGGATCTTCTTCATGAAGACTGATCGGAAGGTCAAGTGCCTTCGCCTCTTCCATTGCCTTATAGAGAAATGCGGCATTCTTAAGAGGGATTCCGTCATCTGTGAATCCACAGGCACCGGCAGCGGCAAGTTCCTTCATAGAAGTCATCTCCTCGCCTTTGAGTCCGCAGGAGACAGCAGCAGCCTGGAAAATATGGATGTCTTCCAAGGCCTCCCGTTCCATCAGTTCTTTAAGAACCGGAACAGAATCGATGACCGGTGAAGTATTTGCCATGCAGATCACGGAAGTAAATCCACCGGCAGCAGCTGCAAGAGATCCGGTATGGAGATCTTCTTTATAAGTAAATCCGGGATCACGGAAATGAATGTGTGTGTCAACAAGTCCTGGAGAAATCATAAGTCCTGCAGCATCAAGCTCATCCTCTCCATTTTCAGGTATCAGAGTTCCGGCATCTGCGAGTGTCTGGATTAGACCGTCTGTGATGCGAAGATCGACAAGACGTTCTGTATCAGATGCAGGATCAATTAGAAAACCATTTTTTATAAGCATAATTCATCCTCCTTTTGCTGTTAAGTATACCGTATTTTTGATAGAGATTCAAATTTATTAGAAAATGTGTTATCATAAACACACCGTAATATGAAAAGAAAGAAGACAAAACAGTTTTTCTTGTGATTGCATGAAAGTTTTGTAAGAGGCAGGAATAACTGTTCTGCAGAAAGAAGGAGTAAATGAAAGAATACGATTATCTGATTGTCGGAGCAGGTCTTTATGGAGTTGTCATGGCACATGAATTAAAGAAAAAAGGGAAGAAATGTCTTGTGATTGACCGGAGAGATCATATTGCAGGAAATATTTACTGTGAGGACATAGAAGGAATCCATGTACACAAATATGGTGCACATATTTTCCATACGTCTGATAAAAAGATATGGGATTACATGAATCAGTTTGCGGAATTTAATAATTACATCAATTCACCGGTAGCAGTTTATAAGGATGAACTTTACAACCTGCCGTTCAATATGAATACATTCAGTAAGATGTGGAATATCCGCACACCGCAGGAAGCGAAAGAGATTATTGAAAAACAGCGCAAAGAGACAGGAATCACAGATCCGCAGAATCTGGAGGAACAGGCACTTTTTCTTGGCGGAAGAGATATCTATGAGAAGCTGATCAAGGGTTATACAGAGAAACAGTGGGGAAGAAAGTGTACAGAACTTCCGGCATTTATTATCAAACGTCTGCCATTCCGTTTTGTTTACGATAATAACTATTTCAATGACAGATATCAGGGAATTCCGGTTGGCGGTTATACAGCAATCGTTGAGAAGATGCTGGAAGGGACAGAAGTTCGTACAGGGATTGATTTCTTTGAATTCAGAAAAGAGAATCCGGAGATCGCAGAGAAGATTATTTTTACAGGAATGATCGATGAATATTTCGGATATCAGCTGGGAGCACTGGAGTATCGTTCTGTCAGATTTGAAACAGAAGTCCTCGATTGTGAGAACTATCAGGGAAATGCTGTTGTCAATTATACAGAGCGTGAAGTTCCGTATACAAGAATTATCGAGCATAAGCATTTTGAGTTTGGCAAGCAGGAGAAGACCGTTATTTCCAGAGAGTATTCATCAGAATGGAGTGTTGGCATGGAGCCATACTATCCGGTAAATGATGAGAAGAACAATGCATTATTTGAAGAATACAAGAAGCTTGCAGAAAAAGAAGAAAATGTTATCTTTGGCGGACGACTTGGAGATTATAAATATTATGACATGGATAAAGTTGTTGCCGCAGCTCTTGACAGACTGAAAGAATTCAATTAATATGAGAGTCACACTTCAGTCGTTCTGACTGAAGAATCAGGAAAGATTCTGAAGAGTAGTTCGTATCAGATTCTGATAATTTTCAATTGGACAGGTATTGTATCGTGTGCGGTGTGGGGCCGCACACGTTTAGATGACAGATCGCAGTAGAATTAAATATGGAAAAAATGTATGAAGTACTTCGCTTTGTGGAAAAAGGAACAGAATGTCAGTCAGGTATCGATTGCCTGCAGGGAGAACTTTTGATTTATTATCTGCGGGATAACACACAGTTAGATAAAGCGGTGTTGTTTGAATGGTTCCGACAGATCGCCGGGGAAATAAGAAAGTACCAGCAGTCGAAACGCGGGCAGAATTATCGTTGTCTGACGCCGTATAGTATTGTTGTGACAGAAGAAGGAGAACTGCTGCTTTTAAATCCGGATGCACAGGAAAATGAATTTGTCATGAAGAAGATGCAGCAGAAGGCGGTGAGAAGTCACTTTATCCGTCCGACAGCGTCAGGCAGCAGGAAAAATTGTTCGGTAGATTTGTTCGGATATGGTAAGATTTTGCAGTTTTTACTGGCATATACAGAGCAGATCCCGGAACTTAGCAGAAGTGAAGAACGCAGACTGGAGCGGATCATTGAACGTTGTACCGGTGGCGGAAGACGACATTATGATAAGATCAGTCAGGTGATACGTGATCTTCCGGAGGAACGTGAGGAATGGAATCTGGAACAGAAAGTAAAACTTCGGAATGTGAAACTGGCGGTTCTTTTATTTGCTGCAGGAGCAGTAATTACGGCAGCTGGAATTGGGATAAGCAGAGGAAGAGAAGGTAACAATGCTGTTATGGAAAGCGAAGTGTCAGTGCAAGATCAGAAATCAGACGATGCGAAAACAATGCCAGAGGAACGCAGTGAAACTGAGCAGGACAGAAAAAAAGCATTGGAAGATATGAAATGGAAGAAAGAGATGGAAGAACAGGTTCAGGAGATCCTGGAATCGGTCAAAGCGTGTGAAAAAAAGATAGAAGAAACGACAAAAGAAGAGAAAAACGGGGAAAACAAGGAAGAAACAGAGCAAACGGCAGAACAGCAAACAGAGGAAACTGCGGAAAAACCTGTAGAAGAGGAAATACAACAGGAAACGAAACAAGAAGTGATAAGTGATCCGGTGGTTCCGGAATAAGAAAAAAGTCTCCATAAAAGGGAGGATGCCGGGTAACCATTTACTGGTTCCCGGCATGTATTATGAAAAAGTTTATTCAAAGTTTTTTGTTTTTTCCTTTGATGCTTATAGTATATGTGAGAGAAATGAAGAAAAAGTGATAAGAAGATGAAAGATTTTTAAATGATAAATGAACAAATTATGAACGACAGGTGTAGTGGAAAATAACGGTTTAAAAAAGAATGGCAGTGTGGTATTCTACATCTAAAGAGAACTTCGGAAGTTACTGTTCACTCCCGTGTCAATCACTCCGCTGATTGACACGGAGGATGCGTGTTTTGACTTGAATGCATCTCGCCCCATCGCCAAAGGCGATTTAAAATGGCGAGATGCGTTGCTGGTCGCACATCGTGTGAACAGTAACCTTCGGAACAGGAGGTAACAGTTGAGTATGACAAGACAGGAATTTATCCGGAAATTACAGGAAGCTTTGAATGGGAAGCTTGATGCTGTAACAATTCAGGATCATCTTAAGTTTTATGATGATTATATTATAGAAGAGATGAGAAAAGGAAAGAGCGAGCAGGAGGTCCTGGAACTGCTCGGAGATCCGTGGGCAATTGCGAAAACCATTGTAGATGCAAGTGATGGAACAGATGAAGAAGTGGTCTATGAGAACAGGAGTCCGTTCAATAATTCGTACAATCAGACGGCTCAGACACAGGACAGCTATACAGGGTATGAACAGAAGAACGAATATAGTACAGGACATTCTTATGGTTCCTATCATGAGTTCAGATTAGATACCTGGTGGAAGAAGGCTTTACTGATTCTTGCAGTTGTTTTTGTAGTTGTAGTGGTTGTGTCTGTTATAACAGGAATCATTAGTTTTTTAGCACCGGTTCTTGTTCCTCTTCTGATCATTATGATCGTGATCAGACTGATCGGTGGGAACCGACGATATTAGAAGAAAGAAAAGTAAAAGACCGATGGGGGAGCCATCGGTCTTTTGAGGGGAGTATAAATAATTAATAAGGGGTTGTAGAAAATAATCTTTCTACATGAATCAGTATAATATATGCATTTGGAAAAAGCAAGCAAAATATTCAAAATATGGTTGAAACAAAATGCATAAAAAGACCTCCGTTTGGGATAATAAAGATTGTACTAAATAGTTACTGTCAGTTAATAAGAACAGTAACACCAAATAAGGAGGAAGTATCATGGCAAAAAATTATAGCAACACAAGTAAAAATTCTCAGAATGGATTCTATTCATCGAAGGAAGAAAATCAGAGTAAGAACAGAAATTCAACATCTAATTCAGGTTCGAATAAGAATTCCAGTAAAAATTCTTATTCAAATCAGAGTAAGAACAGCACAAACTGCAATTCCAAAAATGCAGATGACTGCTATGGCGGAAAAGATGATTATGATGAGTCAGACAGATATTAACAGATACTGTATGCAGTAACAAACAAGTGAGTGGCAAAATTTACTTTTGAAACTCACTTCATAAGATTATTATAAACAGCAACAAGGCAGAGAAGAAAGGCAATCGCACTTTACTCTGCCTTTCATTTATAGTAAAATTATAATACTGTAAAAAGAATCAGTTAACAGTAATTAATAGTTACTGTTCACTCCCGTGTCAATCACTTCGCTGATTGACACGGAGGATGCATGTTTTGGCTTGAATGCATCTCGCCCCATCGCCAAAGGCGATTTAAAATGGCGAGATGCGTTGCTGGTCGCACATCGTGTGAACAGTAACAATTAATAAGTACATAAAGATAATATGAGGTAGATATGGAAAGAATGGAATGGATTGCGCCGTGTCATTTCGGACTTGAATCAGTATTAAAAAGAGAGATTCAGGATCTTGGATACGAGATTGCACAGGTGGAAGATGGAAGAGTGACCTTTTACGGAGGCGCAGATGCAGCGTGCAGAGCGAATGTATTTCTCCGTACAGCAGAGCGTGTTCTGCTCAAAGCGGGAAGTTTTAAGGCAGTTACCTTTGATGAATTGTTTGAGAAGACCAAGGCAATTCCGTGGGAGAATTACATACCGAAGAACGGAAAGTTCTGGGTGGCGAAAGCTTCATCAGTAAAGAGTAAGCTGTTCAGCCCTTCGGATATTCAGTCAATTATGAAGAAAGCGATGGTAGACCGGCTCAGAAGCAGATATCATGTACAGTGGTTTCAGGAAGATGGAGCGTCTTATCCACTGAGAGTATTTTTAATGAAGGATATCGTTACGATCGGAATCGATACATCGGGAGATTCTCTTCATAAGAGAGGATACCGTCCGTCAGCAGGAAAGGCACCGATTTCGGAGACACTGGCAGCAGCACTGATCATGCTGACACCGTGGAGAAAAGAACGTATTCTGGTGGATCCGTTCTGCGGAAGTGGAACATTTCCGATTGAGGCAGCAATGATGGCTGCAAATATCGCACCTGGAATGAATCGTTCATTTACGGCTGAGAGCTGGGCGAATCTGATTGATAAGAAACTCTGGTATGAGGCCATTGACGAGGCGAATGATCTGATCGATGATCAGATTGAGACGGATATCCAGGGATATGATATTGATGGGGATGTTGTGCGGATGGCAAGACAGAATGCAGAGAATGCAGGCGTGGATCATCTGATCCATTTCCAGGAGAGACCGGTCAGTGCACTGAGTCATCCGAAAAAATATGGATTTATCATAACAAACCCGCCGTATGGAGAGCGTCTTGAGGAGAAAGAGGCACTTCCAGGTTTATATCGTGAATTTGGCGAGAGCTTCAAGAAGCTTGACAGCTGGTCTGCATACATGATCACAAGTTATGAAGACGCAGAACGTTATTTCGGAAGAAAAGCGGATAAGAACCGTAAGATTTACAATGGTATGCTGAAAACATATTTCTATCAGTTCCAGGGGCCAAAGCCACCGAGACCGAAGAAATAAGAAACGCTGTACCAGATTGTTGGCGAAAAAGAATAGAAGGTAGAAAGCAAAATGAAGAGAAGAATTGTATTTGCAACAGGAAATGAAAATAAGATGAAAGAGATCCGGATGATTCTTGCTGATCTTGGTATGGAGATCGTATCGATGCGTGAGGCAGGAGTTGATGAAGAAATCGTAGAAGACGGAATGAGCTTTGAGGAAAATGCAGAGATCAAGGCAAGAGCTGTATCACGAGTGCTGGTCAACGATATTGTTCTTGCAGATGATTCCGGACTTGAGATTGACTATCTGGATAAGGCACCTGGAATTTATTCTGCAAGATTTGCCGGAGAAGATACTTCTTATGATATAAAGAACAGAATCCTTCTGGACAGACTGGAAGGGGTTCCGGACAATGAGCGTACCGCAAGATTTGTCTGTGCGGTTGCAGCAGTATTTCCGGATGGAACAACAAGCGTAGTCCGCGAGACGATTGAAGGACAGATCGGATACGAGATTGTCGGCGTAAATGGATTTGGTTATGATCCGATTTTCTATGTTCCGGAATTCGGATGTACAACAGCGGAGATGACACCGGAACAGAAAAATAAATTAAGCCACAGAGGAAAAGCACTTCGAGCAATAAAAGTTCTGCTTGAAGAGAAATTGAATGAGGAAGAAGCATGAGAATTCTGATTGTCAGTGATACACACGGAAGACACCAGGCGCTGGATCGCGCGTTAGAAGAGGCTGGGAAGATTGATATGTTTATCCATCTTGGAGATGTAGAAGGCGGAGAAGACTATCTGGAGGCTGTCGTAGAGTGTGAGAAACATATTGTAAGAGGAAATAACGATTTTTTTACAGATCTTCCGAGAGAAGAAGAGTTTGAGATTGGTCCTTATCATGCATTTATTACCCATGGACATTATTATTATGTGTCCATGGGAATGGAAACTATCATAGAAGAGGGCAGATCAAGAGGTGCGGATCTCGTAATGTTTGGTCATACACACCGTCCTTTCTTTCTCCAGAAGGACGGAATGACAATTTTAAACCCGGGAAGTTTATCTTTTCCACGTCAGGAGGGGAGACGGGGCAGTTATATGATCATGGAAGTTGATGAGGACGGAAAATTAAGTTTTGAGCAAAAATATCTGTAATTGTTCTAATTATCAGAAAATTAAGACGAAAGAAACAATTTGCACATTCTTCTTGTGAAAAACAGGTAAAAAAACAGTCGTAAAAAAGTAAAAAAACTTTAAAAAACCTGTTGACTTTCTAAGAAACATGCCATATAATATATCTTGTCGCTGCGGGAGATACGAAAGAGAAACAAAACCGCAGAGGCAAGAAATTAAAACCGATATCGGGGTGTGGCTCAGCTTGGCTAGAGCGCCTGGTTTGGGACCAGGAGGTCGCAGGTTCGAATCCTGTCACCCC
>CAKRDD010000032.1 GCA_934309345.1 uncultured Mediterraneibacter sp. | reverse complement strand
GGTCCGTCTGTTACCATAACGGATGGAATTCCAAGACGCTCCACTCCTTTCAGATGCCAGAAGTCTGCTCCGGAACACATTCCGGCTTTTTCTTCCAGTGTCATCTGTGAGATCAGATTCTGAATCTTCTCTTTCTCCATGCTGTTACCTCCATTTTTTTATGATTTCTTACTTCTTGCTTTGTTTTATCGGTTCTTCATCATGGCTTTATAATATCCGAAAAATCGTGCGTTTTATTTCATTTTTAAACTTTTATTTATATATTTATACTTTTATCTTCTATTTTTCTATTGACTTAGGAAATACATTCGATTACTCTGATAGATAGAAAAAACATGCAAAACATTTTTACGCAAAGAAAAGAGGCAACATTTATGGAAAGAACTTACTCCCTGATCAATTTCATGAAAGCTTACTACCCGGACTCAAATATTCCAATGTATCTTTTTTCGGATGAAAAATGTATTTTCTGCATGCCGGAACAAAATGAACTGACTTATCCGCCGTTCCAATATCTTCAGGAACTTTTTTCCGGTTCCAAGCGTATCTCTTACTGTACAACTGAATATGGGATCATGTTTTGTTCTCTCAGATTAAATCACTGGAAAAACGGTTACATTGTTTTTGGCCCGGTCACAACGGTGCCTTATTCCGATTCTGACCTGCAGCATTTATACAGAGACTACATGGTATCAAACGACAGCCGCCCTGTCTTTAATTCCTTTCTCCGTCAGATTCCGTGCCTGTCCTTAAGTTCTCTGTTAAAGAAATGTATCTTCCTCAACTATTGTCTGCACGAAGAGCTGCTTTCACTTGAAGAGCTTACTTCTGTCGGACAGGCAGTGTCTGAGAATGATGTTACATCAGATGCCTCTCTTCTTTTAGAAGAAACTTATCAGAAAAAGGAAAATGAACAGCACAACCAAACTTATATTCTGGAAGAACAGCTTCTAAGGCTTGTCCGCACCGGTGACTGCGAAGGATTCAAAAGATTTGCCTATAGTGAAAGTAACTTTCATATCGGTGTTACCGGCTCTACTGCTCTGCGTCAGCTAAAGAATAATATTATTATCACAACGACTGTATGTACCCGTGCCGCGATCGAAGGCGGACTGGATTATGACACGGCGTATCAGCTCTCCGATTATTTCATCCAGTCTTCTGAACGACTGACAAGTGCCGACCGGTTGAATGACCTTCTTGGAAAAGTCAGTTATACTTTTGCAGAGAAAGTTGCTCAATCAAAAACACCTGTCTCTACTGATGAGCGCATGCAGAAAGCGATTCGCTATATTCAGCAGAACGTGAATCAGCACCTCACCGTTGGGGATGTTGCTGATTATGCCGGATTCAGCAAATCCTACTTTTCTGCTTATTTTAAGAAAACTCTTGGCTTCTCCGTCAGTGCATTTATCCTGCGTTGCAAACTGGAAGAAGGAAGAGAACTGTTGCAATACACGGATAAGTCCATCAGTACGATCAGCGAATTCCTGTGTTTCTCGAGTCAGAGCCATTTTCATACAGCATTCAAGAAACAGTTTGGAATAACACCATCCGAATACAGAAAGCAGCAGAACGATTGATCCTGCTGCTTTCTCTGTATCATACGGTACGATAACCGTTTCTTTATTCATTTCCCTCAACCATATCGAGGTAATCGCCTTTATCAATATGCATCATGGATACCTGATTCTGATGTCTTCTGAATCCATAGACACAGTCCACATTTCGAATCAACGACTGCAGACGTTCATCCGGTACGCATACGATCAGCTGAAGCTCCAGCTCTCTCGCGTAATGCAGACATACTTCGCTTCGCTCCTTATCCATCTTGGAAAATGCTTCATCAAGAAGTACAAGACGGATCTTGGAATCGCGGTTTGTCTGCTGCATATAGAGCATCGCAAAACCTGCAAGCAGTGCGACATATTTCGGGTTCTGTCCCTCTCCTCCGGAATCACGGCCCGCCATATCATCGACTGCATTTTTGCGGACATTTCCATTCTCATCTTCTACCTTTTCATACATGCTGAAGGTCAGATAATTACGATAATCCACATACTGCTCCATCTGCTGACGATACTGACTTAGTGCCCTTGCATCTTCCTCTTTCGGAGGCATGAATTTCTCAGTCAGACGCTTGATATCTTCTTCATATTTCTGATAGAACTCATCTTCACCAAGACTTAACTGACCCTCAAAACCGTAATCATCGAACACTTTGCTGTCCAGTTCCGGTGCTGTGAGCATCTCGTAGAACTGTCCGTTTTCATTCTGCGCCGGTATGATATCAATCTGGTAAATACTGTCCGAGAACTTGATCTTCGCAAGCAGGCGGTTGATCTCTTTCTTGTGTCTGTAAGCTGCTTTAATCTCTCCATGGATGGATGCGATCACATTCTCACGCAATGTATGATAAACCAGATCATACTGCTTATCGAATTCATCCTTGTACTTTGGTTCGAAATCCCTCCTGCACTGATTCAGCACTTTGTCATATACATCATTTTCATGTTCGATTCCTGTAAAACCATAGGCCGGATAAGCATTGTTGAACTTATTTCTGCTTCTTTGCAGTTCTTCTCGCTCCGTCTCTTCCAAAGCATCCAAAGCATCCTTTTCTTTTATCTTGTCTCTCTTATAAGCTGCTTCGCTCTGTACTTTTAACGCATCTGTCACTTCATTCTGAAGCTGTTCGTTTATGACAAATCCCTCAGTTAAGGAGTTTATCTTTTCTGAAAATGCCTTAATATTACTTTCGATTTGTCCCTGTGTCTTTGTATACTGCAGTACTTCACTTTGAATTCCTTCCAGAATCTCCGCATTTTTCTCAAGCAGTTCCTGTAACTCCTGCTTTTTCTTCTTCAGTTCAACTGTCCGGTCGCCTCGTTTCAGTTCTTCTACTTCCAGACGTAACTTTTCCTGTTTCTCATAATAATCCTGAAGCTGTTCCGCTGCTTTTGAAAGATGTATGATCTGTTCTGTGCTCTGATTCAGACACTCGAATTTCTGTGCAGCACGCAGTGCCATCTCGACACGTCCATCCTCTTCGACTTCTCTTTTCAGCTTTGCTGCTTCTTCTTCCAGTTCCAGAAGTTTCGCCTTTGACACCTTTGTTCCGATGCAGGCATATTTCTCATAATCATTCTTCCTCAAATGTCGGAAAATATAATTGCTGTAGGAATAGCAGTCCTTTGTGACACCATCTTTTGTCTCATGAAGTTCTTCTACCGTCTCACATTTCTTAATTCGTCCCAGGTATCTCTTCAGACAGGTATCCACATAAGCTTCTTCTGTGTGTACACACTCATACAGTGTATTCTCATCTGCATTCGGCTTGTCTCTCACAATTGCCGCGGTATCCATGAGATCAATGTCCTCGATTCCTTTCACCTGCTTCATCCGGCGAAATGCTTTCGCTGCGTCCAATGTATATTCAGGTGCTGTCACGAGACTATGTTTCACACGTCCCATACGTCCTTCGATTGCATTCTTCCACTCTTCATCTGTGATATCAAACAGGTCTGCAAAAATATTTACATGGATCGTTCTTCCATACTGGGCACTGAGCATCGTCTGCAATTCCTGTCTTGCATGCTTCAATTCTGTGCGATATGGTTTTCTGTCATTTTTAAGATCTTCGATCATATCATGCTTCTCTTGAAGCTCTTTCTGATTCTCACGGCTTCTTTCGCGGACATCTCCTAATTCTGTATTGATGTTGTCGAGTGCATCACTTAAATAATGTTTTAATTTTTCAATCGAGGTTTCCGTAACCACTCCTTGTCTGATGTCATCAATCTGATGCAATGCCTGATTGCTCACATAAGCGCTGACTTCGTCATCTTCTTCCCAGGCAGAAAGTCCTTTTACGATATCTCTCCATTGTTCTGAATTCGTTGCCAGAAGCTGGATCGTATTCTCGATCTCCTTTAATTCCTTCTCTTTCTGTCCATAATCACTGGCTTTAAGTTCCGCCTCAACTTCTACCTGTTCTTTTGTATAAGCATCTTTCTCTGCTAAATAAGATTTTCTCTTCTCTTCTTTTTCCTCAATCTTATTGAGAATATCCTGCAAATCATCCTTTTTTGATTGCAAATGAGCCTTGCAGTTTTCGATCTCGATATATTTCAGGATCTGTTCTACATAGATCTTATCGGCTCTTGCTTTCTGCAATGTCAGATTGTGCTGACTGATCTCATCGAGCATTTTGATCCTCTGCTCCAGATCTTCCACGCGTTCCTTGATCTCACGGTAAGCGCCAAGCTGATCACTGATTGTTGCAACAGTGTCCTCCTTGCTCTTTGGGAACATATAGTCCTTGATAAACTGTCCTGTTCCGTTCGTCATACGAAGTGCGATCGCGCTTTTCTCCATCGTCATCATACGGCCCGGCTCTACATAACCAAAGATCACATCATAAACTGTTTTTAAATATGCTTCTTTCGAAGGATACACACGATTCACATCACCGCGGCCTCTGTTGTCCGCTGATTCCACTCTTGCTTCCACCAGCTTTTTCAGCTTTCCAATCGTATATGGAATGCCCTCTTCTGTCAGATATTCATCCTCCGGGAGCTTGCCTGAATGACTGAAGAAACAATATTTTCTTATATCTGTATCTGCCTTTCCAACCTCAAAAGCCACACCGATACAAGTATGTGTATTCTTCCCTGTATCCTTGATCTCCAAGACAATCTGGGAACAGAAGTCCTGATCTTCCCTGTTGAAGGAACCGTCTTTTTGCGCTCCTCTAAGATAACTTAAAACACTACGTCTGTTCTTCGCGTCATCCGCCGCTTTATTCAAAAATGTGGAAGATATACTTCCATATAAAACAACCTGGATTGCATCCATAACAGTAGACTTACCGGATCCGCTTTTTCCACTGAAAAGGTTCACATACTCATGAAACTCCATCACTTTGTGACTGATACCGCCCCAATTATTCATTAACATTCTCGTAAATATTTTCTTCGACTGTTTCTCTCTCATCTCCCACACCTCCTTCCAGTTCTTCCTGTAACTCCTGCTCTACTCTTTCTTCCTCGGAAGCTACTTCTTCCATCTGCTGATCCTCCTGTTGATCATCCTGATATTCTTTGATCAGCGCAGTAATATCCATACTTCCACAGTACAGATTGATCGTACTGTAGATGTAGATTGGAGTCTCATCCTCAACGCTCTGGATTGCACCAGGAACCTCGATGATCTGGTGCTTACTCATCACGTATAAAGCTTCCTTCCACTCGCTCATCGTAAGCTTATAATTGATCAGGTTCGTATTCTTTCCATACTCTCGAATCTCCGCCAGATTCGTCACTGTAGCTTTCAGACCTTCTCCTAAAATCTTATCTCTGTAGATCAGTTTGATCAGTAAGATGACTTTTGTGACAGTGGCATTTATCTTTTCTATCGCAATTCCATCCCCTTGCAAACGATAAATATGTTCCTGTGGATCATGCACTAATTCACAGCTCAAAACTGACAGATAGTCTTCAATAAACTTTCTGTGTCTCGTACAGATCTCATAATGCAGATTGTCTCTTGGGACAAGTGTTACCGGATCATATTTCATCTGCAAAATACATGTCTGTCTGAATAATGCAGCAATTGTTTTCTTCAGGTTATCAGCTTCTGTCACTGATAATTCTTCCATATAATTAACCATCTGATTCTACTCCCTCTATCGTAAGTTTTGAAAATCGGAAACCAGCCTCATTCTCCATCTCCTGCGCCACTTCAATCTGTGCCTTACTGTCCGCAGATTCTGTTGCATGCTGCCATACCATAAATAACTTCTCCAAATCTTCTATTGATTTTACAGTATCTTGTGTCACTGTGAATTTTCCATTCTGTTCATTTTTCTTTCGGAAATCTCTGATTTCTTTCTGCGTATACAGTGGTTCCAGGACAAATTCTGTCATATTCTCTTCCTGTGATTTCTCAGTTGTTACTGCCTGTGGAGTGAATTTCTCCTTCTGATTCTCCCGTCTTTGATACAGGCTCTTCTCTGTCATAACCTTATATGGCTCTGAAAACTTCAGTTTTGAAGCCAGCTTATCCACGATCTCTTCTGACTTGCTGCTTTCATTGATCAGATTGATCAGTGCGACGGTCTGGTCTTCTTCCATCGCGCCTTCCATCATAATATAACGAATTCTTGCAGCTGCACGGCTTGCAAAGACAGTCTTCTGCTCGATCAGTTTATTATATCTGCGCTCAATTGCATCAAACTCTCTCGAGATCTTATAGAGCATATCTGTCGCCTCTTCGCAGATCTCAATCATTCTTCGCAGACGATAAGATTTTCTCGTATTTTCCTCTTCGCTTAAGAGTTCTGTTTCAAATGAATATTTTCTTGCTTCTGTTTTCTCCAGGTTCTCCTCAATCAGCTCTTTTACAGCTTCTTTGTATCGATAAAAACTGTCCGTTGTCGTCAATATCGCATATTTTTTACTGTCACTGTTATTGATTTCTTTCACCAGAACTTCCTGAATCCCAAGAAAGCTTCGCTGCTTTGACAGTTCATCGAAATATCCGCGCATTCCTTCCTGCATGTTTGCAAGCATCTGCAGAAGTGCTCTCGATGTATGAAGCGCACTTTTTAAAATCTCATTATTCTTCTCTTTATCTAAACTGTAAGTATAGAGATGACTGTATACTGTAAGCACACTTTCTCGTTCCTTACTGTCGTTTTCACTGTATAATTTCTGAAATAATTCTACAAACAGCTGACTGTATTCCGGAAATGAAACAACATAACTGTTCAGCGTTTCGTCATAATCGCGTCTTAGCCATCCCCAGTCTTCAAAATGCTTCAGACTGACTGATGCCATATTCGCCCGGGTGATCAGTTCTCCCTCTTCATCGACTCTTGCCTCACTCCAGTCCAGTGCCATCTTCGCCAGTCGTTCATTCATGATCATCTGACACTCACGCTCCGTAAGTCCAAGAAGAGAAAAAGACTGGCTGCTTTCTTCATAAAGTGCAACCAGAAACTGCATATAAAATTCCATATATTTACTTCCAAACACTTTATATAGATTCTTTGGAACTTTTTCGACCAGTTTCATCTTTTCTAATGTTTCCTTTCTCTTTTGTTATACCAGATCGGATTCTTACAGCAATTTCTCAGCTTCGAAAAACTGGGAGAAATGTGCAATGACCGGACATCTGCCCTTCTCTGTCTGAAGCCATTCGATCTCATTCACATTTTCCTTCGGACGATATAAGATCACCGGCATTCCGATATTCTGTGCCCCTGTCACATCATGTGCAATGCTGTCTCCGATAAAGATACTTTCCTCTATCGTCACTCCTGCCTTCTCAACACAGAGATCAAAAAGTTTTCGATGTGGTTTTTCTTCGCCGGCCTCTTCACTTGTCACGATTCCATCAATATACTTGCCAAGCCCAAGCTTTAAGACTTTTTGATACTGAACATCAGCAGTCATATTGCTTCCCAGTCCGATATAGATACCGCGCTGTTTCAGTTCTTTCATCAGTTCTTCAATTCCCGGAGCCGGTGTAATCTGATCGATCAATGTATCCCAGTACAGGTGGTGCATCTCATATGCATATGGGAAAACCGGCTTTCCAAGCGTCTCCAGCATACACTGAAATCTCACCAGGCGATTATGATTCACCGCATAATCTCTTCCGGCTCTGTCATCTGCCTTTACTCTCGCTTCGGCAACATATTTTTCCAGTTCATCCTGCGCAATTCCTAAGTTTTTATATGCCCATTCTTTCATCACCGGCATCGTATTATTATGCGCTCCAATATAATCATAAATGGTGTCATCTATATCAAAAAATACTGCTTTTGTCATCCCAATGTCTCCTGTTTTTTTGCTACTGTCTTGATTGATGTTTTGCATCTTCTGTGCCTTGCAATATACCCTGGCACATTTTTGCCTCATTTCATTATAACATGTTTTCATCAAAGAAAAAGAGTTTCGCAAATGACTTTTCTTATTCATCTGCGAAACTCTTACTACTGGTAATCAATTTTTACTCAGACTTTTCTTCTGCCACCGTCTCTTGTGACTGTATTTCTGTTGCCTGTGCTTCCGGCTCTTTTTCCGATGCCGGTATTTCTGGCTCTTCAGCTGATTCTGTCTCTGCTATTGCCTGTGACTCTTCTGCCTGCTGCTCTGTCGGCTTCATCAGGATTCTTCCGGACTCCTGCTCTTCTTTCTTCTCTCCATCCGCTTCTTCCGGTTCCGGGATTCCCTTCACCTCACGGAAGATCTTCATGAATTCTTTACCTGTGATCGTCTCTTTCTCGATCAGGAAGGCTGCGATCTTATCAAGAGCATCTCTGTTCGCACTTAAGAGGCGTTTTGCTTCTTCATAAGAAGCTTTGAGCATCTTCATGATCTCTTCATCGATCTCAGCTGCTGTTGCTTCTCCACAGTTACGAACTGCGCGACCGTCCAAGTAACGGCTCTGAACAGATTCAAGTCCCATCAGACCAAAGCGCTCTGACATACCATACTGTGTGATCATCGCTCTGGCAATCTTCGTTGCCTGCTCGATATCATTCGATGCACCTGTTGTCACTGTATCAAAGACGATCTCTTCTGCTGCACGTCCTCCGAGTGCAACAACAATCATTGCCTCAAGCTCTTTCTTCGTATTCAGGAACTTCTCTTCCTCCGGTGTCTGCATCACATAACCGAGTGCTCCCATTGTTCTAGGAACGATCGTGATCTTCTGTACCGGTTCTGTATTCTTCTGAAGTGCTGTGACAAGCGCATGTCCAACCTCATGGTAAGATACGATTCTTCGCTCTTCTGCGCTCATAATACGATCTTTCTTCTCTTTACCTACAAGTACAACTTCCACTGCCTCAAAGAGGTCTTTCTGGCTGACAACCTGTCTGCCATGC
Source organism: uncultured Mediterraneibacter sp. (assembly GCA_934309345.1). Classification (GTDB taxonomy): domain Bacteria; phylum Bacillota; class Clostridia; order Lachnospirales; family Lachnospiraceae; genus Mediterraneibacter. The sequence continues at coordinate 11,026 of CAKRDD010000032.1, read as the reverse complement.
TTAACGGCAGTGATCGCAGCCTCATTGATCATATTTGCAAGATCTGATCCAACTGCTCCGGAAGTTGCAAGCGCGATCTCTTCCAGATTGACTGTCTCATCCATCTTAACATCCTTCGCATGAACCTTGAGAATCTCGACACGTCCTTTCAGATCCGGCTTATCTACTATGATACGACGATCGAAACGTCCCGGTCTTAACAGCGCTGGATCAAGTACTTCCGGACGGTTTGTCGCTGCCAGAACAAGAAGTCCCTTATTCGTATCGAATCCATCCATCTCTGCAAGAAGCTGGTTCAATGTCTGCTCACGCTCGTCATTACCGCCACCGCCAAGTGCGCTGTCACGGCTCTTACCGATCGCATCAATCTCATCAATAAATACGATACATGGCGCCATCTGCTGTGCCTGCTTGAACAAATCACGCACACGGGAAGCACCTACACCGACATACATCTCTACGAATGCAGATCCTGACAGGGAAAAGAACGGAACCTTCGCCTCTCCTGCAACTGCTTTCGCAAGAAGTGTCTTACCTGTTCCCGGAGGTCCCACAAGAAGTGCTCCCTTCGGAAGCTTCGCTCCGATACCTGTATATTTTCCAGGATTATGCAGGAAATCAACAACCTCCTGCAAGGACTCCTTCGCTTCATCTTCACCTGCAACATCTAAGAATGTCACACCTGTCTGCTTCTCCATATACATCTTGGCATTGCTCTTGCCGATTCCCATCATGCCGCCGCCCTTAGACATCTTCTTCATAAGGAAATTAAACATGAATACAAGAAGTACGATCGGAAGGATCACTGTGATAAAAATATCCATGATCAGTGAACTTGCCGTATCCGGAATCTGGGCTTTAAACTCTACACCGGCCTTGTCCAGACGCTTCACAAGTGTGTCATCTGATACATTTCCCGTATAATAATCCGGGTCCTTGCTCTTAGAACTTCCCTGCATCTGACTGATCTCGCCAAGCAGACTGTCCATTACATTTTCCTGATCGTCACTTTCTTTGGAATCTGAACTATTGCTCTGCTCTTCAGAAGTTTCCTCATTATCCTTTACTTCTGTAAGTTTTCCCTCTGCCTTTTCCTTTCTGGCATCGTCTGTCAGTACGATATTGATCCTTGAGCTGGTAAATGTAACGGACTCTACCTTTCCATTATCAACCAGTTTCAGGAATTTATCATAACTGATCTCAGAAGCGCCTCCGCCCTGCATCATAGAATATAATCCCATAACAACAAAAGTAACCAACAAGGTGGTGAACAAAATAATTCCCCAACCCTGTCGGTTGTTGTTCGGGCCTTTGTTTTTATTGTTATTCTCCATTATCTTCCTCCAAAACTTGAATCGTGGTTATTTTCTCACCAGTATTTTACTTCATATGTAAAAAAATAACTACTTCTTACCATTATAAATAGTGGTTTTCCATAAATCAATAAAAAGATTATGAAAATATTGTAAAAACGTGCCATTTCATAGTATACTAGAAAAGTAATGCCTGTTTAAAACAGGTCTGTCTGTTAACACTATGAATAACAGTTCTGCAAATTTTATAATAAGGAAGAGAAAACGATGAAAATTGGATTTGACAATGACAAATATTTGAAAATGCAATCCGAACACATCCGCGAGCGTATCGGAAAATTCGGTGGCAAACTCTACCTTGAGTTTGGTGGCAAGCTTTTTGATGACTATCATGCATCCCGCGTACTTCCGGGATTTGCGCCTGACAGTAAACTGCGTCTTTTGAAAGAACTCAGTGATCAGGCTGAGATTGTCTTTGCGATCAGCGCAAAAGACATTGAGAAGAATAAGATCCGCGGAGATCTTGGTATCACTTATGATTCAGACGTGATCCGTCTGATTGGTACTTACCGTGAGCAGGGACTTTTTGTAGGAAGCGTAGTGATCACACAGTTCTCCGGACAGGAAAGTGCACTTCTGTTCAAGAACCGTCTTGAAAACCTTGGAATCTCTGTATACATCCATTACAACATTCCGGGATATCCGTCCAACATTCCACTGATTGTCAGTGAGAATGGTTACGGAAAGAACGATTATATCGAGACTTCACATCCGCTTGTTATTGTAACAGCTCCGGGACCTGGAAGCGGAAAGATGGCTGTCTGCCTGTCTCAGTTATATCAGGAGCATCAGCGCGGAATCGAAGCCGGATATGCGAAGTTCGAGACATTCCCGATCTGGAACCTGCCTCTGAAGCACCCGGTAAACCTCGCTTACGAGGCTGCTACAGCTGACCTTAATGATGTAAATATGATCGATCCATATCATCTTGAAGCTTATGGTGTGACAACTGTAAACTACAACCGTGACGTGGAGATCTTCCCTGTTTTAAATACAATCTTCGAGAAGATCTACGGTTCCAGCCCATACAAATCACCTACAGACATGGGGGTAAATATGGCTGGAAACTGTATCTGTGATGATGAAGCCTGCCGTGAAGCTTCCCGTCAGGAGATCATCCGCCGCTACTACGCAGCACTCAATGCCCTTCTCAAAGGTGATGCTTCCGAGAAAGAAGCTGAGAAGATCGAGCTTCTTATGAATATGGAAGGAATCACTGTTTCTGACCGCAAGGTTGCTGTAAAAGCACTGGAGCGTGCCCAGGAGACAGGCGGACCTGCTGCCGCACTGGAACTTGAAGATGGACGCATCATCACTGGAAAAACTTCCAACCTGCTCGGTGCGAGCGCTGCCCTTCTTGTAAATGTACTGAAGGAGCTGGCCGGCATCGACCACAATGTCCATATCATCTCTCCAGAAGCGATCGAGCCGATCCAGAAGCTGAAAGTGGATTACTTAAACAGCAAGAACCCTCGCCTTCACACAGACGAGATCCTGATCGCACTTTCCGCAAGTGCTGCTGTCAATCCAATCGCTGAGCTTGCACTCTCCCAGCTTCCGAAGCTGAAAGGCTGCCAGGCTCATACTTCCGTAATGCTTTCAAGTGTTGATATCAAGACATTTAAAAAGCTTGGCGTACAGCTTACAAGCGAAGCTGTGAACGAACGTCAGCTGTTAGGATAATAATACTTCTTGCAAATATTGAACGTTATAATAAAAAACCTCTCTGCAGTCCAAGCATATTTACCTGCTGTCTGAGAGGTTTTTTCTGCATTTTTCCCTTTTTATAAGGATTTTTTTCTATCGCTTCTTTACATTACCTCATTAAAATCACTTCATCCCATCTTTTTTCTATGTTTTTATCAAAAAAGTATTGTAATTTTTTTCTGAATAGGTGTATACTTGGAAAGTATTTTTTTTGATAACAACTATTCACGGAGGAGGAAAGACATTATGGCAGTAAAATATGTATTTGTTACAGGCGGAGTTGTATCCGGTCTTGGAAAAGGAATTACAGCTGCATCTTTGGGACGACTTTTGAAAGCGCGTGGTTACACTGTGACTATGCAGAAATTCGATCCTTACATCAATATTGACCCAGGTACAATGAACCCGGTACAGCACGGAGAGGTTTTCGTTACAGATGACGGTGCGGAGACAGACCTTGACCTTGGTCATTACGAAAGATTTATTGATGAAAGCCTGACAAAAAATTCCAATGTTACAACAGGAAAGATCTACTGGTCCGTTCTTCAGAAAGAACGCCGCGGAGATTTTGGCGGAGGAACTGTTCAGGTAATCCCTCATATTACAAATGAGATCAAGAGCCGTTTCTACCGTAACCCGGCTGCAACAGATACGGAGATTGCTATCATTGAGGTCGGCGGTACTGTCGGTGATATCGAAAGCCAGCCTTTCCTTGAATCCATCCGTCAGTTTCAGCATGAGCGCGGAGCAGAAAATGTTATCCTGATCCACGTTACACTGATTCCTTATCTGAGAGCATCTCAGGAAATGAAGACAAAACCGACACAGGCAAGCGTAAAAGAACTTCAGGGAATGGGAATCCAGCCGGATATCATTGTCTGCCGTTCTGAATACCCTCTGGATGATGCGATGAAGAACAAGATTTCCCTGTTCTGTAATCTTCCGGCTGACCACGTACTTCAGAACCTGGACGTAGAATATCTCTATGAAGCACCACTTGCCATGGAGAAAGAGCATCTTGCTCAGGTTGTATGCGAGTCTCTTCATCTTGACTGCCCGGAACCGGATCTTGCTGACTGGACTGACATGGTTGAAAATCTTCGTCACCCAACCCAGGAAGTTACTGTTGCACTGGTTGGAAAATATATCCAGCTTCATGACGCATACATCAGTGTTGTAGAAGCATTAAAGCACGGTGGAATCTACTCACACACAACAGTGAATATCAAATGGATCGATTCTGAAACTGTAACAGAAGAAAATGCGGAAGAACTCTTCTCTGACGTAAGCGGTATTCTTGTTCCGGGTGGATTTGGCCACCGCGGTGTAGAAGGAAAGATCACAGCGATCAAATATGCCCGTACACACAACGTTCCGTTCCTTGGTCTCTGCCTTGGTATGCAGCTTTCTATCGTTGAATTTGCAAGAAATGTCATCGGTTACAAAGACGCACACAGCATGGAGCTCAATCCGGATACAACACATCCGGTCATCCACATCATGTCCGATCAGATTGGTATCGAAGATATCGGTGGTACTTTAAGACTTGGTTCTTATCCATGTGTACTTAAAGATAACTCTCTTGCTTACAAACTGTATGGCAAAAAAGAGATTGAAGAACGTCACCGTCATCGTTATGAAGTAAACAATGACTACCGTGAAGTTCTCGAGGAAAATGGAATGTCCCTGTGCGGACTTTCACCGGACAGCCGTATTGTAGAGATGGTTGAAATTCCTTCTCATCCATGGTTTATTGCAACTCAGGCGCATCCGGAGCTGAAATCCAGACCAAACAGACCGCATCCACTGTTCAAGGGATTCGTTGAAGCTGCACTGGAGAATCAGAAAGAGAAAAATAAATAATGAAATTATAAAAGTCACACTCTAAAGTGGACTCAAAAAAGGATTTGATCACATCCGGCCAAAACCGGATAGATCAAATCCTTTTTCTATCCAACAGGTTCTTAAATTCCTGTCATTCACTTTATTTTTCAGCAGATTTCCCTTTCTCTGCTCTCTTTTTCATGAGCAGCTCTTCAATCTTCCATCCTGCCCAGCCTGAGAATAGCCCGACGATCAATCCGCCGAGAACATCGGTCGGATAATGTACCCCTACATATAATCTCGAAAATGCGATCAAAGTAGCCAGCACCATTGCCGCGATTCTCCATTTCTTCGGAAACACTTCCTTGTACTTGTAGATTGCAAATGCTGACGCAAAGGATGCGCATGTATGACCGGAAGGGAAAGAAAAATCCTTCTGTTTCTCAATCATAAGTTCTAATTCCTGTATCACTTCATACGGCCTTACTCTGGCAACCACATTCTTTATCGCCACATTTGTGATCAGTGTTCCTATAATAAGTGCAAGCGCTGATGCAAGCCCTGCCTTCCTCGTCTTCTTAGGAATCAGCAGAACGATCGTAAGAAGAATCCAGAAAATCCCAAAGTCTCCAAGATGCGTGATTCCTTTCCAGAACCAGTCCATCCAGTCATGACGGATATATTCCTGAATGAAAAGCAGAATGTTCTGATCTAATTGTAAAATAGCGTCCATTTCTTTTTATCACCTCTTTTAAATCATTTGTAACTGTTCAAAGTCAACTATGGGAAACACGCTCCGCGAGTTTCTCAAGTTATCGCGGCAGTCGCCAAGGTCTCGTGCAAGCACGGACTTTGGCTCGTTGCTCGCGTAAATCCTTATCCCAGAACGGTTTCTTTCAAAAACAATTCCTTCACTACAGATTCATATACTACACATTTCTCACATTTCTTGATCTTCTTGAAATACTTCCTTCCATCTGTAAAAATCGGATGCAGATAGAACCACATCTCTTTCATCTTATAAAGAATTGTCCGGTCTCCTGACATTTCTTCACAATACGCTGCATAGAGAACATCATGGAATTTCTTTAGCTCCTCTACAGTTGCACTGCTTCCGCCCTTTAACTTTCTTCCAAGTGCCGGATCAGCCAGCACACCACGTCCCATCATCACTGTATCCGTCTGCGGAAATCTTGTTTTCAACCGTTCCATATCTTCCACCGTACAGATATCCCCATTATAACAAAGAGGATGTTGACTATGTTCCACTGCCCAAGCATATGTATCAAGCTTTGGTGTATTTTTATAAAACTCTTTCTGCACGCGTGGATGAATGATCAGCTCTTTCAATGGATATTTATTATAGATAGGAAGAATTGTCTCAAACTCTTCCGGATCTTCCATCCCGATTCTTGTTTTAATTGAAATCTCCAGATCACATTTCTCAAAAACCGCATCCAGAAAACGATCCAGTTTCTGTGGCTCGTCTAAGAATCCTGCTCCTCTACCCTTCGTCACAACTGTCCGGGACGGACATCCAAGATTCAGATTCACTTCTTTATATCCGTAATCTTTAAGCTTCTTCGCTGTGCATAAGAAATCTTCTACATTATTCGTAAGAATCTGCGGCACCGCGTACATCCCCTGATTGTGCTCCGGCATCACATCCTTCTTCTCTCTTGTACTGAAATGTCCTTTCTGATTCGGACTGATAAATGGAATGAAATACTTATCAAATCCGTCAAAGCACTGATGTAATGCATTTCTATAAATATGTCCTGTGATTCCTTCCAATGGAGCAAGGTATAAATTCATTGATTGTTCTCCTGACTTTTTCCACTTCTTTGCATTGTTTTTAACAGTAATAACATTTTTATCATAACCCGACTTTCTTGTCAAGAATAATCACTTATGCTAAACTAATGTATATGAGAAAAAATTGGGAGGATTTGTTTATGAATACACTAAAAAAATTCATCCACTACTATGGTCCGTACAAAACGGTCTTTTTTATTGACCTTCTCTGTGCAGCCATTATCAGTCTTGTGGATCTTGCTTATCCGCAGATTCTGCGAAGTGCGACCAAGACGCTTTTTACTCAGGATAAAGCAATCATCCTGCAGGCGCTTCCGTGGATCGCAATCGGACTCTTTATGATGTATGTCATCCAGAGCTTCTGCAAATATTATGTCAGCTGTCAGGGACATATCATGGGAGCCAAAATGGAGAGGGATATGCGCCAAGAACTCTTTGAACATTATGAAGAGCTGTCCTTTTCCTATTACAGTCAAAACAATTCCGGTCAGATGATGAGTAAACTGGTCAGTGACCTGTTCGACATTTCCGAATTTGCACACCACGGCCCGGAGAACTTATTTATCTCATTAGTTAAGATCGTAGGTTCCTTTATTTTCCTTTTCTTAATTAATAAGAAGCTGGCTCTTCCACTGATCGTGCTTGTGATCCTAATGTTCCTCTTCTCTTTCCGTCAGAATCAGAAGATGCAGCGCACCTTTATGGAAAACAGAAAAAAGATTGGGGATGTCAATGCGAGCCTTCAGGATACGTTATCCGGAATCCGTGTTGTACAATCTTTTACAAATGAAGAGATTGAGAAGAAAAAATTTCAGAAGAGTAATCACGCATTCCTTATTTCCAAGAAAGACAATTACAGATGTATGGGCGAATTTATGAGCTCTAACCTGTTTTTCCAGGGAATGATGTATCTGGTCACACTTGTATACGGCGGTTATCTGATCGCCAACAATGAAATGTCAGCCGCAGATCTTGCGATGTATGCTCTTTATATCGGAATCTTCATCAGCCCAATTCAGATTCTTGTAGAGCTGATGGAAATGATGCAGAAAGGACTTTCCGGTTTCCGCCGTTTCCTTGATGTTATGGAGACTGAACCTGAGATTAAGGATGCTCCGGATGCAGTAGAACTCAAAGATGTGAAAGGCCGCGTCTGCTATGAAGATGTTTCCTTCCATTACAGTGATGATGAGACAACTGTTCTCTCCCACGTATCGATTGAAATTCCTGCCGGTAAATCGGTTGCTTTAGTCGGTCCGTCCGGCGGTGGAAAGACAACGATTTGTTCGCTGCTGCCACGTTTCTACGATGTAACTGACGGACGCGTCACAGTAGACGGACAGGATGTCCGCTCTCTTACATTAAAGAGTCTTAGAAGCCAGATCGGTGTCGTTCAGCAGGATGTCTACCTCTTCTCCGGTTCCATCCGCGACAACATTGCCTACGGTAAACCGGACGCGACAGAAGAAGAGATTATCGAAGCAGCAAAATGTGCGAACATCCATGACTTTATCATGGAACTGCCTGATCAGTATGATACCTTTGTCGGTGAGCGCGGTGCAAGACTTTCCGGAGGACAGAAGCAGCGTATCTCAATCGCCCGTGTCTTCTTGAAGAATCCACCGATTCTGATCCTTGATGAGGCAACGAGCGCTCTGGATAACGAGAGCGAGCGCTGGATACAGCACAGTCTGGAAGAACTGTCCAAGAACAGAACAACCATCACGATCGCACATCGTCTGTCTACGATTAAAAATGCAGATGAGATTATTGTTATTACAGAAAATGGTATCGCAGAGCGCGGAACACATGAAACTCTGCTTGAGAAAAATGGTATTTATGCCGGGTATTACAATATGATATAACTGTTCAGAGCCAAGCAAAATTTCATAAAACAGGTGTAAAATGCTTGCATTTTTAAGACTGTTTTTGAAATTTTATTTGGCGGATACGCCACACCGACGAAATGCGTAGCATTTTGGAGGTTGGCTCTGAACAGTTACAACAAGACTTAAAAAGAATCTCCCGTAGAAATCAGTATTTTCATACTTGAACTTCTTTGGGAGATTCTTATTTTTGCTACTTTAAATTACTCTTCTACTTCAATCTTACGGATTGTTTTCTTTGCAATCTCATCCTTGATTGCTTCGATGAATTCTCCAAGATCCTTAGATCCTTCATCTCCAAGATATCTGCTTCTAACAGATACTTTCTGCTCTTCCTCTTCCTTCGCACCAACGATCAGCATATATGGAACTCTGTTCAGACGAGCCTCACGGATCTTGTATCCCATCTTCTCGGAACGTCCGTCTACTGAGCAGCGGATGTTAGCTTCTTTAAGCTGTGCTTCCACTTTCGCTGCGTAGTCATTGTACTTATCAGAAATCGGAATGACACGAACCTGCTCCGGACACAGCCATGTCGGGAACATTCCTGCGTATTTCTCGATCAGCCAAGCCAGTGTTCTCTCATAGCATCCCATGGATGTACGGTGGATGATGTACGGACGCTGTTTGTCACCGTTCTCATCGATATAGTACATATCAAACTGCTCAGCAAGAAGTGCATCCCACTGAATTGTGATCATTGTGTCTTCTTTTCCATATACGTTCTTTGCATTGATATCAACCTTCGGTCCGTAGAAAGCAGCCTCTCCGACATCCTCTACGAATGGAATGTTGAGTTCCTGAAGCATTGTACGGATATGACCTTCTGTCTCTTCCCATACTTCCGGTGCACCGATATATTTCTTAGTATCTGTCGGATCCCATTTAGAAAGGTGATATGTTACATCCTCTTCTACTCCGAGAACCTGCAGACAGTACTGTGCAAGTGCGATACAATCTTTGAACTCTTTTACCATCTGATCTGGTCTTACTACTAAATGTCCCTCAGAGATCGTGAACTGACGAACACGTGTCAGACCATGCATCTCTCCGGAATCCTCGTTACGGAACAGTGTAGATGTCTCACCATAACGAAGTGGCAGATCACGGTAGCTGTGCTGCTCTGCTTTGTATACATAATACTGGAATGGACATGTCATCGGACGAAGAGCAAATACTTCTTTATCTTTCTCTTCATCTCCTAAAACGAACATTCCTTCTTTATAGTGATCCCAGTGTCCGGAAATCTTATAAAGATCGCTCTTTGCCATAAGTGGTGTCTTTGTACGGATATATCCACGTTTTTCCTCTTCATCCTCGATCCAGCGCTGCAATTCCTGCATGATGATAACACCGTTTGGCATAATTAGCGGAAGTCCCTGTCCGATTACATCTACAGTTGTGAAAAGCTTCATCTCACGGCCAAGTTTGTTATGATCACGTTTCTTTGCTTCCTCTAACTGTGTCAGATGCTCTTTCAGCTCATCCTTTGTTGCATAAGCTGTACCGTAAATACGTGTCAGCATATGCTTGTTCTCATCACCTCTCCAGTAAGCTCCTGAAGATGATAACAGCTTGAATGCTTTGATTCCCTTTGTGCTCATCAGATGCGGGCCTGCACATAAGTCAACCCAGTCTCCCTGAGAATAGAAAGAAATCTCTTCTCCTTCCGGAAGATCCTCGATCAGTTCAACCTTGTATGGCTCATTTTTCTCTTTGAAAAATGCGATCGCATCCTCTCTTGATTTTGTAAATCTTTCGATTTTAGCACCCTTCTTGATGATCTTCTTCATCTCTTTCTCGATTGCGTCAAGGTCATCTCTTGAAAATGACTGACATTCGAAATCATAGTAAAATCCTGTATCAATAGAAGGTCCGATTGCAACCTTTGCCTCTGGGAAAAGTGTCTGAACAGCTTCTGCCATAACATGAGATGCTGTGTGACGAAGTACAGCCAGTCCCTTCTCATCTCTTGCTGTAAGGATGTTCAGTTCACAGTCTTTATCAAGCACCGTACGAAGGTCTACAACCTCTCCGTCTACTTCTCCTGCACAGGCTGCGCGTGCAAGTCCTTCACTGATGTCAAATGCAACGTCAATCACTGACTTTGCTTCTGAATACTCTTTTTTTGATCCATCTTTTAATGTAATAATCATTTTCGCTTCCTCCTATTTTCTTTCAAGTAACTATGCATGCTTTCATTCGGGGGATTCTATGGAAAAGAAAAGACTTCATCTATCCCCTGCACTCACATGCAAGGGACGGATAAAGTCTGATTATCAATTACTTTACTATCCGCGGTTCCACCCTTTTTGTTTTCAAGATCACAGTAAATGTACTGCTTTAAAACCACTTCATTCATGATTATAACGGAATCACCGGACCGGATTAGGGCCACTCGGAGGTAGTCTTCAAATGATT
>CAKRDD010000031.1 GCA_934309345.1 uncultured Mediterraneibacter sp. | reverse complement strand
GTCGGAACTGGCAGACGAGCAAGACTAAGGATCTTGTGATCAATGCGATCGTGTGGGTTCAAGTCCCATCTTCCGCAGTAAGATAAGACCAAGAGTACAGAACAAAGTATTCTTGGTTTTTTTGTATATTAGGAAAATGCTTAGAAAATACTATCGAAAAAGAAAAAAAGAAGAAAATTAAAAAAATAAAAAGGAAAGAGAAGAGTTTTGTCGAATATATATAATAGAGTATTCTTTAAACATTAAGCGGAGGCATTCATGTACTACTCAGAAGAACTGATAGAAGAAGTAAGATCAAGGAATGATATTGTAGATGTGATTTCCGGATATGTCCGGCTGCAGAAGAAAGGCAGTTCTTATTTTGGATTATGTCCGTTCCATAATGAGAAATCACCGTCTTTTTCTGTGAGCAGACAGAAGCAGATGTATTACTGCTTTGGATGTGGGGCAGGAGGGAATGTTTTTACATTTCTTATGGAATATGAGAATTTTTCTTTTGTAGAAGCAGTGAAGTTTCTTGCGGACAGAGCAGGAATCGAACTTCCGGAGATGGAATACTCGAAAGAAGCGAAGGAAAAAGCAGATTTAAAGACTACGATTCTTGAGATGAATAAACTGGCTGCAAAGTATTTCTACGTACAGCTGAAGTCAGAACGTGGAAGTCAGGCCTACAGTTATCTTAAGAACCGCGAACTCTCAGATGAGACGATCACAGCGTTTGGACTGGGATTTTCGAACAAATACAGTGATGATCTGTATAAGTATCTGAGAGAGAAGGGATACAGTGAAGACCTGATTCGACAGGCCGGACTGATCAACACGGATGAACGGCAGGGTGTGTATGACAAGTTCTGGAATCGTGTGATGTTTCCGATTATGGATGTCAATAACCGTGTGATTGGATTTGGTGGCCGTGTGATGGGAGATGGGAAACCGAAATATCTGAATTCACCGGAGACAGTCGTTTTTGATAAGAGCCGGAATCTTTATGGTCTGAACCGTGCCAGAACATCGAGAAAGCCATACTTTCTTCTCTGTGAAGGATATATGGATGTGATTTCTCTCCATCAGGCCGGATTTACGAACGCGGTAGCTTCATTGGGGACTGCATTGACAGCAGGGCATGCAGCTCTGATCAAACGTTATGTCCAGGAAGTTTATCTGACTTATGACAGTGATGAAGCCGGTACAAGAGCAGCACTTCGCGCAGTGCCGATTTTGCGGGAGGCCGGGATTTCTGCTAAAGTTGTAAGGATGGATCCATATAAAGATCCGGATGAATTCATTAAGAATCTTGGAGCAGAAGAATATGAGAAGCGGATCCATGCGGCGCGTAATGGATTCATGTTCAGCCTGGAGATGCTGGAGAAACAATATGATATGAATTCTCCGGAAGGCAAGACAGATTTCTTCAAGGAAGTATCAAGGAGACTGCTTGAATTCGAAGATGAGCTGGAGCGCAACAACTATATCGAAGCTGTTGCAACAGCATACCGGGTCAGCCGGGAAAGTCTGGAGAAGATGGTCGCAAAGATGGCTGTGAATGCCGGAATGGCGAGACCGGTCGCAAGGCCGAAACGGGCAGAGGGATCTGAGAAGAAGCAAAAAGAAGACGGAATCCTTACTTCACAGAAAGCATTGTTGACCTGGATGATCGATGATGACAGGCTCTTTGATCAGATCAGTCAATACATAAGCCCGGGTGATTTTACAGAAAGTCTGTACCGGACGGTTGCAGAGCTTTTATATGAGCAGAGAAAGCAGGGAGCCTTGAATCCTGCGAAGATCCTGAATCATTTCACAGAGGAAGAAGATCACAGAGAAGCGGCCTCTTTGTTTAACACAAGAATCAAAGAGCTGAAGACAAAGGAAGAAAGAGAACAGGCTTTACAGGAGACGATCCTGCGGGTGAAGAGTTATAGTATTGAGCATCAGACAATGAATCTCGACCCGACAGATATGCGGGGATTACAGCATTTGATGGAAGAAAAACGGAAGCTGGAGAACCTGAAAAATTTGAATATTACAATTCAATAAGGATAAAATAAAACAAGACAGGCTGCGGATGCGCGCAGCGAAGGAAGGAAGAACACATGGACGATATTACACAGAAATTTCTTGAGAGATTGAAAGACCTGGTTGCACTTGGTAAAAAGAAAAAGAGCATACTGGATGTTCAGGAGATCAATGATTTTTTCAATGATATGGAACTCAATGCAGAGCAGATGGAGAAAGTATTTGATTACCTTGAAGCAAATAACATTGATGTACTGCGCATTAGCGGAGATACACCGGACGAGGTGGACGTAGATCTGGATGACATTATCATATCTGAGGAAGATGAAGTGGATATGGAGAATATCGACCTGTCAGTTCCGGAAGGTGTGAGCATCGAAGATCCGGTCCGTATGTACTTAAAGGAGATTGGTAAGGTACCTCTTCTGAGTGCGGAACGTGAGATTGAGCTTGCACAGAGAATGGAAGAAGGTGATGAGGAAGCCAAGAAAGAGCTTGCAGAAGCGAACTTAAGACTTGTAGTCAGCATCGCAAAGAGATATGTCGGAAGAGGCATGCTGTTCCTTGATCTGATCCAGGAGGGTAATCTCGGTCTGATCAAAGCAGTTGAGAAGTTTGATTATCACAAGGGATATAAGTTCAGTACTTATGCTACATGGTGGATCCGTCAGGCAATCACAAGAGCGATTGCAGATCAGGCAAGAACAATCCGTATTCCGGTTCATATGGTTGAGACGATCAACAAGCTGATCCGTGTATCCAGACAGCTTCTTCAGGAACTGGGAAGAGAACCGCTTCCGGAAGAGATTGCCAAGGAGATGGATATGCCGGTAGAACGTGTACGTGAGATCCTGAAGATTTCACAGGAACCGGTTTCACTCGAGACACCGATCGGTGAAGAGGAAGACAGCCACCTTGGAGACTTTATCCAGGATGATAATGTACCGGTTCCGGCAGAGGCAGCTGCACAGACACTTCTGAAAGAGCAGCTGGATGAAGTACTGGATACATTGACAGAGAGAGAGCAGAAAGTCCTCCGTCTTCGTTTTGGAATGAATGACGGAAGAGCACGTACACTTGAAGAGGTTGGACGAGAGTTTGATGTAACAAGAGAGCGTATCCGTCAGATCGAGGCGAAAGCACTCCGTAAGCTCCGTCACCCAAGCAGAAGCAGAAAACTGAGGGATTATCTGGATTAATGATGGAATTATCGAAAAGATTACAGGCGGTCGCAGATCTTGTGACCGCCCATTATAAATTAGCGGACATTGGAACGGATCATGCATATATTCCGATTTATCTGACACAGCAGAAGAAGATTACAGAAGCAATTGCACTTGACGTCAATGAAGGACCACTGCAGCGGGCAGAGGAACATATCAGCGAGAATGGACTTGAAGCAGAGATAGAGACGAGACTTTCCAATGGATTTCAGGCATTGCAGCCGGGAGAAGTCCAGTCTGCGGTCATCGCAGGGATGGGTGGCGGACTTGTGATTCGGATCCTGACAGAAGGAGAGGAAGTGGTGCATAAGCTTGAGGAGTGTATCCTTCAGCCACAGTCAGAGATTGAGAAAGTGCGGGCATTTCTTCTTGAGAAGGGATATGAATTTCTGGAAGAAGACATGGTCTGTGAAGATGGAAAATATTATCCTATGATGAAGGTAAGACCACCGGTGGCTGAGACGGCAGGCGAAGATAGAGAAATAAAGTGCTGGGATACGGTTCAGTTAAAATATGGAAAGCTTTTGCTGGAGAAACAACATCCGGTACTCAGAGAGTATCTGGAAAGAGAGATACGTATTTATCAAAGTATTTTAGAAGGATTGAAAGCGAAAGATTCTGACCGGATCCGTCAGAGAAAAGAAGAATTGGAACAGGAACTTGTAGAAGCAGAGAAAGGGATGAAATATTATGCAGTGTAAAGAGATTATACAGGTAATAGAGGCAACATTCCCGCGAACAGCAGCTTTGGGATTTGACAATGTAGGACTGCTTGCAGGACGTTCAGAGAAAGAGGTGTCCAGAATTTATCTGGCACTGGATGCAACAGATGTTGTGATCGACCGTGCGATCAAGGAAGGTGCGGATATGCTGATCACACATCACCCGCTTTTATTCTCAGCAGTAAAGAAAGTGACGGATGAAGATTTTATTACAAGAAGAATTGTGAAGCTGATCCAGAACGACATTTCCTATTATGCAATGCATACGAATTATGATGTGCTTGGTATGGCAGAACTGTCCGGAAGGATCATGGATCTTCAGAATGGGGAAGTGTTAGATGTTACCTATACAGATGAAGAAGGGAATCCGGAAGGAATCGGAAGAATCGGTAATCTGGAGAAAGAGATGACATTGGAAGAGTGCTGTGTCTATGTGAAACACAGACTTGAGCTTGGAAGTCTGAAAGTATTTGGAGATATGCAGAAGAAAGTACACCGTCTTGCAATTTCTCCGGGATCAGGAAAGAGCTCGATTGCAGTTGCTCTTGAGAAGGGGGCAGATGTTCTTGTTACAGGAGATATCGGTCATCATGATGGAATCGATGCAGTAGAGCAGGGGCTTGCAGTGATTGATGCAGGACATTATGGCACAGAATATATTTTCATTGAAGATATGAAGCAGTTCTTTGAGAAGAAGCTTCCGGTGCTGGATGTACTTACAGATCCGATCGAGCATCCATTCCAGATCATATAATCAGAAGTGAACGCATAATAATGTTCAGCAGGGAAGCTGTGGGCAGAAAGCAGTTCACAAAGACAGTGGAGGTGGCTCAGAGTTGGAAAGTCAGAAATGTAAGGTTACGATAAGCGGAAAAGAGTATCTTTATGAGAAGGGGACGTCTTATCAGGAAATCGCGAAGGATTTTCAGAAAGAGTATAAACATCAGATCGCACTTGTGATGCTGGATGGACATCGTCTGCAGGAACTTAGAAAGCAGGTTTCCAGAGACTGTACACTGCAATTTATTACAACACAGGATACGGCGGGGTATGACACGTATCGGAGAAGTGTCTGTTTTCTTTTTATTAAGGCAGTACATGATGTGGTTGGCCATGAGTGTCCGCAGCAGGTGCGGGTACGGATTCATTTTTCGCTTGGTGCAGGATTTTACTGTACGGTGGAAGGAATCGATCATGTAGGAATGGAATTCCAATGGAAAGTTGAAGAACGCATGTATGAACTTGTACAGCAGAGACTTCCAATCACAAAAGAGTTGATCCATACAGAAGAGGCAGTGGAATTATTCCATCGATATGGGATGTTTGATAAAGAACGATTGTTCCGGTATCGGAGAAGTTCCCACGTGAATCTGTATGCCATGAATGAATTCCGTGACTACTATTATGGTTATATGATGCCGGATACAGGAGATTTGAAGTATTTTGCATTGTATCTGTATCAGGGAGGAATCGTACTTCAGATGCCGCTGAAAGACGAACCAGAGAAAGTACCTTTATTTGCACCAAAGGATAAGCTGTTTCGTGTACTCAGTGAGTCTGTGAGATGGGGAGACCAGCAGGGGATTGACACCGTCGGCGCACTCAATGACATGATCACGCAGGATGATATGCGTGAGATTGTTCTTGTGCAGGAGGCATTCCAGGAGCGCAAGATCGGAGAGATCGCAAAGCAGATCGCAGATCGCCCGGGAGTAAAGTTTGTTCTGATCGCAGGACCTTCCTCATCCGGTAAGACAACATTTTCTCATCGCTTATCCATTCAGCTCAGAGTGAACGGGCTTCATCCACATCCGATTTCTGTAGATAATTATTTCGTGGATCGGGAGAAAACACCGAAAGACGAGGATGGAAATTACAATTTCGAATGCATTGAAGCAATCGACGTGGAAAAGTTCAATGAGGACATGAGTAATCTGCTGGCAGGCAAAGAAGTTTATCTTCCGATCTTTGACTTTAAGACCGGTAAACGGAATTTTGAAACAAAGCCAAAGAAACTCGGTGAAAATGATATCCTTGTAATCGAAGGGATCCATTGCCTGAATCCGAAGCTGACAGAACATTTGTGTGATGACCGGAAATTCAGGATCTATATCAGTGCATTAACACAGCTGAATATCGATGAGCATAACCGGATTCCGTCTACGGACGGACGTTTGATCCGAAGACTTGTCAGGGATGCAAGAACAAGAGGGGCATCAGCGACGAAGACCATCTCGATGTGGCCATCCGTGAGAAGAGGAGAAGAAAAGAATATTTTCCCATATCAGGAATATGCAGATGTGATGTTTAACTCTTCCCTGATCTATGAACTGGCAGTGTTGAAACAGTATGTGGAGCCTTTGCTTCTTGGCGTAAGCAAAGATTCCCCGGAATATGTTGAAGCGAAGCGGCTGTTGAAATTCCTGGATTATTTCGTAGGAATCGGAAATGACAATGTGCCAACGAATTCACTTTTGAGAGAATTTATTGGCGGCGGATGCTTCCATGTATAATGCAATAGAAATATAGAAGAAAGAGGATGCATAGAAAACTTGTATGTAACAAGAATTTCTATGTATCCTCTTTGCATTAAGACACTTCTTTGTTGATCATATCCTGCAGTAAGCAGAAATATACAATGTCTAATCCCAAAATCGAGAGAACCAGATAGAGAATAGAAGAATTCCCCTGTATTCCTCTGATACGGTCACAGCGTTCGCCCATCTTATAAGCCCAGTAAATACCATAGATTCCGCAGGTGATCAAAGAAAACAGGAATACCATGCCTCCGCTTGTTGCCTGTGGCTCTCCGGCCAGCTGATTCACCTCATCATTCAGCTTGATCATCCAGTAAATACTGTAGATGCCGCAGGTGAGAAAAGAAAAAACAATTGCAAGTACAAGATTACGCGGCATAATGCCTGCAGTTGCCCCATTCCGGTAATAATTGTTCTGATCATAGTTGTTCTGGTATGCATTCTGGTAATATGCATTCTGCTGGAACTGGCTTTCCTGCTGCGTTTGATTCTCCTGTGTATGAGCATTATCATTAGGAGCAGGAAGTGGAGCACCACATTCCTGACAGAAAGAAGCACTGTCTTCGCAGAGCGAATTACATTTTGGACAGATTTTCATAGAAGATTCTCCTTTGCCTGAATTAGTTCGAAAATTGTCAGAAGCTGACAAGATCCTTCTGAAAAGTATCGTAGCATAAAAAGATACAAGTTACAAGAAATGTAGCCAAGTTTTAGGATATCTTAAGATATCCGATAGAAATAAACCCGGAAGATGCATAATATTCTTCCTTTTTCTTTCAAAAAGTTTGTGGTAGAATAGTAATGTTTCTGAAAACAAAACATGAGGAGATGAAAGTATGCCAGTATTTGACTTTAACAGTGCACCGGAAGATAAGAAAGAAGTTCAGTGTACTTATACAACATTTTGTTCCAACGAAGACCATGCGACACCGGAGTGTCCGATTCTTGTTCTGGATAATCAGAACCGGAAGTGGAACCATCATTCCTGCGGTGTGTTTACCAATCAGAATAAGCAAACCGCATTTGAGTTTGATGAAAAGGACGGAACATGCAGCGCAGATATCCTGAAAGTGGATGCACGTTTTGTCAGCCTCTTAAAATGGCTTGGAGAGAATCACATTAATGTACGTCTTTCCGGAGAAAATAAGCCGGATGGTTATGCCGTTTACAGAATCCGTGAGATCGCTTTTGGAGGCGGAACAAAATTATCTGCTGAGGACGGCTTCCTTCAGTTTATGATCGAGCGTCTGTTTGCAAGTGATGCGCCGAAAGAAGAGATCAATGATGACGAGCAGGAAGAGTCCGGAGATGACATGAAGCTTACAAGTATTCAGAGCATTACAGACTTTATGACATGCGCAGGACGTACACTTCCGGATAACATTCGTCTGTGGGCAAGAAGAAATCTTGCGGTAGCACGTTCTCACGAAGTTTCTCAGGAAGAGCGCCGTCACGCACAGAGAGCACTTTCTATTATGATGAATATTCAGTGGAAGAGTAATTACTTTGAAGCAATCGATCCGGATGAAGCGAGAAGGATTCTGGATGAAGAACTGTATGGAATGGAGAAAGTAAAGCAGAGAATTATTGAGACGATCATTCAGATTAATCGTACACACACACTTCCGGCTTACGGACTTCTGCTTGTCGGACCGGCAGGAACAGGTAAATCTCAGATTGCTTATGCCGTTGCAAGAATCTTAAAACTTCCTTGGACAACACTGGACATGAGTTCCATTAACGATCCGGAACAGCTGACAGGAAGTTCAAGAATCTATTCGAACGCAAAGCCGGGGATTATCATGGAAGCATTCTCCATGGCAGGAGAATCCAATCTGGTATTCATTATTAATGAGCTGGATAAGGCGGCATCCGGAAAGGGAAACGGAAATCCGGCAGATGTTTTACTTACACTACTGGACAACCTTGGATTTACAGACAATTACATGGAGTGTATGATCCCTACCGTTGGTGTATATCCAATCGCGACGGCGAACGACAAGGATCAGATCAGCGCACCGCTCATGTCCCGTTTCGCAGTTATTGATATCCCGGATTATACACCGGAAGAGAAGAAAGTGATCTTCTCTAAATTCGCACTTCCGAAGGTGTTGAAACGTATGAGTCTGAAGGCAGAAGAGTGCATTATGACAGAAGAGGCACTCGATGAAGTGATTGAACTGTACTCCAACACATCAGGAATCCGTGATCTGGAACAGGCAGCAGAACACATCGCAGCGAATGCGCTGTATCAGATTGAGGTGAACCATGTGGAGAAAGTTGAATTTGATGCAGAGACGGTAAGAGAACTGCTTGGATAAAGTTGGGCTCTCGCTCTGAAAAAAATGAGCTCTGGGATATTTTTGCTTTCCCAGAGCTCGTTTTTTGATTTGCTTTGCATTTCAGCGATTTTCGGTCAACGGTTCCTACTGTCTATAATACTGCAAAAACTCCCCAATCTTACCAACCGCCTCTTTCAGCACTTCAATACGCGGCAGATAAACCACACGGAAATGATCCGGCTGATGCCAGTTGAATCCGCTTCCCTGAACGATTAGGATCTTCTTTTCACGGAGCAGATCAAGAGCAAATTTCTCATCATTCACAATATTGAACTTCTTCGTATCAATCTTCGGGAACATATAAAATGCAGCCTGCGGTTTTACTGCACTGATTCCCGGAATATCCGTCAGAGCTTTGTAAACATATTCACGCTGCTCGTAAATACGTCCGCCCGGAACAATATAATCATTTACACTCTGGTGTCCGCCGAGAGCTGTCTGTACAATGGACTGCGCCGGAACGTTAGAGCAAAGACGCATGTTGGAAAGCATCTTGATTCCCTCGATATAGTCTCTCGCAATATTTTTATTTCCACTTAAGATCATCCATCCGATACGGAATCCGGCGATCATATGGGACTTGGACAGTCCGCTGAATGTTACACAGAACAGATCCGGTGCGAGAGAAGCGATAGAAACATGCTCTTTTCCATCCATAACAAGACGGTCATAAATCTCATCAGAGAAAATGATCAGCTGGTGTTCTCTTGCGAGGTCTACAATCTGCTGAAGTACTTCCTTCGGATAAAGCGCACCGGTCGGATTGTTTGGATTGATGATAACGATCGCTTTTGTACGGTCATTGATCTTCTTACGCATATCTTCGATATCCGGGTACCAGTCAGACTGCTCATCACAGATATAGTGTACAGGCTTTCCACCGGCAAGTGTTGCACAGGCAGTCCAGAGCGGATAATCCGGAGACGGGATCAGAATCTCATCCCCTGTATCCAAAAGAGCAGACATTGTAAGATTGATCAGCTCACTGACTCCATTTCCTGTGTAAATGTCGTTCATCGTTACATTCGGCAGGTGCTTTAACTGGGCATACTGCATGATTGCTTTTCGTGCAGAGAACAGACCGGCAGAAGCAGAGTAGCCTTCACAGTCAGAAAGCTGACGGCTCATGTCATAGATCACCTCATCCGGTGTACGGAAGCCGAACGGAGCCGGATTTCCGATATTAAGCTTCAGTACATGAGTTCCCATCTCTTCCATTCTGGCAGCCTCATCAACAACCGGACCTCTCACATCATATAATACATTATTTAACTTGGATGATTTCTTGAATTCTCTCACTTTCATACCTCCTGAATTATCTGCGGATGTCTGTATATTATCAACATCTGACAGTGTAGAATCATTATTATTATTGTTGTTGTTTAACCAGTCAGGATCAACCTGCAGGGCATCTGCCAGAAAATGTAAGATGTCAGTACGCGGGATGGTCTTTCCACTGACATACTGGCTGACATGACTTTTCCCAAGCTTGATCCCTTTCTGCTGGGCAAGACGAACAAGATCAACCTGCTTCAGGCCTTGTTCGTTCATAGCGGTTTTTAATCTGTCTGCAAAGGTTTCCATAAAGCTCCTTTCTGAGTCCGGGGGTCAGCCCCCATTAACAAAGTATAAAGTTCAATTTTAAAACCGTTTCAATACGAAAAACTCTAAAAAGTTCAATTTAAAAGTTCAAAACTTTAGTCAGAGTATACCACGATAAATGAAAAAGTTCAATAAAAAAATTACTGCTATAGAAAATCTGCAAAATCACGGTATCATTAAGAAAATATGATATACTAAAAGCGTTTATTACAGCAAATGGAGGAACTTCATATCCATAATTATAAAATACAAAATACACAGAACGAAGGGGAAGAAAAATGATTCTTGAAAATGAAAAAATAAAACAGGCATTGGAATATATAAAGGAAGAAGATCCGGTGACGACTCAGGATACGCTCAATATGTGTCAGATTCCGGCGCCTTCTTATAAGGAAGAGAAAAAAGCGGAGTATATTCGGAAGCGATTTCAGGAGATCGGGCTTAGGGATGTCAGGATTGACGCTGTAGGAAATGTGCTTGGCATCTGGCCGGGAACAGGTGAAGGACCAGGTGTAATGCTTGCAGCGCACACAGATACAGTATTCCCGGAAGGGACAGATCTGACGATAAGAAAAGAAGGGAACCGTTATTATTGTCCTGGCATTAACGATGACACACATGCGGTAGCAGAGATGATCGCAGTGGCGAAAGCCATGATCCATGCAGATCTTCACACAAAAGGAGACCTGATCTTCTGTGCAAATGTGTGCGAAGAAGGACTTGGAGATCTAAGGGGCGTGAAGTATCTGTTCGGATATGAAAACGAAGTCTCAGAAGAATGCCCACAGGTAGATGCATTTGTCTCGATTGATAATCAGTATACAGGCGGGGTGATCTATACGGCAACAGGAAGTCACCGCTACGAGGTGACATTTACCGGAAGAGGCGGCCACAGTTTCCAGAACTTTGGCATTCCCAACCCAATCCATGCAATGGGACGAGCAATCGCACAGATCGCAGAATTCCAGGTTCCGGATGAGCCGAAGACGACATTTAACGTAGGCGTGATCCAGGGAGGAACTTCTGTAAATACAATTTCAGGTTCTGCATCCATGCTGGTAGACCTCCGTTCGGACAGCGAAGAAGAGCTGAATCGGCTGGACAAAGAACTTCATAAAGTGATCGAACAGGCGGTGAAAGAAGAAAATGCAAGATGGGATGCTTCAAAGCCGCAGATCAAAGTGCAGATCGAAGGACGCGGCGTGAGACCGGCGGGGGCACAGCCAAAGGACTGTGCAATCGTGAAAGCAGCATTCCGGGCGGCAGAACTGCTGGGGATTGAACCGGAGTATCGGTATGAGAGCAGTACAGATGCGAATATCCCGATCAGTATGGGAATCCCGGCAATTACTGTTGGAAGAGGCGGAGAGGAAGACGGAATCCATACCCTTCAGGAATGGTACGAGCCAAAAGAAGCATGGCTTGGACCACAGAGAGATTTGCTTCTGATGATTCTGCTTGCCGGGGCAGAAGGAGTATGTGAGCCGGCTATAGAAAAAAGATAAAAAATCTTAAGAAAATATCAATGTCTTTTTAGGCACATTTCCTGTATACTGATGGTATGAGAGAATATTTTGTGCAGATTGTACCGGATGTCCCGGAGATTTTATCTTTTGCACAAAAAGAAGAAAAATAAAACAAAGCAGGAGGGCAAACGATGCGGGGAATCAGAAAGCAGTCATCCGACACACAGAGCTCCAGTCAGCCGAAAGAAAAAAGAAGATTGGATACAAAACAGAAAAAAGGAATGTTGATCGGCGGTGGAATCTTCCTTGTGGCAGTGATCGCCCTGCTCCTTGTGAAGAATCTGACAGGCGGAGGTGGAGCAGATGGAGAGAATGTTCTCTATGCGGATTCCGTCGGAATGATCACAGGGACAGGACTTGGGACACAGAACCGGTTTACAGGAGTGGTTGAAGCACAGGATACGTTGAAACTGACACTGGCAGACAACCAGAAGGTAAAGCAGATCTTTGTTGAAAAAGGGCAGGAAGTAGAGCCTGGGACAAAGCTGTTTGAATACGATACAGAAGAGCTTGCCATGACATTAGACCAGGGAAAACTGGAGCTTGAGAAGATCACGAACAACATCAGTAGTCTGAATTCACAGATTGCAGCGCTTACAACAGAGAAGAAGAGTGCACCGGCCAGTGAACAGCTGTCCTATACGACACAGATTCAGGAACTTCAGATGGAGATCAAGCAGGAAGAGTACAATTATAAAGTAAAAGAGCTGGAAGTAAACCGTACACAGAAGAGTCTGGAGCAGTCTACCGTAACTTCTACTGTTGCAGGTATCGTACAGGAGATCAACGAACAGCAGGGAACAGACCCTTATACAGGAGCGGCTCAGGCATTTATGAGCATCCTTTCTACTGGAAAATACAGAATCAAAGGAAAGATCAGTGAGCAGAACATCGGAGATCTGACACCGGGCACACAGGTGACAATCCGTTCCAGAGTGAATGAAGATGAGATCTGGACAGGTACAGTAGATACTGTAGACACAGAGAAGCCGGAGAGCAGTTCCCAGGATTCTATGAGTTACGGTTCTGAGAGCAGCGATAATCAGGCAACAAAGTATCCATTCTATGTCACATTGGATACAATGGATGGATTGATGCTCGGACAGCATGTCTATATCGAGACAAGTACTTCACTGGAAGCAGACAAGATGTGGCTGATGCGTGATTACATTGTAGACGCAGATTCAGATCATCCATATGTATGGGTAGCAGGAGACAATGACAAGCTCGAGAAGCGTTCTGTCACACTCGGAGAGACGAATGAAGATATGGGAACCTGTGAGATCGTAGACGGACTGAAAGCTTCTGACTACATTGTATGGCCAAGCGAGGAATGTAAAAAAGGTGCAGCTGTTGTGAAGAACGATTCAGGCACATCAGGCAGTACTTCAGATATGTCAGGAGCTGAGAGCGGTTACGAAGAACCTGTAGAAGAGAATGCAATGCAGGAAGGAGTTCCGGGAACGGAGGAGAGTGCGGATGAATAAAAAGAAAATAATCAAGATCGGCATTCCTGTGGCAGCAGGCTGTATCGTTCTTGCACTTGGAATCGGTTTCGCAGTGAAGAACAGCGGAAAGGCTGTTAAAGTAGCTCCAGTCAGCAGCATGAATTCCGGCGGCTGGTACGATGATAGCGGGATTGCAAGTTACGGAACCGTCACAACGAATCAGAAGCAGGACATTTACGTGGATGATACTATGCCGATCACACAGGTTTATGTGAAAGCCGGGGATACGGTGAAAGTTGGAGACCGCCTTGTGGCTTACGACACAACACTTTCTTCCCTGGAGCTTGAGATGAAAGAGATGCAGATTCAGGGGATCGACCTGAATATCCAGAACCTGCAAAAAGAGATCACCCAGCTCAAGGGTACGAAGACCGCAAAGGCAGATACAGGTGCATCCGTCGTGCAGACAAGCGCAGATGGAGAACAGCAGCCAACTGTACAGAAGATGAGTGCTGTAAAGACAACCGTTCTTAATACATCAAAAGAGGATGAGAATAAAAAACCGGATGGTGATACCTCGAAGGATGATACGACAAAAGACGACAATAAAAAAGATGATACCTCAAAAGACAATACTTCAAAAGACGACGCTTCGAAAGATGATAATACAAAAGACGATACATCCAAAGACGATAACAAAAAAGACGATGTACCGTCTTCCGCAATCGAGCGTCCATTCCCTGAAGCATTAAAGGGAAAAGAGGTTTACAGTGAGATTACATTAGATTCTGTTCCTTATAATAAAGAAGATGCAGATGGAACAATGGAAAAACCGTATCGTTATCTTTGCGCACCGGGGGCAGCAGTGAATGCACAGTTTATGCTTCACGTTTTGAAAGACGGGATCGTGTGTGCGTTTGATGTGGTTGACCATGCAGAAGAGCCGACCAAATTCATTTCCTGCTGGATACTGGATGGAAAGACAGGACAGGTAGTGATACCGGAAGAACCTGCGAAACCAGAACAGCCGGAAGAACCAGATCAGCCGGAGAATCCGGACCCGGGACCAGATGAAGATCCGGGAGCATCAGAAGATCCTGGAATCATAGAAGAACCAGATCTTCCGGATACACCTTCCCTTCCAACAAAGGAAGAAGTGGCGAAGGAAATCAAGGAGAAAGAGCAGAAAATCAAAGATCTGGATCTTTCCAGGAGATCCGCTGAACTGGAACTGAAAAAGCTGAAGAAAAAGGTCGGGGACGGCGTGATCAAAAGTACGGTAGAAGGTGTTGTCAAAGAAGCAACTGACGAAGCATCTGCAAAGAACGAGAATAAACCGGTTGTCAGTGTTGTTGGAGAAGAAGGTTTCTATGTGACCGGAAGAGTCGGAGAGACAATGCTTGATCAGATCAAAGAAGGAATGACTGCGACGGTAATGTCCTGGCAGTCGGGAGAATCCTACGAAGCGACAGTTACAGGTGTTGGCAACTCACCGGTAAGCGATTATTCCACAGGAGAGAACCAGAATCAGTCCTTCTATCCATTCACACTTGTGATCCACGGAGACGCAAATCTCTCGAATGGTGAGTCTGTGAATCTGTCGATGGATGGAATTGCAGCAGGAAGTGATGACTCGATCTATCTCGAAAAAATGTTTGTCCGTGAGGAAGGAAACCGCTATTATGTCTACAAGCGGGGCGATAACGGCAGATTAACAAAACAGTATGTAGAGGTTGGCAAAAATATGTACAATTCACTGGAGATCACCTCCGGCCTCACAATGGACGACCTGATCGCGTTCCCTTACGGCAGAGATGTCAAAGAAGGCGCAAAGACACAGGAAGCAGATACCCTGTACGACTATTATTAAGAAGACTGAACAGTATCAAAATGAAAGAGAGTGAGGTGCCATTATGTTAGAAGACATCAGACTGGCGTTTCAGGGAATCTGGAATCATAAATTAAGATCTGCGCTCACAATGCTCGGAATCATCATAGGAATCGGTTCCATTATAGCAATTGTGTCCACGATCAAAGGAACGAATGAACAGATTAAGAAGAATCTGGTCGGTGCAGGAAATGACGCGGTAAATGTACAGCTCTATCAGGGTGACTGGCCGATCGATCTGCAGTATCAGTCACTCCCGGACGGAGTGCCGGAGATCTCAGACGAGACATTGCAGGAAGTCGTTGAACTCCCGGAAGTGGAGACAGCGTCTTTATATCATACAAGAAATGAATACGACGCAGTTTACCGTGGCGCAAAGTCATTAAGTAACAGCGTTATTCTTGGAATTGACAGAAATTACCTGGATGTCTATGGATATCAGGTGACCAAAGGAAGAGGATTAACAGACAAAGATTATTCCGAAGGACGAAAAGTAGCCTTGATAGACAAGACAACAGCGGCAAGTTTATTCGACAATGCAGACGTGATCGGAAGAACGATCGAGATCAAGGGCGAACCTTTTGTTGTCGTTGGAATGGTTGCAAAGAAAGCAGAGTCCCAGCCGGTGATCAACTCAATGGAAGATTACTACCGCTACATGTCAGATGATCAGAGCGGAAAGATCCTTATTCCGGACAATGTATGGCCGGTCATCTACCAGTATGACGAACCACAGAACCTTGTCGTGCGTGCAAAAAGTACAGATGATATGACAGCGGCAGGAGAAAAAGCTGCAGATATTCTAAATGCTATGCTGACAGTTTCGGATGATACCGTGAAATACAAAGGAGAAGATCTGTTAGAGCAGGCAACACAGATCCAGGAGATCAGCAACTCGACAAATCAGCAGTTGATCTGGATCGCAAGCATTTCTCTGTTGGTTGGTGGAATCGGAGTTATGAATATCATGCTCGTGTCGGTTACAGAACGTACCGGCGAGATTGGATTAAAGAAAGCACTCGGAGCGAGAAAGCGCAGAATTCTGACACAGTTCCTGACAGAGGCGGCGGTGCTGACACTGCTTGGAGGAATTATAGGTGTTCTTGGAGGAATCGCACTTGCGTACATTATATCCGGAGTCTCAGCAGTTCCAGTAGCGATCAGCGGAGTTTCGATTGTGATCGCAGTGCTGTTCTCCACACTGATCGGTATTATCTTCGGATTGATCCCGTCCGTGAAAGCAGCAAACATGAATCCAATCGAGGCACTTAGACATGAATAAAAAAACAGTGGAAAAAGAAAATACTTGTTTCAATTTCCTTCCATATCTGTTATAGTATGTGTTAATTAAAAGAGTCAGGAGAATCTGAGTGATCGGATTCTCCGTCTTTCTATTTGCGCGAACAACGGGTTAAAATCCGTGCTTGCACGAGATCTTGGCGACTGTCGCGATAACTTGAGAAAATAGCAATTATTCAAAGGAAAAGAGAAAAGGGGCATGTAAATTTGAGCAGCAGTACATTCGAGGGAAAGAAAAAGACAGAGAACGGAACAAAGAGGCTGATCTTCACAGCAGTATCTATCTTGCTGGAGATTGTATTCCTTCTCTTTCTGTTCACAAAGGTAAGTGAATACGCAACTATTATTGACTGGGCAACAAGAATCGTGGCAATCTTTCTTGTGCTTGGACTTTACAGCATGGATAAGACTTCATCGATGAAAATGCCATGGATCATACTGATGCTTGCATTCCCGATTCTTGGTGTGAGTCTATATCTTCTGGTAGGTCTGAACGGAAGCACGAAGAAGATGCGGGTGAGATATGAAGAGATTGATAAAAAACTGCTCCCATATCTTCCGGATAACAGACAGATTCTTGAATGGATGAAAGAAGAGAATCCGCAGGCAGGGGCAATCGCTTCTTATCTGACGAATTACTCCTGTTACCCGGTTTATCAGAACACAGATGTCACATATTATGATGAGGCGATCAAAGGACTAGATGCACAGCTGGAGGATCTTTCAAAGGCAGAGAAGTTCATCTTTATGGAGTATCACGCCATCGAAGACGAAGAGGCATGGCAACGGATCCAGACGGTACTTGAAGACCGTGTAAAAGCAGGTGTAGAAGTCCGTATCTTCTATGATGATATGGGATCGATCTGGTTTGTGAACATGGATTTTGCAACAAAACTGAAGTCTTTAGGAATCAAATGCCGTGTATTTAACCCGATTCTGCCGGGACTGAATATGTTCCTGAACAACCGCGATCACCGGAAGATTACTGTGATTGACGGAAAGGTTGCTTACACAGGTGGATACAATCTGGCGAATGAGTATTTCAACATCACACATCCGTATGGAATCTGGAAAGATACCGGGATCCGTATGGAAGGAGATGCGGTCAAATCTATGACAGTAGCATTTCTGGAAATGTGGAATGCAGCCGGAAATGTAAAGTCAAAAGAACTCGTACCGGAGAAATATGTGATCGACTATGCATACCAGGCACAACAGCGTGGTTATGTTCAGCCATATGCAGACAGTCCTCTGGATGGAGAACAGGTAGGTGAGGAAGTCTATATCAGTATGGCGAACAAAGCGGAGAAATACTGCTGGTTTATCACCCCATACCTGATTATCACAGACGAGATGACACATGCACTCACACTGGCGGCAAAGCGTGGCGTTGATGTGCGTATCATAACACCGGGAATCCCGGACAAGAAGATGGTTTACAGTGTGACCCGTTCTTTCTATCATAATCTGGTTAAGCATGGAGTCCGTATCTATGAGTGGACACCGGGATTCTGTCATGCGAAGATGAGTGTCGCAGATGATCGCATGGCGACCTGCGGAACGATCAATCTCGATTACCGTAGCCTGTACCATCACTTTGAGAATGGATGCTTCCTGGCGGATTGCGATGCGGTACTGGAGATCCGGGATGATCTGATCCGCACGATGGGAGAAAGCAGAGAAGTGACCGAGCAGTATAAAGATGGAAGAAGTGCGGGCTTAAGACTCGGACAGCTGATCTTACGTCTGTTTGCGGAGCTGCTCTGATAATATTACCGGTTGCACGATGTGCGAACAGCAATCTGATAATATCGTTTGTGGGTTGAATTTGCACGGGATTGATTGTATAATGAACTTGATTGTTGAGAAATTAACAATAGTTTTTTATGAAATGGATGGTCTGCCGGTCAGAAGATACTGAACCCGACAGCCGGATATGAACTTTATTTTATGAAGGAGGAATCAACGATGATTACCTGGAACAATTTGGATAAGCTTACTTCTTATCAGGAACTTAAGAAGACAGAAAGTGTAGACCTCGCAACAGTGATGGCCGGAGAGAACGGAGCAGAGCGTGTGAAGAACTACAGCGTTCCGATGGCAGAAGGATTAGCATACAATTATGCAGCGAAGAAAGTGGATGACACAGTTCTCGCAGCTCTTGAGAAACTGGCAGAAGAAGCACAGCTGACAGAGAAGTTCGAAGCACTTTACAACGGAGAAGTTGTGAACACAGGAGAGAAGCGTCTCGTACTTCACCATATGACACGCGGACAGCTCGGAGATGCTGTTGTGGCTGACGGTGTAGACAAGCGTACTTTCTATGTAGAGCAGCAGAAGAAGATTGCTGAGTTTGCGAACAAAGTACATGCAGGTGAGATCACAAACGGTGCCGGAGAGAAGTTTACAACAGTTGTTCAGATTGGTATCGGCGGAAGTGACCTTGGTCCTCGTGCAATGTACCTTGCACTTGAGAACTGGGCAAAGAAGAATGATACATTCAAGATGGAAGCAAAGTTCATCAGCAACGTTGACCCGGATGATGCGGCAGCAGTTCTGAATTCTGTAGATGTTGCCCACTCTATCTTCGTACTTGTATCCAAGTCAGGAACAACACTTGAGACTCTGACAAATGAGTCCTTTGTTAAGGATGCTCTTAAGAACGCAGGACTTGACGCATCCAAGCATATGATCGCAGTAACAAGCGAGACTTCACCACTTGCCAAGAGTGATGATTACCTTGCAGCCTTCTTCATGGATGACTATATCGGAGGACGTTTCTCATCCACATCAGCAGTTGGCGGAGCTGTACTTTCCCTCGCATTCGGACCGGAAGTATTTGCACAGTTCCTTGACGGAGCAGCAGCGGAAGACAAACTTGCCCTCAATAAAAATATCAAAGAGAACCCGGAGATGCTTGATGCACTGATCGGTGTATATGAGAGAAATGTACTCGGATACCCAAGCACAGCAGTACTTCCATACTCCCAGGCACTGAGCCGTTTCCCTGCACATCTGCAGCAGCTGGATATGGAGTCTAACGGAAAATCCGTAAACCGCTTTGGTGAGCCGGTTGATTACGTGACAGGACCGGTTATCTTCGGAGAGCCTGGAACAAACGGACAGCACTCCTTCTATCAGCTCCTTCACCAGGGAACAGATATCGTACCGCTTCAGTTCGTAGGATTCAAGAACAGCCAGATCGGTACAGATGTTGTGATCCAGGACAGCACAAGCCAGCAGAAACTCTGCGCGAACGTAGCTGCTCAGATCGTAGCATTTGCATGTGGTAAAGAAGACGAGAACCTCAATAAAAACTTCAAGGGAGGACGTCCTTCAAGCATCATTATCGGAGACCAGTTAACACCGGCATCACTCGGAGCACTGCTTGCTCACTTCGAGAACAAGATCATGTTCCAGGGATTCCTGTGGAATGTAAACAGCTTCGACCAGGAAGGTGTTCAGCTTGGTAAAGTCCTTGCAAAACGCGTACTTGCACATGAGACAGACGGAGCTTTGAAAGTATTCAGTGATCTTCTGAACATCTAATCGAATTATATAATTAAAAAGTATAGGAATCGTGCTGTCGGCGGAGCATTCTGCCGGGGGCACGATCTTTTATATATTAGGAAAGTGCTTTCCTAATATATAAAAAACGCTCCGCTTAGGATGCACACTGCGGCGTATAATGTAAGTGTCGCAAGCGACCGCCGCAGGCGCAAGAATGTGCCGAGGCACATTCTTTGTTCAAGCAGGGATTTTGTAAAAGAGAGAGGAAGCAAATGAAAAAGCGAAGGATCAAAGGAATTCAGATGATTCCATATGGGCTTCTGGCCGGAGTCATGACAGAAAAATCAATAGAAGAGAGGCAAAGAGAAGTCCGCCTGACAGAGATTTCATCTGAAGGATTCCGCATCCGGCTCTGTAGAAGAGAGAAAGCAGAAGAGAACATTTCAGAAGAGCACATTTATCCGAAAGCATTCAAGATCTGCTTCTATCAGATGGATCAGGCAGAGTATAGGGAAATTGAGATCCGTCATTTTCAGATAGAGGCAGGGGAACAGACAGAATTCTATCAAGCCTATGATATTTTCACAGAACAGGAAGATTATAAAGAAGCCTTTCAGAAGCTCTGTGTCGAATACAGCCGATACATTTCGCTCAAGCTGGAAGAGGATGATGCACATCTGGCGCAAGAAATGACCGGTTATCCAGCACAGGAAGAAGAGGAACATTTCAAGAATGAAACAGAACAAAATAAAATGTGGTTTCAGAATGCGGAGATCTTCCGAAATCTGCCGGTAGAATTAGCGGTAGAACTGGATCAGCCGAAACTATACAACCAATATCTGACCAGACCGATTGAACGGTTCATGAAAGAATACTGGCAGCAGCATGGAATCGAAGATGCACAGATCCTGGGAAGACAACCGGACCGGTTGTATATCGGCAACCAATTCTGTCCACATCTATTTCCGAAAGAAGAACAGTTCTTTGCACTTCTTGAGAAAGCAGATAAAGAACAGATGGAAGTGACCGTTGCATTTTCCTTTATTCGGGAAGACCGGCTTGCACAGACAGAACAGCTGTTGAAACGCCTGAATCAGTGGTGTGAACAACAAAAGACTTCCGGGGCGGAGAAGAAACGACTTGAGGTTGTAGTCAATGACTGGGGACTGGCACGTCTTGTGAAGCGGACCAAACATCTGATCCCGTGTCTTGGGACGCTGTTAAATAAGCGGAGGAAAGATCCGAGAATGCCCTACAAGATGGGAGATAAGACGCTGTTGGAACAGAATGATCTGAATGCAGGATTTTATCGCACCTATCTGGAAGAAAGCTTTGGAATCAGCAGTTATGAGTGGGAAAGCTGCGGTTATACACAGGAAATACCACAAAAGATGCAGAACCATCTCCATGTACCATTCTATCAGACAAATACATCAAGCTATTGTACACTTTGCGCTGTGCTGGAGCACGGCGAACGTGGAAAACAAAGGGATAGAAGGGAATGTCCGGCACCGTGTCAGGAACATAGCTTCTTCTATCCAAAGCATTTATATATGAAGGGAAAATACAATAGTCTGTTCGCATTGGATAAACATCTGCTGGACGAACCGGAGCAGTTGAAGAGAGAGCTCGGAATAAAATGGAACCGGCTTGTGGTCAATCTATTGTGAAATGTGAAATACAGAAGGATGATGGAAGAATGGAGACACAGAAAAGAAAAACGAATGAAAAAGAAAGAGCAAAGAGAAGGATGAAAATCGTTGCAGGACTTGGCTCTGTGGATGAATATATTCCGTATGTCCAGACAGGGGCGGATGAATTATTTTGCGGATATGTGCCATACAACTGGACGAAAAAATACGGAACCGTACTTCCACTAAACCGCAGGGAAGTGCTGTCTTATAATGTGCAGCTCGGTTCTTTCAGTGAATTAGAGATCCTCTCAGCAATGATCCGGAAGCACAGAAAGCCGGTGCATATCGCGATGAATTCCCTCTATTATATTCCGGAACAATATGAAGAGATTGCTGATATTGTAAAACAGTGTATGAAAATCGGATTCGACAGCTTCATTCTTGCCGATCCGGCATTGGTTTTGTACCTGAGACAGAAAGGCATATCCTGTAAGATCCATCTTAGTGGCGAAGTTGGAGAAATGAACCGGGAGGCAATCAAAGTTTTCCGGGAAATGGAAATCGACAGGATCATTTTCCACAGGAAAAATACAGTTGCATCGATGCGGCAGATGATAGAAGCTGTAAATACAGAAAGACTGGAATACGAGGCCTTCGCATTGAACGAATTGTGTCAGTTCACAGGAGCATTCTGTAATTCTCTTCACTGTGACGAGATGGGTTATCTGTGCAGGACGGCTTACTGGGGAGATGCTGAGATGGAAGAGCGTATGGAGCGAGCGATAAAAAGAACGTTGGAGACAGAAGAGCAACAAGAACAACAATATCTCTGTGGGAAGAGTGGATGTGCATTGTGTGCACTACCACAGCTGGAGGCAGCAGGGATTACCCATCTGAAACTGGTAGGACGAGGAAATTATGTGGAAGATATGATCCGGGATATTCGGAATCTGAAGGCTGCGCTGGGGATTCTGGAGGAGAATCAAAGAGAAGAAAAAGAGACAGGGAGATATATCGATCAATTGAATAAGAAAATCTTTCATGGTCAGCCGTGTGGAAACAATTGTATTTATAATCCGAGACAGTTTTTTTGAGATGTCCGGGGGAAGAAGGGAAAAGTTCAGAATAGAAAAAGAAAGCGTATTTCGTGGAGTAGATTACTCTACGAAAT
>CAKRDD010000030.1 GCA_934309345.1 uncultured Mediterraneibacter sp. | reverse complement strand
TGGCGGGATAGCTCAGTTGGCTAGAGCACACGGTTCATACCCGTGGTGTCGCTGGTTCAAATCCAGTTCCCGCTATTAGATTAGGAGACTGCATGCTAAGAAATTAGTATGCAGTCTTTTTATGCGTATGGAATTATGAGGTACTGCTTGTACCATGTAAAGAAACAATAGTATTAAGGAGCAACTTGTGGTAATATAACAAATAGTGATATAGAAAAAAGTTGTTGTCTTCATTTTACATTTTAAAACGTGGCCAACAGCAGAAATACGGAGGAGACAAGATGAATAAAAAAAGCGGATATGCGCTCAGAATAGTACTTGGAGGTTATCTTACCTACCTGGGTATCAGAATCTTAAGTGAGATGATCCAGCAGCGTCCTAGTAATATGACACTTATGTCAGTACTGGCAGTTGTATTTATCCTGGTTGGAGTTGCTTATGCAGGGAATGCCATCTGCAAAACGTTTGAAATTGATATCAAAAAGCAACTTGCGAAGATGATAGCAAAGAGAAAAGCGGAGCAGAAACGAAAGGCAGAAGAAGCTGCAGCAGCGAAAGCAATGTCACAGGTAACAGAGAGCACAACGACAGAAGTATCAGAAGACGAAAAAATATCAGACAATACAATGCCGACAATACTTTCAGAAGAAGACAGGAAGAAGCTGGAAGACGCAGTGTCTAAGGCGGATTCCGAGGAAAAAACAAAGCAAGACAGTAAGGCTGAAGTTATAGAAAAAACAGCAGATTCAGAGTCGACAGAAAACGAAACGGCAGAAAAAACAGCAGCAGAAGAAAAAGCAGAATCAGTAGAAAAACCGGCGACTACAACAGAACCAGAGGAAAAACCGGACGAAGAAATAAAAGCTGAAGGAACACCAGGTGAAGAAACTCCAGTTCAGGAAGAAGAACTGACAGACACAAGAGTGGTAGATATTTTTGCAGAACTGAATGAAGAACCTGTTTCAGAAGATGCTGAAAATGATTTTGAGGAGAAATAATTATGCGTGTAGGTATGGGGTATGATGTTCATAAGTTAGTTGAAGGAAGAAAACTGATCCTGGGTGGAGTTGAGATTCCTTACGAGAAAGGTCTTTTAGGGCATTCGGATGCAGATGTTATGCTGCACGCAGTGATGGATGCACTGCTTGGAGCCGCAGCACTTGGAGACATTGGTCTTCATTTTCCGGATACAGATCCGAAGTATAAAGGCGCATCCAGTATAAAACTGCTCGAGCACGTAGGCGGACTTTTGGAAGAGAATGGTTATGTGATCGAGAATATTGATGCAACGATCATTGCACAGCGTCCAAAGATGCGTCCGCATATCGATCAGATGCGGGAAAACATGGCGAAAGCGCTTAAGATCGATATTGATCAGATCAATGTAAAGGCTACAACAGAAGAGGGACTTGGCTTTACCGGAAGCGGCGAAGGAATCTCATCCCAGGCAATCTGTGCGATTGAAAAATTTACGAATTACAGCAGTGTTGATGTGATGGAGAAGCCTGCAGGATGTGGTGGATGCTGTGCGAGAAAATAAGATGAAGATTCGAAAACTGGATAGATCAGAACATGAGAAAACCAGAAACTTGTGGGAACAGGTATTTTCAGAAGACAGTCAGGAGTTTGTTGATTATTACTATTATATCAAGACAAAAGACAATACGATTTATGTGGTAGAGGAAGAGGATGAGATACATGCGATGCTGCAGCTGAATCCTTATCAGGTAAAACTGCAGGGAAGTGTCATTCCATCGGATTATATCGTGGGAGTTGCCACGCAGGCAGAATATAGAGGCAGAGGATATATGAGAAATCTTCTGATTCATGCATTACAGGATCAGTATTCACAGAAGATGCCATTTACCTTCCTGATGCCGGCGGCAGAAGCAATCTATCATCCTTATGATTTCCGATTTGTTTATGAACAGAAACAAATCGAGCTTGATGAAGCATTTTTTTCTGTAAGAAAAGAATATAAAAATGATGAATATAGAAATGTATCACAAGAGCGGATTATAGACCGTGATGCAAGATTTATGGATGCAGGGAAGATGGCGGCATTTGTTGAAGAGAATTTTTCGGATTGCTGGAATGTTGTTGCTTTAAGAAATGCACAATATTATCAGACACAGATTCTCGAACAACAGAGTGAGTTTGGCGGGATGCGGCTTGTCTTTGAAGAAGAAAAAGTTGTCTGCATGTATGCATATGCGAAAGAAGAAGGTCTTGAGATCAGGGAACCACTTTATCTGGAAGGGAAAGAATCCCTGTTCTGGGCGTCGGTGGATGGTCTTAGAGAACCGGGAGAAAAGGTCATGGTCTATGGTCTTGAAGAAATACCGGATTGCCTGGATGGTGAAAAGTCAGTATGCAAAGATGTATATAAAGATACATATAAAGAAAAACCGGTCATTATGGTCAGAATCGTTCATTTACAGGAATTATTTTCTAAAATGAAAATTCCGTCAGAATGTGAGATTCATTGTTCTTTTGCGGTGATCGATCCGATTCTTCATAAGAACAGCAGGATTTGGAAGATCAATAGCTCAAAAGGAGAAGAAAGCCTGAACGTGTCTGAAACGGAAGATTCACAGGGAGTACTTTCCATTGCAGCATTGACAGAAATATTGTTTGGATACAAAACTCCTGAAGAAATACGTGCAGAGGAAAGCGTAATTCTTACAGAAGAACTAGAGGAAGAACTGAGGAAACTTCAGAATTTCTGTCCAATATTTTTGAATGAGATTGTCTGAATAAAATGTTAAAATGCAGTTGATCGGCAGAGATAATAGTTGACAAAAAATGATTTTTTGCATAAGATAATAGAGATGTTGAAAACAATAAATATTGGTAATAGAATTGAGAAAGACAAAGAACGGGAAGAGTAACAGAGATTTGGACTCATAGAGAGAAGGTGTCACCGGCTGAAAGCACCTTTGAGAGAAGAAGCTGTGAAGTGCCCCCGGGAGTTGATCCTGTGAACGGAGTAGCAGGATACGTCAGGCACACGTTACGTGCGTGAAAGTGAAAGAAGTATAACTTCTTTTATTAGAGTGGAACCGCGGATAGAACTTCGTCTCTAGATTGAGACGAAGTTTTTTGTATATCAGGAGAGAGTTTTTCTGATATACAAAACAATCCGTTTAGGGTGTTAAGTGCATTCTTGAATCAGAAAGGAACGATAAATATGGGAATGATATCTTATGTCAAACAGGAGATAGAGGTGATCCGGGAGCGAGATCCTGCGATCAAATCAAACATGGAAGTATTTTTGTACCCAAGCTTTAAAGTAATCTTAAGCTACAGAGTGGCGCATAAGCTTTACCTGAAAAAGCATTATTTCTGGGCACGCTGGATTTCTCAGAGAGCAGCGCGTAAGACGGGAATCGAGATCCATCCGGGCGCAACAATTGGAAAGGGACTTTTTATCGATCATGGAACAGGTGTGATCATCGGAGAAACTACGATTATTGGGGATAATGTAACATTGTATCAGGGTGTTACGCTTGGTGGTACCGGAAAAGAGCAGGGAAAACGTCATCCAACGCTGAAAGATAATGTTATGGTGAGCGCCGGTGCAAAGATCCTGGGATCTTTTACAATCGGAGAAAATTCTAAGATCGGAGCCGGTTCTGTAGTACTTGAAGAGGTTCCGCCGAACTGTACAGTTGTCGGCGTGCCAGGACGAATCGTCCGCATGGACAACAAGAAAGTTCCAAGAAGTGATATGGATCAGGTACATTTACCGGACCCAGTACTTACAGATATTCGCGAACTGCAGGAAGAGAATATAAAACTTCACAAACGTTTGGAATCTATGATAAAATATATGCGATGCGTGGAGAAAGAAAATAAGGAGAGTAAGAACGATGAAGATTTATAATACAATGTCAAAAAGAAAAGAAGAGTTTGTTCCTTTAGAGGAAGGAAAAGTAAAGATGTATGTATGCGGTCCGACTGTATATAACTACATCCATATTGGAAATGCAAGACCAATGATCGTGTTTGATACTGTCCGCAGATATTTTGAATATAAGAATTATGATGTGAACTATGTATCCAATTTTACAGATGTGGATGACAAGATCATCAAAAAAGCAAACGAAGAAGGCGTTACAGCAGAAGAAATCTCACAGCGCTATATTGCAGAGTGTAAGAAAGATATGGACGGCATGAATATTGAGCCGGCAACAAAGAATCCGCTTGCAACAGAAGAGATCGGCGGTATGATCAGCATGATCGAGACACTGATCGAGAAAGGTTATGCATACGAGAAGAACGGAACTGTATATTACCGTACAAGAAAGTTCAAAGATTATGGTAAATTATCTCATAAGAATCTTGATGATCTTCAGTCCGGCGGACGTGCGCTTCTTGTAAGCGGTGAGGATGAGAAAGAAGATTCACTTGATTTCGTTCTCTGGAAACCGAAGAAAGAAGGCGAGCCGGCATGGGTTTCTCCATGGGGTGAGGGACGTCCGGGATGGCACATTGAGTGCTCAGAGATGTCAAAGAAATATCTTGGCGAGCAGATCGATATTCATGCAGGAGGAGAAGACCTGATCTTCCCACACCATGAAAATGAAATTGCGCAGAGTGAAGCAGCGAATGGAAAAGAATTCTCCAGATATTGGATGCATAACGGATTTCTGAACATTGACAACCGTAAGATGTCCAAATCTCTCGGAAACTTCTTCACAGTCCGTGAGATCAGTGAGAAATATGATCTTCAGGTACTTCGTTTCTTCATGTTGAGTGCACATTACAGAAGTCCTCTTAACTTCAGCGCAGAGTTGATGGAGGCAGCAAAGAGCGGACTTGAGAGAATCATTACAGCAGCTGATCGTCTGAAATTCCTTATGGGAAGCGCGAAGACAGAAGATATGGCAGAGACAGAAGCAGAGAAGTTTGCAAAATCAGCAGAATATGTCGGAAACTTTGAGAGTGCTATGGATGATGATTTCAATACAGCAGACGCGATCGCTGCAGTATTTGATTTTGTAAAATTCATCAACACAATGACAGATGAAGACAGCTCAAAAGAATATCTTGAGAATCTGTTTGACCGTCTGGTAAGACTGACAGAAGTACTTGGAATTATTGTTGATAAAGAAGACGAGATTCTTGACTCTGACATTGAAGCACTGATCGCAGAGCGTCAGGCAGCAAGAAAAGAGAAAAACTTTGCAAGAGCAGATGAGATCAGAGATGAACTTCTTGCGAAAGGTATCATTCTGAAAGATACAAGAGAAGGAGTACAATGGAAAAGAGCATAACAGCAGGTTTAGAAGAATATATCCGGACAATTCCGGGAATGAAAGAAATTGATGCAAAACAGTGCTCCCCGTTGGTTCTTGCCTATGTGGGAGACTGCGTGTATGATCTGATCATTAAGACAATGGTGGTTGGCCGTGGAAACAGGCCGGTCCACCGTCTTCATGAAGAGACAAGCCAGTATGTGCAGGCATCAGCACAGTCCTTTATGATGCGTTCCATGCAGGAGCATCTGAATGAGGAAGAACACGGAGTTTACCGGAGAGGAAGAAATGCACGTTCAGTGTCTCCGGCAAAGAATCAGTCAATTACAGATTACAGAAGAGCGACAGGGTTCGAGGCGTTGATCGGTCATTTATATCTGACAGGACAGTATAAGAGACTGACAGAACTTGTAAGTATTGGGCTTGAAAGTATCGAAAAAGAAATGAAGGATAAAGGAGCAGAACATGCAGGAAAATAGAGAACAGGGAACAGATACATTTGTAATTGAGGGGAGAAATGCTGTACTGGAAGCATTTCGTTCCGGACGTACGATCGACAAGATTTATGTTCTTGACGGATGCCAGGACGGACCGGTCAGAACAATTGTACGCGAAGCAAAGAAACATGGTTCACTGATTAATTTTGTGACAAAAGAAAGACTTTCCCAGCTCTCAGAGACTGGAAAGCATCAGGGAGTGATCGCACATGCGGCGGCATATGAATATTCCACGATCGACGACATGCTGAAACTGGCAGAAGAGAGAGGCGAAGCTCCGTTTCTGATTCTTTTAGACAATATCGAAGATCCGCACAATCTTGGTGCGATTATCCGTACTGCAAACCTTGCAGGGGCACATGGAGTAATCATTCCAAAGCGAAGAGCTGTTGGCCTGACAGCAACGGTAGCAAAGACATCTGCGGGAGCTTTGAATTATACACCGGTTGCAAAGGTGACAAATCTTGTGAAGACAATGGAAGAACTCAAGGAAAAAGGACTTTGGTTTGTATGTGCTGATATGGACGGAGAGCAGATGTACGATCTGAACCTGACAGGACCGATCGGTCTTGTAATCGGAAATGAAGGTGAGGGCGTTGGCCGTCTTGTGAAAGAAAACTGTGATTTTGTTGCGGGAATTCCGATGAAAGGTCAGATCAATTCTCTGAATGCATCTGTGGCAGCTGGAGTTCTTGCTTATGAGATCGTAAGACAGAGGATTTCACAGAAATAAAATATGAGTATTGCTCGAGAAATGAGTGATAACAGGTGATAATCGGATGAGTAAGTATGACAGAATGACAGATGAGCAGCTTTTATGTGATTACAAGAATGGAAACCAGGAGATTATGGATTACCTGATGGTGAAATATAAATCCATGGTAAGGAAGAAAGCGCGTGCAATGTATCTGCTTGGGGGAGAGAACGAAGATCTGATCCAGGAAGGAATGATCGGTCTGATCAAAGCAGTGCGGGATTTTGATGAAACACAGAAAACATCCTTTTCAAGCTTTGCAGAACTTTGTGTCTCCAGACAGATGTACTCGGCAATCGAGGCCTCTAATCGAAAAAAGCATCTTCCTTTGAATTCTTATGTTTCGCTTTATGAAGACAGCGAGCAGGAAGGAGAAGGGAGAAGCCTTCCCCTGATCGACACGATTGAATCATCGAAGGAGAATGATCCGGAAGTTCTTTATTTTGGAAAAGAATATACAGAAGCTTTTGCGGAACAACTTAAAGAGTTGCTCAGTCCATTAGAAAATCATGTTCTTTACCTGCACTTAATGGGAACGGATTATCGGACGATTGCGGAATTACTTGGAAAGAGTCCGAAGTCAGTGGATAATGCACTTCAGAGGATTAAGACAAAAGCACAAAAGATTCTGCCGTAAAGGAGAAATACGGATGAAGAAAAAATACAATTACCTTTTGGCACTTGCAGTCTTTCTGGTGATCATGATCTGCTTTAACAAATTCGGATATATTATTTCCTACCTGGCCGCAATTGGCGGGTCTCTGCTTATGGGAAACAATGGAACAATGGCAGTTTATGAGTTTCTGATGAGTCATTTGAATCTAGTATCGGCAATTTTGTACCTTATGGTTCTGCCCATTCCTGCTTTATGGTATTATATTGCTTTCCAGTCACGTGAAGGTGGAATCCGTGCGATTCCCAGAAAATGCAGAAGAGTCGGTTTGGACGGATGCGTTTTAATCACGATGTTTACCTTTGGTATGATACATGTGACCAGTATTATACTGGCAATCGTAGCACAGGCACTTCCGGATGCGATGGATAATTATCAGAATCTGATAGAAAATTCCGGTCTGACAGAATATTCGCTGATGTGGGTCCTCAGTACATTGATTCTTCCACCTCTTGTGGAAGAGCTGATTTTCAGGGGATTGATTCAGAAATATCTTGAACGCGCCGGAATGCATTGGATTCTGGTGAATGTTGTACAGGCGGTTCTGTTTGGAGTATTCCATCAGAATCTCGTACAGGGGATCTATGCGGCACTTCTTGGGTTCGCACTTGGATTTGTGGCGTATCGCTATAATACCCTGGCGGCATCCATGCTGATGCACATGTTCTATAATCTGATGGGAACGCTGATCGTAGATCTTGAGAGCAGATTCCTTCCGGAAATAGTAATGGGAATGATTATCTTGGTCAGTATTCCGATGACAGTGAGTGCTGTGACGTTGATCTGTCTGACAACGAATAATAAAAAAACAGAGGTTTGAAGATGAGATTTGTAATACAAAGAGTAACAGAGGCATCTGTAACGATTGATGGCGAGATATCGGGAAAGATTAGAAAAGGTTATCTTGTCCTGATTGGAGTAGCTGATACAGATACGAAAGAGCTTGCAGACAAAATGATACGAAAAATGATCGGACTCCGTATCTTTGAAGATGAACAGGGAAAGACAAATCTTTCGCTTGCTGATGTGGGCGGAGGTCTTCTCCTGGTTTCACAGTTTACGTTATATGCAAACTGTAAGAGAGGAAACAGACCAAGCTTTATCGAAGCAGGAAAACCGGATCTAGCGAATGAAATGTATGAATATATCATTGAAAAATGCAGGGAATCAGTGGAGGAAGTACAGACCGGAGAGTTTGGAGCTGATATGAAAGTTCAGCTGCTCAATGACGGGCCATTCACGATTTTGCTGGATTCAGATCAGCTTTAACTTGACAATCAAACTCAAGTAGTGTATATTTAATTTTGCGTTCTGTTGGAACGCAATAAGCTGTCTTGGCGCAGTCGGTAGCGCGTCGCCTTGGTAAGGCGGAGGTCGGGGGTTCAAGTCCCCTAGACAGCTTTGAACCTTTCCCCGGAAGTGCCGTAAATGCGGTGTTTCCGGGGCTTTTCTTTTGCTGAAAATTCCAAAAAGGGGCAAAAAGGGGGCAGACTACAAAATTTTTATTGAACACAACGCTTACATGGTATGTAATTTTGCAATTTTGCTTCATCTAATTCCAAAGGAATGGAATTTTTAATACCACTACAATAAGGATTAGTATGGTATTTATTACTTGTGCCAGATACATATACAATGGAATGTGGCACAATATCAATATTTAATATTTGACCAAGGTACGTAACATCTTGCGGGTAGTCGTTGCAGTGTCTGTTCACTTCAACATTTAATGCATGCCTTAAAAGATAACAAGGATTTTTATAGTTTAATAAATCTAATATAAATATAAGCTGGCTGAATCCAGATGCTGATATATTTTGATCACATGTAAATATTTCATCCGATCGAAGTAAGCTGTGACATATATAATTATAGGTTCGTCCACCATGTGCAGCTAAATTTCGATATTCCATGCAAATAGAGAGTGTGTCAATCAATAGTTTCCTGGCAGCCACGTAATCAATTTGAAGGTTTGTGAGATTATATAATCTGTCAATCATTTCATTTTTTTGAGCAATCTTAAATTGATCAATGTAGTTTACCATCGTACTAAAATAGACACTTTTAAATAAAATCCAAGGAGGGACGATCCCGTGTTCTGTTTTATAATGATGAATAGGATCTTTATCGGTATCTAAAGTAGCTTTCAGTGTATCTAAAATTCCTTTTAGTGTGAAACGGTATTTCCGTTTTCTTTTATTACTATAGTTACGGAAATCCAAATATTCATCAGGTTGTGTACCAAAAGAATGAGCAATAACATTGGCAGAAACTTCTTTTATGTGTTCTTCTAAATCTATCATAGCGGCCATAACAGAGTTCCTTAAATTTTTATCAAGGGTATATAATGAAAGTAATTGATTGAAAGTCACTCCGGAACGATAAATTTTATGTCCATTAGAAACTATCATGTAAG
Source organism: uncultured Mediterraneibacter sp. (assembly GCA_934309345.1). Classification (GTDB taxonomy): domain Bacteria; phylum Bacillota; class Clostridia; order Lachnospirales; family Lachnospiraceae; genus Mediterraneibacter. The sequence goes on along the minus strand of CAKRDD010000030.1, from coordinate 17,058 downwards.
GTTCTCTGTAACTTTTAATCAAATTAGAATACCCGAATAAATTCAAAACTTCTTCTGCTAATGGTTCGTCTTCAATGATAAGGTTTTGTGATTTCAGTTTTTGTATTTGTTCTTTTGGAGTTGTATAAAGTATTTCATCCATTATCTTTTGTACCTCCTAAATGCAAAAAGAGCCTTGGAATATAATTCCAAGACTCTCTTGCGACCGCACAGCAGTCATTCGCTAATTCAATTAGCATTATAATCATATGTGAAAGTCTTGTCAAGTATTCGCTTGAAAAAACAAAATAAAAATTGATTATCGAATATGCGTTTCTTCCAACTGATTGTTCATATTGGCGCAGGTTATTTTATTTCAGCAGATTCGCGATGCAGATCTTCAAATCTTTATAGATTCCAACAGAAATCTCAAAATGGAGTAGGGTAAACTTTGCACGATCCGCCATTCTTTTTGATATAATCACGAAGAGTTGCGGAAAGCTCCATTACCAGTTTCTGGTGGAAGGGGCTTGGTGGTGCCATATCGTAAATCTGACCGTCAATCAGTTCTGCACGCTGTCCATCGGGAAGAGCGTAGATGTCTTCGATTGTATAGTTATTTGATTTTGGTAATGGCATATGCTCACGTCCTTTTTTGATTTTGATTATACGGTACAACAAAAAGAAAAACAATATAAAAATGTGGCATAATAACAAAAGACTATTGGCAAAAGATGTCTCAAGAGCCTTGTAGTCTGGGGGAGAATATTGTATCATCCTATTATAAAAGAAAAAATTCAATTCCTTGTTGAGAATTCTTTCACTTGTTATAAAATATGTTATACTGAATTTGATTGAAGTGGTGATTCAAGGTGACGGGTTCTGCAGAAGGGGAAGCCGTATGAGTGAAAAGAATTATGAAACAAGTGAACTAAAAGAACTGAAAGATGTGTTACAGACATTTACAGAGTTTGTATGGGAGATGGAAGAATATCTTCCGGAATTTTATCATTTTTTTGATACGATGAGGCAGAACATCGAGATTTTTCTTCGGGTTGGCGAAGAGGATGAAGAACAGATCCATGAGATTCTGGAACGGGATTGGGAGAAAGCACATGCACCGCTTGTGGGAGTGCAGTGTTATGATTTTCAAGGATCACATCCGGAAGCAGAAGCAGGAACTTGTGTTTATTTTGCAAATCTCTTGACAGAAATCGGTCGTTTTTTTGAGCCGGTGAGTATGTTTGGAGTGCTTTGAATGAAGTGAAAAGGAGAGGTTGATATGGCATCATTTTTAGAAGACATCACACCATTTTACGGGACAGGAGAACGGAATGGGAAAGGGCAGACACTGGAAGAATTTCTGGAAGAATATGATCCATATCGATATAAAAATCCGTGTTGCACAACAGACACGGTTGTTTTCTCTTATAAAGATGAACAGGCACTGGAAGAAGGACGATTAAAAGTGCTTTTGGTTAAGAGAGGAAATCATCCCAGTATTGGATGTTGGGCTCTTCCGGGAGGATTTGTAAATTTACGGGAGAATCTGGAGGACACAGCAAGGCGGGAATTGCAGGAAGAGACCGGAGTCAGCGGACTTCCGGTGGAACAGTTTGCCTGTTATGGAGATTATCAGAGAGATCCGAGAGCAAGGATCATTACAAGTGCGTATCTTTCTGTTGTAAAGGAGTCGGATGTAAGTGTGGAGGCCGGAGATGATGCGGCAGATGCGGCATGGTTTGAGATAGAGATGAAACCGGAGACAGCATATGAAGAAGATGGATGGAAGAAGACGGAATATCATCTGACAATTCAAAATCAGGATCAGAAGAGAAATGCGGTCATCCTGAAAAAGGAGCGGACAGGATTGGTCAGAGAAAAATATTATGTTGTAAAAGAAGGTGGAGGAATTGCAGTGGATCATGCAGCTATTCTGGCACAGGCTTATGAATTGTTAAAAGGCAGACTGTAAGGGGAGACGAAAAGAATCTCTTGTGGTTGTTCTTTTTATGTGATAAGATATTGAGCATGAAAACCTGTAGGATAAATCACACTTCCGAAGGAATGTGACAGATCATCCGGATGGTACTTATGGTTAGTAGGAGGAAGATATGGAGAACGAAACAGTTTCAAAGAATTTTATTGAACAGGAGATAGATAAGGATCTGGCAGAAGGAGTTTACGATCATGTATGCACCCGTTTCCCACCGGAGCCGAATGGATACCTTCATATTGGTCATGCGAAGTCTATCCTTTTGAATTATGGACTGGCAGAGAAGTATAATGGTGAATTCCATATGAGATTTGATGATACGAACCCGACAAAGGAGAAGACAGAATTTGTTGAGTCTATCAAAGAGGATATTAAGTGGCTGGGTGCTGACTGGAAGGATCATCTTTATTTCGCATCCGATTATTTTGATCAGATGTATGAGTGTGCTGTAAAGCTGATCAAGAAAGGAAAAGCATTTGTCTGTGATCTTACAGCAGAACAGATGCGTGAATATAGAGGAACACTTACAGAACCAGGAAAAGAAAGTCCATATAGAAATCGCTCTGTAGAGGAGAACCTTGAGCTTTTTGAGAATATGCGTGCCGGAAAGTATGCTGACGGAGAGAAAGTGCTTCGTGCAAAGATTGATATGGCATCACCGAATATCAATATGCGTGATCCGATCATTTATCGTGTTGCTCGCATGACACATCACAATACAGGTGATAAGTGGTGTATCTATCCGATGTATGATTTTGCTCATCCAATCGAGGATGCAATCGAGGGAATCACACATTCTATCTGTACACTTGAGTTTGAAGATCACAGACCGCTTTATGACTGGGTTGTGAGAGAGTGTGAGTTTGAGAACCCACCGCGTCAGATTGAGTTCGCAAAACTGTATCTTACGAATGTTGTAACAGGAAAGCGTTATATTAAGAAGCTCGTAGAAGATAAGATTGTTGATGGATGGGATGATCCAAGACTGGTTTCTATCGCAGCGCTCAGAAGAAGAGGATTCACACCGGAGTCAATCAAGATGTTTATTGATATGTGTGGTATTTCCAAGAGCCAGAGCTCTGTTGATTATGCAATGCTTGAGTACTGTATCCGTGAGGATCTGAAGATGAAGCGTTCCCGTATGATGGCTGTGCTTGATCCGATCAAGCTTGTGATCGACAACTATCCGGAAGGAGAAGTTGAATATCTGGATGTTGCGAACAATCTGGAGAACGAAGAGCTTGGACAGCGTAAAGTTCCGTTCTGCCGTGAACTCTACATCGAGAGAGATGACTTCATGGAAGAACCACCAAAGAAATATTTCCGTTTGTTCCCGGGAAATGAAGTTCGTCTGATGCATGCATATTTTGTGAAATGTGAAAGCTTTGTAAAGGATGAGAATGGTAATGTGACAGAAGTTCACTGTACTTATGATCCTGAGACAAAGGCTGGAAGTGGTTTCACAGGACGTAAGGTGAAAGGAACAATTCATTGGGTTCCGGCACCATATGCACAGAAAGCAGAAGTAAGACTGTATGAGAACCTTGTAGATGAAGAGAAGGGTGTATACAATAAAGAGGATGGTTCTCTGAACCTGAATCCGAATTCTCTGAAGATTATCAAAGATGCTTATGTGGAGCCAAGCTTTGCAGATGCGAAAGCTTATGATAGCTTCCAGTTTGTAAGAAACGGATTTTTCTGTATCGATGCAAAGGATTCTACACCGGAGAATCTGGTATTTAACCGTATTGTTTCTCTGAAGAGTTCTTTCAAACTGCCGAAGAAATAAAGAAAAGGACTGCCGTGATCACAACGAGAAAGTGTTCACGGCAGTTTTTCATAGTTACAGATGTGATGCAGGGAGAGAACAAAAATGTATGAATTGACAATGAGTTTGAATCCAAAATCAAAAACTCCGCTGTATGAACAGATTTATGAATTTATCAAGGAAGAGATTCGGGATAACGTAATACAGAGTGGGGAGCGGCTTCCATCTACAAGAGCATTGAGTAAGCATCTGGTAGTGAGCAGGAGTACAGTCGAACTTGCGTATGAACAGCTCCTCTCGGAAGGGTATGTGGAGGCAATCCCATGCAAAGGATATTTTGTCGCAAAGATTGAAGGAATATATCAGCTTCAGAAGAGACCGGAGATCAAAGTTGAACCGATTTCTTCGGGAGTGACAGAATATGCGTATGATTTTACGCCGAACGGTGTGGATCTCAATAGTTTTCCGTATAATGTCTGGAGAAAATTATCCAAAGAATGTCTGATAGATGATAAGGCAGAGATGTTCCGATTGGGGGATCCTCAAGGAGAATATGGGCTTCGGAATGCGATCAGCAGTTATTTGCATCAGGCAAGAGGAATACACTGCCATCCGGATCAGATCATCATTGGAGCAGGAAGTGATTATCTGCTTATGCTTTTGACGACAGTGATTGGGAATTGTCATAAAGTTGCACTGGAAAACCCAACCTACGGACAGGCCTATCGTTTGTTTGAACGGTTAAGCTATGAAGTCTGTACTGTTGATATGGATCAAAGCGGGATGCGGATTGATGAATTAGAGAAGTCAGGGGCAGATATTGCATTTGTCATGCCGTCCCATCAGTATCCTCTTGGATGTGTTATGCCGATTCAGAGAAGAATGGAACTTTTAAAATGGGCAAATGCGGAAGAAGACAGATATATTATCGAAGACGATTACGATAGCGAATTCCGATATAAAGGAAAGCCGATTCCGGCACTGCAGGGAAGTGACAGCAATGGAAAAGTGATTTATACAGGTACTTTTTCTAAATCACTGGCACCTTCCATTCGAATGAGTTATATGGTACTTCCGGAACAGATTTTGGAAATTTATCAGGAAAAATGCAGATTTATCAGCTCTACTGTTTCCAAAGTAGATCAGATGATTCTTCAGAAATTTATGGAAGAAGGATATTATGAGCGACATCTGAATAAAACACGCGCATTATATAAGAACAGGCATGATGTCCTGATCAGCAGCCTTCGGAAGATGAAAGAGATTCTGGAAATTTCCGGAGAAAATGCAGGTGTTCATCTGCTGCTTCATTTTAAGACGGATGACTCGGAAAAGGATCTGATTGAAAAAGCGGCGAAACAAGGTGTCAGAGTTTATGGTCTGTCGGAGTATTATGTGAAAGACCATGAAGACGGGGAAGATAGTTTGAGGAAAGCAGTAATTCTGTTAGGATATGCAAATCTGAATGAAGAGAAAATCCGTGCAGCAGTTCAATTGCTCTGCGAGGCATGGAAATAGATGATAGAAAAACAGATTATATTTAAATAAAAAGAAGCAGACAGTTCAATGCCATTAAAAGTAAGATTGAGCTGTCTGCTTTCTTTTTTAATTATTCATCTTCAGTAAGCGTATCATCCGATTCATCAGAAACTGCTGGTTGTGCCTCTGCCTCAGAAGAGTCTGCGCTGTCAACATCAGATTTTTCAGTTAAATCATCCGGTCGGGCTGCATACAGGGATACATAAGATCTTTCCTGTGTTGGTTCAAGATCCTGATCCAGATCAAATGTATCAGAATCCGTATCTTCTGTATTGCTATCAGTGATATCTTCTTGCATATCAGTGGATTTATTCTTTGATTTTTTGATCAGACGAACAGCAAGAAGTCCGATTGCAGTACCAACAGTGCCAAGTCCAACTATCCATTTGATTAATTTTTTCAATTCTATAGTCTCCCTTCTGTTAAACTAAATTTGATACTGTTTCATACTAAAATAGTATGATAAACGTTACTGTTCACTCCCGTGTCAATCACTCCGCTGATTGACACGGAGGATGCGTGTTTTGACTTGAATGCATCTCGCCCCATCGCCAAAGGCGATTTAAAATGGCGAGATGCGTTGCTGGTCGCACATCGTGTGAACAGTAACTGATAACAGTTTGCTTTCAGGGGAAAACCGCCTGATTTACTTTTCATTGTAATACTTTTGCCGCAGAAATACAATATTTCTGACATTTAAATAAAAAAATGCGAAATAACGTTTTACAACCCTGCAAAAGTATAGTATAATTCTTAGGGCGGTAATGGTTATAAGTACCGCTGATTAATATTATTTACAAGCAAACATACGCAGGAGGGTTTGAAATGGTAAAAGCAGTAGTTGGTGCAAACTGGGGCGATGAAGGAAAGGGTAAGATCACAGACATGCTCGCCAGAGAGGCAGATATCATCGTTCGTTTTCAGGGTGGTGCGAATGCAGGCCATACAATTGTGAATGATTACGGAAAATTTGCGCTGCATACACTGCCATCAGGTGTGTTCTATGGACATACGACCAGCATCATTGGTAATGGTGTCGCACTGGATGTGCCGCGTCTTTTCGCAGAGGTACAGTCTGTAGTAGAAAAAGGTGTTCCGATGCCGAAGATTCTTGTATCCGACAGAGCACAGATGGTAATGTCTTATCACAAGAATTTTGACGCATATGAAGAAGAGAGACTCGGAGGAAAATCTTTCGGTTCCACAAAGTCAGGAATCGCTCCGTTCTATTCAGATAAGTATGCAAAGATCGGTTTCCAGGTTAGTGAGCTGTTCGATGATGAACTTTTGAAGGAGAAGGTTGTGCGCGTGGCAGAGCAGAAGAATGTACTGCTTGAGCATTTATACCACAAACCACTGATTAATCCTGATGAGTTATATAACGAACTGATGGAATATAAGAAAATGGTAGAGCCGTTTGTAGCTAATGTATCTCTTTATCTTCACGAGGCAATCAAAGAAGGAAAGACAGTTCTTCTTGAAGGACAGTTAGGATCAATGAAAGATCCGGATCACGGAATTTATCCAATGGTTACATCTTCCTCAACACTTGCAGGATACGGTGCGATCGGAGCAGGAATCCCGCCGTATGAGATCAAGCAGATCGTTACAGTATGTAAAGCATACTCAAGTGCAGTAGGAGCCGGAGCTTTCGTAAGTGAGATCTTCGGAGATGAAGCAGACGAGCTTAGAAGACGCGGTGGTGACGGCGGAGAGTACGGCGCTACAACAGGACGTCCAAGAAGAATGGGATGGTTTGACTGTGTTGCATCCAAGTATGGCTGCAGAATGCAGGGAACAACAGATGTAGCATTTACAGTACTCGATGTACTCGGATATCTGGATGAGATTCCGGTATGTGTTGGTTATGAGATCAACGGAGAAGTTACTACAGAATTCCCGGTAACACATCTTCTTGAGAAGGCAAAACCGGTTTACAAAGTTCTTCCGGGATGGAAAGAAGACATCCGTGGAATCAAGAACTACGAAGATCTTCCGGAAAACTGCCGTAAATACATTGAATTCATTGAGAAAGAGATCGAGTATCCGATCACAATGATCAGTAACGGACCAGGAAGAGACGATATTATTTATCGTAATAAATAATGAAACAGAAATACAGGACAGGAAGTGAAAGCTTACCGTCCTGTATTTTTTTCTATCAGGAAACTCTTTTCTGATAGAGAATACTTCGTTCAGGATGCGCACGGAGACGTACAAAGTAGTTGTTGCTCCGCTTGGGATTTGCACGGAAAACAAAAAGATAGTAATAAATCAGAAAGTTCCTCATATAAATATATAGCTGAGAAAAAAAGAAGGAGGAATTCGATGGAAGAGAACAGCAATGAAAAAGACAGAGAAAATTTATCCATGGAAGAATATCTGAAGAGGAGACAGGCAGTAAAAACCCGGGAAACAGATTCACGTGCCTCCCGGGGAGTAGATTCTGTCAGTGCATTACTGACTGCGGTATTTTATTTATGATCAGAATTGTCTTTGGAATCATCTTTTAACAGTCGTGTGATCATCAGCAGTCCATAGAGAATAACAGGAACGAAAATGGTTGCAGCGATAGATGCTTTGAGAAGATCGGAAGCAACAGGCGAATCAATCAGTGCAAAAATCAGTGTGCACAAATACATTGCGATAAGAATAAAAACCCCTAGCAGTGCAGAAATACGTTTCAGTTTTTTCATGTGACCAGTCCTTTCATACGCCAATATAGTAATAGTAACAGTATATATCAAATAATTGTTTACGGCAAATAAAATTTGTTATATAATAAAAGGGCGATTGAATTCGAAGTTTAAAGATAAAGGAGCAATATACAATGAGTGAGAAATGTTTATTAGACCAGTGGCGTGATATGGCCTATGACCGCAATCTTCCGAAAGATCAGCTGGAGAAGTTCTGGGGAACATACTTTACAATCGAAAGAGAGATTTACGAGCAACTGCTCGATAACCCGGATGAAGAAGTGAAGGGAACAGTGAAAGAGCTTGCTGAGAAATATGGACAGGATGTCATGACAATGGTTGGATTCCTTGACGGAATCAATGACAGTCTGAAGACAGCAAACCCGATCGAGACAATGGAAGAAGATACAGTTGTAAGTCTTGCATTTGATAAAGAACTTCTTTACAAGAACATGATCGATGCAAAAGCTGACTGGCTGTATGGACTCCCACAGTGGGATAAGATCTTTGATGCAGAGACAAAGAAACGTCTGTATCGCGAGCAGAAACAGTCCGGTACAGTTCGCAAGGCGAAGAAAATCGGAAGAAATGATCCATGTCCGTGCGGAAGTGGAAAGAAATATAAATTCTGCTGCGGAAAGAACGCATAAGAATCAGATTACTGGCGGTATGTATTGAGAGATACATACCGTTTTGTACTTTCAGATATAAGCGTATATATTTAAAAGAAAAGGACATACTGATATTGTTCTAAAAAGATTAAGAGGAGGAAATCAGTATGCCAGAATTAAGCTGTACCGTACAGACATGTGTACACAATTATCAGTATCTTTGCGAACTGGATAAGATCCAGGTGGGAGGCAACAGTGCGAAGGATGCAAAGGAGACCTGTTGCGATAGCTTTGAAGAAAGAAAAGAAGGAAGCTATAGCAATAAGATGGATTCAATGAAATCAGTTTCAGATTGCTCAGATGTTGACTGCCAGGCGAAAGATTGCAGATATAATGAAGAGTGCAAATGTCACGCGGGAAAAATCAGTGTAGAAGGCGGTGACGCCTGCCACAGCAGTGGGACAGAATGTGCAACATTTGATTGCAGCTGTAATTGAGTTTCAGCTAAAAATTATAACTTTGTAATATGCAAAAAGAGATTTGGAAGAGGGGATCTTCTGAATCTCTTTTTTTCTACTGTTGACTCTATTGTTGTAACCGCGTTATAATCGTAATATGTATATTTAACAGAAGAAAGGAAATGATCGTACATGAGTGAATATCGACAGGATGAGCATACGACAGCGAAAGCGGCGTCAAAGACTCATACAGATCAGATTCATAGACACAATTCGTGGGAAGAACATGAAAAAAGAAGGTATAGCTTCAAAGAACAGGTTATGAAAAGTATGACGATGTTTTTTGTTGTTGCGGCATGTATCTTATTCTATTTTGCACTTTTGAGACTGGGACAGATTTCATCAGTATTTAAGCAGTTTTTAACAGTGGCAAAACCTATTATTTATGGACTGGCAATTGCATATTTGCTGAATCCAATAGTGAAATGGACAGATCGCTGGATGATTCCGCTTTTGGAGAAGCATTGTCCCAACTTAAAGAAGAAAAAACAGATATCAAGAGGAATTGGAATCTTTGTATCTGTCATCTTAATGATAGCATTGATTGTTACACTTTTGAATATGATGATTCCGGAGTTATATGGAAGTATCCGCGACATGATTTTCAATGTGCCGAGCCAGATGAACCGGTTTATCAATGAATTTAGTAAGATGCATTCTTCTGATTCAACAGTTGGAAGGATGTTGGAAAGTGTGGTTGAAGAAGCCAGTGATTTTGTTCAGAACTGGATGAAGACAGATTTGATGGAGAAAGTGAATCTGTGGATGACACAGCTTACTGTGGGAATGATCCAGATGGTTCGTGAAGTCTTTAATTTTATTATTGGAATCATTGTCTCTATCTATGTTTTGTTTAGCAAAGAGAAGTTCCAGAAACAGACAAAGAAGGTGATCTACGCTGTATTTCGTCCGGGACAGGCCAATATGATTCTTCAGATTGGTGGAAAGAGTAATGAGATCTTCGGTGGATTTATTATCGGAAAGATTATTGATTCTCTGATTATCGGAATAATCTGTTTTATAGGGTTATCAATTCTGAATATGCCATATACGATGCTGGTCAGCGTAATCGTAGGAGTGACAAACGTAATTCCATTCTTTGGACCGTATATCGGAGCAATTCCGAGTGCAATTCTGATTCTGCTTGCAGATCCGTTGAAAGGACTCTACTTTATCATTTTTGTTATTGCATTGCAGCAGTTTGATGGAAATGTGCTGGGACCAAAGATTCTGGGAAATTCGACAGGACTTTCCTCGTTCTGGGTTGTTTTCTCAATCCTGATCGCAGGAGGATTATTTGGTATTCCGGGAATGCTTTTTGGTGTACCGACATTTGCGGTGATTTATTATATTGTAAATATGCTGGTTAATTCTATCCTGAAGAAAAAAGAACTTCCAACAGATACCGAGTGCTATGGGAAGAATGGATATGTGGATTCCGAAGGAACTTATGTACAGAAAGAAAAACAGGAAGAGATAAAAGAAATACAAGAAGAAAAGGGAGATAAGGACAATGCCGATTCGAGTACAAAATGATTTGCCGGTAAAGGAAATATTGGAACAAGAGAACATCTTTGTGATGGATGAGATGCGTGCGGCACATCAGGATATCCGTCCGATCAGTATCGGACTTCTGAATCTGATGCCACTTAAGGAGGATACAGAACTTCAGATTCTGAGAGCACTTTCAAACTCTCCGCTGCAGGTGGATGTTACTTTTGTGAGAGTGACAAGTCATGTGTCAAAGAATACATCAACAAGTCACATTTATAAGTTCTATGAAGCTTTTGATGATATCAAGGATAAAAAGTTTGACGGATTTATTATCACGGGCGCACCTGTAGAACAGATGCCGTTTGAAGATGTAGATTATTGGGAAGAGCTGAAACGTATTATGGAATGGACAAAGACCAATGTTGTGTCTACACTTCATCTTTGCTGGGGGGCACAGGCTGGTATTTATTATCATTATGGAATTGATAAGGTACAACTTCCGGAAAAACGTTCAGGACTGTTCTGGCACCACGTAAGGAACAGAAAGATTCCGATCGTCAGAGGTTTTGATGATAAATTCCTCGCACCACATTCCAGACATACAGAAGTTCCGCAAGATCTTTTGGAAAAAGATGACAGAATCACAATTCTTGCAGATTCGGAAGAAGCAGGAGTTTATCTTTGCATGGCGCAGGATGGACGTCAGATCTTTGTAATGGGACATCCGGAGTATGATAGAATGACACTGGATTCAGAGTATAAGAGAGATACGGGGAAAGGATTGAATCCACAGATTCCGGAGAATTATTATCCGAACGACGACCCGGAGAAGAAACCAATGCTGACCTGGAGAGCACATTGCAATAACTTGTATACGAACTGGTTGAATTATTACGTATATCAGGTGACACCGTATGATCTGTATGGAACACCGTTCTAAAGGTTGGGATTAGAGAGTTTTAGTATAACGATAAGTAAAAAAAGCACTGACGGAAGATATTATTCTTCCGAAAGTGCTTTTCCTATATCCTGTTGCCGATCACGAATATCCTCAACAACTCTGAAACCAATTTCTATCGCCCAATCCAGTTGTCGAAAGGATCAGGTTTTACAGATATGAAATCATTCTGTACATTCGCGCTGTTCAGCTTGATCTGTTGTTTGCTCTTTTCAGCAGCTTCTTCAGATTCAAATAGCTGATCTTCCGGCATTGTCAGTGCGCCGCAGGAGCCAATCAGCTGAATGATATAGTTCTCCCCCTGCTTGCGTGCAATCTTTCCTTTACGGATTGTTGTGTTGTTCTCAAGAATATATATAACATCATCTTTATTGTACATCATTTCACATCCTCTTCATCAAATTCCAGGGTGATATAGTTGAATCTGTCGTCTTTCCAGATCTTAATGACTTTGCCTTTGCGGGTCTTCAAACGTTCCCGGTTCTTGAAATTCGTGCTTGCACCGTAGGCATGCTCGAGCATATACCAATAGGAAGTGGGAAGCTCATGTTCGACAATCTCCAAATAATCACCGACAGAGCAGCAATCTGGCTGTTCTGTAGTAAAGTCCATTGTTCGCATACTCTCACCTTCTGTTTCGTGTTTATAGAATCTATTATACTCTAAACACAGAATATCTCAAGAGAATTATTTCACCAACTTGTTTTTTACTTTCAAGTATTTTATAATAATGAATTGCAGTGCTTGTGGGCAGGAAAGAATAAACTTCCTGTATACGAGACAAGAAGAACGAGAAAACAGATAAAAACGTGGTAATAAATCGGAGGTTGTTAGCAGAGATGAATCGAATTGCAAGATTTGAAAAAGTGAGTAAAGAAAAGTTCTTTGAAGGGTGGAAAGACACATTTGAGACAGCGGAAGAAAAAGAGATGGAAGCAATCTACGAGTCTTTAAAACTGCCGGGAAGAGCGACAGCCGGAAGCGCAGGATATGACTTTTTTGCACCGGTGAAAATCACACTGAAACCGGGAGAGACCGTCAAGATTCCAACGGGAGTCCGTGTGTGGATGGAACAGGACTGGGTACTGAAGTGTTATCCGAGAAGCGGACTGGGATTCAAGTACAGACTGCAGCTGAATAATACAGTAGGAATTATCGACAGTGATTATTATTATTCCGACAATGAAGGACAGATTTTTGCAAAGATCACAAATGATTCTAATGAAGGAAAAACCGTAGAAGTAGAAGCAGGAGATGGGTTCATGCAGGGAATCTTCGTACAGTACGGAATTACATTAGATGATGATGTGACAGAAGTAAGAAATGGTGGATTTGGAAGTACAACAAAAAAGAAATAAAAGGCTGACAGAATAATTTGTAAGAAAAAGGGAAACCTAAACTCAGTGAAGCCAAGGCAAATAAGAGGCAGAAAAAGAGGGTTAGGTTTTATGATCAGAAAGATTAAAAAAGAAGTCGGTTGTTCTTTTGAAGAAAATATTCAATATATGGATCAGACCCTTCCGGTGGAGAAAAGCTTTGACATTATCCGCCGGGAGATGGAGATCGGTGGAAAAGAATCGGTATTCTACTACATTGATGGATTTATAAAAGATGAAGCAATGTTAAAGATTATGGATTCTTTTCTTTCTATTACAGCAGAAGATCTTCCACAGGATGCAGAAAGTTTTTCAAAACAGAAGATTCCTTATGTGGAAGTGGATGTGCTGAAATGTTTTGATGATATTCTGAGAAATGTGCTCTCCGGTACAGCGGTGTTTTTTGTAGACGGTTATGATGCAGCACTGTGTATGGACTGCAGAAGTTATCCTGCACGCGGTGTAGATGAGCCGGATAAAGATAAATCGCTTCGCGGTTCCAGAGATGGTTTTGTAGAGACAATTGTATTTAACACGGCACTGATGCGGAGAAGAATCAGGGATCCCCATTTGATTATGGAAATGACAGAAGCAGGTCAGAGCTCCAGAACGGACATAGCAGTCTGCTATATGTCAGACCGTGTAGATGAAGAACTTTTAAATAATATAAAGTCAAGGATTGAGAAGCTTGAGGTAGATGACCTGAGAATGAATCAGCAGAGTCTTGCAGAAGCACTTTTCAAGAGAAAATGGTTCAATCCTTTCCCAAAGTTTAAATTTACGGAGAGACCGGATACGGCAGCAGCATGTCTTTTGGAAGGCAAGGTTGTGATTCTGGTGGATAACTCGCCGTCGGCAATGATACTCCCAACGTCAGTTCTGGATATGATAGAAGAGGCAAATGATTATTATTTTCCGACTCTGACAGGAATGTATCTGAAGATTTCCAGAACCCTGATCACAATCGCAACCGTGTTTTTTACACCATTGTATTTATTATATATGCAGAATCCGCAGTGGCTACCGGGCGTTTTTTCATTTGTAATGGTACGTGATCAGATCAATCTTCCGCTGATCTGGCAGTTCCTTCTGCTCGAACTGTCAATTGACGGTTTGCGGCTGGCTGCGATGAATACGCCAACGATGCTCAGCACTCCGTTGAGTGTGATCGCCGGTATTGTGATGGGAGAATTTTCGGTAGAATCCGGTTGGTTCAATTCAGAAGTAATGCTATATATGGCATTTGTGGCAGTGGCAAATTATACACAGCCGAATTTTGAACTCGGATATGCATTAAAATTTATGAGACTGATGCTTCTTGTACTGACTGCAGTGTTTAATCTGTATGGATTTGTTGCGGGATGTATTTTAGTATTATGTTTCCTTGTGTTTAATAAAACACTTTCAGGGAGAAATTATCTAAATGTAAAAATAAACTGACAAAATCTTAATTTTGTTAAAATATCTTTGCTCTTTATTATAAAAGATGGTATGATATAGAAAATATTGCTTATCCGGAAAATACATGGCTGCTATGTGGAATGCAGCGGTGGTTTCCGGAAGAAAGAGAGCAGGAGGAATTGACATGAGAGAGTTCGTTATTACCGTGAACAGTACTGTAGACTTACCGAAGGAATGGCTGGAAGAGAGACATGTTCCGGTCCTTCCGTTGAAATATACAATTGATGGAGAGAATTACACAGACATGTCGGGATTGACAGCGAAAGAGTTCTTTCAGAAGTTAAGAGAAGGCCATATGTCTGTGACTTCTCAGATCAATCCGGAGGAAGCACGCGAGATGCTGGAACCATTTGTGAAAGAAGGGAAAGATGTACTTCATCTTGGATTCTCTTCCGGTTTAAGCGGAACATACAATAGCATGCGAATTGCAGCAGAAGAACTGGCGGAGGATTATCCGGAAGCAAAGATTATCGTGATTGATACACTTTGCGCCTGCCTGGGAGAGGGATTGCTTCTGTACTATGCTCTTAAGTTAAAAGAAGAAGGCAAGACGATTGATGAGATCGCAAAGTGGGCAGAAGAGAACAAACTTCACGTTTGTCATAATGTTACGGTGGATGATCTGAATCATCTGCAGAGAGGCGGACGTATTTCCAAAGCGGCAGCGGTTTTAGGGACACTCGTGCAAGTGAAACCGATCATACATATGGATAACAATGGAAAACTTCAGGTGATTGCGAAAGAACGTGGTCGTAAGAAGTCTCTGAATAAAATTGTTGATATGGCGGTAGAGCAGTCAAAAGGCTGGGAGAATGAGATCATAATGATCACGCACGGAGATTGCCTGAAAGATGCAGAGTATGTTGCCGGACGCGTCAGAGAAAAGATGGGAATAGAGAATATTCTGATCAATAATATCGGAACAGTCATCGGAAGTCATACAGGACCGGGCGTTGTTGCCGTATTCTGTATGGGAAATGAGAGATAAAAGTTTAGAAAAAATCTGAAGAAAATTCAATTAAAGTGTTGACAGGAAAGAGTGGATATGGTAGATTAGATGTTGCGTTAAGCAAAAAACAAAGTAGAGTATCCACTCTCACCGCAGCACAATTGAGTGACTGATGGTCCGATATCGATAATAAGGAACTCCTGTTGGAGTTATTGAATTTGTCGGGTGGATATGATATTCACTCGTTTTTTTGTGTTTTCGCGTAAGAACCTAAAGGAAATTCATTTGACGGAGGTATACGACAATTAGCGATTTAATGATTAACGAGCAGATCAGAGATAAAGAAGTAAGATTGATCAGCGCGGATGGGGAACAGTTAGGCATCATGTCATCCAGAGACGCAATGAAGCTTGCACAGGAAGCAGAGCTTGATCTGGTAAAGATTGCACCGGGAGCAAAGCCACCGGTATGTAAGATCATTGACTATGGCAAGTACAAATACGAGCAGACTCGTAAAGAGAAAGAAGCCAAGAAGAAACAGAAAACTGTTGAAATCAAAGAAGTGCGTTTATCACCGAATATTGATACGAATGACCTGAATACCAAGATGAACAATGCTAAGAAGTTCATTTCCAAGGGAAATAAGGTTAAGGTGACACTGCGTTTCAGAGGTCGTGAGATGGCTCACGTACAGCAGAGCAAGCATATCCTTGATGATTTTGCAAAGCAGCTGGAAGATGTTGCTACAGTAGAAAAAGCAGCAAAACTGGAAGGCAGAAATATGAGTATGGTTTTAGCTGAAAAACGTTAAGACAATATGATCCGGGATGAAGATCCTGTAAGGCAGCACAATAAAGGAGGAAATTATCATGCCAAAAATTAAAACAAATAGAGCGGCAGCAAAGCGCTTCAAAGTAACAGGTACAGGAAAGCTGAAAAGAAATAAAGCTTACAAGAGCCATATCTTAACAAAGAAGTCTACAAAGAGAAAGAGAAATCTGAGACAGGCAACTATTACAGATGCAACAAATGTAAAGAACATGAAGAAGGTTTTACCATATCTGTAAGATTTGGAAGTAGATTAAGGAGGAGATTAGGAAATGGCAAGAATCAAAGGCGGAATGAACGCTAAGAAGAAACATAACAGAACACTGAAACTGGCTAAAGGATACAGAGGAGCTCGTTCCAAACAGTACAGAGTTGCAAAACAGTCTGTAATGAGAGCACTCACATCTTCTTACGCAGGAAGAAAACAGCGTAAGCGTCAGATGAGACAGCTTTGGATCGCTCGTATTAACGCAGCTGCAAGAATGAATGGACTTTCTTACAGCAAATTCATGTATGGTCTTAAACTGGCTAACGTTGACATGAACAGAAAGATGCTTGCAGAGCTTGCAGTAAGCGACAGAGAAGGATTCGCAGCACTCGCAGCAGTAGCAAAAGAGAAACTTGCTTAATTTGAGCTTGTATTTTCACCCGGTTTTCTTCGGAAGACCGGGTTTTCTTATTGTATCAATTGTATATAAAAAATAAATTTTTAAAAAAATTAAAAAAACTGTTGACATTTGATGCCGCAACGTGTATTATAATCGTTGTGGCAAGGCGGTACAGCTGATAGCCACAGAAAAATGATGATATGCGGAAGTGTCGGAACTGGCAGACGAGCAAGACTAAGGATCTTGTGATCAATGCGATCGTGTGGGTTCAAGTCCC
>CAKRDD010000029.1 GCA_934309345.1 uncultured Mediterraneibacter sp. | reverse complement strand
TACTGACTCATCCTATCCAACTCCTTCCTTAACTTATTTTACTTGTCAGATGCTCCACATGCTGTTCCGCATGCTGCCGGTTTCTCTTCCGGCTTGTCTGCTGCTCCGCACGCTGTTCCGCATGCTGCCGGTTTCTCCTCTGGTTTGCCTGCTGCTCCGCACGCTGTTCCGCATGCTGCACTGGTTTCTGTTTCTGCTTTCTTTTTCCATCCGAAAAGATTTGATAATGCCATTTTGTTACCTCCTGATATTTTTGTTTGTTGTTATCTTTGTTGCAAGATTATAATATCAAGAGTTCTTAACCGACAAAAGTACGCACTTTTTTATTACATAGGCATAAAAAGGTGACACTAGTTACTTTTTTGTAACCTATTGCTTCTTTTGGTCTGTTACATTAAAATTAAATATAACAATAAAAAAGGATATTATATTAGGAGGCGATCATATGTTAACAAAAGAAGAATTACCGGTATGTCCGGTTGCAATCACAGTTTCGCTCATCGGCAGTAAATGGAAATTGCTGATTATCCGGAATCTGCTTGAACGCCCTTGGAGATTCAATGAATTAAAAAAAGATCTTGATGGAATCAGCCAGAAAGTATTAACCGATTCCTTAAGATCCATGGAAGAGGATGGACTCATCACCCGAACCGTATTTCCCGAAGTCCCTCCTCATGTAGAATATGCTTTAAGTGATCTTGGTGAAACTATGCGTCCTATTTTGGATGCCATGCAAGAATGGGGAACTTGGTATAAGGAGAACTGTTAAGAGGGAAGCTGCTTTCACTTGCAGCTTCCCTCTTCTACACCATCGCATAATCCTCAATATTTGTTATTCCTATCTGTTTTGTATGTTATTCTTTTTCAAACCGAATATTTAATAACTCTATTGTTCCTTCCCCCTCATATACAAAATACAGTGGATATACACCTTCGAGTTGAATTGTAGTGCTGTATTCCTTCCATGCTTCTGCAGATTCCACAGTTACCTTTCCAACCTCTTTTTCCTCATCTGCCAGGATTGAAAACTCACCATTTCCATCACCACGTACCGAAACAATAACTTTGGTCTTTCCATACATTTCAAAATATTTATAACCGATTCTTGTGCCCTTACTGATATTGGAAATATAGCGTTCTTCATTTCCATGTGTGATTCTCGGCTGATAAGTTTCTATGATCTCATTTCCAAGATGCGGCATATGACCATCTGTCAGATTGCAGGCAATTACCGCCGGATACTCGCCTATGCCTTGCAAAGGTCCTCCATTGAGTCCACAGGATGTCATTTCTACCTGATGGATTTTACCTTCCGGTGAAATTTCAATCTTTTCTGCACATCCCTGTCTGTTAAAGGAGTTCAAATGTGTGTTTCTGTGATAGAAAATATACCATTCTCCATTAATATGTTCGATGCTTCCATGATTATTTCCGGTTGCTGCCAGGCGGTCTTCTTCTTTTCTCCCATTGATTCCGATATCACCATTTGAGACAATTACACCGCCATATTGGAACTCTCTGTCAGGATATTTACTGACGGCATAACATAATTCATGGAACAGGCATGAAGAATAGATAAAATAATAGAGTTCTCCTACTTTTCGAATAGAGCTCGCTTCAAAGAATGCATGGCCTTCAAAACTTGTCCCATCTGCCATATTCGCTCCCGGAACAATTCGTACCGGCTCACCTTTTACGGTCATCATATCATCTTCCAGTTCGACCGTATTCGCTCCCATAACACTTTGTGGCTCGCTCTGCAATTCTTCCTGCGACTTCTGAAACATTCTCTGCATCATTTCATCATACATTTTCTGTTCTTCTAAACTGTCCGGTCTTTTTGTCGCAAGTGACCATCCATAATAAAGCCGGATTGTTCCGTTGTCATTGATCAATGCCGGATCAAACATCAGAAAACGATTTAACGGTTTTCCATCCGGATATCGCACATATCCTAAATATTCATACTTGCCTGCCGGTGTATCGCAGACAGCAACTGAAATCGGTCCTTCAAATCCGGCTAACGCATAATATAAATAGTATCTTCCATCATTTCCACGCACCACATCCGGCGCATACATTTCACCTCGGTCGATACTATAATTCGGATCCTGCTTTGCGCGATAAACAGTTCCTTCGCATTTCCATTCCTTCAGATCATCAACCGGTGCTGAATATACCACATAATCCAGTTCACAATATTTTGTTCCGCCTTCTCTGTCATGTGAACCATACACATACACACGGTCACCAAAGACATGTGGTTCTCCATCTGGAATATACTCATCGATCGGCAAATAAGGATTATATACCTGCTTCTTCATCATTTTCTCCTCCTAAATTAAAATTCCACTCCATACAGTCAAGGTCAATATAGATACTAATGTAGAGCAAATAACAAGTTTTGCACCAAATTCCGGTTCCACTTCATATTTCATGGAAAGGATACTGGTTGTAGCACCTGCCGGCATAGCAGTCAGAAGAACACTGATTCCAAGAACATTTGCTGAAACCGGCAGTATTTTCAAAATCAGGAAAATAATTGCTGGGAACAGTGCCAGTCTGTGAAAACAATAACTCCACACTGTTTTATCCTTAAAGGATTCCATCTTAATCCCACTTAAGATCATTCCGATGACCATCATGGATGTAGCTGTATTACATGCTCCGATTGTTGCAATGGTCTTACCGATCAAAACCGGAAAACGAAATCCTGTAATCAGCAAAAAAATTCCTATGAAACATGCCACAATACATGGATGTGTAATTGTTTTCCTGACTGTTTCTTTCGGGTTCTTTGTTCCTGAAAAAATAGCAATTCCTTCTGTCCACATCATCGTGCGCAGCGGAATCAGAAAGACCGATGCAAGCATCAGACCATAGGCCCCAAACATTCCTTCTGCGATAGGATTCCCCAAGAATCCTGCATTGGAACAAATCATTCCGTAGCGAAGACATTTTTTTCTCCCATCACCCTCTTTTAAGAACATCCATTTTCCATAAATTACAGATAATGCCTGGATAAGGACCGACACTGCGAATGCAGCCACAATATCTCTTCCCATCTGCTTTGTAAAATCGACACAGAATGACTGGATGATATTGCATGGAAGAATCACATTAATCACGAGATTCGTCAGGCATTTCTGCCCTTCTTCTGTTATGATTCCCGTCTTTCTTACTATAAGCCCTACACCCATCAGCAAAAAAATCATTCCCTGTAAATTCAACAATGTTTCCATTTCTTTTTTGCTCCTCTGCTGTTTACTCTACTGTTATTCGTTCACTCTGTTCTTGTCATAAACAATATTTCCAAGAATTTCACCCTTCTCGTTAAATCTTTCTTCTGCATATGCCTTCCATCCTGTTCTTCCAATAAAATGAAATTCCAAATCATCTGTCTTTCCTTTTTTTATATCCTCACAGACATTTATTACATCTGAGATCATATGAACGGACGCTTCTGCATCTCCATGGGATAATAAAACACGATGATATGTTCCCTTCACTTTTGTGAACAGCTCTTTCAGATTATTTTCATAGCTGCTAAGTCCCAGAGATGTTTTATCAAATAAGAATGTGAAAGAATTACATGCATCTCCAAGAAGAAGCAATTCATCTTCCTGCAACAAAAACACAAAGGATCCCGGTGTATGTCCTCCGCAGGAGAACCCCTTGATATGATACCCTCCAAGTTCCAGACAAATACCATCATACAGCGGAACAAAGTGTTCTAAATCAGCTTCCGGAAGCAAATCCTCCGGTCTGTATTTTCCGGCTGCGGAAGTTCCATCCAGATATTCCATGCGGCGTGAAATCAGATGATGTGCTTCATAGATTTCCAGATCCAGTGGACTCATATAGACTTTATCAAACTGAACGGCTCCCGGTGCATGATCCAGATGCCCGTGTGTCAGTAGTACCGTGATCGGTTTATCTGTAAGACTTTCAATGTAAGCTCTCAGATCACCAAGTCCACAGCCTGTGTCAATCAGTACTGCTTCTTTTTCCCCTTCCACCAGATATGCCTGAACATCTCCCGGTAAAATAATTCTTTTCACATGTTCTGTGATCTTTTGATATGCAAAATTATTATTCATTTTCAATTCTCCTTCTAATAAGCCCAGATTTCACCTTCAAATCCAAGATGTGGAAGTTCTCTTGCTTCAGACAATCCATCTTTTACAGCTCCATAAAGTGTTGATGCCACTTCAATACGAAGTACTGTTTTTCCTGTTTTTTTACAAGGCAGTGTGTAACGGTATGGAGTTCCGATACATCTTCCAAGTGGCTCATCATCAACCCACACGCTGACTGCTTCTGTTGCTCCTCTTAACCACAATTCTTCTGCATGATCAAGATCAATCGTTGTCTCATATCGAACTTTTCCGGCAAAATCAGGATATGCTTCATACAAGTCTTTTAACTGTTTAATCTCTCCTTGTTCCTCCCATTCTTCTGGATGATCATAAGCTGATAGAGATAGTTTCCATGTATCAATTGGAAGTACATTCCATTTTTTTATTTTCTGAGAAGAAACGGACAAAGGAATGTCTTCTTCCGGTACTTCCATAAAAATCACCAATTCTCCAGGTTCAAGCAAAAGTTTCTGTTCAAAATCTGCTTGTTCTTGATAACACTGTTTCATCATATCAACACGGATCATTCCTGACTTCTCATTTAAAATCGGCTGTACTGTCATTTTTGCTTCCACAGATTCTTTCATAGAAGTATTTAACAGAACATGGAAAACCTCTCTTTCATTTCTAAAGGAACTGCAGTGTACCCATTTTTTACTTTTACCTTCTAATGTAATCAATGATCTTTCCGCCCGTTCTGCCACCTCGCGAATCGAAACAACCGGAATCTCACTAAGTTCAGATAACACTTCTCCTTCCAAAGATAACGGTCTGCTGTCTGTAAAGCAGATGGAAATTCCCTGTTTCTGCACCTTATCCAAAATTGCAGCGTTCTCTTTACTCATAAACTTAGCTTTTGGCAAGAACAGTCTGCTGTATTTCTGATTGCCAAGGCAGATCTGCCCTTCTTTGCATTCGATATTTCTTAAATCATCCATACAAACCAGATGATATTCCATCTGATGTGTGATTAATTCTTTTCCAATTTCACAATATGGATCTGTATCGCCTGCCCAGTCAGATTCTGCCTCAAAAAGTACTGCATTTCTAACTATCGGTGTAGATTTTGACAGTAATTCGGCCATTCGGTTCATATAATTAAATAGTTGCCCGATTGCCGGAAACTGCGGATTATTTCCTTCTGCCCAGAAATGAGGCGGACAATCTTCATCCGGAAATGCACTGTCAGTGAATGCATGTGGAACGAACACATTGATTCCATGCAACAGCATAAAGTCAGCCATCCATTTCATAAATGAGACACCTTCTGACCATCCATATGCTCCAAAGAGTTCGCACAACGCACGTCCTTTCTGTTTCTTTGAATGTGCTGCACAGGACGCTGCAAGTTGTGGCAATCCGTATAAATAAAAATCTTCCTTCTCTGGGAGAAGGCTGTTTAACACCACGTCAATCCCTGCCATATCCTGCTGTCTGATCGCTCTGAAATAATGTCCGACTCCCTGACCCAGACGCTCATATGAAGGGATATCCTCCACTACATGTCCGATGTATTCTACCTTATGCTGTGCACACCATTTTGAAAGTTTTGCCGGAAAATTTTCTTCATATGTCTTTGTGACCAGATCCATGTACAGACTTCTGAATGCCCTGTCTTCCCCTGCTTTCTCGCTTTCTGATCCGAACAGATATGGAAGACACATGCGGGCATCTGTCGGAAATTTATCTTTCAGCTGTTCGTATAATCGATCTGTCCACGGCAGTGGTTCCGAATCGGCTCCTGTTCTGAATACATCCCCGTATCCTCTGTCTCTCAGATTAAAGAACCCAGGTTCATCAGAGAAAAATCCTGCAATCGTATTACCAAACCATTTTGAAAAATGTTCGTAGTGCGTCTCATATACTGCATTGATCAATAAATCGACTGATTCCGGCTCTAAGAATGAAATAGCATCCGAAAGGAACTTCGATGCATGGATTTTTTGTGTTATGATGAATACTCTGTAAACTCCCTTTGGAACGCTTAACGTAACTGTTCCATTCTTGATCTGTTCTGTCAGACAGATTACATTTTTCAGAACTTCCTGATCCTCCTTTGTCTCAACTTCTGCCAGAAGTACCTCCACTACTTTTTCTTTATAGTATTCCGGCATACATTCATCTGTTTCAGGATTACGGTTTAATCTTTCTTCTATATCGACTGTAACCCCCGAAGCCGGTCCCAAAATATCGATATGCTGCTCTTCCAGACAAATACGTTTCAAGTGCTCCGGTGCATGCTCTGCAGCTCCGTTTGCCAGACCCGTTGGAAAATGTGCGTCATCTAAGATCCATACCTTCATCTCTCTTTTCTTTGCCTCTTCCAGTATCACTTCTACATCATGCCACCAGAGAGGTCCTGCAAAATCCGGATGTGGTCTTGCCTCAACACAGACTGCTTTCGCACCACTTTCATAAATCACTTCTACCATCTTTCTCTTTCTTTCATCAGAAGCTCCGTGCATCCAAAGAAATGGCAGAATATAATTATCCGGTCCGTTTTTCCAGATTTGTTCTACTCGGTTCATCCTATTCCTCCTGTCATTTACAAAAGGGAGCTGTTCCCAGCCCCCTTCTATCAACTATTCACCATCTTTTTCTGAGATACGAATATTATATATTCCTTTTTCTTCTGCTTTTACAAACACATACGATGCGTCATCAAACTCTTTTACTACTTCCAGAGACAGCTTATCTCCTAAGTCTGCCTGTACATTTCTAAATGGCAGGTAACAAAGCGTGTCTGTTCCTTCAAAGCTTACTTCCAGCTGTTTTTTCTGACGATCATAATGATATTCCTTCAGTGTTCCTGTCGTTTCTACCGGATATCCTCTTCTTAGGGCTTCATAATTCTCATCTTTTTCCATGCCCGGAAGATATTGCCAATAAGTAGAACTCCACAGATATTTTTCCAGGATCAGATTCATCTGGTCGATCAGATCGTTTGTAAATGGTTTACTCGGAAAAGCGCCCCATTCGCCTATGATCACCGGCATCTGAAGTCTCAGCTGAGACTCTCTTTTATCTGCGAACAGACGGATTACATTTTCCTGATTAAAGTTCTCGTAATTATCACTGTCAACTACGGAATCATAACCATGCGGTGCATAGATCTGCCAGGTCTTTCCTTCTTGTCCGGATACTCTGCTGATACCCGTTGTAAAAGATGCGCTGCAGTAAATATTTCCTCCGGTAACCAACGCTTTCTCTGTCAGTGGACGGATTGCATCTTCAATCTTCTGATAAAATGGCATTAATGTATTTTCATCCCATTTCATAAATTCTGAATTTACAATTTCTCCCATGTAAGCCTGACTCTCTGGAGTGATTCCCTGCATTGTTGCAAAATCAAATTCAGGGAACTTTTCTTTTGTCTTCATTGCAGCAAGTCCGAACGTATTTCTTGCAAGACTTCCCATGAAAGGCTCATTCATCGGTTCATATCCGATGATGTTTTCATGATGATCGATAGATCGAACAATATACTCCCACATTGAAACATAATGCTGCATAAGACCGATTCCGTCTTCTGCTTTGTCATCTTTCCAGAAGTGTTCTGCTGCATGAATGATCGCCTCACTGCGAAGATATGCATCAAACCACATCGCACAATCGGTTGGATGAGGCGCACCATCTGTTACGGTTGCCCACTCCGGTGCCCCATCTCCGTATTTCACAGACCAGAGATCCTGATGCATATCGATCAGAACATAGAGGCTGTTCTTTTCTGCTTCTTCAATTACCTGATTTATTTTCTGCAGATAGTCATCATCCATCTTTCCAGGAACCGGCTCAACTGCATCCCAGAATATTCCCAGACGGATCAGGTTAAATCCTTTTTCAGCAAACTCTTTGAAGAGTCGCTCATGTTCTGGAAATAAATATCCTTTTTCTTTCTCTTTGCATACGAAATTGATGCCTTGAAGAAGGAGTTCTTTTCCTTCTTCATTATAAAATCTGTTATCCTCTGCGTATACTTTCATAAATAGCTCCTAACCACTACTTTCTTTCAGCAATAATCTCTGCCTTTCGTTTTGCTTCTTTCTCTGCGAGGTCTTTGCTGATCTCAGGAAGTTTCTTCTCCAGGTCATATTTAAACATCAGCAGGAACATCATAAGGAATGCTGCCAGCGGAATGTAAATAGAGAATGTGAAAATTGCCTGTTTTGTAGCTTCTGTTGCGACTGTCATTGTAGGATCGTAATTTGCAATTGCAAGACACCATCCAACGATTGATGCACCGATACCGGAAGCAATCTTCATACCAAAGCTGCTGGCTGATCCGGAACGTGCTACAATTCTTGCGCCAAATTCATGCTCGTTGTACTGAATGTTCATTCCACCGATCACACCGCCGACACACATTGGTGGGATTGTTGCGAATGTACAGATACAACCTAAAATTGCGTTATACCAGAAATGGTATGGATTCAGCAGTCGAAGCGCATTTGCTGCTGCTCCAAGGAAGAAGGATACTCGCAATGTCTTAACTGCTCCAAGTTTTTTGATCATTGGCATTGCCAGAATAAATCCAAAGAGTGTCGGTAACATACCGATTCCTCCAAGAATGGCAACTAAATTATCATTTCCGTAAATCCATTTACAGTAATAAGTTCCTGAACTGTTTGAAAGTCCATATGTAATCTGATTGAATAAATTAACTGCAAGCCAGATGATCCAGTACTTGCTCTTGAACAGACATTTTACTGCTTCTGCCATAGACAGATTGCTGTCTGCCGCATCCAGTTCCATTCTATAAACGTGATCTGCATACTCCTCGTCTGTCATTTCTTCCGGTGTTTTTGTTTTGATCTGAGATACGATACGAGTATCAACAGCTGACTCTTTCGAACACTTCCAGCAGATGATCATGTTGATCACGATCAATACACCAAAAATAACTCCCATTTTGATCCATGCCTTCTGGTCTCCGCCCATCATGTTTGTGATCGGGATAACTGCCACTGCGATCACCATACCTGACACATAACCAGCTGCTGCTCTCCATGTTCCCATGATGCCTCGTTCTTCCTGGCTTGGTGTACGGATCATCATGATCGCACCGTAAGGAATACTGATAGCAGTATAAAGAATTGCTGTCATTAATAAGTTTGTAACACACATATAAACCAACTGTACTGTCTGACCTGCACCCTTTGGTACCATGAACAGTAATGCAAGCATAACACCTGCCGGGATTCCTGCTCTTAACAGCCAAGGTCTGTACTTTTCTTTTCCTGGTTTTGTACTGTCACAAATGTGTCCCATGATAAGATCTGTAAATGCATCTATAATCTTACATACAAGAAACATTGTAGCAATCGCACCTGCTGCGATTCCAACTTTATCCGTGTAGAAATAAGTTAACTGTCCAACCAGTCCACTGATTGCATTCAGGGAAAACATTCCCAGTGAATCTGCAAAATAATCGAACACATGCATTACTTTCGGGACGCCCTGTTTATCTAACCGTACCGAGTTTTTCTCTTTCTTACTCATAATATTTCCTCTCCCTGTTCTGATTTCTTCCGCGCGGTTTCCGGTTTCCTCCGGTGTGTTATTATAATATCAAATCATTTATCGCATGTATTGTAAATTCATTTTTTATATTGTAATTTTATGCACGCTTTTTAAGAGATTAAACTACTTTTCCATAATTCTTTTAGCCATTGCAGACTTAACGGAACCCACTGTGCAAATCTTTCATTCATAAACTCCGGATTTTCATCCGCAGTCAGTCTTGTTCCAAGTGACAGTCCATGTGTTCCGTGCATAAACATATGAAGTTCTGTCTTTATGCCTTGTTTTGCCAACGCTGTTGCAAATGTCAGGACATGCACCGGTGGTGTTATCTCATCATCTGCTGTAGAAAATAAAAAGCACGGAGGTGTATCAGAATCCACACTTTCTACAATGTCAGGGCACTCCAGTGCACGCAGATCGCTGTGCACGATTCCCGGATATCCCAGCAGGAGACAATCCGGTCTTCTTGGTCCATGAACAGCACTTGCTGCTGCCAGATGTCCTCCACCTGAAAAGCCAAGCATTGCCAGCTGATGGTCTGCAATTGCAAATTGTTGCCTGTTATTTTCAATCAATTCCAACGCTGCCTGTACATCTGCCATCGGGTCTTCTATCTTTGCATCCTTTTTCACAGTAACCGTTGTATATTTTAGCAAAAATACCTGAAACCCCTTTGCAAAGTAAGTCATTGCAACCGGTTCGGACTCTCGTTCACTGCAAATATAGAATCCACCTCCCGGCAAGATCAGGATTGCCGGGTAAGTGTGGATATTTTTCATTTCTTCATTTGGTGTATGGAGATACGCAGTCAACTGGGCATATTCACGTATGGAATATTGTTCTGTCTTCATCTTATGATTCCTTTCCCATCCAGACTTCTACGTGATATTCTTCTTTTCCTTCTTCAAATGGAATTACATTTCCTGCGATTTCAACTCCATCTACAATTAATTTCTGTACTCCTTTTTCTGCTCCGTCCGGATTATGTACATCAATATGATAAATCTGACCTCTGTATTCTCTTGTCAGAGAGAAATCTCCAAAGCCTTCCGGAACACATGGGTTAACAGACAGACCTTCTAATGTCGGATAAATTCCTATAATATACTGTGATACATTGATAAATGTCCATGCGGCTGTTCCTGTAAGCCAGCTGTTCTTTGCCTCACCAAATCTTACTGCATCGGATCCGGCTATCATCTGAGAATATACATATGGCTCTGTGCGATGAATCTCACTGAATTCCTCTACATAAGCAGGACATGTCTTTCTGTACACATCGAATGCGCGTGTTCCATGTCCAAGAACTGTTTCTGCAATTGAAACCCAAGGATTGTTATGACAGAAAATACCTGCATTCTCCTTATATCCCGGTGGATAAGAGCTGACTTCCCCAAGTTCCAGATGATATTCTGTATACGCCGGAGATAAAATTCTGATACCATACTTTGTATCCAGGCGTTCCTGTACAGAAGCTAATGCTTTCTCTGCCAGTCCTTCTTTCACACCAATCTCAGCCATTGTACAGAATCCCTGTGGCTCAATATAGATTTTTCCTTCTTCACACTCTTTTGATCCGACTTTATCACCATTTGCATCATATGCACGAAGGAACCAGTCTCCGTCCCATCCGTTTTCTAATACTGCCTGATACATCTTCTCAACTTCTGTTTCAGCTCTCTTGGCCTCATCTGTATTTCCGAGTGCCTTGCACAGATTGCCATACTCTTTTCCGTATTTTACAAACATTCCTGCAATAAATACAGATTCTGCTACCGGACCTTCGCTCGGTCCAAATGTCTGGAAGGATTCCCCCGGATGCGCTGAGAAGCAGTTCAGATTCAGACAGTCATTCCAGTCTGCTCTTCCGATCAGTGGAAGTCCGTGTGGACCTTTGTGACTGACTGTAAAGTTAAAGGATCTCTTCAAATGTTCCATCAGTGTAACTTCTGTTCCTTCTTCATTGTCAAACGGAACCATTTCAGAGAGAATAGAGAAATCTCCCGTCTCTCTTACATAAGCACTTACAGATGCGATCAGCCATAATGGATCATCGTTAAATCCACTTCCGATATCCGCATTTCCTTTTTTTGTCAATGGCTGATACTGATGATAAGCACTTCCGTCTTCAAACTGTGTAGATGCGATATCAATGATACGTTCTCTTGCACGTTCCGGAACGAGATGTACGAATCCCATCAGATCCTGACAGGAATCACGGAATCCCATACCTCTTCCGATTCCTGATTCATAATAAGATGCAGAACGAGACATATTAAATGTTACCATGCACTGATACTGATGCCAGATATTTACCATACGGTTGAGTTTCTCATTCTCTGTCTGTACACTGAATTTAGAAAGTAATGTTTCCCAATAAGTTTTCAGCTCCTGGAAAGCATCCTTAACCGCTGCCTCTGAACAATATTTATTCAAGAGTGCTTCTGCACGTTCTTTATTGATGATTCCCTTGGACTCCCATTTCTCCTCTTCCTGATTCTCTATATATCCGAGAACAAAGACAAGATTTTTCTCTTCTCCAGGATTCAATGTAAGGTTCACCTGATGGGAAGCGATCGGAGACCATCCGCTGGCTACGGAATTACTGCATGCTCCATTTTCTACTGCTCCAGGATTCGCTGTTCCTCTATATGCACCTAAGAAAGAATCACGGTCTGTGTCAAATCCATCCAGTGGAGCGTTAACGCTGTAAACTGCATAATGATTTCTTCTCTCTCTGTACTCTGTTTTGTGATAGATTGCAGATCCTTTGATTTCTACTTCACCGGTACTTAAATTTCTCTGGAAGTTCTTCATATCGTCATCTGCATTCCACAGACACCACTCCAAATAAGAGAATACCTGAAGTTCTTTTACTTCATTTGTGTTATTTTTAATTGTCAGACTGTTAATCTCACATGCGTCATTTAGAGGGACAAGTGTCAACAGAGATGCTTCTACTCCATTTTTAGAAGATATAAATCTGCTGTATCCCATTCCGTGATGACATTCATAAGCATCCAGCTCTGTTTTTACCGGCTGCCAGCCTGGATTCCACACGGTGTCTCCATCTTTGATATAGAAATATTTACCATTGCAGTCTGCCGGCACATCATTGTAACGATATCTTGTAATTCGAAGCAGCTTCGCATCTTTATAAAAAGAATATCCTCCGCATGTATTGGAAATCAGACTGAAAAAGTCCTTATTTCCAAGATAATTGATCCACGGAAGTGGTGTTTTTGGTGTCGTGATCACATATTCCTTATTCTGGTCATCAAAATATCCAAATTTCATTCTTCTTCTCCTTATTTTTATCCTTTTTATGCTTCCTGTGTATTTAGCGCCTGAATAATAGCCTCATACATTGGTCTTGCCTCCGGTGCTGAATTTAGAAGTTCAGCCATCGTCATAGAACACGCAAACTCAATCATCGGGTTATCTAAGAATCCCGGCGCCATGATTTCCAGCATCTCTCTTCCAAGAGGTTCGGAGATTATTTCTCCAAGATTGCTGTCCATAGAAAAACGTTCCTTTTTCAGATTTGTTTCTGTTGCATACTCATATTCATATCTACCGGAACCAAGTTCGATTTTTTCTTCTTTTTCCGGCAGATACAGTACTGCTGTTGTATTGACCGGAACTGTCACTTGCACACGAATCTTCTTATTTCTGCATTCCCACTTTGATACGATTTTTCCATACGGTGTCTCCAAAGATGTCTCTGTCTCTTCGATTCCTTTTACAAACATAGGACGGATAGCAAATCTATGATATCCAGGTTCAAGCTGCTGAATTCCTGCCACTTTGCGGTATACCCAGTCTCCGATTGATCCATATGCGTAATGATTCAGTGAATTCATTCCGGATGATTCAAAATCCCCATCCGGAAGAATGGAATTCCAACGTTCCCAGATTGTTGTTGCCCCCATATTTACAGAGTACAGCCAGGATGGGAAATCTTCTCTCATGAACAGCATCGCTGCCATCTCATGTTCCCCATTCTCTGAAAGTGCATGACACAGATACGGTGTACCTACAAAGCCTGTAGAAAGATGGTTCTTATGGTTTACAATATTTGTGCTCAATGTATTTATGATCTGTTTTCTGTCTTTTTCTTTTGCAAGATTAAAATACAGTGATAATACACATCCTGTTTGTGTTTCACTTACGATACGCCCTCTGGATGTATAATACTCTTCCCTGAAAGATTCCAGTGTGCGTTCATATAATTCTTTATACTTGCCTGCTTCTTCCTCTTTCCCTAATGCTTCCGCTGTCTTTCGTACAATATCTGTCACATAAATATAATACGCATTTGCAATCATATATTTGTCTGTGGAACCGGTTCTGTCTGCACTCTCCTCTTTATCAAGTGCAAGCCAGTCTCCATACTGGAATCCGGACATCCAAAGACCATTTTCATTTGTATGGTTATTGATATAATCTACCCATTCATGCATACATTTCCAGCCATCTTCGAGAATTCGAAGGTCGCCATAATTCTGATATACCACCCATGGGATAATAACTGCTGCATCACTCCATGCAGAAGAGCTGTAACTTCCCATGATATCCGGAACAACGTGAGGAACTCCGAGTTCTAAACTGGAATCTGCCATGATATCATGCATCCATTTTGTGAAAAATCTTGCTGTGTTGAGATTAAATGCTGCTGTCCAGGAGATCACCTGCGCATCGCCCATCCATCCAAGACGCTCGTCACGCTGTGGGCAATCTGTCGGAACGTCAAAGAAGTTATCCTTGATTCCCCATGTAATATTGCTCTGCAGCTGATTTACTTTCTCGTTTGAGCAATGAAAATCTCCGATCTTTTTCAGATCTGAATGCATTGCGCATGCTGTAAACATCTCCGGTTTCATATTTTCCACACCATCTACTGCAATATAGCGGAATCCGTGGAATGTGAAATGCGGCATTAATACCTGCTTCTCTCCATTCAAAGTATAAATATCATGTGACTTTGCACTACGAAGCGTATTCGGATAGAATACACCATTTTTATCCAACGTCTCCGCATGTCGAATTGTAATTTTCTGTCCTTCTTCTCCTTTGATCCTGACTTCAACCAATCCTGTAATATTCTGTCCAAAGTCCACAAGCTGATTTCCTTCCGGATCTACGAAAACTCGTTTTGCCTGGAAACGCTGGGTCACACGAACCGGCTCACTCTCCTGTGCGCATAAGAGACTTTTGTCAAACGGAACCTCAGAAACCTTTCCGTCTCTTGTTTCCGGCTGATCTGTATCCTGGATCTCTCCCATATAAATCTCACTGTATCGGATTTCACCTGTGCGTACTCCCCACGTTTCATCTGTTGCAACCACTTCTGTGCTTCCATCCTCGAATAAGATATGGATCTCTGCAAATACTTCTACTCTGTCTCCATATCTGTTCGGTTTACAGTCAAAACCAAGAATCCCTTTATACCAGCCGTTTCCAACCGTCAGTGCTATTTCATTTTCTTCCGCTAATAATTCTGTAATATCATAAAACTGATACTGCAGTCTTTTATGGTAGCTTGTCCATCCCGGACTCATGAACTCTTCTCCTGCTTTTTGACCATTCACAGACAGTTCGTAGACTCCGTGAGCTGTTGCATAAGCATATGCATGAAGTACCGGTTTATCTATCTGTACTTTCTTATAAAAGACAGGACACGCTGTCTCATCCTCTGGAAAATCATGTGTGATCATCTTTGCTTCGAAGCTTTTCCCGTCAAAAATTCCCGTCTGAAATGTTGTATATGCATTTTCTGTCTCGCCATGATTTGTCTTCACAGACAAATATACCTCATAAGTTGTCTCTTCCTTTAATGCTTCTCCCTCATACGGAACAAGCACGGACTTGTCTGAAATAACTTCTCCTGTACTCCACACTACAGTCTCGTTCTCTTTCACTTCGATGGAATAAGACTCCTGCAACGTATTTTCCCTGTCAGATTGTAACTTCCAGGATAATCTCGGTTTTCTTACCGCCAGTCCTTTCGGAGTATCCTGGTACTCCACTGTAAAATCATAGATTTTCATACATACCTCCCATAATTTTTTAACAGTTACCTTTTAATCTAATCATAACGTTCCTATTTTTTCTTGTATTGCAATTTTGAATCTATTATTGTAAAATTGAATTACAAAATTAATTCAGGGAGGTTACTTTTATGAAATGGATTCACTTTTGCCAGAACTTCTATTCTGCAACTTATATTCCGATTTCTTATTTTCGTTGGCCGCAGGAATTTGTATGGGCAAATCCAGACTCTTTGCGTAAAATGTCCAACTACAGTTCTGCTCTTTCCACGAAAATAAAATTTAACAGAAATCCTGATTATTTTATTACCGATTCCTACGCTTATTTTGGAATGATCAATATCGATGAATCCCCTTCAAAAATGGATTTTCTGATTATCGGTCCTTTATTTAGCACGCCTTGTTCCGAGGAAACCATTCATGATTTTCTACATGAAGGAAATCTTTCCGGAGAATCTGCCGATGAAATGAGGCAGTTTTTACTTAATACTCCACCTGTGTCCTTTCATCAGTTTCTCTCTATCCTTTCTTTTCTCAATTACTCTGTTAACGGAAAAGAAATTGACACAGATGAATATTTTAATTTAGACACAGACCAAAAGATTCAGGATAAAATTTCCAGACAATATTCTAATGAAATGTATGAGAATCGTGAAAACGAACAGTTTCATGATACGTATGAATTTGAACAGATCATCACGGATTGTATTGAGCGCGGTGATACTGCAAAGATTCAATCCCTCTTAGCCGTTAAAAAGAATGTCTCCGATTTTTCCTCTGGCGTGCTGTCAGCAAACCATCTCCGCAACAAACGGAACTTATTTATCAGCATGACCACACTTGCTACACGTGCTTCTATTCATGGCGGACTTGATGTGGAGCAGGCTTATCAGCTGAGTGACCTTTATATTCAAGAATGTGAAAAGACAATGTTTCCGGATAAAATCGACCAGCTCTGTTACGCAATGCTTATCGATTTTTCCAACCGAGTTGCCCGCCAGCAGCTTCCAATTGATGGAATGTCGAAAGATGTGTTTCAGTGTGTACAATACATTTCCAAACATACGAATGAGCCGCTCCGTGTAAACGATGTTGCTGATCACATTGGAAAAAGCCGCTCTTATATCATTCGTAAATTCCAATCCGAACTTGGATTTGGAATCAGTGCTTTCATTATGAGATGTAAACTGGAGGAGGCGAAAAATCTTCTCACTTTTACAGACAAATCCCTAAGCGAGATCAGTAATTACCTTTGCTTTTCCAGTCAGGCATATTTCCAGAATGTATTTAAAAAAAGTTACGGTGTCACACCGTTACAATACCGCAAAAAAAACCAGGGAGGGCGGAGTTGAAATAATCAGCTCCACCCTCCCCGGGCTACTTATATTCTTTCGCTTATATTCTTTTATCTCAGGCTTTTCGCTTCGTCTATTATCTGATTCTGAAGATCGGGCTGATCTTCTTATAGATTAAAAATACAACGAGTGATACAACAATTCCTTTCACAAGGTTAAACGGTGCTACCGCAAACATAACAAATGTAGAAAGGCTTGTGATATGTGAGTTAACTGCTGTTCCCATACCAACCAATGCATCAATCGGCATTCCAAATGCTTTTGCATAAGTCGGAAGAAGTACGAATCCATTCACGAAGCATCCAATCACGATCATCAGAACTGTTCCTGCTGCCATTCCGATCAGAGCGCTCTTTCTAGTTCTGTTTTTTCTATAGATCAGTCCTGCCGGTACACAGAAAGAACATCCGATAATAAAGTTTGCAATCTCTCCAACACCTGCTGTTGATGTTCCTGTCATAACAAAGTTCAATAAGATCTTAACAAGTTCTACCAGAACGCCTGCCATAGGTCCCATCGCAAAACATCCTACCAGAACCGGAACTTCACTTAAATCAATCTTATAAAATGTCGGTGCAAACGGAAGTGGAATCTCGAACATCATCAGAATGATTGCAATTGCTGAAAGCATTCCAATCTGAACCAATGCCTTTACTCCCAGCTTCGGCTGAATCTTCGCATCTGCGTTTGTTAGTGTCTTTGTCTCTGTACTCATAATGTTACTCTCCTTTTTCTATCCGCTGTCTTTATCATAAACAGCACTTTTTCTTTTTGAAAAAGGTAATCTTCACAAGAAAAAACCCGGAAGGTTTATTACCTTCCGGGATTCATGTTTTCTGCTCTTAATGGCATTCTCGCAAGATTCTCAAATAACCAGATGTCATATCATCTTCCAACATCCTCTTCTTTTCCTGATCCTGCGGGCATGAACTTCTTCTCTCATCCAGACTTTACTGTCGGTACCGGAATTCCCATTCTGTAATGCCATCACAGACGAGTCACCAGTTCAGCCGCATCATATGCGGGTCGCGGACTATACCGCCGGTTGGGACTTGCACCCTACCCCGAAGATTAAATTCCTTTTACTCTTACTACTATAGCGCGCTCTTAATAAAAATGCAACCCCTTTTATTGATATTTAATATCATTTTACACTGGAATCGATATCACCTGTAACACTTTCGACTAATATGTTAATATCCATACTTTCCGACTAGGTTGATCGTATTCTTAATAATTTTTTTCAATAATGTTCATTTTAGGTTCAAAAGTTCATCACACTTTTTTCACAAAATACCTCTATACTATAATTGTTCTTAAAAAGAACACTTTTTCATAAACTTTTTCCCCCTTGAGTCACAGCGATGTGGCTCATTCCTTTTATATAAAGAAAAATCCTGTCATCTCGACAAGATTTTCTCATACATTCTTTACAGAATACGTTTTCTCCATTTTTCCCATACAGTTCCCTGAACATACTGATAAGCTTTGTCATAAATCAATATCGCTATCTGCCCAACTACTACAGCTGCCAAAATCATCTGATCTGACATCGATTTCTGAAACAGCATCGACCGGAATCCGAAAAGACACGGGAGATAAACCAGATTAAAGATCACATATTTTGCAAGCCAGTATATCCCCATCCTATGTCTCATCTGCGGTCTTTTCGCAAGAAACATCCAGACTGCTTCAATTCCAAGAATATAGAATCCCATCGCAGCAAATGTAATCACATAAAATTTGTTCGGCGTAACAAGGAATCCTAATAAAATTGCTGCCAGATAAAAGGCCGCCCCTGTACGAAGGCCGAACTCACGAATCACAATCCCTACAAAAAATGCCGCTGCTGCCAACAAAAACAATGTATTCGTCTCGATCACGCTTCCAAGTGCCATACATACAACAGTCACCGCGAGGAGTAAACCTCCAAATGCCATTTGTTTTGCTTTTACATGCATGAGCAGAGATCGCCTCCCATACATTCACACAATGTGTCCGCAAGCCATAAGTCACAACACATATTTCCTGTACCGCAGGAATTCTGTCCACCCGGTGCATAACCACCGCCATACGGACTGTTCTGGTATCTTCTGCTGTTAAAATCAAGCTGATTCAATAACTGGCGGAACTGCATGTTATTTGGTTCCATATTTACCGCCTGTGCTGCATGATCTCTCGCCAGAATCTGATTTCCGATTCCTGCATTCGCACAGCCACTCAGATAATACCACATCGCACTTCTCTGCTGAACCTGATCCAGTGTATTGATTGCCTCTCTGTAACGTCTGCTGTTAATATAGTTCGCAGCTGCCTGCAGTTTAGGATCCATCGTTCCATAGCCATAAGAACTGTTCTGATTTCCATAAGACTGATTTCCATAAGAATAGTTATCTGAAGAACCGTATCCATAGTTATTCCCGTACGAATTTCCTCCGTTCGCACGTTCCCTCATGATAATATTATACGCTTCCTGCACTTCCTTAAACTTCTCCTCCGCAAGATCAGCCAGCGGATTGTTCACATTTGCATCCGGGTGATATTTTCTTGTCAGATCCCGGTATACTCTCTTTATCTCATCATCCGACGCATTCGGTGATACACCGAGCACATCATATGGATTTTTTGTCATCATTCTTTTCCTCACTTTTCTTCATCTGAATCTTATTATAATGATTCCAGACTCCATCATACAGTATATTTCTCAAAATGTCCACGTCAACCAGACATGGCAGTTGTTCAAAACGGACTGTGCTCTCCGCTATCATCATCCGAAGAATCTGTTCCATCTGCGCCTCATAATCCGGCCTCTTTGCCAGTTCTTTCAATGGATTATAGCGATTCTTCTTTCTATCTTCCGGCAGATCCTCGTAGGCATCCATCAGATAAATGAATTTTCCGAGATAAAATCCCATCTTTCTGAGCGTCTTCTCCCAGATATCCTCCTTCCAGACAAAAAGCTCCGCCATTAACCTGCCAAAACATCCGGCTGCCCGGTCAATATCCATACTGTTCTCACTCTCACATTCTCCAAGTTCTCTCAGAGATTTCCGGATAATCTCACTCTGCCGCGGATATTTCTCTATGATTTTCTTCGCTTTCCCCTGAATCAGACTCTTCGTCATCAGACTTGACACTTTATGGTCATCCTGCCAGTCATCTTCCATATGATAATAAGCCAGCAGTACATTCATCGCCGCCGCATAAGATGTAATCTCATTTCGCAACATATGCTGCCGCTTCACCGGATGAACCTTACAGCGGTGTTCCTCATGTTTCGCAATCGTCTCATATAAAGAAGATAACAGGATCACTGCAAATGTCATGTCATACGTCAATGTCATCTGCCCCATAAATCCATAATCTTCTTTCAATGTCCGGCAAAGTCCACAATAATATGCCCTGTATTTCTTCAGATCTTTTACTTTTAATTCCGGTTCACAGACCGTTACATATCCAAACATGCAATTCCTTTCTCTTCTGGCAATTTTCCTGACTTTATCTATTCTACCTTATTCTTTCCATTTTGCCTATCACATGTCTGCAAAATTAATAAGTTTTTAATTGTTAACCTTTTATATTTTATAGTTGACAATTAACTTTTCATGAATTATACTAACGAAGAACTCAATCGTTGCCATATTTCAGACAACGATGTTAAAGCTCGCTTGAAACAGCGATAAGTATTAAGATCTAAAGGAGTAAATTGAAATGTCACAGAATGAAACTTCCGGCACAGTTGCCGTAGACAACCAGAAAATAAGAACAAAACAGATGGTACTCATCGCCCTGATGACTGCAGTAACCTGCGTCCTCGGACCACTTTCCATCCCACTGCCATTCAGCCCCGTTCCGATTTCCCTTACAAACTTTGCAATCTTCCTTGCAATCTTCGTTCTCGGAATGAAATCCGGAACAATCAGCTTTATCATCTATCTCCTGCTCGGAGCAATTGGTGTCCCGGTCTTCTCCTCTTTCCGTGGAGGTCTCCAGGTTCTCGCAGGACCAACCGGAGGATACCTGATCGGATTCATCTTCCTCGCACTGATCATGGGATTCGCACTCGATCACTTTGACCGTAAGCTCGTTCCTACGATCATCGGAATGATCATCGGAATGGCTGTATGTTATGCATTCGGAACTGTATGGCTTGCCAAACTGTTAAGCCTCTCCTTCAAAGAAGGACTTATGATGGGTGTTATCCCATACCTTCCGGGAGATGCAGCAAAAATCATCATCGCTGCAATCGTAGGTCCAAAACTTTACGGAGCTACACAGAAGATTAGATAAATCAGATAATTGAATTGTTAACTGAAAGAAACATCCAAACTAACCTTCATCGGTTTCTGTTTGGATGTTTCTCTTTTATATAGACGTTTGAAATATTATATGCTACAATATTTTCGTTACCGCCTCCAAACTGGTAACAGATAGGAGGTGAATCACATGGATTTTCTCACTTCTCTTATTGTTACTATCGCGGGTGATGTAATTTGCCATTATATCATCAAATGGCTCGATAGGAACAAATAGTCGGTAACGAGCCTACGGATTTATTCCCACCGTTTTTGGGAATAGAAAACCCCAGAGTTGCCGCTCTGGGGTTTTCGCGCTTGTAGCCAAATCACATGAACTACTCACTTCTCTTTGCCTATCGGCATTATAGCATATTCACTTTAACAATACAATATGCAAAATTATTAAATCCCTCTCATCGTCAGCTGAATCCTCTTCTTCTTCAGATCCACGCTCATCACCTTCACATCCACAATATCTCCAACGCTTACTGCTTCCAACGGATGTTTGATATATCTGTCTGTAATCTGGGAAATATGTACAAGTCCGTCCTGGTGAACTCCAATGTCAACAAATACTCCGAAGTCGATTACATTTCTCACGGTACCTTTCAGTACCATACCCTCCTTCAAATCTTTCATCTCAAGGACATCTGTGCGAAGGATTGGTTTTGGCA
Source organism: uncultured Mediterraneibacter sp. (assembly GCA_934309345.1). Classification (GTDB taxonomy): domain Bacteria; phylum Bacillota; class Clostridia; order Lachnospirales; family Lachnospiraceae; genus Mediterraneibacter. The sequence continues at coordinate 10,416 of CAKRDD010000029.1, read as the reverse complement.
TCTCGTCACGTGGGTCACGAGCCGGTTTCTCAAGCTCTTTGACGATATCACGAAGTGTGATCTCACCGATTCCAAGCTCTTCTGCCAGCTTCTTATAATCACCGATTGTAAGACCAAGTCCTGTCAGCTGATGTGCTGTGATAGCATCGGCTTCGTACCCCTGCTTCTTCAACAGCTTTTCTGCTGCCGCATAAGACTCCGGATGAACCCCTGTCGAATCCAACGGATTTTTTCCTTCTGAAATACGCATAAATCCTGCACACTGCTCGAAGGCTTTCGGTCCGAGCTTCGGTACTTTAAGCAGTTCTCTTCTGTCTGTAAAACGACCGTTTTCTTCTCTGTAAGCCACGATATTTTTTGCGATCGCACTGCTGATTCCTGAGATATATGAAAGCAGCGGTGCAGAAGCGGTATTTAAGTCTACTCCGACTTTATTTACACAGTCCTCTACAACTCCGTTCAGGGATTCTCCAAGTTTCTTCTGGTTCATATCATGCTGATACTGACCGACACCGATTGATTTTGGATCGATCTTTACAAGCTCTGCAAGCGGATCCTGCAGACGGCGTGCGATTGATGCCGCACTTCTCTGTCCTACGTCAAACTTCGGGAATTCTTCTGTTGCCAGCTTACTTGCAGAATAGACAGATGCTCCCGCCTCATTGACGATCACATACTGTACCTTCTCCGGAATCTCTTTCAGAAGTTCTACGATAAACTGTTCTGATTCGCGGGAAGCTGTACCATTTCCAAGAGAAATCAGGGAAATGTGATACTTCGGAATAATCTTCTTAAGCAGATCCTTACTTGCCTGGATCTTCTTCTCTGTCGTCGGCGCAGTCGGATAAATAACCGTTGTTCCAATTACCTTTCCTGTCTCATCAACAACTGCCAGCTTACATCCTGTACGGAAAGCCGGATCCCAGCCAAGCACAACCTTTCCTGCGATCGGTGGCTGCATCAGAAGCTGGTGAAGGTTCTTCCCAAACACTTCGATTGCTCCGTCTTCTGCCTTCTCTGTCAGTTCGTTTCTGACCTCACGCTCGATAGCCGGTCCGATCAGACGGTTGTAACTGTCTGCGATTGTCTCTTTCAACACCGGTGTCGTATATGGATTCTCTGTACGGATCACCTTTCGCTCAAGATATCTCAAAATATCTTCTTCCGGTGCTTCCACCTTCACTGTCAGGAATTTCTCTTTTTCTCCACGGTTCAATGCAAGGATTCTGTGTCCGGCAAGCTTTGCAACCGCTTCCTCGAACTCATAATACATCTCATAGACAGACTCTGCCTCCGGATCTTTCGCCTGGGAAGTCACCTTACCTTTTCTCATTGTCGTCTCCCGGATCCAGGTTCTGTAAGCCGCCTCATCAGAAATACTTTCCGCAATGATATCACACGCTCCGCTGATTGCATCCTTTGCACTTTCCACACCTTTTTCTTCAGAAATATAAGCTTCTGCCGTCTTCTCAAGCGGTTCTTTTGTCTTCTGCAATGTGATCAGTGCAGCCAGTGGCTCAAGTCCTTTCTCCTTCGCAATTGTCGCACGGGTGCGGCGCTTCGGGCGATACGGACGATACAGGTCTTCTACTGCCACAAGCGTTTCCGCTGCCAGAATCTGTTTCTTTAATTCTTCCGTCAGTTTTCCCTGCTCCTCGATACTTGAGATTACCTGCTCTTTCTTCTCTTCCAGGTTTCTTAAATATACCAGACGTTCATACAGCTTTCTCAACTGTTCGTCATTCAGTTCTCCGGTTGCTTCTTTTCTATATCTTGAGATAAATGGAATCGTATTGCCTTCATCGATCAGCTGTACTGCCGCATCGATCTGCCAGCGTTTTACATCCAGTTCTTCTGTCAGTCTCTGATTAATATCCATTCTTTTTAGTCCTTTCCACTTTCATAGGCATTCTGCACCTGTTCGGTCAGCTCTTTTCCGCCGTTCGCATACCATTCTACCACAAAAGTATCAAAGTAATCCACTGGTTTCTCCCCACTGATGATCTGAAGAAACGCTTCATTCTCCAGTTCCTGTAATTCCTGTGGAATCTCAGCATTCACATTTTCCAAAGGCAATGTCTGTGTATTTCGTATTCCTGCTTTCTGCAGTTCTCCCACTGCCTCAATCCTTGATGCATAAGCTGCCCAGCCATTTGCTGTTGTCAACTGCCCATTCGAGAATGATTTGCACGTATCGTAATAAGAACGTTCCAATCCACTCAATTCCGATACATCAAGTGTCTTATCCAGTGCTGCCTGAATATGTTCCGTCGTCCGGTAAAGTGCATCCTCGTAATCCACATTAATATTCAGCGGACGGGCCGTCGGATCTACATTAATGGAAAAATAATCATTCAGCTCACTTGCAGAAGCATCATTTGCATATCTGGACTGATCAAAGATCGCGCTCACATACTTTGCAACTATTTCCGGATGTTTATATCCTTTGCGTACCACCACATACATCCATTGGTCATACGATTCAAAAACCGGTATCTTCTGCGTTTCATTCACCTGATCTTCATCTAAGAGATAGGGTTTCCACTCTGCATTTGAATCGGCACTATATGCCGCACTAAGCGGATTGTTTGGAGCCCACCAGCGTCCGTAGATTGCTCCACAATGTCCGGTTTTTAACAGATCATCTATGTTTTCCGTCTTTCGCAACAGGAATCTCTGGTCAAGTATCCCCTCGTCATATAGATTGCGAAGCTTTGAAAGTGCATCTTTTGTTTCCTGCGTTACTGACCCATAGACTACATTTCCATTTTCATCCAGGAGCCAGTGACACGGCATTGCACCGGCATGCATAAAAACAGAATCCACGCCATAGGTCTGATCAGCACCGGCAACCACGTCTGTACTACAGGCAAGACCTATCGTCTGACCATCTCCTGCAGCATCCTGTTCTACAAATGCACGGACTATTTCTAACGCTTCTTCTACCGTTTCCGGTTCCTTCAAACCCAACTGATCAATCCAGTCTTTTCTCAGCCAGAGAAGCGGAGTTCCGTCGTCGATCACTGTATTCGGAAATGCATACAGCTTTCCATCAACAGTTGCAGACTGCAAGAGTGAGTCTCCATAACTTTCATACATTTCTTTGATCATATCTGTTGTGCATTCCTCATACGTTTTGCTCAGATCTTCAATCAGACCCGCTTCGATCAGGCGGAGCAGGTTATCTCTTCCTTTCACGACAAGCACATCCGGAATATCGCGGTCTTCAATTGCCACATTGACTGCTTCTTCATAAGTATTACCATCCTGCAGCTCAAAGGCATCGACATTCTGAATATTAAGTATTTTCTTCAGATATCTTGTATATGCATTGTTTTCATACGTATTTCCTACCGGAAGATTCGAATTATTCGCTCCTGCGATCTTACCAAGTGTATATGTGACTGTCTCAGGATATTTTCCAAGCGGTGTATGTATTGCTTCATACATCAGCTTTCTTTTCACTTCAGTTGCATCGCTTACACCCTGAGCCGAATCTGACTGTTCCACCTGTCTTTGACTTTCCTTTTTCTCAAAATAAGTTCCGCACCAAAGTATCATCAATAAAATTAATACAAGCTGAGCTGAGAGAATTCGCTTTTTCATATCATTTTTCATAGCACCTTTGCCTCCGTCTTCTTCGGAATCCGGATAAAGACACGCGTTCCTTTTCCAGGAGTGCTTTCTATCTTCATCTCACCTTTCTCTCCGTAAAGAACATGGATTCTGTCACAGACATTTCGCACGCCATAACCGGAGGACTGATATGTCAGAATCTGATTGGCTTTCTCCTGCGTCATTCCTGCTCCATTGTCCCTGATTTCAAAGAAAATATGTGCATCTTCTTCACGAATCGTCAGCCACAACGTCGGATCCTCATTCTCTGACACATCGATTCCGTGATCGATTGCATTTTCTGCAAGTGGCTGCAGAATCAGCTTCGGTATCATGTAATCATTAATACCATCGGAAATCTGTTCGACCACACGGAACTCGTTATCATGCATAACCAACTGGATTTTGAGATATGCACGGATATTATCGATTTCTTTTGCTACCGTAGTCATTGTTTCACCACGGTTCAGACTTGTTCTATAATAAGTGGACAGTGCCAATGTTACATGACTGATTTCATCCTCCCCTGCTTCAATTGCTTTCCAGTTGATGATAGAAAGCGAATTATAGAGGAAATGTGGATTGATCTGTGCCTGTAATGCTCTCATCTCACTGTTCTGAAGCTGGATTTTACTCTCATATACTTCTGAGATTAAATGGTTCATCTGATCCATCATGCGCCGGAATGACCGGATCAGCACACCGACCTCATCTTTTGATTTACTCTGCACGGTAACCTTACGAAGTCCCATATTGATCTGGTTCATATTCTCTGTCAATAATTCCAGCTGTGACACCATACGGATGGAGAAAAGATATCCCAGTAAAATCAGAAGAATAACACTGATCAAAATAATTGGAATATTCTTAAGCAGAAGCTTCCGGATCTCATTTTCACTCACTGCCTTCGGGCGATAGATATAGAAATTCCACCCGGTATCCTTCATCGTTCTCTGTACAAGATAATAATTATCATTGATATCTTTCAGATTTTCAATGTCTTTTGGACGATATTTCTTATCCATAGAACATTTTGCATAGACAATATTTCCGTTATCATCCTGGATCATCCCACCTGTATTATCTGTGAGCTGATTCATGAATGGTTCAAGAACTTTTTCATAATCCAGACGCATCTCAAGCACTGCTTTGATCGTATCATTGTCATAGAATTTCCGGCTGGCAATGATGGATTTATTCCCACCGCGGGTAATACTCCACTGCATCAGCGTTCCCTCGTTTAGTCTGGAATACCACTGCTGTTTCTCTGCCTCTGCCATTGGAAGAAGTGTATCTCCATGTGCCACTTCAATATTATCCGAATATAATGTAATACTCTGGATCTCTTTGTGATAGATGGTCGGCATCTGAAGCAGCGGATCGGCTACTTTCACATATTTCAAATATTTCTCATAATCTGATTCCATTTCCGTATCGAAAATATTCCTGAGACTTTGCGAATAGGATAAATAATCGACCAGATTTTCATAAATCTGTGACTGGTTCTCAATTGAGTTCACCGACTGCTCCAGTATTTTTTCCAGGTTATACTGTTCCTTTTCTCTCAACTGGTTCATCATGCCATACTGCATAGAAAAAGCGAGGAATCCAACCGGCACTAATCCTGCAATCAGCATCAAAACTGACAGTTTATAACGGAATTTCAGATTTTCAAATCGATGGAGCAGTTTCCGTATTTGTTTTTTCATCCGCCTCTATTCCTTTCCTGCAAGCTTCCGGTGTATCTCCGAAAAACTCCCGGAAACTTCTGCAGAAGTAGGAGTTATTGGAGAATCCTACTTCTTTCGCAATTTGGGAGATTTTCATATTTGTTGTCTCAAGAAGTTCTTTCGCCTTTTCCATTCGCACTTCACGGATAAAGCGGTTCAGTGTCACTCCCGTTTCTTCTTTGAAAACAGCACTTAAATATCCGGGAGAAAGAAATACCATTGCAGAAAGCGTCTCTGCTCCAAGATTCCTCTCCTGGTAGTGATGATAAATGTAACTTTTTACTTTTGTAATCTCTGAACGGAATCCGTCTTCCTGTTCCTGTATACAGTGTTCATATTCCTGAAGTGCTTCGTCTACTATAGCAATCACATTCTTCAGGTTTTTGCAACGATATAACCGATCCACTCTCTTCGAAAGCATTTTCTCATCTATTCCATCCATCTGATCAAGCAATTCTTTTAAAATTCCGGAAAATACAAACTTTACATACATATCTGAAAACTGTTTATTGGCACGGTATTTATCTTCCAGTCTCTGAAAATCCTGACGAAGATGTGGCAAATCTTTATATTGAATATCATTCGTGATCTGTTCCATGATTTCAGAATCTTCTGCCGGATCTGCTTTCTTCTCTTCCTGCTTTTCTCCGTGAAAAAATAAATGCTGATGTGGCTGGTAGAACTGCTCTTCCAGCATTCCTTCGAGGGCTTTAAACTCCTCTGCCAGATTCTTTCTATTCTCAATTTCTTCACTGACCGCAAAATAACATTCACTGTCAAACTGATGTGCAAAGAACCGATACATTTTCTCTACAACCACATGGTAATCTGTATACTTCTCCATAAACAGAAAGATGGACTCATTTGAATTCAGATTCACATAATAAAATTCTCTCTGCACCTCTTCCTTCAGACTTGTCAGAAAATGTTCCTCCTCCGTCTCGAAAAATCCATTGGATGCACTGACAAGAACCATGCGCGAAAACTGTGAAACATCGTCTTCTGTTTCATCCGTTAATTTCTCAAGTTGAACAAAATCCTCTTCTTTTCCTGAATATAGATATCTCAGTAAGAAGTATTTCTTAAGATAATCTTCTTTTCTGTTCTGCTGCTTTTGCTTCTCTTCCTTAGATGAGATATTTTCCATCACTCGTTGAAAGGTCTTATGAAATTCATTCGGATCGACCGGCTTTAGGACATAATCCACGACACCATATCGCAGAGCCTCTCTCGCGTAGGAAAAATCATTATATCCGCTGAAAATCACGATTTCCATCTCCGGATGATCTTCTCGTACAGCTTTCGTCAGTTCCAGACCATTCATGTAAGGCATCTTTACATCCGAAAATAAAATATCTACATGATTAGAGGCTAATACTCCGAGTGCATCCTTTCCATTCGCTGCTTCCAGGATCTGGAATTCTCCTTCCTCCCTCTTTAACAGAAAGCGGATTCCCCTTCTCTCCAGTTTTTCATCATCTACGATTAATATTGTAATCATTCCCCCGCGCCTCCCACACGCTCACTTTATATTTTCATTATTCCTTTTATAACGTCCGAAAACAGCAGGGAATGATCTCTCACTCTCTGCTGTCTTTTTTTAGTTTTATGATTCTATTTTAATTCATCTTTTAGACAATGTCTAGACTAGCCTTTGTTACTGTTCACACGATGTGCGACCAGCAACGCATCTCGCCATTTTAAATCGCCTTTGGCGATGGGGCGAGATGCATTCAAGTCAAAACACGCATCCTCCGTGTCAATCAGCGTAGTGATTGACACGGGAGTGAACCGTAACTAGCCTTTAACTGCTCCTGCTACAACACCTTCGATAATATATCTCTGGCAGAACAGGTAGAAGATGATGATCGGCACAATTGCAAGAACCAGAGTTCCCATCATTGCTCCCATATCAACTGATCCGTATCCACCTTTCAGATACTGGACTGCCATCGGCACTGTCTTATATTTTCTCTGATCCAATACAAGTGATGGAAGCAGATAGTCGTTCCAGATCCACATTGCCTGAAGAATTGTAACTGTTACACAAGTCGGCTTTGCAATCGGAAGTACAACTTTGAAGAATGTCTGGATCGGTGTACATCCATCGATCATTGCTGCTTCTTCGATTTCCAGCGGAATGGATTTCATGAATCCGGTGAACATAAAGACGGAAAGTCCTGCACCAAATCCAAGGTAGATTACAATCAGTCCCCACGGATTTCCCATATGAAGCATATTTGCAATCTTAGATAATGTAAACATTTCCATCTGGAATGGTACGATCATTGCAAACAGGCAAAGCATGTAAAAGATCTTCGTAAATTTTGTCTTCACGCGACAGATATACCATGCACACATGGAGCAACATAAGATGATCACTGCTACCGAGAAGATTGTGATAAATAAGCTCCATCCAAATGCCTGGATCAATCCTGTCTGTTTAATACCACGGATATAGTTCTCTAATCCGACATACATCTTTCCGGTCGGTATCTTGAACGGTGCTTTACTGATATAGGCTTTTTTCTTAAAGGAGTTGATAAATACCAGTATAATCGGATACACATACAGCAGACTGAGTACTGTAAAAATGATGGTTAATAATGTTCCATGTTTCACTTTTTTATTCATTACTGCTGCACCTCCTTTGATGTTGTCATTTTATTCTGGATCAATGCGATCACTCCTACAATAATGAAGAAGATAACTGCTTTTGCCTGTCCAACGCCTTCCCAACCGGTTCTTCCATAGAATGTATTATAGATGTTCAGGGCAAGCATTTCTGACATCTTGTCCGGTCCACCGTTTGTCAATGCAAGGTTCTGGTCGAAAAGTTTGAATCCGTTTGTAAGTGTCAGGAAAGTACAGATTGTGATGGATGGCATAACCATCGGAATTGTAACATATCTTAAAAGCTGTACTTTATTCGCTCCGTCAATCTGCGCTGCCTCAATCAGCTCTCCAGGAATATTCTGGATTCCTGAGATGTAGATGATCATCATGTATCCAACCTGCTGCCAGAGCATCAGGATAACCAATCCCCAGAAGCCGTATTTTGAAGAATAGGTAAGTGTCTTCTGGAAATGTGCCAGAATACCGTTTAATAACAGCTGCCATACATATCCAAGTACGATACCGCCGATCAGGTTTGGCATAAAGAATACAGTACGGAAAATATTAGTTCCTTTAATCTTCTTTGTCAAAAGCATTGCTACCGCAAATGCAAAAATGTTGATCAGTAATACTGTTACAATCGTAAATAATGCGGTGAACCAGAGAGAGTGAAGAAAATCCCCATCTCCCAGTATCTTTGCATAGTTGCCAAGTCCAATAAATCTGGCATCTGTTACCGTTGTGAATTTGCAGAACGAAAGATATACACCTAACACAAATGGTGCAAGGAAACCTATCGTGAATGCAATCAGCGTCGGCAATACAAATACCGGAAAATATCTTTTTATTGCTTTTTGCATGTTCTTCTCCTCCTGTCTCTCTTTCTGTAAAAAGCATTTCTGCACCTTTGCTTTTTACATTTCTAATTACATAATTTCAGCCTGCCCCGGTATTCTCGTTGGCAGGCTGCATGATATTTTCACTATTTCACAGCCTTTTTATCTGCCGGTTCTGTGAAAAGTCTTTTTTATTCGTTTGCTGCTGCGTATTCTTCAGCCCATCCATCAACGAATGCTGTCTTAACATCGTCCCATGAACCTGTGCCCTGTGCGTATTTCAGGAGAGCACCACCAACATTGTTCTTCCAGTTCTCAGATGGCATTGTTGTAAAGTTCCAACTTACTGGTGTCTTTCCAGCCTCTGTGTACTCAGCGTTTGCTTTTACAAGCGGGTTGTCCGGAAGGTAATCTGAGAATGTTGTGAACGGTGTTACAAATCCCATCTCGTTAGCCAGCATGTCACGACCTTCGTCGCTCTCAACTACCCATTTCATGAAATCAAGTGTTGCCTGAATATCTTCTTCAGAAGCGTTTTTGTTTACACACCAGTAGTTCTCTGATCCTGTACAAAGTCCCTGATTCTCTTCTCCGTCAACTCCGATGTAGATTGGAAGCATTCCCATATCTTCCTCTGCTACTTCGTTATCTTTGATATCATTGTAAGCCCATGTACCATTCTGATAGAATACTGCTTCACCAAGTGCAAATTCACTTGCTGCGTCATCTCCTGTCTTAGAAGAGATCATGGATGGCTCACATGTGGAGTTGTTCAGATACAGATCCCAGATCTGTTTGTAGTTGTCAAGGTATGTTCCCTTGATAGCATCTGTAGTATCAATTCCGTCTGCCTTGTACTCATAGTAGATTGGCAGGTTTGCAAGGTGTGTCTTGAATCTCCAGTCAGAAGAAGAATCCATTCCTGCTGAAGTGAAAGCTCCTTCTACTCCAAGATCATCTTTATGTGCCTGAATCTCTTCTGCTGCTGTCTTAAGTGCCTGGAAGTTATTCAGCTCATCAATTGATTTGATGCTTGCATCCGGCAGTTCGAAGTATTTGTTCAGAAGTGCCTTGTTGTAGATCAGACCATAAGTCTCGATAACATAAGCGATTCCGTCTACTGCATCACCATCTTTTAATACATAATCATCAGACTCAACGTCTTTGTAAATATCGCTTCCTGAAAGGTCATAGCAATAATCTTTCCATGTAGCAAGTCCAACCGGTCCGTTTACCTGGAACAATGTTGGTGCCTCGTCTTTTGCCATCTCTGATTTCAGCTGTGACTCATAAGTTCCTGATGCAGCTGTCTGTACATCAACCTGAACGCCTGTCTCATCTGTGTACTCTTTAGCAAGTTCTACCCACTGGTCAGCCTGCTCTGGTTTAAAATTCAGATAATAAACTTTTCCGGATGACTTATCTCCTTTTGCTGTTTCATCTCCGCCTGATGTGCTTCCACATCCTGCAAGCATTCCGCCTGCCATTGAAGCTGCAAGTACAAGTGCAAGAATCTTTTTCTTTTTCATAATCGAATCCTCCTTTTATGATTACTTGTCTTTGTTTTTCTTGATGATGTTATTATAAGAAAAAGTTCCAAAATAAGATATAATAAAATT
>CAKRDD010000028.1 GCA_934309345.1 uncultured Mediterraneibacter sp. | reverse complement strand
CCTCGGATGTCTTGATTAGATATTTATCTAAATCTATTGATTTTTACTATATGCAGTTTTCAAGGTACATAAAGATGAAGTTCTTATTCAGTTCCTCATCCTGACTGACTTTTTTCATCAGTCATCAGAGACTAAAAGTTTTCTTTTAAACTCTGATCACTGGTGAAGACCAGCTTTATCACAGAACCTCTCGGTTTATTTTCTTTTTAATTTGGCGGCCACCTACTCTCCCACACCGTCTCCAGTGCAGTACCATCGGCCGCTTAGGTCTTTACCATCGTGTTCGGGATGGGAACGGGTGTTACCCCTAAGCGCATCGCCACCAAAAGCTTTAGGTTACTTGATAACCCAACAATAGACAACAGTCAAACGCTTTACTTCTTTCTTCCTTAGAAAGGAGGTGATCCAGCCGCACCTTCCGATACGGCTACCTTGTTACGACTTCACCCCAGTTATCGGTCCCACCTTCGGCAGCTCCCTCCTTACGGTTGGGTCACTGACTTCGGGCGTTACTGACTCCCATGGTGTGACGGGCGGTGTGTACAAGACCCGGGAACGTATTCACCGCGACATTCTGATTCGCGATTACTAGCGATTCCAGCTTCATGTAGTCGAGTTGCAGACTACAATCCGAACTGAGACGTTATTTTTGGGATTTGCTCGACCTCGCGGTTCTGCCTCCCTTTGTTTACGCCATTGTAGCACGTGTGTAGCCCTGCTCATAAGGGGCATGATGATTTGACGTCATCCCCACCTTCCTCCAGGTTATCCCTGGCAGTCTCTCTAGAGTGCCCGGCCAAACCGCTGGCTACTGAAGATAGGGGTTGCGCTCGTTGCGGGACTTAACCCAACATCTCACGACACGAGCTGACGACAACCATGCACCACCTGTCATCCCTGTCCCGAAGGAAAGGCAACATTACTTGCCGGTCAGGGAGATGTCAAGAGCAGGTAAGGTTCTTCGCGTTGCTTCGAATTAAACCACATGCTCCACCGCTTGTGCGGGTCCCCGTCAATTCCTTTGAGTTTCATTCTTGCGAACGTACTCCCCAGGTGGACTACTTATTGCGTTTGCTGCGGCACCGAATAGCTTTGCTGCCCGACACCTAGTAGTCATCGTTTACGGCGTGGACTACCAGGGTATCTAATCCTGTTTGCTCCCCACGCTTTCGAGCCTCAACGTCAGTTACCGTCCAGTAAGCCGCCTTCGCCACTGGTGTTCCTCCTAATATCTACGCATTTCACCGCTACACTAGGAATTCCGCTTACCTCTCCGGTACTCCAGATTGACAGTTTCCAATGCAGTCCCGGGGTTGAGCCCCGGGTTTTCACATCAGACTTGCCACTCCGTCTACGCTCCCTTTACACCCAGTAAATCCGGATAACGCTTGCACCATACGTATTACCGCGGCTGCTGGCACGTATTTAGCCGGTGCTTCTTAGTCAGGTACCGTCATTTTCTTCCCTGCTGATAGAGCTTTACATACCGAAATACTTCTTCGCTCACGCGGCGTCGCTGCATCAGGGTTTCCCCCATTGTGCAATATTCCCCACTGCTGCCTCCCGTAGGAGTTTGGGCCGTGTCTCAGTCCCAATGTGGCCGGTCACCCTCTCAGGTCGGCTACTGATCGTCGGCTTGGTAGGCCGTTACCCCACCAACTACCTAATCAGACGCGGGTCCATCTCATACCACCGGAGTTTTTACCCCTGCACCATGCGGTGCTGTGGTCTTATGCGGTATTAGCAGTCATTTCTAACTGTTATCCCCCTGTATGAGGCAGGTTACCCACGCGTTACTCACCCGTCCGCCACTCAGTCACCAGGATCTTCATCCGAAGAATCAAATCAAGGTGCTTCGTTCGACTTGCATGTGTTAAGCACGCCGCCAGCGTTCATCCTGAGCCAGGATCAAACTCTCGTTAAAAGTGTTTGTATCCAGTTCAGAACCAACTAACTAGCTAATTCTTCCCTTTTTACTGTTGTTTTGGTTTGTTTAAAAACCGTTCTTAAAAATCTTCTCTTAAAGAAATTTTCAAGGGTTGTTGTTGTCTATTGTTCAGTTATCAAGGTTCTTTGTTTGTGTCGTTCTTTTCAAGCGACAGCTTATTTATATTAACACAGCCGTTTTTGTTTGTCAAGAACTTTTTCAAAAAGTTTTATGAGTTTTCATAAAACAAACGGAGAAGGAGGGATTTGAACCCTCGCGCCGCTACTAACGACCTACTCCCTTTCCAGGGGAGCCCCTTCGGCCAGCTTGGGTACTTCTCCATAAAAAACGGAGAGGGTGGGATTCGAACCCACGCGCCCTTTCGGACAAACGGTTTTCAAGACCGCCTCGTTATGACCACTTCGATACCTCTCCATAATACCTAATCATTGCCGATTAGCAATTCTTATTAAGTTGTTGTCGTTTCACTTGCGACGCTGATAATCTTATCATAAGGTAGACCTAAATGTCAACACCTTTTTTTCATTTTTTTCACATTTTTTTAACTTTCTTTGTTTTCCTTGATTTTTGGGGCTTTTTCCACGCTTTACAGCATCGAAAAATCCCCCTCTTTTCTTGAATCCCCTTGCATATTCCTACAGGAATGTTTCTGCCACAAGAAGATCCTCCGGTGTTGTTATTTTTATATTCTCATATGCGCCGGAATATAATTTCACAGCATGATCCATCATCTGCTCTACTACCATTGCATCGTCTGTCGCATTTTCAATTTTCTCATCAATCAGTTTCTGATAAGCCTCTTTGATCAGATGAACGTCAAAAACCTGCGGTGTCTGGACAAGCCAGAGTGTTTTTCGCTCCGGTGTGCCTTTCACATAATTCTTTTCATCTACAACTTTAATCGTATCCTTTACAGGCATGCCGGCAACACATGCTTTTGTTTCTTCTACACAATGATAAGCACGCTCAATCATCGCATCATCCACAAACGGTCTTGCCCCGTCATGAATATATACGAATCCTTTTTTTTCTGTAATCTGCTGCAGACCATTCCAGACAGAATTATAACGTTCTGCACCTCCTGCTACGATTTTACGCACTTTAGAAAAACCGTATTTCTCTACGATTTCCTTTTGGCAGTATTCTTCTTCCCCTGCGCCACTGACAAGAACGATCTCATCAATCCACGCAGAATCCTGAAATGCTTTCAGAGAATAATAAAGTACAGGATAGCCTTTCAGCATCAAGTACTGTTTATGAACTTTTGTCCCCATTCTTTTTCCACTTCCGCCGGCAAGAACAACCGCTGTACAATATTTCTTCTCCATTTTTCTCTCCTGTTATTCACATTAAATACAGGATTTTGCAAAGTTATTCACAACTCATCGCAAAATCCTGTTCATATCTCATTACAATTCAAAGAATCGTGTGGATAACTTTTCGTTTTCCACTTATTCATTTCTATCTCTCTCCAAGCTTCAGGTTCGGCACAGCATTCAAATCCCATCCCGAACGAGTTCCTGCAAGATACTCATAATAAGCCGCCGCTCCAATCATTGCCGCATTATCTGTACAGTAAATCGGTGACGGGCGGTAGAATTTCATTCCACGTTTCTCACAAGCCTCTTCCATTGCCACACGCAAAGCAGAGTTCGATGCAACACCACCTGCGATCGCGAATTTTTTCATACCAAGTTTTTCTGCCGCACGCATTGAATTCCCCACAAGAACTTCTACTACTGCCTTCTGGAAAGATGCTGCAAGGTCTGCAGGATCGAAAGTTTCCCCTTTCATCTTACAGCCATTAATATAATTCAGTACAGCTGATTTCAGTCCACTGAAACTAAAATCATACTCTGCATCATTCACCTTTGCCTTCGGGAACTGGATTGCATCCGGATTCCCTTCTTTGGCAATACGGTCAATCTTTGGACCGCCCGGATAACCAAGTCCGATCGCACGAGCCACTTTGTCATAAGCTTCCCCCGCCGCATCATCTCTGGTTCTTCCAAGGATCTCATACTTTCCATACTCTTTCACACATACAAGATGTGTATGTCCGCCGGACGCAACAAGACACACAAACGGTGGCTCAAGATCTGGGTGTTCAATATAATTTGCTGAAATGTGCCCCTCAATATGATGCACTCCGACAAGCGGAATATCTTTCGCCCATGCGATTGCTTTCGCTTCGGCCACGCCAACAAGCAGGGCTCCTACAAGCCCCGGTCCATAAGTTACACCGATTGCGTCAATTTCATCTAATGTTGTCCCTGCTTCGCTAAGCGCCTCTTCAATAACCTGATTAATCTTCTCAATATGCTTTCTGGATGCGATTTCCGGCACAACACCACCGTATAATTTATGCAGATCGATCTGAGAAGAAATAATATTTGAGCGTACTTCTCTTCCGTTTCGAACTACTGCTGCCGCTGTCTCATCACAGGAACTTTCGATCGCCAGTATATTAACATCTTTGCTTTCACTCATTTTCTATCCCTCTCAATCTTCAAACATCAGATCAACAGACATTCCATCCTTTCCGGCTTTCGCCCGAGGGAATATCTTTCTCACATCATTCATATAATGTTCCGGCTTTGTAAGTGACGGGCTATAATGTGTCAGCCACATCTCGCCAACATTCGCTTCTTTCGCCAGTTCTGCTGCTTCATAAAATGTCATATGCTTGTACTCTACTGCCTTCGCTGCCTTCTCTTTCTCTCCATACATACCTTCGCAGATGAAAAGATCAGAATCTTTCGCATTCTCACGAATCGAATCTGTCGGTCTTGTATCCGTTGTATAAGTCAGCTTAATTCCTTTTCTCTGTGGACCGAGTACCATATCCGGTGTCAGAATTCCCATTTCACTTTCAACAGTCTCTCCATTCTGCAGACGACTCCAATATTTCTGTGGAATCTCATTTGCACGGGCACGTTCCACATCGAACTTACCGGCGCGGTCAATTTCAATTGTGTAACCATAACAAAGTACATTATGGTTCACACGAAATGCTTTCAGCCGGTATCCATTTAACTCAAATGTCTGCTCCGCTCCCTGAATCTCCTGATAAATGATCGGGAACGGCAATTCCGGTGCAATTACGCGCAGACAACTAACAACACGTTCCAGTCCTTTCGGTCCGATCAGTGTCAACGGTTCCCTGCGGTCTGCATTTCCCATTGTAAGCAGAAGCCCAGGCAGCCCACTAATATGATCTCCATGATAATGAGTAAAACAGATCACATCGATTGGTTTAAAACTCCATCCTTTTTCTTTTACTGCCACCTGCGTTCCTTCTCCACAGTCAATCATCAGACTGCTTCCGTTAAACCTTGTCATTAAGGACGTAAGGAAACGATAAGGAAGCGGCATCATCCCGCCACTTCCAAGCAAACATACATCTAACATAACATTCCTCTATCTTCTGGTCCATTACGGTTTGCCTGAAACTGCAAACCAGACTCTTTCATTCATCTTTACATTCGGTTGGAATGAGGAACCCCTTTGTAATTTCATCAAAACACTCCTCGCACAGATCAAAGCTGCAGCTTTCTCCATCTTTTCCTGAAAAATAGCCCCAGGTATGCTCTACATGAAGCATCTCTCTTTTCGGAATCCCACTCACAACTTTTGTTTCTTTTCCACACCGGTTACAAATAATTTTCGTAATTTCTTTTGTTTCTTTCAACTGATACTGGCGCATACGTTTTCCTCCTGTGAGCAGCAATTATGTTGTACTCACCATTGTAATTTACAAAAACAGAAGATTCCTGTTTTCTTCCTTTGTTACGCCTCAATTATACAAAACAGTTTTCGCAATTTCCACTGGAAACTGCTGGTTATTTGTCTATCTCCAGACTCATCAGTACTGCATCTTCCTTCGGATCCTGATAGAACTCTTTGCGGACTCCATCTTTTACGAACCCTTCTCTTGCATAAAATGCTCCTGCTGCCTGATTACTCTCTCTTACATCCAGCAGAACCTTTGCAATCTGATGTTCTTTACTCCACGCCTGCAAAGTTTCCATTAACGCATGGCCGATCCCCTGACGTTTCATCTCATCGATCACTGCGATTCTTGCGATCTCCATTTCATCAACTGCAGTATATCCAAGCAGATATCCTACCCGTTTTCCTGCTTTCTCCGCAACAAAACAGACACTGTTATTCTGTTCCAATGTCTCTAAAATCGCCTTCTCGCTCCAAGCATCGCTAAATGACTGATGCTCAATCTCAGCAACTACAGCACCGTCTTCGATCGTCATCTCACGTACTTCTGTCTTTGCTTCCTTTTCACGCTGCGCACGTTCGCGCTCTGCCTGAGACACACGCAGATAATCCGGCTTATGTGCCTCTGCTGTCTCATATTTTCCTGCATAATAATACGCAATACCAAGTGCTCCCACTACAGCCGCTCTCTGACGGTTCATGTAGGATGGGGCAAATGAATATGGGACTTCAAGTCCCTCTTCAAGCATCTGACGATACACCGGTACTCCGTCTCCTAAAAATACAACCGGACGTTTATAAGCATTCAGCTTACCGATCAACTCTTCTACAGCTATCGCCATCTGTTGTTCTTCTACCTGAAACACAGCTTCTGTCAAATGTGTTCCGTCTTTCACTTCATGTGAAAATGAATATAATCCTGTATAAACCTGTTTTCTTCTGGCATCCATGATCGGACAGATCAGGTCGCCACATCCATAAACATTATAGGCCAGTGCATCCACTGTCGGAACATGGATCAGAGGTTTTCCAAGAGCAAGTCCCAGTCCTTTCGCAGTAGCAGATCCGATTCTAAGTCCGGTAAAAGACCCCGGTCCTCCTGACACAGCAATCGCATCAATACTGGACAGATCCAGATCGATCATCTTCTTCACTTCATCAATCATTGGCAGAAGTGTCTGCGAATGTGTCTTTTTATAATTCACGGTATACTCCGCAATTGTCTGTTCATCCTCAACGACTGCAACCGTTGCTGTCAGTCCTGAGCTGTCTATTGCCAATACTCTCATGCTCTTGCTTCCTTCCTCTGTCAGCTGCTGTAAAAATGTTCTCTATATCAACAGCCTCTCTTTGTTCCATTCTTCTAATTTTTTCGGTTATTGTTCCTCGATTGTGATCCGACGATAATCAAATCCCTGTGTCAGATCCTTTTCGATCAGAATATTTGTCCGGCGTTCCGGAAGAATCTCTTCAATCAGATTCGCCCACTCGATCAGTGAGACACCTTCTCCCATCACGTATTCTTCAAATCCCACCTCGTCCATCTCTTCAATGTCGCCAATTCTGTAGACATCAAAATGATAGAAGGGCAGACGCCCTTCTTCATAAACCTGAACGATGGTAAATGTCGGACTATTCACCGGTTCTTCAATCCCAAGTCCTTCTGCAAGTCCCTGAGTAAAGACCGTTTTCCCAACTCCAAGATCCCCGGTCAGGGTTAATACCTGACCTGGGAATGCTTTTTCACCAAGACTTTTACCGACTGCAAATGTCTCTTCCGGGCTTCTTGTCTCTATCACCATAATATTTCAGCCTTTCTATACCGCCGGTTCTTCACCAAAAGTCCCGGTTCTTTTATCATCTTATCTTAAAATTCTAATGATGGAACAGACGGATTCCTGTAAATGCCATTGCCATACCGTATTTGTTACATGTAGCAATTACATTATCATCACGCACAGATCCACCTGGCTGTGCAATATAAGTTACACCGCTCTTATGTGCACGCTCAATATTATCACCGAATGGGAAGAATGCATCTGAACCAAGCGCAACACCTGTCAGCTGATCCAGCCATGCTCTCTTCTCTTCTCTTGTAAATACTTCCGGTTTCACCTTAAATGTATTCTCCCAGACACCATCTGCAAGAACATCCATATACTCTTCTCCGATGTAGAGATCAATCGCATTATCTCTGTCAGCACGGCCGATTCCATCCTTGAACTGAAGTCCAAGCACCTTCGGATTCTGACGCAGCCACCAGTTATCTGCCTTCTGTCCTGCAAGACGTGTACAGTGGATTCTTGACTGCTGTCCGGCACCGATTCCGATTGCCTGTCCATCTTTTACATAACATACAGAGTTAGACTGTGTATATTTCAATGTGATCATGGAAATAGCAAGATCGATCTTCGCTGCATCCGGGATCTCTTTCGCATCAGTCACCACATTAGAGAAGAAATCTTTATCGATATTCAGTTCATTTCTTCCCTGCTCAAATGTGATTCCAAATACTTCTTTGTGCTCCAATGGTGCCGGCACATAATCCGGATCGATCTGAATGATATTGTAATTTCCTTTTTTCTTCTGTTTCAGAATCTCGAGTGCCTCCGGCTCATATCCCGGTGCGATCACTCCATCAGATACCTCTCTCTTGATCAGGCGCGCTGTATCAACGTCACAGACGTCAGACAGAGAAATAAAATCACCGAAAGAAGACATACGGTCTGCGCCACGCGCTCTTGCATAAGCACATGCAAGTGGAGAAAGTTCTCCAAGATCATCTACCCAGTAAATCTTCGCCAGTGTCTCTGACAGCGGAAGACCAACAGCCGCTCCTGCCGGTGATACATGCTTGAATGAAGTTGCGGCCGGAAGTCCTGTCGCTTTCTTCAGTTCTGATACCAGCTGCCATCCATTGAACGCATCCAGGAAGTTAATGTATCCAGGACGTCCACTGAGTACCTTAATTGGAAGCTCTCTGTCATCATTCATATAAATTCTTGAAGGTTTCTGGTTCGGGTTACATCCGTATTTCAATTCTAATTCTTTCATCTGTCTTTACGCTCCTTATTTGTTCTTATTCACGATCTTTGTCTCATAGTTACCTGTCTCGATATCAATGTAACGGACAAATAATGACACTTTGTTTTCCTCATTCAGGCTGTTCCACAGAAGGTCTGCAAACTCTTCCATGTTGTCCATTGCCTCTACCAGTTTCGGTTCTCCCTCGAAACTTGGAAGCGGGTTGCCATCATGCATATAAGTGTGAATAAAATGAGCTTCACCTGCTGCCGGATTCTCGTATGCAAAAGTATATCTGTTGCAGCTGTCCGGGTTTCCGTTGTTGCTCTTCAGGATTGACATTGCATAATTGAAATTGCCATTTTCAATATGCATCACACCAGAAATACGTGGTGTGTAGTTCGGGCCGTCCGGCTCGAATTCTCTGGAACGAAGAGACTGCTCAAAAGTAAGCTGCTTATCCATTCCTTCATAAATCGTATCTGTCTGATCTCCGTTCGTTACGATCGTCTTATTGCCCAACACTCTGACCGGTGCGTAAATAATCAGACTTGGGTCTGTAAGCTTCGATGGATCAAATGCCTGTGTACGGATTCCCTCTCCGTCCTCTACAAACACACGGTTTCTACTGTTCTCACTGCGTCCCATAATAAAATAGGCAGTGACAGCCTTCTTTCCATCCGGGCTTTTACCAATAATAATTCCTCTCCCTGGATAAGAGTTGCTCTTAAGTTCCTGCTCAATCGACAGCATCTTCATTGTTGTTCTCCTTTCGGTACGTTCGCTTTCTTGACAATCTACCAGAAAAAAACGAAAAACTTCTCCTAAAATAATAGATTCAGGAGAAGTATATCATGCACATGATTTTTTCGCAAGTCCATGCCCGACAGCTATTGTGGGAAAAGCTCTGTTTTTCCTAACACTGCAGACCGCCTTGTATTAATTTCTAACAACTATTCACTCTTTTTTATCAGTTCTGTCATCTCGCCTGCCGGGATTCCCAGAACATAATTCATCTCACTTGAAAGGGCATGTTCCAGAAGCATCTGATATTTCTTATCCATGCTTGTCATACTGCCTCTTCGTTTCGTTCGGCTATACAATGTCTTCAACACTTTGACCCAGTTCTCAGGACAGAAGCTTGAGATACACTCCTTGTATTCCTGTTCTCTGTACTTTTCATTCTTTACATTCAACACATCAACCTCTGTAAGCTTGTCCAGCAGTTCCTTCGCTTTCTGCTCACTCACCGGACGACGGATGTTCTTATCGTCATCAATCGGAACATACGCCTTATCTCTCTGATTGTCTATAGATTGTAATGTATAGTAATCTTTTTTACCGTCCACAAATGAAAAATCCAGTTTCCCTACTTCTTCTACCTTGTACACTCCTCTGCACTTATATACAACTGCGTCTCCTCTGCTGAGCATTTCTAAAACCTCCTGTTCTTTTCACTTACACTGCTGTTGTCCACAATGTACTGCCCTTTTTTATAACAGACTCTACGTGTGTAGTATAACATTTTTTCAGTATAATTTTAAGAGGTTTTTAAATTTTCAAACATTTTCGTGATTATTGCATAATTCATATACAGTTTTATTTGTGCAATTTTTTAGAATACTTTTGTTGTCCACTGGCTCATATCCCACACTTCATCAACCACATCCTGATAAAATTCTGGTTCATGACAGATCAAAAGAATACTTCCTTTGTATTCCTGAAGTGCCTGTTTCAATGAATCCTTCGCATCCACATCAAGGTGATTGGT
The DNA here is from genome assembly GCA_934309345.1 of uncultured Mediterraneibacter sp. Classification (GTDB taxonomy): domain Bacteria; phylum Bacillota; class Clostridia; order Lachnospirales; family Lachnospiraceae; genus Mediterraneibacter. The sequence continues at coordinate 30,458 of CAKRDD010000028.1, read as the reverse complement.
AGGCTCATCAAGGAGAAGGAAGTTCGTATCTCTGTTCAGCAGCTTACAGAGACGCACCTTCGCCTGCTCACCTCCGCTGAGCACACGCACCTGACTTTCGATATGCTTCGTTGTGAGTCCGCATTTTGCAAGTGCGGAACGCACCTGATACTGTGTATAAGAAGGAAATTCCTGCCACAGTTCTTCAATACAGCTGTTGCGATTTTCTCCCTTTACTTCCTGCTCGAAATACCCAAGTTCAAGGTTATCTCCAAGCTCAACACTTCCCGATAAGGAAGGAATCAATCCAAGAATACTTTTCAACAGTGTAGTTTTTCCGATACCGTTTGTTCCAACGAGCGCGATCTTCTGTCCACGTTCCATAGAGAAATTCAACGGCTTGGATAACGGTTCATCATATCCCGTCACAAGATCCTTCGTCTCGAAAAGCATCTTACCAGGAGTTCTTCCATATTTGAAATGGAATTCCGGCTTTGGTCTTTCTGCCGCAAGCTCGATCACATCCATCTTATCCAGCTTTTTCTGACGGGACATTGCCATATTTCTTGTAGACACACGAGCTTTATTTCTTGCTACAAAGTCCTTCAACTCACTGATTTCCTGCTGCTGACGGCGGTAAGCCGCTTCCAGCTGTGCTTTCTTCACCGCATAAACTTCCTGGAAATGATCATAATCACCTACATAACGGTTCAATTCCTGATTTTCCATATGATAAATAATATTCACAACTTCATTTAAGAACGGAATATCATGTGAAATGAGGATAAATGCATTCTCGTAGTCCAGAAGATAACGTTTCAGCCATGCGATATGCTCCTCATCCAGATAGTTTGTCGGCTCGTCCAGGAGCAGGATGTCCGGCTTCTCAAGAAGAAGTTTTGCAAGAAGTACTTTCGTTCTCTGTCCACCACTTAAGTCTGTCACATCCCTGTCCAGTCCAAGATCAAGTAATCCAAGTGCACGCGCAACCTCTTCTACCTTCGCATCGATTGTATAGAAATCATGCAGCGTCAGTTCGTCCTGGATTGTACCAAGTTCTTCCATCAGCGCATTCATTTCTTCCTCATCTGCTGTTCCAAGCATATCACAGATCTCATTCATCCTCTGTTCTTTCTGAAGGAGTGGATCAAATGCGGATTTCAGAGCCTGACGGATCGTCATTCCTTTCTCAAGAACTGCATGCTGATCCAGATAACCTGCATGCACATTCTTTGACCACTCAACCTTCCCTTCATCCGGCAGCATTTTTCCTGTAACAATGCTCATAAAGGTGGATTTACCCTCTCCATTGGCTCCGACAAGACCTATGTGTTCTCCTTTCAAAAGTCGGAATGACACATCATTGAAGATTGCACGGTCTCCAAATCCATGTGTCAGGTGTTCTACATTTAATATGCTCATATCGCTCTCCAATCGTATTCTTATTTCTTCTCTTAATTTTGTATTTTATTTCTTATTCCTGATGACTCTCCAGCCACTTTACGGCACACTGAGCCAGGCATGCCACACCGATCGGGCAGACATCTTCATTAAACTGCACCTTCGGATTGTGTGCCGGATAAGTTCCCCGCTCATCCGTATAACCAGCTGAGAGATACATAAATGTACTCGGAACTTTCTCTGCGATCACTGCAAAATCTTCCGATGCACTTGCACTCACATCCGGAACCGGAGTAAGACCCGGAATATCCATCTCTTTCATATATCCGATCATCTCATCTGTCAATGCCGGATCACAGATCAACGGCGGAACTTCGGAGATCATCTCGATTTCTACACTTCCATTATATACGTCTGCAGTCTTCTCTGCCACTTCTTTCATTCGACGAACAAGAAGTTTACGCTCTTTCGTATTATTTGTACGAATTGTTCCCTGAAGAACTGCTGTCTCCGGGATAATATTTGCTGCCTCACCGGCCTTAAACTGTCCAATCGTCAGGACGCATGCATGCGCCGGATCTGTCTCTCTGGCAATCAGCTCCTGCAATGCGAGATGAATGTGCACCCCAATGTTGATCGGATCTATCCCTGCATGCGGATAAGCTCCGTGAGAACCTTTCCCTTTGACCGTGATTTTAAACCCATCAACAGAATACATCATCGTGCCTTTATCATTATACATAAAAAGTCCGACCGGCATCTTTCCCGGAGATACATGATATGCAAGTGCTGCATCTACCTTTGGATTCTCAAGAATCCCATGCTCGATCATATTCTCGCTTCCCTGAAACGTCTCTTCCGCCGGCTGAAACATAAATTTCACTGTTCCCTTCAGCTCACTTTCCTGCTCTTTCAAAATCCTTGCCGCACTCAAAAGCATTGCTACATGAAAATCATGTCCGCAGGTATGTGCCGTCTTTCCTGTCGGACACGCAAATGGTTCGCCGCTTTCCTCCGGCATCGGAAGTCCGTCCATATCTGCACGCAGAAGAAGAACTTTTCCACCATTTCCAAGCGTTGCCGTAACTCCTTCTCCACATTCAACCGGATCCAGACCATACTCTTTCAACTTATCCATCACATAAGCTTTCGTCTTCGGAAGCTCAAGTCCTGTCTCTGCATTCTGATGAATGTATCTTCTGTCTGCTACTGTTTCGTCTTTTAATTCAAGTGCTCTCTTGTAGAAATCCATCGTGATTGCCTCCTTGTGATAAATACAATTTTCTGCGTCCATTTTTCCCAGGCGCTTTTGTGATTATAACACTATTTTGATGCTTATGCACTAAAAGAATACGCCCCAGATCTGCAACTGCTTTTTTGCATTTTTTAACTATGCTAACCACTGGACAGGCGTCTGCATCAACAAATATTTACATCACCATTTCCACACTTTCCATCTACATATGGCTAATAACGGAATCCGGATCATTTTTATCGAAACAAACCTTGTCTCCTTCATTGATATTGTTTTTATAAAGCAAGGCATCCTCTGCTTTCACCCTCAATTCTTCTCCGGATGAATCTACAAGTGTAACCACTGCCATAACCGGAGCGTCTTTGGCTCGTTCTTCGCAACCAAAATCTAAATCTTCATCGATTCTCTTTACTGTATAAATCATAATAATTTATCCTTTACTTTTCCTATTTCCACGCTTTCCAAACATCCGGCTGATACCCTAATGTTGATTGTTTTCCATTTCTTACAACCGGCGTTTTAATCACCTGCGGATTTTCAAGCACCTTTTCAAGCTTATCTTCAGCTGCAATATACTTAATGAGAGCAAGAAGATCTTTGTCTTTTCCTTCCCAGTTGATCATATTTTCTAATCCACCATTCACCTGAGCAACTGAATTGAATTCACCCTTACTCATACCTTTTTCTTTCATATCAATGAACTGGAATTTGATTCCACGTTCTTTGAAAAACCGCTCTGCTTTCTTGGTGTTATTGCATTTCTTAGTTCCAAAAATCTGTATGTTCATTTCGTTTTCCTCGTATCTTTATATTGTCAATATTTGTTTATTATCACACCTCCTTATAATACAAACAAATATTCTGATATGTCCCATCTTTCATACGGAATCCATTCGGTACAGTTCCAATCTGCACAAATCCTAATCTCTCGTACAAGTGACGTGCGTGAACATTATTTTCTACCACTGCATTGAACTGCAGGATTTTGAAATCATGCAGCTTTGCCTGTACAAGGCAGTCACTCACGAGTTTCTCACCGATATGCTTTCCACGGCAAGTTGAATCCACTGCATAACTTGCATTTGCAAGGTGGCCACAGCGGCCGATGTTATTCGGATGCAAAATGTAAAGTCCTACAATTTCCCCATCGTTATCTGCAACACCACAATAAGTCTGTGATGCAAAGAATTCTGCTCCTGTCTTATCATCCAGGAACTCTTCCTGTGGAAATGCCTCTCCGTCTTCTACCACTTCATTCCAGATGCGAACCATCTCGGAAATATCTTTTTCTGTATATTTTCTAATTATCATAATGTCATTCTCCTCTTCTGTTTTAACTTTATTGTACTGTTGAATTTTTACTTTTCCGATATTCTGTTGGAGTCATTTTATAACTCTTTTTAAATGCTCTACAAAAATAATCTATATTATGAAACCCTGTTTCGTAAGAAATCGTATTGATTTTTTTCTCTGTATTTTTAATCAACAATGCTGCCTTCTTCAGCCGGTAACCAATCAAATAATTAATCGGAGTGATATGTAAAAATCTATTAAAAAGATTCAACACCGTACTTTTACTAATATTAGCATAACAGGCAATTTCCTCCAAAGAAATATCTTCTGCATAATTCTGGTGCAAAAACTGCATCATAAGCTGTAAGCGTGCCTGGGCTGCGCCGGAATTGTCCGCTTGCTCTTCCATACACGTTTTATCAATATTTTCATAAATGATCAGCCATAATTTCTGCATAAGAACTGATGTAATCAACTCACCATCAACTTCTCTATCCTGTGCGGAAAATATTTGCTTCATAATTTCTAATGCCTCTCCTTGCCATAAATTCTCCCCGTTTAAGATCAAGTATGACAACGATGATGAAACAATCGGTTGAATATATTTTTGATAGATCAAACTATTTTCCGGCGCAAGAAAGGACGGCATACAAAGGAAATTGGGGATGACAGTTTCATCACTGGAATAAAATTTGTGCAAAATCTTTGAATTTATAAAAATACCATTCCCCTCTGATAGTGAAAACATCGATTCACCAACACATACCGTCATGTTTCCGGATTCAACATATACAAATTCCCATTCTGTATGCCAATGCCAGTCAATGCAATGAAAATCAAATTGTGATAACTTTTCAAAATAGCATTTAAACGGATAACTGTCCGTCCCATGTTTTGCTGATTCCATTAAATTCTCATCTGTTACAATTTTATTTTGTGCCATATCTTTCCTCACAACAACCTTTTTATTGGATTTACGATATAATACAATATTTATGCAATATAAGTCAATGTTTTTTCTTGTTATCTAATATATAATACGGTATAAAAAGAACAAAGGAGTTTTCTGTTATGCAAGATTATCAAAAAACAAAAGTGGCATGTTATCTGGGATTCGTCACTCAGGCGATATCCGCAAATTTCGCACCACTATTATTTTTAAAATTTCACAATGATTATGATATTTCATTGGGTAACATTGCTTTAATATCTACATTCTTTTTCTTCACACAGCTTTTAGTCGACTTATTTTGTGCGAAGTTTGTAGATCGAATCGGTTATCGTGTATGTATCGTAACTTCTGAAATATGCGCTGCTGCCGGATTAGTTGGACTTGCATTTCTTCCTGATCTGTTACCGAATCCTTTTACCGGAATTATTATAAGTGTAATTATCTATGCTGTGGGAAGTGGATTGATCGAAGTTCTCTGCAGTCCTATCATCGAAGCATGCCCGTTTAAAAATAAAGAAGCAACTATGAGCCTACTTCACTCCTTTTACTGTTGGGGTGCGGCAGCCACCATACTGATTTCGAGCTTATTTTTCTTCCTGTTCGGGATGAATAGTTGGAAATGGCTGGCAGTCATGTGGGCACTTATTCCGGCGATTAATATATATAATTTCGCAACTTGTCCGATAGAACATTTAGTAAATGACGGAAATGGAATGGGCGTCAGACAGTTATTCCGAACTCCTGTTGTCTGGCTGGCAATCTGCCTGATGATTTGTTCAGGAGCATCTGAATTGGCTATGGCACAATGGGCATCAGCCTATGCCGAAGCTGCACTGGGACTTTCTAAAACTTTTGGGGATTTGATTGGACCTTGCATGTTTGCAATTACAATGGGAATAAGTCGCCTGATTTTTGGAAAATATGGTGAAAAAATGGATTTGATGAAGTTTATGACAGGTTCTGGAATTCTCTGTGTGATCTGCTATCTTTTAACCACCTTATCATCGAATCCGGTAATCGGGTTAACCGGTTGTATTGTATGTGGTTTTTCGGTTGGAATCATGTGGCCTGGAACGATTAGTATTACATCTAAAAAAATGCCGGCCGGTGGAACCGCAATGTTTGCATTGCTCGCCATGGCCGGCGATTTGGGAGGCAGCATTGGACCTGGTATTGTAGGTTATGTTACCCAGAATTCTGATAATAATATCCGTGTTGGAATGGGAATTGGTCTTATCTTTCCACTTGTTCTCTTAGTCATGTTATTTATTCTTTGCAAGGGGAAGAAGACGCAGGAATCGCTTCATACAGTTTAATTTCAGTTGAAGTTGAATTTCTTATCCTAACTCAATCGATTCTTTCTCTACATAATTTATACTCTCTAGATGGAACGCATCACCTTTTCTTTCCAGTATTTCGTTTCGCATGAGATATTGGAACGTAAGGTGCATTATGAGAGCTGATTCAATTAAGCACCTTTCTTCACGGCCAGGTATTTATGATAGTATCTAGCCTCTTTCTGTATTTTCTTTCACGCTTCGCGCTCTTCATCAGACTTGAAGTTATCTTACTTCGCTTTGAACTCTATCCACTCGTTATCTATAAGGACAACTACCCTGTCATCCTCAATAACTGCATAAGGTGTTCCTAAATCTCTGTTGAAATTGGCTTCGCCATCTTTTTGAGGTATGCCGTTTTCTGCATAAGAAGTAGTATATTGAATAACACTCTCGTCCACTTCAACAGGAACAGCATGATCAGTGGAATAGTAGTTAGTACCATTTACCATTATAGTTGCAGGGTAGTCACCACTATCTGATTTTCCACACCTTGCCAAAGTAAGAATACAAACTAATGTCAAAACTGATGCAATTAACTTTTTCATACAATCACCTCGCTATTCGCTTCTACTATTTCCGTAATAATATTGCCAATAAAACAATTAGAACTAATATAATTATCAAAAAAATAAACCTTATTTGACCGTGAAATCCTAATCCGATCCACTGCAATACTATTATTAACACAAAAACTAATAACGCCCAGTAATTTCTTTTCATGCAAATCCCTCCCTTAATGTCGTAACGGCTTGCCTTGGAAATCAAAAACGCATCTTGGGATCTCTTAATTCCTCGTTCTCTATACCGTCCAATGCAATTTCAACAATATGATCAGAGCCAACTCCATTCTCCAGTAAATATCTCTTAAAGATTGTAAACAGCAAAAAGGATTTTCCGTATCTGCACTTTTTTTAGTAATGATATTCTGTCATAAAACAAAATACGTTTCAATATTCATTCCTTGTTTATGCGTATGTGCGTATTTTTATGTAATGCACTAATAAAAATATGAAGCAGGCTACACTTTCTCCTGACACCATAGTGGCTGTGCCAACTTCGTGCCTATTGGGCACAAGGTTGGTTCATCTCATCATATAGTTATAATATAAAAGCAATGCAATGCCACTATAATTTCAACAGATTCATTACCAGTTTTACCATCACCTCTTTTTCTTCTGGTTTTGATTCTGCAATCATCAATGTAATTGCTACTAACGTTCCATCACTGAGTCTCTTCTCTCCATCCAAGAACAACGCATTGTTCTTGTCTAAAAATTCCAGGAACAGTGATGCGGCAATTCTTTTACAACCATCTGAACACACTCTTCATAAGTAATGCGGTATACTGGAGTACTTCCCTCTGGTTTACTTAATGTCTGGTGGTCATATTGATCCAGAAGAATCAATGCATCTACGTATTCATTCACAGCTCTGAGCACATCTTTCTCCTCTATATCAAGTGCATCTGCAAGCATCCTTGACTGAATATCAACTGTTTTCTTAAGCGCCTGAAGACGCTTTTCATTGATTGCATAGCCTTTCAAAATAAACTGTTTAAGGACATTATTTGCCCATTTTCTGAAAGCTATACCTCTTTTAGAATTAACTCGATATCCGACAGACAAAATCATATCCAAATTATAAATTTTGGGTTTTCGTCCCCCTGTACTTCTGTCGAAAAAACCGACAGAAGTCTCATCCAGTTCTCCTGAAGCAAGAATATTTGAAATATGTTCGCTTACTGTAGCGTGCTTAACATCAAACAACACTTCCAGTTTGCACATCCAATCATTTTCTTCATTCTATCACAGCATCTTATTATTCCGCCATCAATTTTTCAAACCAGGTACCCTTGACAATAATAAACTGGTCTGCGCCTTTCCATTCTTGCAGCATTTCATCCATCCCGAGCAAACTCGGACTTTGGCCCGTCACAATAATCGAGTAGGAGGGAGCATATCAAAGCGACAGCCCCATAGGTATCTTTTCAGTTTTATCATTTATTTCCGATTTCACATCATATCCGCAATTAATGATAGTTCATTTGTTGAGGAATACTCCAAACCATTCTTTGTAGTTCGTCCATATTCACTAAATAAATACAAGTTCTTTTTTGCCCTAGAACAAAGAACATAAAGAAGTTTACGCTCTACAGTGTCTATCACCGAAAAGTGTCCTATATTTAACGCTTACCTATATTTTTAGATATTTTTGTTGCAAACCGAATAAGTTTCACCACATTTCATCAAGATTTAAGGGTAAAGAAAAAACCCAGAACCGAAGTTCTGAGGTTTGTAATCTCTTTGAATTGTAATTCTCTTGCGAGATAATTATCTCTTTGGTAACTGAAATTATCGTTTTGAAAACTGTAAAGCCTTATAAATCAAGGAACTGAGTGGTGTATTGTTACGAATACGTTACTAACCCACAACACCTCACCACCATTGATTACACCTCTACATATGAAACTTATACATCTCTGAAATACTGCCGATTCAATTACTGTGATTTTCTTTATTTAGCGTTTTTCTCACTTAGGTACAGTACCAAGAATTTCGTCCTCTAAGCTTAATGACTCTGAAGAAATAGCGGAACGAGTAGAATCATTTGCATAAGATACATCAGCAGTACTTGTAATTGTATTCTTAATTACTAATTCGCCATTTACAATTGCAAATACATTCCAATAGTCTCCGCTACCCTGATCAGTCGGAACATTAAATGTAGCCACAAGATTTGCCCCCTGATAAACCTTTATCTTAGCTTCGGATGTTGCAACTGTACCAGAGCCTGCATAGCGATTAATATAGTAATAATAAGGAGTACTTGTCGTTGCATTTAAGGTAATAGTTTCCGGTCCATAACTAGTTGTGTCATCTACATCAAGATTACATACTTCTACCTCTCCATCATACTGAGATTTTGAACCATAGTAAACATGAAATGCATTTCCGTTTGACAGGGTTCCACCAACATGAGAATCCAAATCTCTAGGATTTTCTCCCCATGTAAGAACAATTCGGAAATTATCTCCCGAAATTATCGGCGTAATAGTAACATTTTGAGAATCAGTTGTTCCTGACTGTACAATAATATTAGCTGTTCCTGTAACATAGCCCGATTTCTCGGCAATCATCGTATAATTACCTAAAGGTAATGTTACAGAATATTTACCACTTGAATCTGTCACAGTTGAAGAAACTATTTCTCCATGGTCTCTATTATTCCAACCATTATGTATTGATAATGAAACTCCCTCAACGCCATTGCCTGTTAACGCATTGTTAACTATTCCTGTTGCTGTTCCATTTTCTGATTCTGACCCTGCTACCATTAAAAAAGTTTCCATATAGGTATTATAGTTTTCAGTAACAGTTGCATATGCAGTAAAATTAATATAGCCAGAAGCAGAAATTTCAATGCGGTAATCACCAACCGGAAGTGTTAAAACATAATTACCAGATTCGTCTGCTGAAACAGTAGTATATAAGGAATTATCTTTATATACAGAAATAGTTGCATCACTAATCGGCGAAACTCTATCTGAAGCTTTGCATATTTTTCCAGATAACGTTCCCTTCTTTTTGGAATTCTCAATTTCTGCAATCTTTGCATTAACGCATCTTGCATATGCTTGCGCACCAAGTTCATTAGGATGCACAGAATATGCACTGGCAATTGCATGGTCATCTAAATCTTGTTCTTTTGCACCTAACATTATTTTGTTAATCCAAGGTTTACTAGAATAAGCTTGATGACCGCCATCTTTATCAAACTCTGCTTCTACATCTGCGAAATGAATATTCATTCCAGAATTTTGACAGTCATTAACAATGCTTTCTAATTTATCGTTAAATTTACTAACATTTGAATTGACCAGGGTAGCTTCTTTTTTACTAATAGCAAACCCCTTACCTTCAGCATCTAATAACCTAGGATAGCCAGCAACAATTATTTCTGCTTGAGGTCCAGCTGCGTTTTGAACATCAACATATGCTTTTTTAATATTCGCTTGAGTTGTATCGAAATTATCCCAAAGAGAATTCATTTTTTTCTCTAATTTTTTAGATCCAAGATATGTACTTCCAGTTGCACAAGTAATAATAATATCAGTAAAATCTACATCATTTCCGCCAACAGATAATGTTACATAATCAACACTACCATTGATATCATTGAATACGTCTAATTGTTTTGGCAAATCCTGCTCTCCTGACAAAAAATAAGGAGAGAGCGTAATACCATCATAACACCGCTTATTATATTTTTTACTCTGTTTTGCATTATTAAAATGTTTGGTTTCAGCACCTGAGGATGCTTTAAAATACCATTGACACTTAGAAGATGTGCTTGTATCAACATTATAGTCCCTCATTGTTCCCTGTATGCCTGGAACTTTCAACAATGAAGGCCAACTCTTCTGAGATCTATGCGCTAGCCAAGCTTCATCTTTCACTTTGTCAGATAATGATTTATCTTGTCCATAAAAAGGTTCAATACCTTCTCCCGATGAATATGAATCACCTAAAGAAACCATAATAACAGGATCACTATTATTGTTAGCAGCATGAACATTCACTGGATGCCACGCAATAATCAAAGTTGTTGCTAATACAATAGAAAGTGACCTTGATAGCAATCGAATAATATTATTTTTCATAATTCTTAATCTCCTCAATTGTTAATTTATCAAGTGTTTCTGCATCAATCTTCTCAACAACTTTTACAATTGCAGCTGATTCTTTTGGAATAGTAACATAAAACTTATTAGTCTCATCATCATAGCTTGTCAATTCCTTAGTTTCAGCAAATAACAATTGTGCTTCCAACTCAGACTCAAGATTAAAGGAAGCCGGATTTGCGAAGATAGCTCCATTAATCACAAATATAGACCATACTTCTCCATTTTCGTTCACATAGTACGTCTGGTACATAGGATGCCTGTTAGTTGATCCTTCTAAAACTTCCGTCTCATCGTCATATTTACCTTCAATAGAGTATTCATATGTTATCGGATAATCAACAAACCCTCTTTCTTTCAAAACAGACATGACCTCTGTTTCATTCGGAACATCATTTGACTCTTGAGCATCAATAACTTTAATTACTTCAGAATTATCCCAGTAATATTCATCGGCTGTCGACGGGTTTTCTGGTTTTATCGGCTTTGTCGGTTCATCACCTTGATCTGTGTCTACATCATATTTTACACTGGCACTGACTATCAAATCAGTACTGCTCACTGTAACATTCTCTGAAACAAAGATTAATTTTCCCTTGGAATTCGCGGCTTTTGCAGGAACAGACATTCCAATAACCATTGTTCCAACTATTGTCATGCATAAAAATAATGACAATATCTTTTTACCAGACTTCTTTTTTAACACTACAAACACAACCGCCCCCGCTACTATCATCACACACCAAAGTGCAATATTGTTATCGTCACCCGTACGGGGTTTATGAGTACTATTTCCAGTTCCAAGTTTATTTGTATCATCTGTGTCAGCTCCGATACTTGTCCTATCCTCATTGTCATTAGAATCTTCCGCCACATATGTAACAGTTAAAGATACCTTCTCACCCGTAGCCAAAGATTCAACTCGCTTTGTTGCCATTGAGTCATCTGCCAACTTGTAACCGTCTGGAATCAAATTTTCTAGAGTTATATTGCTGACTGCAACATCATTTTTGTTCGTTACTGTCAAAGTTGCTACGATTTGATCACTCCGGCTATATGTTTTTTTGTCGGTAGTTAGAGTGACCTCCAGTCCATCTTGCATTGATGATGCGGCAAATACCGGGATAGTCATTATACCCAAACACAGCATCATTGTTAGCAAAAAGATTGGAATTTTTTTGATTGCTTTCATGAATTTACCTCCTCATAATCTCTTAACATAAAACTGGAACGTACATTGTCTACAATAACAGAAAACCTTAAGGGATTAAAATCTGTTAAAACATCTGATATTTGCCTCAATACTAAGGCATCCGTTTTAACCTTGATTTTTTTATCGTACCACCTTCATATATCAAAATGGTATATACATATACTTATATAAAATATAACTACCTATAGCACATAAAATAATAAAAAAAATGATAGTATTGACAATAGCTATAAAAAAATATACTACATTTGATACTTTCTTGAAACAAAAGAGTTCAATAAAATAGCTTATTGTCATAGGTATTGAAAACCAAAGATTAATAATCAACGCAGTGTTAATGTATTCGTTATGTGTTGCTATTCCCCCTATCGTAAATATAATCAAAAAGTATACTAAACTATAAATAACTTTTTTTTTCATTTACATCATTCCTTTTTACACAAATTATATATGTGTTCCCTATCAGAGTTTAATAAGTATTTCCAGTTTTTATAGCAATATTATACTGCTATCTTCTTACAATGACAATCCGTTTAATTTTTATTTATTTCCACCTTAAACCTCTTCGAATTCTCTATAAAATTATATTCTCCACTCTCTCTGCTCTGTGTCATAAATAAACGAAAATATCTCTTTTCCTTTCCAGGCGTTCTATTCTGACAAATACATGCTAACTTCCAGTTTATTCGGATATACCACATCATAAAATAATATTTTTAAAATCATTCTTCCAACAATGTTCTATAATCTCTTCTGCCACTTTCCTTTTATCCTGCACTATTAATCTGTTTACCAAACTCCTTACAATATAAACACCGCTAATGTTACTTTCGCCAATGTATAGTATACGACCGTTAGCGCGACGAACATTACCCGACGGTCAACGAATCTAACATAAAAGATTATAAGGCTTCCTGGAAGCTTTGCGATAAAATCACTTCAATGCACTTCGTTGATGTTAAATTAGATTATCTTCAAATGATTGTGGTGCTAGAATATTATTGCTGAATCCGGGAAGAATACCCCTACGCTTAAGAAATTAAAAATTGTGCTAGGTCTTATGTACAAATACGCTGTAATACATGAAATAATACCGAAAGAAAGAAATATGGTCGAATATCTAAATATTAAAAATGCTGGAAAACCGAACGAGCTAAACCGTGAACCGTTCAGTAAGTCGGAAGTTTCCCGGATATGGGACGCTAAAGAAAGTAACCCGTATTATACAGTTATACTTATGCTGATCTATTCCGGTTGCCGCATAAGTGAACTATTAGACTTGAAAAAAGAAGATGTAAATTTAGAAGAACGTCATTTTAATATTATCGTCGCTAAGACTGCTGCCGGAATCCGTACAGTACCGATAGCAGAAAAGGTTTACCCATTCTTTGAATATTGGTATAACCTTAATTCCTGTGAGTACCTTTTAAGTACACCAGAAGGCGCGCACTTCAAATATCGTAATTATTACGATTCTTACTGGAAGCCGCTACTTGATGCCGTCGGAATGTCGCACCGTCCGCATGATACCCGGCATACTTGCGTAAGCTTATTAACCGTAGCTGGTGTATCTGATAAGGTCATAAAAAAGATAATCGGACATAAAGGGCAAGGCGTAACTGAAATAGTATATACTCACTTTGAAATAGAGGAACTAATAGACGCGATCAACAAGATATAGTGTTAGTTACCGTAAAAAATTTATGCTTTTTTGTGGTGTTCCACAAATCAGCGGGCATAAAGAAAACCCAGGAAATATAAGCATTTCCTGGGTTTGTGTCTTTTTCGTTGTCTCTTTGTAATTATCTCTTTGAGAACTGTGGTGCTCTACGAGCTGCTTTGAGACCTGGTTTCTTACGCTCTTTCATACGTGGGTCACGAGTCAGGTAACCTGCTGACTTGAGAACCGGTCTGTAATCTGCGTCTGCCTCAAGGAGTGCTCTAGCGATTCCGTGACGGATAGCTCCAGCCTGTCCTGTGTATCCACCACCACATACATTAACGATTACGTCGAACTTGTCAGCTGTCTCTGTAGCCACGAGCGGCTGGCGAACAACAACTTTCAGAGTTTCAAGTCCAAGATACTCGTCGATATCTCTTTTATTGATTGTGATCTTTCCTGTTCCAGGTACAAGATATACTCTTGCGATAGATTTTTTTCTTCTTCCTGTTCCGTAATATTTTGCGTTAGCCACTGTTATTTCCTCCTTCTACCTAAAATGTAAGAACTTCCGGCTTCTGAGCCTGATTTGCATGCTCTGGTCCAGCGTATACATGAAGCTTCTTGATCATGTCTCTTCCCATAGGTCCTTTCGGAAGCATTCCCTTAACAGCAAGCTCGATTACCTTCTCTGGCTTCTTAGCAAGAAGCTCAGCAAGTGTAGTCTCTCTCATTCCTCCAACATAGTCAGAGTGATTGTAGTAGATCTTCTGCTGTAATTTCTTTCCTGTTACTTTAACTTTCTCTGCATTAACAACGATTACATAATCTCCTGTATCGATATGCGGAGTATATTCCGGTTTGTTCTTTCCTCTGAGTACCTTTGCGATCTCAGATGCAAGACGTCCAAGTGTAGCGCCTTCAGCGTCAACCACATACCATTTTCTTTCAATCTTATCAGGGTTAGCCATATAAGTTTTCATGGGTGTTCCTCCTATAAATAATCATTATATACTATTGCTTATTTATTTGAAATCAGCATACTCCGGGGCTTTGGTGCATACTGTTTCTCCTTATGTCATACCTTGCTATTATATGTTGATTTATGTTCTGTGTCAAGTGTTTTTTGACGAAATCGCAATATTTTTTTACACAGAAATGACTGTCCTCAACTATCTCCAGAACAGCCATCACTCATTTATTCAAAATGTACTGTTACCACGATGATTTCGCTGTCCGTGCCCACTCGGATATTCGGTCCATAGACACCTACTCCTGAAGTAACAACGCTGTACATATCACCTATCTGCTTAACTCCCCAGTAGTTTTTCCACGCAAAGGGCTGAACAATCGTCAGTGGAAAGAATTGTCCTGCATGTGTATGCCCTGAGAATAAGACATCTACGCCGGCTTTATCATACTCTTTCAATTCATCCGGCTCGTGATTCATTACAAACAGTGGCTTCGTCTCATCTAAATCCGCCGTCAGTTTTTCGATGGTCTTTCGTTTTGAAGTACCTCGCCCATTCTTTTCTCCGTCCAGTCTTCCAACAAGATAGAATTTCTGATCGATCAGTTCTGATTCATCCTCCAGCACCGTGATTCCTGCTTTTTCCATGAATTCATCCATTCTCGGATCACGGAGTGCTTTCTTAGACGCGCCGATCGAGAATCCCGCAACCAATGTCTCTTTCACATCATGATTCCCATACACTGCGTATGTCCCGTACTTGCTTTGAATCTGATGCAATGTCTCTGACAAATATTTTGGATCATCTAATGCCTCATATTCATTATCAAAAATATCTCCCGCCAGGACAACCAGATCCGGATCCTGCTTGTTGATCCTATCGACCATTTTCTCCATGTCTTTGCTGCCAACACTATATCCCAAATGAAGATCTGCAATCAATACGACCTTCATTTCCTTCAAATCATCTACCTGTTTACTGATCGTAATATCATGAAATGATGTCTTAATTTTCTTCGCATGCACCGCTCCATATAGTGTAAACAGGAAACTACCTCCAAGGACAAAAACTGCCAGTAGGAGCACACCTGTTTTTGTTCGGATCAGTGGTTCGCCCATCCAGGACCATTTAAGAGCAAGGAGAGAACGCAGTAACCAGATTAAATCACAGAGCAGAATAAAGAAAATAACATAGATCAGAAATCCAATCCAATAGTTTCCAAATTGCAGAATTTTAAGCTGTATTTTGCTCTGTGGAAGAAATTTTCCCAGAAAAATAGAAGATGCAAGCAATACAAGTAAGAATGCAATGCCTATGCTCACTATTTTCCAATGCGGAATCTCCATCCACTTTCTCCAGCGAAACCATCCCGTAAAGACATAAGAACACAGTACAATATATACAAGTAACATAAACCATTTAAACATTCCGATGCCCTGCGCCCTTCCACTTATTTTCTTACCAAATCCACTTCTGCTTTCATTCATTTCTCTACAAAATCTTCTATCTCCGCCCGAAATTTCTCTTTCTCCTCATCATCGTCCAGACTTTCAATCAGTTCTGCTACAACTTCCGGGATCTCCGGTCTGAATTCCATATACCAGTCAAGCGTCTCACGGATATATTTCTTCCGGAACTTCTCACTTGCACAAAACGCACTTTGAAGATTATGAAGACGATCTGCCCCTTTCACTGCATATGCCATAGGATTCGTCTTAATCCCTGCAATATATGTCTCCATGCAGTATTCTTTTTCCTTCGTCACCAGCTTCACTGCTTTTAAGACATCTTCTCCTCCGATTTCTGCAATCTCCTGCTCGGAAGCGTCCGTATCTTCTAACAGATCATGAAATACTGCCGCAACCCGGTATTCAATCTGCCTGCCATCTTTTTGAAGAATCTCTGCAACTGCAACCGGATGTACAATAAAAGGAGCTCCACCTATCCGAAACTGTCCTTCATGCTTCTTCTTCGCATACTCCAGTGCTTTCTGGTATATCTCTTCTCCCATGATATCCTCCTTTGAATCTTCCGTATTTCTGTATCATCCGGTCAGTATCTTCCTGTCATTTCAATAATTTGTAACTGTTCAGAGCCAAGCAAAATTTCAAAAAACAGGTGTAAAATGCTTGCATTTTTAAGACTGTTTTTGAAATTTTATTTGGCGGATACGCCACACCGACGAAATGCGTAGCATTTTGGAGGTTGGCTCTGAACAGTTATAATAATTTTAGTATACGTTGTATTTCCCGTAAATGCAATTCTATCTCTGTGAAACTTTTTCACCAAACCGCTCAACTTATGTTATAATTAGAGATAGGTTTTAAGAGATTCTTATATCTCTGACTCTTTATCGAAATCCGATAAAAATCCGAATCAAGAAAGTGGGTAACAACTATGTGGGCTTACAATGAAACTTTTTATCAGATCTACCCGATCGGATTCTGCGGTGCTCCGGTACATAACGACGGAGTGACAGAACACCGGATTCTTAAAATTGGTGAATGGGCAGAATATCTTGGTGATCTTGGAATCGGTTCAATCATCTTGAATCCGATCTTTGAATCAGACAACCATGGGTATGACACAAGAGATTTTCGCAAGATCGACTGTCGTCTTGGAACAAACGAGGACTTTAAAGAAGTCTGCCAAAAGCTGCATGATAATAATGTAAAGATCATGCTTGACGGAGTATTCAATCATGTAGGACGTGGCTTCTGGGCATTTAAAGATGTACAGGAGAAGAAATGGGACTCTCCATATAAAGACTGGTTCCATATCAGCTTCGACGGAAACAGCGCGTATAACGATGGTTTCTGGTACGAAGGATGGGAAGGTCATTTTGAACTTGTCAAATTAAATCTGCAGAATCCTGCAGTTGTCGATTATCTGCTTAACTGTGTCAAGATGTGGATTGAAGATTTCGGCATTGACGGACTGCGTCTGGATGTAGCTTATTGTCTGGATCATAATTTCATGCGTCGTCTGCGCAGCTTCTGCGAGGAACTGAAACCGGGATTTGCGCTGATCGGTGAAGTTCTCTTCGGTGACTACAACCTGATCGTAAATGACGAGATGCTTCACAGCTGTACAAACTACGAGTGTTACAAAGGAATTTTCTCCAGCTTCAACTGTATGAACATGTTCGAGATCGCACATTCCCTGAACCGTCAGTTTGGACCGGAACAGTGGTGCATTTATCGTGGAAAGCATTTGATGACATTTGTAGACAATCACGATGTCACACGTATCGCAAGCATCCTGACGAATAAGAATCATCTTCCGCTTGCTTACGGACTTCTCTTCGGTATGCCTGGCATCCCTTGTATCTATTACGGAAGTGAATGGGGCGAGGAAGGTGTGAAAGCACCGGATAATGACTATGCGCTTCGTCCATGCTTCGAAGAGCCGAAGCCGAATGAACTGACTGATTTCATCAAAGACTTGATTGAAGTCCGCAGAAACAGTGATGCTCTCTGCAATGGTTCTTACCGAAATGTTGTTATTACAAATCATCAGCTGATTTTCGAACGTCGTACAGATAATGAACGAGTTCTTGTTGCGATCAACGCCGGTGATTCTGAGTTTACTGCCGGAAATGGTGAACTGCAGGGCAATTTCACAGAACTGCTTGCAAATGAAGACGCAGAAGAAACTGTAACGCTGAACGGACAGCTGACAATGCCTGCCTACAGTGTACAGTTCCTGAAAGCTGTATAAGATTTTACTGATTAAAAAAGGATGAGTGGTAATGTATCTCACATTTACCATTCATCCTTTTAGTTTTATAAATTCTTCACAAAAAGTGTACGCATCGCATTGAGGATGGCAAGTACCATAACTCCAACATCAGCAAAGATTGCAAGCCACATATTTGCAATTCCAAGTGCTCCGAGAATCAGGCACACACCCTTTACTGCAAGAGCAAATACAATATTCTGATATACGATTCCGAGACATTTCTTAGAAATTCGGATTGCCTTAACGATCTTCAACGGATCATCATCCATCAGGACAACATCTGCTGCCTCAATTGCCGCATCAGATCCCATCGCTCCCATTGCGATTCCGATATCCGCTCTTCCAAGAACCGGCGCATCATTGATACCATCTCCTACGAATGCCAGTTTTGCCTTCGCCGGCTTCTCAGACAGAAGTCTTTCCACCTGATCTACCTTATCTCCTGGAAGAAGTTCGCTGTGAACCTCATCGATGCCAAGATCAGCTGCCACTTGGTCTGCCACCTGCTTCGCATCTCCTGTCAGCATGATCGTCTTCTGAATTCCTGCCTGTTTCAGTTTCGCGATTGCTTCTTTGGAAGTCGGTTTCTCAACATCTGAGATCACGATATGTCCGGCATATTCGCCATCAATCGCAAGATGGATAATGGTTCCTACTTTATGACATGTCTTATATGGAATACCAAGACGATCCATCAGCTTTGCATTTCCTGCTGCAACGCTTCTTCCGTCTACTTTCGCTGTAATTCCGTTTCCACCGATCTCTTCTATCTCACTGACACGGGAACGGTCCAGTTCTTTTCCGTAAGCCTTCTGTATGCTCTTACTGATTGGATGAGAGGAAGCACTCTCTGCAAGTGCTGCATATTCTAAGAGCCGTTCTCTCTCCATCTGATTGTGATGGACTCCGACCACTTCAAAAATCCCCTGTGTCAGAGTTCCTGTCTTATCAAATACAACATATCTGGTCTGTGACAGTGCCTCAAGGTAATTGGATCCTTTTACCAGGATTCCTTCATGGCTTGCTCCACCGATTCCTGCAAAGAAGCTAAGTGGAATACTGATAACCAGCGCACACGGACAGCTGATTACAAGAAATGTCAATGCTCTGTAGATCCAGTCATTCCACTGCGGTGCAGCTCCCATCACAAGCATTCTCACAAGTGGCGGAAGCACTGCAAGCGCGAGAGCACTATAGCATACCGCCGGTGTGTAATATTTTGCAAACTTGGAAATAAAGTTCTCTGATCTTGACTTTCTGGATGTAGACTCTTCTACCAGTTCCAGTACTTTTGATACCGTTGACTCGCCGAACTCTTTCGTTGTACGGATCTTCAGCACTCCTGTCATATTGATACATCCGCTGATGATCTCATCACCTGTCTTTGCTTCTCTTGGAACGCTTTCACCTGTCAGCGCACTTGTATTCAGTGTAGATGTGCCTTCTACAACCACACCGTCGATCGGCACTTTCTCTCCCGGCTGAACAATGATCACTGTTCCAATCTCAACTTCATCAGGATCCACCTGCTCAAGCTTTCCATCCTGCTCTATGTTCGCATAATCTGGACGGATATCCATCAGTTCACTGATATTTCTGCGGCTCTTTCCAACCGCATAGCTCTGGAAAAGTTCACCGATCTGATAGAACAGCATAACAGCTACCGCTTCATTAAAGTCTCCGGACTTCTCATAAAATGCAATCGCGATTGCACCGACCGTAGCAACTGCCATCAGGAAATTCTCATCAAATACCTGACGGTTTAAGATTCCCTTCCATGCTTTCTTTAAAATATCATAACCGACAATCAGATATGGAATCAGGAACAGTATAAATCTTAAAATTCCTGTTACCGGAAGGAAATTCAATACAATCAGGAGCACCGCCGCAGCTATGATCCTGGTCAGCATCTTTTTCTGCTTCTTCGTCATCATTCCTCACCCTCTTACAGGTAGATCTCGCAATCGTCCTCTACCTTCTTACAATTCTTCAGAACGTCTTTCATAACACTCTTTGCATCCTGTCCTTCTTCAAACTCAACGATCATCTTCTGTGTCATGAAATTCACTGTTGCATTCTGAACACCTGCTGTGTTCTTTGCTGCATCCTCCATCTTGTTCGCACAGTTTGCACAATCCACTTCAATCTTATACGTCTTCTTCATCTTTCTTCTCCTTTAATCTTCTTTGATCTTTGATCTTTGACTCTCATCAAATTTCTTACATCTTCTCTTATTTTTCATTAAACAATTAAGCAGTTGTTTAATCTTTATATTTACATTATAGCTCTCCAGATGAAAAAGTCAATACATTCTGCCATTTTTGTGTTACAATACCTTTATGATATTTTTGAACCAATTTAAAGGAGATTGTTTATGACTGACCATATTTTACCACATAATCATGGTGAACATTTGAATACAAAACTTCTTATAGATAACATTGCAAAGACGGAGGACTTCCAGATTGTAGCTGACCTGTTCAAAGTCCTTGGAGATAACAGCCGAGTACGCATTTTCTGGCTTCTCTGCCACTGCGAAGAATGTGTAATCAATATTTCTTCCATGATGGATATGAGTAGTCCGGCAGTCTCTCACCATCTTCGCCAGCTGAAATCTTACGGACTGATCACAAGCCGCAGAGAGGGGAAAGAAGTTTACTACAAAGCAGCCGACACAAACCAGGCGCAGCTGCTGCATCATATGATCGAGCAGGTGATCAAAATCACCTGTCCCGAAGCTTAATCATCGTTGCTGTAACATCACACACTTACACAAGCATATTAAAAATGAAACGATGTGAATTCTTAGAGATATCCACATCGTTCCGTTTTCTCATTGGATTTATTCACATTTCACAAAAAAGTTTTACACTTCACCGTTTTTAAACTTGATGATCATTTCATTCGTCAGGCTGTCTCTACTTGGCTCTACCGGAATCTCATCCCTTTGGAACCATTCTGCCAATGCCAGTTCTTCCCGATCTAATGTAATTTCTTCCTCACCATCCAGATTGCAATAGAATCCCATCAGGATCGTATCGCTGAAAGACCACGGCTGGCTTTTATAATAACGTATGTTCTTGACTTTCAGACCAACTTCTTCCATGACTTCACGCTGAACGGTCTCTTCGATTGTCTCACCGATCTCAGTAAATCCTGCAAGGAGTGCATATTTTTTGTATGCTCTTCCGGCATATTTTGACATCAGGATCTTATCTCCGTCAGTCACTCCGATGATTACAGCCGGGCAGATCTTCGGAAATTCCATATTACCGCAATGGTCACAACGCATCATACGTTCTTTCTCATCGTGTCTCATCCGATGTCCGCAACGCCCACAGAATTTGCGGTCACGATACCAGTTATTCAGCTGATAGCCTGTTATTCCGGCAAACGCAAGATACTGTGGTTCTGCAAAGCGGAAGGCTTCTTTATTTTCCATTGTAAACTCTGACAAGCGTTCACGGTTAATGTTGTGTACAAGATAAAATCGTTCTTCATCAATTGTGAACAAATAGACTGCATCTTCATAAATCTCTTCATTCAGTCGTTCAAGATCACGGAATCTCGGAAAATCAATTCTATCTTTCCCCTTCTTTAATAATGCACTTTGTCCTTCGTAATACAAAGCATAGCTCTGTGCATCCGGAGGGCATGGTCTGTACTGGTTATCAAACTGATGTGGCTGTATATCCTGAATCATAATTCTGTTCCTTCTTTCTTACACATGGAACCAAGAACCCAGAATACTCCGCCTGCTCCGATTGCAAAGTCTCCCAGATTATAAGTTACTTGTTCCAGCTTTTTCTTTTCTGTCTTAATCCCGATGTAATCAACCACCTTATCTTTATGATAACGGTCTGCCAGATTACTCCACGCACCTGCTGCCGCAAGTGTGATTCCTGCTTTTTTCAAAACATGATTGTTTCCAAGAAGTGTCAGCATCTGTGTCACTGTCACAATACCAGTTCCTGCTTCTGTAAGCTTTTTAACCCTTTCCGGTTTATTTGCAAAAACTCCCAGGCAGATTCCCGGATTATGAATGCGCCGGAGTTCCAGCTTTTCTGACAGCTTCCTCTTCTCTCCCATCTTCAGGTTCTTTTCTACATAATCTTTTATCCATTGATCCACAAGGAATACCGCTGTTCCGGCCAACGGGTAGAATTTATTTTTCTTCACACTCTCATCTCCCAGTTATTTTAAGTCACCTTTCTTATAACCTGTGTCCTGCCACTGTTTCTTTACAGCATTTCCAGAAAATCATTTTCTGAAATAATCGGAATCCCAAGATCTCTTGCTTTTTTATTTTTCGAAGATGTGGAATTCACATCATTATTGATCAGATAATTTGTCTTGGATGTAACGCTTCCGGTCACTTTACCACCACGTTTCTCAATCTCAGCCTTTACCTCTGCACGATTTGCGAAATGTTCAACACTTCCGGTAATAACGAAGTTCACTCCGGCAAATTTCTGGCTGTCTTCTGTTACTTCCTCTTCTTCTAATTCCACTTCATCAAGAAGGTGTTTAAAGAGTTCCTGATGCTCTTCCTCTTTAAAATAATCTACATAGCTCTTCGCCATGACTGCTCCGACGCCCTGGATCTCAACCAGTTCTGCCTCTTCTGCCTGAAGCACGCGTTGCGGATCATTTCCAAGCGCACGGCAGATCACCTTAGCATTCGCACTTCCGATTCCCGGAATCCCAAGACCATAAACCAGTCTTGCAAGTGTTGTCTTTCTTGCCTTTTCAATACTGCTCTGCAGTTTCAGGAAAGATTTTTCACCGAAACCGTCCATTGTCATGATCTCATCTCTGTAGTTATCCAGGTGGAAGAGATCTGTAAAGTCTTTCACATAGCCGTGGAAAATGAATTTCTCCAGTGTCGCCTCTGAAAGACCTTCAATATTCATCGCATCTCTGCTCACAAAAAGTGCAAATGACTTCACATGCTTTGCCTGACATTTCGGATTGGTACAATACAGCGTCTTTGTCTCATTTTCCATAGAGATTTTCGTCTCACCGCCACAGACCGGACAGACTTCTGGAATATCTTTTACTCCGCTTCTTGTCAGATTCTCCGCAATCTGCGGAATAATCATATTCGCCTTGTACACCTGGATCTCATCTCCAATGCCAAGTTCAAGTTCTTCCATAATACTGATATTATGGACACTTGCACGGCTGACTGTCGTTCCTTCAAGCTCTACCGGTTCAAAGACCGCTACCGGATTGATCAAACCTGTTCGTGACGGACTCCACTCAATCTCAAGCAGCTTTGTGTTGCGGATCTCATCCGCCCATTTGAACGCAAAGGAATCTCTTGGAAATTTTGCTGTTGTTCCAAGTGACTGTCCATAAGCAATATCATCATAAACAAGCACAAGACCATCAGACGGAACTTCATTGTGCTCAATCTCACGGGCAAACCATGCCACTTCCTCTTCAATCGTCTCTCTTGTCACTTCATGGTTCTCCACAACATCAAAGCCCTGCTTTTCAAGCCACTGCATCTGATATTTTCTGGAGTTTTCAAAGTCTACACCTTCTGCACGGACAAGTGTAAATGCGTAGAATCTTACATTTCTCTTCGCAGTAATCTCATTATTCAGCTGACGAACAGAACCGCTGCAGAGATTTCTTGGATTCTTATATTTCGCATCCACATCTTCTATTTCGTCATTAATCTTCTCAAAATCTTTATAGGAAATAACTGCCTCTCCTCGCAGTACAAGTTCTCCCTGGTACGGAATCTTAAGCGGTACATTTTTAAATACTTTCGCATTGTTTGTAATGACCTCGCCGATCACTCCGTTTCCTCTTGTAACCGCCTTCACAAGTTCTCCGTTCTGATAGGTCAGAACAACAGTAAGTCCGTCCAGTTTCCAGGAAATCAAAGCCTTCTGGTTTCCCAAGAACTCTTTCAGTCTTTCCACTTCTTTTGTTTTATCCAGGGAAAGCATCGGACGTTCATGACGTTCTTTCGGGAGCTCACTGAGTACTTCATATCCAACATTTACAGTCGGGCTGTTTGCCATTCTCGTGCCAAGTTTCTCCTCTAATTCAAGCAATTCATCATAGAGCTTATCATACTCATAGTTGCTCATGATCTCTGTATTATCCTGCTCATAAGAACGTCTCGCTCTGTTCAGAAGTTCCACAAGTTCTCGCATGTGATTCATTTCTTTCTGCTCATCCATCATCGCTTCTTCCCTTTCCCATGTCTCGTTCTGTTATCTTGTGCTGTTGCCCACTGTTCCTGGTATTTTCCTCCAGGCAATGCAGACGAGTCTTTCAGCTGATCATATAATTCATTCAATTCCTGATCTGTCAGCTTTCTGTACTGACCATCTTTCAGTCCATCCAGTGTAATGTTCATCACGCGGACGCGCAGAAGATCCTTTACTTCGTATCCAAGAACCTCGCACATTCTGCGGATCTGACGGTTCAACCCCTGTGTCAGAATGATAGAAAATGTATATTTTCCAATCTTTTTCACAGTACACGGACGGGTCACAGTATCAAGTATCGGAACCCCGGCCGCCATCTTCTTTAAGAAATCTTCCGTAATTTCTTTATCAACAGTTACTTTATATTCTTTCTCATGTTTGTTGGCTGCACGCATCATTTTATTGATGATATCACCGTTGTTCGTCATCAGCAGAAGACCATGAGAATCCTTATCGAGTCGTCCGATATAAGTCACACGCACCGGATAATTCAGAAAACGGACGATGCTGTCCCTCTCTCTGCGCTCTTCTGTACAGACGATCCCGCGCGGTTTATTCACTGCCAGCACGATCATCTCATCCTGCTTGGAAACGACTTTATTTCCAACTTTCACAACCTGTCCAGGCACGATGCGCATACCGGTCTGCGCACGTTGTCCATCGACCGTCACGCGTCCAGTCTCAATGAGGCGGTCTGCCTCCCTTCTGGAACACACGCCCGCCTCGCTCAAATATTTATTCAGCCTTACCGGCTCACTCTTCTGTAAAAATTCTTCTTTGATTCGATTACTCAACTGCAAACACTCCACTTATATTATTGTCTTTGAAAAATGTATTTCCGCTGTATAAAAACAGAACCTCTGAGATTCTGTAAGAATCCATAAGATCATTGATCGTTCCGCTGTAATATCTCGGATCCACAACTACGATTTCTCTGTAATACGGTGTCAGGAACGGTATAAATGAATTTGCAAAGGAATCTTTCACTAGCAGAAGACGCTTTGTACTCGTAGAAACTGTACGGATATCAAGCAAAGATGAATTTCCCCCCAAGAATACCGTATACTGATCTTTCTCCTTTAATTTAGAAGAATCATATAAGGATGTGGAACGTTTTCCCTCATCCACATAATCTACGATCAGGTCTGTATCTTCTTCTGTTGGCACATAGATATCAATCTGTTCCTTCTCACCAAGATTTACTCCACTTTTTGACGCAAGCATTCCGTTGAAGCTGTCTGAAACTGCGTAGGAAACATATTTTCCTGAAAGATCCCCGTCAATCCCAAGAGATGGTGCTGCCGCCTGAAATGCATAAAATGCGCCAAGTGTCGTCCAGTGATGATCTGTTTTGTAATAAATTTTCTCTGTCTTGTGTTTATTCAATTCAGTGGATACATCAATCCACTCGACACTGTCTCCAAGATCCTTGCGGACCATACTGAACATCTGTGTCTGATCCTCCGGCTTCGCAAGTGCCGGAATGGAATGATTCAATACATTTGCTGCATCCGGAACAAGCATCATACGAACCGGAATTTTGGACTGACTCTCTGAAAATGATTTGATTGCCTTAATATTTGCAGCAAGATGTGTTTCATCCGCAACCTCAATCTGCTCCAACAACTGCCCATTCTTACCGATATAGACACCGTTTTCCAGACGACTTCCACCAATCCGATCTACCGTAACTTTCAGCTTTCTCCACACGTCTCTTCCAACAAACTGATCATCCATATAAGCTTCAAATTTTTCATCATAATCTCCACTTATCAGACTGCTCAGGCGAAACTTTGGCTTCGTTGCAAGCATACGGTTCTCCTGCACTGATTTTTCTCTGTCAGGCACAATAACATTTATAATAAGAAATAGAAACAAGGTCAGAATAAATATAATACCAACCAATTGCTCCTGCACTTTTCTCTGTCTATCTTTCTTCATCTTTTCACCTTAATTGTTGTCGTTCACTGTTTTCTATAACTCTCTAGTACATCGTTTCATAAATAACTGTCTCATTCACGCAGAATGCGGATTCGAGTGTTCAGCTGAAAAAACGTAGGCGTAGCGGGCTACGTCGAGGCTTTTTCAACTGAGCAATCGGATTCGCAGGCAAGTGTATGAAGCAGTTATTTTGAAAACGATGTACTAGAATCTAAAGTACAAAAACGGATTATAAGTATCTGCAATCAGATACGCAACTGATATTGCCAGCATTCCAAAGAAAACAACCAGCGTGATAGCAGTCCGTACTGTATGATTCTCAGACACATTCAGGATTGCACGAAGCAGTCTTGATCCAAGTGTCGTTGATCCGATTACCGCCAGCAAATAGAACAGCCAGTGTGTCAGGATCACAAAGAATACTTCTTTACTGGCAAATCCTGCTCCACCGCCAACCATTGCAAAAAGGTAACGGAGTGCTGCTCCAAGGCTTGGACTAAAGAAAAATACCCAGCCAATCAGCACCAGAACTAATGCATAAATATGCTGCAATACACCTGGCCAACGATCCACGATTGCCCCCCAGACATATTTCTCCAGTACGAGAACTACTCCATAATAGATTCCCCATACAATAAAATTCCATGCAGCTCCGTGCCACATTCCGGTCAGCATCCAGACAATCAAAAGGTTTACAATATTTCTTGAAATCGTCACATGATTTCCACCAAGCGGAATATATACATATTCACGGAACCAGGAGCTCAAAGAAATATGCCATCTGCGCCAGAATTCTGTAATACTTTTAGAAACATACGGCACATCAAAGTTCTTCTTAAACTCAAAACCGAACATTCTTCCAAGTCCGATCGCCATATCTGAATAGCCACTGAAATCAAAATAAATCTGGAATGCATAAGTAATACATCCAAGCCATGCCATCAGAACTGTCAGGTTACTTGCTGATGTCGATGAGATTTCCTCAAAAATCTTTCCCATTGTATTCGCAAGCACTGCTTTCTTCGAAAGTCCTACAATAAAGAGCATCGCGCCCTGTCCCAACTTTCTTCCGGAGATTTTCCTTGCGGTAAGCTGCTTCTCAATATCTCCATAACAGACGATTGGTCCGGCAACCAACTGTGGGAACATGGACACATACAGCGCGTAGTTCACCAGACTCTGCTGTGCTTTTACCTTGCCCCGATATACATCCACAATATAGGAAATCTCCTGAAATGTGTAAAAAGAAATCCCGATTGGTAATGCCAGTTCCCTGTATGGAATACTGATTCCGAACAACGTATTCGTACTTTCTACTAAAAATCCAAAATACTTAAAAAACACAAGCAGAACAATATTTACCGTTATCGCAAAGACCAGTGACCGCTTTGCTTTCGCCTCATTCTCACTCTTATTCTCAATATCCATTCCACAAAAATAGTTTAACAAAATACTGAGCATCATCAGAATGATATAAACCGGTTCGCCCCATGCATAGAAGATCAGACTGCCTCCAAGAAGCAGGAGATTCTTCCATTGCGGCGGTGCGATATAATAAACTGCCAGCATGATCGGCAGAAATAAAAACAAAAATGTAATACTACTAAATAACATCTGCTCCCCCTTCTACAGACTCTTGTCAAATGCGCTGCGATATTCAGAAGCTTTCGAAGATACTGCAAAGAAGATATATCTTCCACGAATGCTTTCCTGTGAGTCCTCTAAAAGCTTCACCTGTTCCGGCAGATAAGAATCAAAATCTTCCATTCTCTGTGCTTTTCTCTGTGCGATCGCATTTGTCACCTTTTCTATCTGTGCATCATTTTTCACCTGTATCACCAGAACTTCCGCTGCTGAAATACTGGACGGAGAAGAATAATACAAAACACCCTTGTAATCTGCACTGTTCAGTCCATAATTTCTCTTGAGCATCTGGTCATCCATCTGCTCAAGTTCTTTACTGTCCAACACACTGCTCACAGCTTTTGATACTTCTGAAAAAGCCCGCTTACTTCCACTTGCATACATCATCAATATTACAAGATATCCCACGATAATTGCTAAAAGTATATATTTCATCACAGAGACCATTCGCTGTCTTTTTTCTATCATAGCGTTGCCACCTCCGCCATCTTTTCTGCCCAGACAGGATAGAAATTCGCTTTAAAATGAATTCCATCCTCTTCATAATACTCATCTTCTATAATATCTGAATTATCAATGTATCCAATCTGCTTCTTTTCACACATTGCTTCTAGTTTTTCATTATAATCTGCGATATTTGCAAGTGCCGGATCTTTCTCTACTGCACTCTCCTGCACCGGAAAAACAGCATTTACAAAAATATGTGCATCCGGCATAGCCTTCTGGATCTTCTTGATCACCTCTGAATAATCCTTGATAAACTTGTCTACATCTCCGTTCGTCTTCGTCACATCATTCATGCCATATGCCAGGAAAATGATTTGTGGATCCAACTTTTTTGCCTGCTCGATCTGATCATCCAGCTCACTGAAATGAATTCCGATCTTCGCAACAACACTTGATGTATTCAGCACATCATACTCAGTGAAACTTGCTGCAATGGAATCTCCCATCACAACCGCACCGGAGAATCGTTCCTTCATGCTTCTTGTATCGGATGAATCTCCTGTCCCATCTTTCTTTTCCAACTGATTGATCTTCTGCTCGATCGTCTTCGCATCAGCAGATTCTTTGCCTTTTATATATGCAATTCCTTCACTGGTATCGACCGTCTTCTTTGTCAGATTGCTGACGCCCTGCACTGTAAGAAGTATTGCAGTTATGATCACTGCACATCCGACTCCAACCCGGATCCCCAGTTTCCTCTTTCTATTTATTATTTTCTTCATATTTTTATATTCTTTCTAATTTTTCTCTGAAATGTATAGAATCCCATACTGTTTTAATAATACTTTTTTTAGTAATAAAAGTCAACAAATCTTGGCTTGTATCTCACTACACCTTTTAGTACAATGATAAGTAGACGATTAAGAACTCAAACAGCTGCGGAGGTACCTGATTTCTATGATTTCACTGACTTTAACAAATGTAAAAAGCTTCATGTCTCACCTTCTGTTGAAAGAGACATTTGACAATTTCTCTTTTATTGAAGGAGAGATTATTACGTTTAATACCTTTCGGATTGACGGATATATACAGAAAGATTTCTTTGATTCTGAAGAAGAGATTCCGGAATATTCCCTTTGGAAAAATCTGCGTGAATTTTGTTTTTCTTTGATTAAGGGAAAGAAAACACCGCTTGGTTTTCATTTTATCTTCAGCCTGAATCCAAAGAATATTTCCCGCCTGATCGAACAGAAAGAACTGGGGATTAATCCTGCTGACGTGCAAGGACTGTATTTGAATATACGTTACGATGGAACTCATCTCACCTGCGTGACCGGAACTTCCTTCAAGAGTTTTATGATGGATAAGACCCTGGAACGCGAATGGGATGAGATGGTGAAGAGATTCTTTTTAAAGAAAGAGATTGAATTTGAATTGATGTAAATTTTCGAAATCCATTAGCGACGTGCGTCGCTAGGAGCACCACACAAAGAATGTGCAAAGCACATTCTTGCGCCTGCGGCGGTCGCTTGCGACATCTACATTGTACGCCGCAGTGCGCATCCTTAGCGGAGCGTTTTTTACTATTTAATAACTATTTTTCCTTCCTTTAAAGATATAGGATCTGAGCTTGCACCTAAAAGACAGATATAATATTCTCCGGATTTTTCTGCAGTTAATTCAAAGGTTTGATTTAATTCTTTACGAGGC
>CAKRDD010000027.1 GCA_934309345.1 uncultured Mediterraneibacter sp. | reverse complement strand
GAAGCTGCTGTGAATGCCGTTGTCCGTGGTAAGAATATTACCGAGCAGAGCGAAGTAGATGCAATGGCGAAAGCAATCGAAGATGCGATTGCAGCCCTGCAATATAAGGATGCTGATTATACAAAGGTTGATGAAGCCATTGCCAAGGCGAATGCTTTGAAGAAGGATGAGTACAAGGATTTCACTGGTGTGGAAGCCGCTATCAACGCTGTTGTGCGTGGCAAGAACATTACCGAGCAGAGTGAAGTAGATGCAATGGCGAAAGCAATCGAAGATGCGATTGCAGCTTTACAATATAAGGATGCTGATTATACAAAGGTTGATGAAGCCATTGCCAAGGCAAATGCTCTGAACAAGGATGAGTACAAGGACTTCTCCGCTGTGGAAGCTGCTGTCAACGCTGTTGTGCGTGGTAAGAACATTACC
Source organism: uncultured Mediterraneibacter sp. (assembly GCA_934309345.1). GTDB lineage: Bacteria > Bacillota > Clostridia > Lachnospirales > Lachnospiraceae > Mediterraneibacter. Next base: position 41,699 of record CAKRDD010000027.1, on the reverse strand, counting down.
GAGCAATCCGAAGTAGACAAGATGGCGAAAGCAATCGAAGATGCGATTGCAGCCCTGCAATATAAGGATGCTGATTACACTAAGGTTGATGAATCCATTGTCAAGGCAAATGCACTGAACAAGGATGAGTATAAGGACTTTTCCGGTGTGGAAGCTGCTGTCAACGCTGTTGTGCGTGGCAAGAACATTACCGAGCAGAGAGAAGTAGATGCAATGGCGAAAGCGATCGAAGATGCGATTGCAGCTTTACAATATAAGGATGCGGATTACACTAAGGTCGATGAGGCTATTGCTAAGGCGAATGCTTTGAAGAAGGAAAAGCCTGCCAGTACCAAACTGGGAACATCCGATAAGAGTCTGAAGACTGGCGATACAAGCAACCTTGCACTGTGGATTGCCCTACTGTTTGTCAGCGGCGGTGCAGCCATTGGCACAACGGTTGTTAGTAGAAAGAAAAAGTACAACAGATAATGGAATAGCATTCCTTTGCTCCATCTATGGAGCAAGACAAGGGGCTATTGCTCCATAGATTACTCATCTATTTTGCAACAGCCCCTTAAATAAAAAATGTTTTTTCTTCCGAGCTTTTTGTAACAAAAAATAAAGTTCAAAATTTAATTGTATTTGTAACAAGAGTTGTTTTCAAAATCGAGTAGGCGGCTAATCATTAATTGATTAGCCGCCTACTTGAACAGTTATCTAAAAATCGCAAAGACGTGAAGCAAGTCAATGAATGCCATCCCTAGAGTTTGGACTTTTTTAAAGCCCAAACTCCTTCAATAACTTCTTCTGATACTCTCTATCAGCAGCAGCTTTGAGAATCTCATCAGTTCTGTTTAGTTCGGATAACTTTAAAATCAGCTGATTAATCCTGTTTTCTCCAAGAGATTCCCCTTCTTTTATACCTTCTCTTATGCCTTCTTCTCTTTTTTCATCTAATTCATCTTTCATTAATTCTAATAACGCATTACACATATCTCGTTTTCCCTCCTTCAGCCGATTCTCATTTGCTTTTACTATAATCTCCATAACAGCCTGATACAGCTGATTCTCTTTGTTCTTTTTATAATCTTCTAAAAGCTGTCTGGTGACAGACATGTCTTCCAGGGTATCTGTCAAACTATATAACCAGAGATTTTTCTCCGGTGACAGCCGATTTGTTACAAGAATCTGAATCGGTAAGATATCTCCAATTACATGATAAATCCCTTCTTCCGAATTATCAATAGTGTAGTAACGTACTTCTTTTAAATGTCTGATCAATTGTTATTGTTCACTCCCGTGTCAATCACTTCGCTGATTGACACGGAGGATGCACGTTTTGGCTTGAATGCATCTCGCCCATCGCCAAAGGCGATTTAAAATGGCGAGATGCGTTGCTGGTCGCACATCGTGTGAACAGTAACGATCAGTTCTCTTGGATATCGTTTTGACACTAAGGTGATCGTCAGCTCCTGAATCGGAATTTCATCCACCTTCCCTGTATCTGCTTTATAAAAATTCGTATATTCATATATCTTATAGAAATCGTCCACGGAAAGTGAATCGGATGGTGATTTTTTTGCACAAAAAAAGAGAATTGTGTTATGATAGAACCAAGAATAAAAAGCTTTATGTGTAAAGAAAATTGCGCAAATTTTTTACGAATAGAGAAGCTTTATATTATTGCGACTTATTATAGTGAGAGAGGTGCTTTCGGATGGACAGCTTTGAAAAAAATATGCATAAAAAACGAAATTACAGCAAGATTTTAATGGTAGCATTGCTATTGATTGTTTTGTGCTGTCCTGTACCTGTTTTAGCAAAAAACAAAAATTTGTTAAGTACGGAGAAAAATCACAGAGTTTTATTTATCAGTTCTTATTCTTATAATTGGTCTACAGTTCCTTTACAGATAGAAGGAATTCAGTCGAAGTTGGATTCAAATGTTTCTTTGGATATTGAATTTATGGATACAAAACAAATAAATACTGAAATAGCGGAACAGTTGCTTTATGATAAAATACTTTATAAAGAGCAGCATGACGGGGAGTATGATGCGGTCATCGTAGGGGATGATGCGGCACTTGTTTTTGCTATGTTATATAAGGATGAATTATTCTATAAAACTCCGATCGTGTTTGAGGGGATCAATAATATTGAATATGCCCAAGATGTGAGTCAGGATCCGTTTGTTACAGGTGTGATTGAAAGATTTTCCTATCAAGAAAATCTGGAATTCGCAAAGAAGATTGAGCCTCAGGCAAAAAAGATTGTGGCAATTGTAGATAATACAGTGACGGGAATTGGAGAACAGCAGCAATTTTATGACCAGGAAGAGGAATATCCAGAGTTCACGTTTGATGTGATCAATGGTTCACTGCTGACACAGCAGCAGATTCTTGACCGTATTTCTGCGATAGATCAGGATACTATTTTAATTTACCTGATCCTTTCGGAAGATGTGAATGGAAACATCTATACGAATGAACAGGTTTGCCAGATCATAAAGGAATATGCGAAGGTTCCGGTTTTTCGTTTTGTTCAGGCGGGAATCGGTGAAGGCGTTCTGGGTGGAAATATTGTATCACATAGGAAATCTGGTGAGATTGCTGCGCAAATGGTTATGGAGATATTTAAAGGAACTGATCCATCTGAGATATTAATGATGGATGAAAGCCCGAATGAATATTATCTGGACCAACAAGTGTTAGATAAATTTAATATTTCTAAAAATCTGATACCGGATGATGCGGAAGTGATCAATCAGAAAGATGGATTTTGGAAATTGTATGGTAAAGTGATCCTTGTTGTTTTTAGTATCTCAGTAGTTATTATGCTTGCGATACTGGTGGGGATTCGTACTGTTTATGCGCGGCGCAGATATGCAGAGCTGGAAAAAAGCAATCATCAGTTAGAAGAGGCAGTAGCTGAGGCGCAGGCAGCAACACAGGCGAAAAGCCAATTTCTGCATAGCATGTCGCATGACATCCGAACGCCGATGAATGCGATAATCGGATTTACTAAAATTGCGATGAAACAGAATTCAAATGCAGAAGTAGGGGATTGTTTGCAGAAGATTTCAAATAGTTCAGAACATTTACTGTCATTGATCAGCGACATACTTGATATCAGCAGGATAGAGAATGGGAAGCCGGTTTATACCCCGGTTCCGACAGAACTGTATTCTGTAGCAGACAGGGTACGGGATATCATACAGGGATTGACCGGTGAAAAAGAATTGATCTTTCATACGGAAATACCATTTTTAAATCAGAAGTGTATAGTACTTACAGACCCACTTCGTATTCAGGAAGTATTGGTCAATATTCTTGGAAATGCAGTGAAATTTACAGATGCCGGTGGTACGATTTCGTTTATTATGAAGATAAATCCAGGGGAAGATGAAAAGCATATAATAGTGAAGTATACAATTACTGATACGGGGTGTGGAATGAGCAGTGAGTTCCTTCCTCATGTTTTTGACGAATTTTCACAGGAACGGTCTGGAGCAAGAACACAGTATAAAGGGACAGGCCTTGGTATGGCGATCACAAAGCATTACATTGATGCAATGGGTGGGACAATTCAGGTTGAAAGTAAGCTTGGCGAGGGAACCACATTTGTTGTAGAGATACCGATGGAAATTCTATCTGTTGACGGAATGGAGAACCAGGATCAGACGGATCAAAAGAATTCTGAAATGCAGTTACAGGGAAAGCGTGTTTTGATCGCAGAGGATAATGATCTGAATGCAGAGATTCTGGAAACTTTGCTTCAAGATAGAGGAATACAATATGTCAGGGCTGAAAATGGAAAAGAGGCATTGGATCTGTTTGCTGCTCGTCCGGAAGGTAGTTTTGATGCAATTCTTATGGATATTATGATGCCGGAGATGGATGGTTATGAAGCAACGAGAAGAATAAGGAGCATGAAAGACCGTCCGGATGGAGAAAAGATTCCGATTATTGCCATGACAGCAAATGCTTTTGCGGAAGATATGCAGGCATCTCTGGCAGCAGGGATGAATGCACATCTGACAAAGCCGATAGAGATAGACAGTCTCATGAGGACAATTTCGAACCAACTGAAGAAATAACATGGAAAGATGTGATTCTGATATTAAAAAGAAATAGAAAAGAGGATTCAAAGTGAATTACGGAGAAATTAAAAAATGTGATATTGCAAATGGAGAGGGTGTCCGTGTTGCCCTTTTCGTGTCAGGCTGCAGACATCACTGCAAGGGATGTTTTAACAGTATGACATGGGACTTTAATTATGGGAAGAAATTTACGGAAGAAACAGAAGAGGAGATTCTGGAAGCACTGAAGCCGAATTATATTGATGGACTGTCATTGCTTGGTGGCGAGCCATTCGAACCGGAGAACCAGGAAGTGCTTGTGAAGCTTTTAAGAAAAGTGAAGGAGCGTTATCCGGACAAAAACATCTGGTGTTACAGCGGTTATTTATTCGATGAGGAATTGAAGAAAGAAAGCAGAGCAAGATGCGAGTATACGGATGAGATGCTTTCGATGCTGGATGTACTCGTGGATGGAAGATTTGAAGAAGATAAGAAAAATATTACACTGTTGTTCAGAGGATCAGAAAATCAGCGTTTGATCGATGTGAAGAAATCACTGGAAGAAGGTCAGGTTGTAGAATGGAAGCCAGCAATAAAAAGAGGACTGTAAGCGGAAAAAAGCCTTGACTTATATTCATATAGTTTTTATAATAAATAGGAATATTGCAAAAACGCAGATGAGGAGTAGTAGAAGGCAAGATGTTTTTCAGAGAGTTGTCGGCAGGTGTGAGACAGCAGCACAGACTTTGAACTGACCTCGGAGTTCTTTCAGTGAAAATATGTTATATTGATTAGCTGAAGGCGGGAGTTCCCGTTATAGAATAAATGAGTGCATTTGGCGTTACGTCAGATGAATAAGAGTGGTACCACGGAATTAAAGCCTTTTCGTCTCTTGGATATATGAGAAGAAGAGGCTTTTCTTTATATTGATGAAAGAGAGGAATTAAGTACATGGGTACAAAGATTGTTTACAATCACAAAGCCATTGAGAAAAAATGGCGTGAGAAATGGGAAGAGACACCGGTCAATCCAAGAAATGGAAAAGACGGAAACAAGAAGCCGAAATATTACTGTCTGGATATGTTCCCGTATCCATCAGGAAATGGTCTTCATGTAGGACATTGGAGAGGATATGTAATCTCTGATGTATGGAGCCGTTATAAATTACAGCAGGGATACTACATCGTTCATCCAATGGGATGGGATGCATTCGGTCTTCCGGCTGAGAACTATGCGATCAAGATGGGCGTTCATCCGGCAAAATCAACAGAGGCGAACATCACGAACATTAAGAGACAGATCAATGATATCGCAGCACTGTATGACTGGGATATGGAAGTAAATACAACAGATCCTGAGTTCTACAAGTGGACACAGTGGATCTTTGTTAAGATGTTCAAGGAAGGACTTGCTTACGAGAAAGAGTTCCCGATCAACTGGTGTCCGTCCTGTAAGACAGGTCTTGCAAACGAAGAGGTTGTGAATGGTAAATGTGAGCGTTGTGGCGCAGAGGTTACAAAGAAGAACCTTCGTCAGTGGATGCTTCGTATTACAAAATACGCAGACCGTCTGTTAAATGATCTTGATAAACTTGACTGGCCGGAGAAGGTTAAGAAGATGCAGGCTGACTGGATCGGAAAATCTTACGGTGCAGAAGTTGACTTCCCGGTAGAAGGAAGAGACGAGAAGATCACTGTTTATACAACAAGACCGGATACACTTCACGGAGCTACATTTATGGTACTTGCTCCTGAGCATGAACTGGCAGCATCTCTCGCAACAGATGAGACAAGAGAAGCAGTAGAGAAATACATTTACGATGCATCTATGAAGTCAAACGTTGACCGTATGCAGGACAAGGAGAAGACAGGAGTCTTCACAGGAAGCTATGCGATCAACCCACTGAATGGAGCAAAGACACCAATCTGGCTGTCTGATTATGTATTGGCTGACTATGGTACAGGAGCAATCATGTGTGTACCTGCACATGATGACCGTGACTTCGAGTTCGCAACAAAATTCAATATTCCGATCATTCAGGTTATCGCAAAAGACGGAGAAGAGATTGAGAATATGACAGAGGCATATACAGATGCAGTCGGAACAATGATCAACTCCGGTGAGTGGAATGGTATGGAGTCTTCTGTACTTAAGAAAGAAGCTCCACATATGATCGAAGAGATGGGAATCGGACGCGCAACAGTAAACTACAAGCTGCGTGACTGGGTATTCTCACGTCAGCGTTACTGGGGAGAGCCAATCCCGATCATTCACTGTCCGAAGTGTGGAAATGTTCCGGTACCGGAAGAAGAACTTCCACTTCGTCTGCCAGAGGTAGATTCCTACGAGCCGACAGGAACAGGTGAGTCACCGCTTGCTGCAATCGATGAGTGGGTAAACTGCAAGTGTCCGGTTTGTGGAAGTGATTCCAAGAGAGAGACAAACACAATGCCACAGTGGGCAGGATCATCCTGGTATTTCCTGCGTTATGTGGATAACCACAATTCAGAAGCACTCGTATCCAGAGAAAAAGCAGACGAGATGCTTCCTGTAGATATGTACATCGGTGGTGTAGAACATGCTGTACTTCACCTTCTGTACTCCAGATTCTATACAAAATTCCTGTGCGATATCGGAGCAATCGACTTTGATGAGCCATTCCACAAACTGTTCAATCAGGGTATGATCACAGGAAAGAACGGAATCAAGATGAGTAAGTCAAAAGGAAATGTTGTATCACCGGATGACCTTGTACGTGATTACGGATGCGACTCCCTGAGAATGTATGAGCTCTTCGTAGGACCACCGGAACTTGACGCAGAGTGGGATGACCGTGGAATTGACGGTGTAAACCGTTTCCTGAAACGTCTCTGGAACATCCTTATGGAAAGCAAGGAGAAGGATATTCAGCCTACAAAAGAGATGATCAAACTTCGTCACAGAATGGTATATGACATCACAACAAGACTTGAAAGCTTCAGCCTGAATACAGTTATCTCCGGATTCATGGAGTACAACAACAAGTTCATGGAAATTGCAAAGAAAGAGGGCAGAATCGACAAAGAGACACTCGAGACAATCGCAGTACTTCTTTCTCCATTCGCACCACACTTTGCAGAAGAGATGTGGGAGCAGCTCGGACATGAAGAGACAATCTTCAATGCAGGATGGCCGAAATATGACGAGAACGAGATGAAAGATGATGAGATTAAGATTCCGGTTCAGATCAATGGTAAGACAAAAGCTGTAATCGAGATCCCGGCGGACATCTCCAAAGAGGATGCAATCGCAGCAGGTAAAGAGGCAATCGCTGATAAACTGACAGGAAATGTAATCAAAGAGATCTACGTTCCGAAGAAGATTATCAATATTGTAATGAAATAATTGAGAAGAAAATCTCACAATAGAATAAAGGGCTTGGAAATATTGAAAAGGTTGCTTGAAATCAAGGTTTACAGGCATTTTTCTTCAAAGAAAAGGTATCATAGAATACCGCAAAATATCGTAACAGATTTTTAAAATGGAGTAAATTTGGAGTAAAGATTGAAAGAAAATGGAGTAAATATTTCAAGTCAAAATGGACGCAGGTAGTGGAAATACTTCCTGCGTCTATTTGATATAATTGATAAAAAATAAGGCTATTTTGCATTATAGTTATAAAAAGTAACACCCATCTAGGATTTCTAAATCCTTTACAATATATAACTCTTGAAATAATTTGAAATCATCACTGGTTAATATTAGGGTTGGTTTTGATTTTACTATGTTACCATTCTTGTCTAAATATTGTGAGTAATATTTCTTAGACTTAGAATCGTAAATGTCAGATGTAGTTAAAGCTTTGTTAAAAGGGTAAAGAAAACTTGTTTTATTCATGACAAAAGGTTCTTTTCCTTTTTTTAGGTTGAAACAAGCTTTAAATCTTACTATATATGAAAGATTCTTTTGGGTGATAATGGAAGGAAGAGCATTGCCACTCCAAAAAATAGGTTCTTTTTCATATATTGATTCATCAATTATTTTAGGAGGAAATGCTACGGACATATATTTTTTTTTGCTTGAATATCCATAAATTTTTTTATCTAAATAGTCATCAGAATCATTTACGTTTGGAGAACTTTTTTGAATAGGAGTTTTAAAGAAATTCTTTTTAAGTTCATCCAACTGTGCTGTATGTAATTCTTTTAATTCTTCACTTGATATTCCATAACCTATAACATCACGTGATACGGTATCTATTATAGATTGAGATATAGCGTCTAGTTTAATGATGTATACTTTATTTAAGCGTGGATTATAAATACCTAACTGTGTTATATTCTTAAATTCTTTATGTATAGAATGTTGTCCCATAATTAAATATATAAGTAATTGTAAGGTGTATTTGGGTTTGATTTCTTCTTTTAATACTTTTAAATCCCATAAAGTATCTTTGGTTAAATAATCTCCATCACCTGCTGATATGATAGACGTGTATCCACCTTCAAAAGTAAAACCATCTTTAATGATTGGACCATATTGTTCCCAAAAAGACAAAGTTCTTTTTATCATTGTTATAATGTTTGCAATAGTATTCGTATCAGGGGTGATTTCTGATACTGGCTTAAAATAAGCCATTCCTGCTCGATAACACACGTCATATCCCACTAATTTGCTTGCGCTAATAATAGATTCAGTATCTAATCCATTAATTTTGGAAAGTAATTTATAAGCAACAAATTCATTTTTAGCTATTTTAGCTCCGAGTATAGAGATATGAAAGGCAGTTTCTTTAGGTGTTCCCATACAGAATCTGGTCATATAGTCAATAACAAGACCAATTAAACTTGGATGGATGTTTTCTTGAGAATTTAGTTCAATTCCATCTTCTAAGGTAATACATGTAAAATCTTTTCGTTTAATATATCCACCTCTAGGCTGTTTTATTTTACTAATTCGTTGTGTGACTGAATACATTTTATTTCCTCCATGAAAAAATAATAGTTGTAATTTATTTTTTGAAGTTTTTGATTTTATTGTAACATTGAAAATATATGAGAACAATTACTATTTGATAAAGTTGATATAATAAAAGTGAGGTCAAGGGTCAAGGCGTAGCCGATACGCCGTAGGGCAGTCCTTGACGGAACGGATACAGCCAACAGCAGCCATATATCGGTATTATGGTATAGAAAACTTGGAATAAACAGATGTTACCAAAATGGAAACAAGAGAAATACATACTGGTACTTTTATTGTAGGTTTTATCGTTATATGATGTGAGTGAAAGAGAGGTATGGAGTATGGCATTAAATGATAACATCAAAAAATTCAGAGAAGAAAAAAATCTCACTCAGCAACAACTTGCAGATAAGTTATATGTTTCAAGGCAGACAGTTTGTCGTTGGGAAAATGGTTCAAGGTGTCCGGACTTGATTATGGCAAAAAAACTGGCATTAGAGCTAGATGTGAGTATGGATGAACTTATATCAGACGAAGATGTAAATGATATTCAAGTAAATTATGGAATATGGAAATCTGAAAGAATAAAAGACAAGAAGCATTTACAGACACTTCAAAAAAAGATATTAGACTTTATACAAATTGTGGGAGGTGTATTTTTAGCCATCACGATTTTGCTACGAGTGCAATTAGATATGAGAGTACCTGCATGGTGTATAATCATTTGTTTTATTATTGTAGCAGTAGCATTTCTGTGTAATTTTATAGTTTCTAAAAAGTTGAGAGAAATGTAGTGAGGTCAAGGAACAAGGCGAAGCCGATACGCCGTAGGGCAGTCCTTGACGGAACGGATACAGCCAACAGCACCATGATACAGCAGAGGACTTGCAAGGTTTCTGACCTTGCAAGTCCTCTTGTCTGTTACTGGGCGTTATGTTTTAAGTAAAAAGTTTCTTTTTCAAATGCTTTTATGTGTGTGACAATCATGTACTTCATTGTCGATATAAAAGCCATCGTCAGTTTGTGAGTAGGCAAGTTTAGTAACTCTTGGTTCAGTTCATAGGTTTTAACATAAAGCTAATACGTAAAAATACGTTGACACACGTATTTTTACGTATTAAAATATAACCATGATAAGGAAAGGAGACACAAAAGATGCCAATGAGCTCGAAGGAGATGCTAAAACTCCTGAAAGAAAATGGATTTGAAGTAATCAGTCAGAATGGTTCGCATGTAAAAATGAAGAATCTGAAAACTGATAAGACGGTAATTGTTCCTTATCACTCCAAGGACTTGAAAAAAGGATTGGAGCAGGCAATACTTAAACAGGCAGGGCTTAGATAGTCCTGCCGCTTGAAAGAGAGGTTATTTGATGAATAATAGATTATTTTATCCAGCTGTTTTTCATAAAGCAGAAGAAGGCGGTTTCTGGGTTAGCTTTCCAGATTTTCCTGAATGTATGACACAGGGCGATAGCATGGATGAAGCATATGAAATGGCGATAGATGCATTAGGGTTGTCATTGTCCAGTATAGAAGAAGGTGCTGATATCCCAAAAGCATCAGAATTTGAAACGGTGGATCCTGAAGATGGGATTCTGGTAATTGTAGAATTTGATATGGCAGAGTATCGGAGAAAGCACAGATCAAAGGCTGTAAAAAAGACTCTCAGTATTCCAGAATGGTTAAATGAAGCGGCTATTCGAGAGAATCTTAACTTCTCTCAGATCCTTCAAGAAGCTCTTATGGTGAAATTAGGGGTAAATGGAAGACTGCGGTAATTTATCTAAAAATTGTTCCTAAGTCCTCTATGTATCATCAAATCCCTGGATGTTCCACAAGATCAAATGCGGAGTTGTGAATCAGGTAATCATAAGCAGCTGAAATCTCTTCCGGTGTATATGTGATATCATGCATGATCGCATATTTTACTGAATCTGCGAGCCCGAAGGTATAAAAGCGCGCAATTGTCTCGCGGCTGAGTATCTGGAGCTTCGCAGGTGATTTCAATGGATATTTGTTTAATAAAGTAAGCAATGTATCATAAATAAAGTGGAACATCAGATGATCGAAGGAGTTAGGACCTTCGATCAAATAAAGTCTCTTATAAAATTCTTTGTCTTTAGAAAGACAGGTGAAAAGAAGACGGAGAAGATCGTCTTCCATGTCGTTTTCAATCAGAACCTGAATTTTATCTTTGATTTCTTTTTCGAGGATATATTCGATGATTTCGTATTTGTCCTGAAAATGTTTATAAAAAGTCGGCCGGATCACATCAGCTCCGTCGGTAATCATCTTAACTGTGATCTTTTCAAAAGGCATCTTCATAATAAGTTCTTTGAAAGAGAGTGCCAGCAAATCTTTTGTCAGTTCTTTTTTCTCTTCTGTCATTTGTTCAAATCCTTTCTGCAATGAAAATATTATACCATAAAAAAGAGAAAGTGATTAAAAAAGTTACTTAGATTGATAGTTTCTTAACATAACTTTCTAAGAACGCAGTGTTGAAATTTCTCGATATTTCGGATACATTTCACAAGATTTGTAGCCGAAAAAGAACAACAAAAAGAAAATGTTCAAATTACTGCACATTTGAAAAAATCTGAATCTTACATGAAAAAAAGGAAAATGCTAAAGTAACAAATAATAGTTTATACTTAAGAAAGGTTCCTTGAACAGTAAGGAAAAGGTGAAAAAAATGGCAGGATTAAAATTTCAGGCAGAAAGAGCAGCATTTGGTTTGGCAGCAGATAAAGTGCTCAAATATATGAACAAGACAGATGATAGAACGAAAGCACTTCTTAAGCTTGTAGATCTTACAGAAAACTTTGCAAAAGATCGTTTCCAGCCAGCGTCTTATGAAGCTGCAAGAAAGATGATTCAGGATCCGGACAACAAATGGGTTCAGTATCTGAACAGACTTCTTGATGAAGTGGATCCGCATGTCCTTAAGACAACAGCATTAAATCTTGGATTTGACGCAATGCTTTACGGAACAAAATTAATGCATGAGTCACGTGAAAAATATCAGTGCAATATTCCATGGCTGATCTTGATGGATCCAACCAGCGCATGCAACCTGAAATGTACCGGATGCTGGGCAGCAGAGTACGGACATCTTCTGAACCTTTCTTTTGAAGATATGGATCGTGTGATCACACAAGGAAAAGAACTTGGAATCTATCTCTATATGCTGACAGGCGGAGAGCCGCTCGTGAGAAAGAAAGATGTCATCCGTTTGTGCGAGAAACACAACGACTGTGTATTCCATGCATTTACAAACGGAACACTTGTAGATGATGAGTTCTGCCAGGAGATGCAGCGTGTTGGTAATCTGTCCTTATCCATCAGTCTGGAAGGATATGAGAAAGTCAACGACGGACGCCGTGGAAAAGGTGTTTATCAGAAAGTCATGCATGCAATGGATCTTCTGAAAACATATGGATTGATCTTTGGAACATCAATTTGTTATACACGCGCGAATATTGAAACTGTAACATCCGACAAATTCCTTGATATGATCATTGAAAAAGGATGTCGTTATGCATGGTATTTCCACTATATGCCGGTTGGAAATGATGCAGCACTGGATCTGCTTCCAACAAATGAACAGAGAGAATATATGTATCACCGCATCCGTGAGATCCGTGGATTAACAGGAGGAAAACAGCTCTTTGCATTCGATTTCCAGAATGATGGAGAGTTTGTAGGAGGATGTATTGCCGGAGGAAGAAATTACTTCCATATTAATGCAAATGGAGATGCAGAGCCATGCGTATTTGTTCATTATTCAAGCGCAAACATTAAAGAAGTAAGCGTTCTTGATGCATTACGCCAGCCTCTGTTTATGGCTTACCATAACAATCAGCCATTTAACAACAATCATCTGCGTCCGTGCCCAATGCTCGAAAACCCGGAAAAACTGCAGCAGATGGTACACGAAACCGGTGCAAAATCAACAGACCTCCAGTCCCCGGAAACCGTAGAACACCTCTGCGGAAAATGCGAACATTACGCAAAAGAGTGGAAAACAAAAGCAGACGAACTCTGGGGTGAGAGATAATTAAAGTAAGAGCCAGAACAGTTACCGTGTGTGGTGCCTGTCTGGCTCTTATCTTCCTTCTGCGCCCTTAGTCAACTAAAGTATTATCTGAGTAAGCAGAATCCAAGTTCAACAAATTCCTCTTACTTCTTCTGCGCTTCAACTTCCTGCATCTTCATTGCACGAACCTTCAGTGGAAGTCCGAACAGGTTGATGAATCCGTCAGCGTCATGGTGATCGTACAGATCTCCTGTTGTGAAGCTTGCAAGGGATTCGCTGTACAGTGAGTATGGAGATGTCTCTCCGGCACGGATGATATTTCCTTTATAGAGACGGAATTTAACTTCTCCTGTTACATACTGCTGTGTAACATCAACAAATGCCTGGATTGCTTCACGAAGTGGTGTGTACCATTTTCCTTCGTATACGATCTGTGCGAATTTATTTCCAAGATCTTTCTTAACTTCATATGTAGCACGGTCAAGAACAAGTTCTTCAAGCTGGTCGTGTGCAGCCATAAGGATTGTTCCGCCAGGAGTCTCATAAACACCACGGGACTTCATTCCAACAACACGGTTCTCAACGATATCGATGATTCCGATTCCGTGTTTTCCACCAAGACGGTTCAGCTCTGTGATGATTTCAGAAACTTTCATCTCTTTTCCGTTTACGCTCTTAGGAACACCGGCTTCAAATGTCATTGTAACGTACTCGTCTTTGTCTGGAGCTTTCTCTGGTGTTGTGCTCAGTACGAGAAGATCATCGTAGTTTGGCTCATTTGCCGGATTCTCAAGCTCAAGTCCCTCATGGCTGATGTGCCACAGGTTACGGTCACGGCTGTAGCTGTGCTTTGCGTCAAATGGAAGATCGATTCCATGAGCTTTACAGTAATCAATCTCGTCTTCACGGGACTGCATTGTCCATACATCTGTCATACGCCATGGAGCGATGATCTTGATGTCCGGAGCAAGAGCTTTGATACCAAGTTCGAAACGGATCTGGTCATTTCCTTTTCCTGTTGCACCGTGACAGATAGCAACAGCGCCTTCTTTACGTGCAATCTCAACCAGTTTCTTAGCGATTGCCGGACGAGCCATGGAAGTTCCGAGAAGGTATTTGTTCTCGTAAACAGCTCCGGCTTTTACACAAGGAACGATGAAGTCATCACAGAATTCATCGATGATATTTTCAATATATAATTTAGAAGCTCCGGAAAGTTTTGCTCTTTCATCCAGTCCGTCCAGTTCTTCTCCCTGTCCACAATCGATACAGCAGCAGATAACATCATAGTTAAATGTTTCTTTCAGCCATGGAATGATTGCTGTAGTATCAAGACCACCTGAATATGCTAATACAACTTTTTCTTTACTCATTTTATTGCCTCCTGAATGTATTTTATAAATTTCTGTTTTCTCAGTTTCTTGAGTTCTAAAGATTTCTGCTTTAACAAGCTAAAACTTACTATACACCACATTTTATAATTATGCAAGTATTATTTTGAAAAAATGAATAAAATGCATAAAAACGCATATAATACATAAAAAATGCATAAAACAATAGCTTATAAGAAAAAATATACAAGATGCGAAAAAAATAATGAAACAAAGAAGAAAGCCAAAAAAATTTAGATTTATTTATTCAAATTGACATATATTTGTCAAATATGTTAAAAATATATCGTGTAAAACACGTTGATTTTAGCGAAAATGTCTGATATGATGATAATATCATGTCACTGAATATAAAAAAATTTATATAGCAGGACAAAAATGGACCATGATGTATCTGTTTCATATAAATAGTCAGACAGATGCGCAATCAGGAAAAGGAGGAAAAACAAATGGGATTTCTTACAGGAAAGACAGCGATCATTACAGGAGGAGGACGTGCAGTATTAAGTGATGGCAGCTGTGGATCAATCGGATACGGTATTGCAACAGCTTATGCCAAAGAAGGTGCGAATCTTGTTCTTACAGGAAGAAATGTAAAGAAGCTGGAAGATGCGAAAGAAGAGCTGGAACGTCTCTATGGAGTGAAAGTTCTTGCAGTACAGGCGGATGTCAATGCAGGAGCAGATAACAAGGCAGCAGTTGAACGTGTTGTAAAGCAGGCAGTTGAGGAATTCGGAAGAATTGATGTTCTTATTAATAATGCACAGGCTTCTGCATCAGGAGTAACTCTTGCAGATCATACAACAGAGCAGTTTGATCTTGCAATTTATTCAGGACTTTATGCAACATTTTATTATATGCAGGCATGTTATCCATATTTAAAGGAAACACAGGGATCCGTAATCAACTTTGCATCCGGAGCAGGACTTTTCGGTAATTACGGACAGTGTGCATATGCAGCAGCGAAGGAAGGTGTCAGAGGACTGACAAGAGTAGCGGCTACAGAGTGGGGAGCAGACGGAATCAATGTAAATATCGTGTGCCCGCTTGCATGGACAGCACAGCTTGAAAACTTCCAGAAAGCATATCCGGATGCATTTAAGGCAAATGTGAAGATGCCGCCGGCAGGACATTACGGAGATGTTGAGAAAGAGATCGGAAGAGCGTGTGTACAGCTTGCATCACCGGATTTCAAATATATGAACGGCGAGACAATCACATTAGAAGGTGGAATGGGACTTAGACCTTAAGCCTTTTTGGAGAATAAGAGCTATATTTTCTATATAAAAGATAGAAAGAATACATAGAAGAAAAGTATATCGGCGATGATAGACGAAGGAATAGTTGCGTTTATCATCGCCTTTTTCTGTAGCTAAAAACTTTTTGAAAAAAACACTTGCATATTATACATGAAAGATGTATTATTATGCAAGTAAAGAAAGGAAAGTGTATTTTTATACATTCAATTTCAGGAAATACTTTACATCCAGATTAAAGTGGTATATTATAAGGAGAAATGATTGCGGTAACACGTTACCACAGTACAGCAAACATGCAATTCCCAGGGACTTCTATTGGCTGCCATGGGAATGATAAGAGAAAGGACTTGAGAACGATGATTAAGGTCGGAATTATTGGAGCAACCGGTTATGCAGGCGGCGAGCTCGTAAGAATATTGATGGGACATAAAGATGCAGAGATAGTATGGTACGGATCCAGAAGTTATGTAGATCAGAAATATGCAGATGTATATAGAAACATGTTTCAGATCGTAGATGCAAAATGCATGGATGACAACATGGATGAGCTGGCAGAGCAGGTAGATATGATCTTCACAGCAACTCCGCAGGGACTGTGTGCATCTCTGATCAATGAAGAAATCCTTTCAAAGACAAAGATCATTGATCTCAGTGCAGATTTCCGTCTGAAAGATGTGAAGGTTTACGAAGAGTGGTATAAAATCGAACACAAAGCACCGCAGTATATTGATGAGGCTGTTTACGGATTGTGTGAGATTAACCGTGACAAAGTGAAGGATGCACGTATTGTGGCAAATCCGGGATGTTATACAACATGTTCTATCCTGACAGCATATCCTCTTGCAAAGGAAGGTTTAATCGATATGAGCACACTGATCATCGATGCAAAGTCAGGAACTTCAGGAGCAGGAAGAGGAGCAAAGCTTCCGAATCTTTATTGCGAGGTAAATGAAAATATCAAAGCATATGGAGTAGCGACACATCGCCATACACCGGAGATCGAAGAACAGCTCGGATATGCAGCAGGTGAGAAAGTTGTATTGAACTTTACACCGCATTTAGTTCCGATGAATCGTGGAATCCTTGCGACAGAGTATGCAAAGCTTACAAAAGAAGTTACATATGAAGAAGTAAAAGCAATTTATGATAAATATTATGCAGACGAGAAATTTGTCCGTGTTCTTGAGAAAGATCAGTGCCCGGAGACAAAATGGGTAGAAGGAAGCAATTATGTTGATATAGGATTTAAGATCGATGAGAGAACCGGACGGATCATTATGATGGGAGCCATTGATAACCTTGTGAAAGGTGCCGCAGGACAGGCGGTTCAGAATATGAATCTGCTGTTTGGTCTTTCAGAGAGTGAAGGACTCGAACTCGTTCCGATGTTCCCGTAAGTTGTATAAATATAGAAGAGATAAATCTGCTGGGTTACATTATGGATGGGGACAACAGTGAGATAAAGGTGGTATGTATGATACGTGTAATGACAATAGAGGATTATGATGAAGTGTATAAATTGTGGAAGAAGATCCGGGGATTCGGAATCCGCAGTATTGATGATTCGAAAGAAGGTGTCGAAAGGTTTCTGCGAAGGAATCCGACAACAAGTTTTGTTGCGGTGAAAGAAGGAAAAATTGTAGGAAGCATCCTCTGTGGTCATGATGGGAGACAGGGAAGTCTCTATCATGTATGTGTAGATGAGGCATACCGAAGACATGGAATCGGAAAAGACATGGTCGTGCATACAATGAAAGCACTGCAGGCAGAGAAGATCAATAAGGTTTGTCTGATCGCATTTGCACAAAATAATGTAGGAAATGCATTCTGGAATAAGATCGGATGGACAGAACGGCTTGATGTGAACTATTATGATTTTATTTTAAATGAAGAAAATATTACAGCATTCAATGAACAATAGGAAGGAAGCAGATCATATGAAGATAATCGAAGGCGGAGTTACCGCAGCAAAAGGATTTGAAGCAGCAGCAACGGCAGCAGGAATCAAATATCAGGGTCGTACAGATATGGCGATCATTTACAGTGAGAAACCGTGTAAGGTAGCTGGAACATTTACAACAAATGTAGTAAAAGCGGCACCGGTAAAATGGGACAGACAGATTGCAGAGAGTAAGCAGAAATCACAGGCAGTTATTGTGAATTCCGGAATTGCAAATGCATGTACCGGTGAGGAAGGTATGAAATACTGTGAAGAGACAGCCAAAGAGGCAGGAAAAGTTCTTGGAATCGATGAGAAGGGTGTTCTTGTAGGTTCTACAGGAGTTATCGGAATGCAGATTCCGATCGATAAGATCAAAGCCGGAATTACAGAACTTGCCAAGGGAAAGAAAGCAGATCTGGCAAGCGGAACAGAAGCTGCGAAAGCAATCATGACAACGGATACAAAGAAAAAAGAAGTTGCGGTTACATTTATGGCAGGAGATACAGAAGTGACGATTGGAGGAATGGCGAAAGGTTCCGGAATGATCCATCCGAATATGTGTACAATGCTTGCATTTATTACAACGGATGCAAAAATTTCCAAAAAAGCACTCCAGGCAGCAATGAGCAGTGATGTTGAGGATACTTATAATATGATCTCTGTTGACGGAGATACATCAACAAATGATACAGCACTTCTTCTTGCGAACGGAATGGCCGGAAATAAGAAGATTAAAGAAGGTACACCGGAATTCGATGCATTCAAAGAGGCTCTTCATTATGTAAATGAGACACTTGCGAAAGCAATGGCAGGAGACGGTGAAGGTGCAACAGCACTTTTTGAAGTAAAGGTCGTCGGAGCACAGACAAAAGAGCAGGCAAAGGTTCTTGCAAAATCAGTTGTATGCTCCAATCTTACAAAGGCTGCAATCGCAGGTCACGATGCAAACTGGGGAAGAATCCTTTGTGCAATGGGATATTCAGGAGCACAGTTTGATCCGGAACAGGTAGATCTGTTCTTCGAGAGCTGCGCAGGAAAGCTTCAGATCATTGCAAATGGAACAGCAACAGATTATAGCGAAGAAAAGGCAACGGAAATCCTTTCTCAGGAAAAAGTGACAGCCATTGCTGATCTGAAAGCCGGAGATGCAGAAGCTACTGCATGGGGCTGTGACCTGACGCATGGATACATTGATATCAATGCGGATTACAGAAGTTAATTTATAGAGCAATTATTGTTTCTCTAAAGATACGTAAACAGATAGAAATACTGATAAGGAGACAGAAAAAATGACAAGCAATATGCAGAAATATCTGGATAAAGCGCAGGTGCTGATCGAGGCACTTCCTTATATCCAGCGTTTTAACCGTAAAATCATTGTAGTAAAATATGGCGGAAGTGCCATGGTAGACGAAAGTCTGAAACGCAGAGTGATCGAGGATGTTACACTTCTGAAACTGTGTGGATTTAAACCGATCATCGTGCATGGCGGTGGCAAGGAAATCAGCAAATGGGTTGGAAAAGTCGGAAAAGAAGCAGAGTTTATCAACGGACTTCGTGTGACAGATGCAGAGACAATGGAGATTGCGGAGATGGTTCTGGGACGCGTGAATAAGAGTCTTGTACAGCTTGTAGAGAGTCTTGGCGTGCGTGCGATCGGAATCAGTGGAAAAGATGGAAACCTTCTCCAGGTTGAGAAGAAACTTTCAGACGGACAGGACATCGGGTTCGTAGGAGATGTCAAGAAAGTAAATGCAGAGATTCTGTATGATCTTCTGGAAAAAGACTTCCTTCCGATCATCTGCCCGGTTGGTATGGATGAAGAATACAATACTTATAATATCAATGCAGATGATGCAGCATGTGCGATCGCCCGTGCAATGAAGGTGGAGAAGCTTGCATTCCTGACAGATATTGAAGGTGTTTATAAAGATCCAAAAGATCCTTCTACACTGATTTCTGAACTGGAGATTGAAGAAGCAAAGGAACTGATCACAGACGGATATATCGGAGGAGGAATGCTTCCGAAACTCCAGAATTGTATTGATGCGATTGAAAGCGGTGTATCCCGTGTACATATTCTTGACGGAAGAATCCCACATTGTCTGTTACTTGAGATCTTTACGAACAAAGGAATCGGTACAGCAATTTTAAATCAGAAAGAAAGCAGGTATTATGATGGTGAACAGTAAAATACAGGCGGCAGAAGAGAACCTGATCCATGTATACAATCGTTTCCCGATCGCATTGGATCATGGAGAAGGAATGTATCTGTATGATACAGAAGGAAAAGAATATCTTGACTTTGCGGCAGGATTTGCTGTGTCAGGACTTGGATATGATAATAAAGAACTGAATCAGGCATTAAAAGACCAGATTGATAAGTTATACCATACGTCAAATCTTTATTTCCATGAGAGCTGTGGAGAGGCAGCGAAAGAGCTGAACCGCATTTCCGGAATGGACAGAGTCTTCTTTACGAACAGTGGTGGAGAGGCAAACGAAGGTGCTTTGAAAGCTGCCAGAAGATATGCTTACACAAAGAAAACAGGAAGATATGAATTCATTGCAATGCAGAATTCTTTCCATGGAAGAAGTTTTGGAGCAGTTTCCGTGACAGGACATGATTCTTATCGTGAACCGTTCGAGCCGGTCGTTCCGGGTGTAAGATTTGCGGAGTTTAATGATCTTGACAGCGTGAAAGCACTGGTAAATGATAAGACTTGTGCAATTATTCTGGAACCATTACAGGGTGAAGGTGGAATCAACCTTGCGACACAGGAATTTATGGAAGGAATCCGTAAGATCTGTGATGAAAATGGAATCCTGATGATCTGTGATGAAGTGCAGTGTGGAATGGGAAGAACTGGAAATATGTTTGCATGGCAGGGATTTGGTGTGAAACCGGATATTCTGACTATGGCAAAGGCAATCGGAAACGGAATCCCGGTTGGTGCATTTGCAATGACGGAAGAAGTGGCAAAATATTCTCTGCAGCCGGGAGATCACGGCGCAACCTACGGCGGAAACCCTCTGGCATGTACAGCGGTCAAGAAAGTGATCGAGATCTTTGAACGTGAGGATATTGTAGGGCATGTGAATCAGGTCGCTCCATATCTGACGAAAAAACTGGATGAGCTTGTGGATGAGCTGGACTGTGTAGTCAGAAGAAAAGGAAAAGGTCTGATGCAGGGAATCGAGATCACAAAACCGCTGGCCGAAGTGAACAAGAAGACGATTGAAGAAGGTCTTCTGATCATTCAGGCACAGGGAAATGTCATCCGTTTTGTTCCACCGCTGATCGTAGAAGAAAAGCATATTGATGAGATGATTGAAAAACTGAAACGTGCACTTGCATAAGAAATCTTATACATAAAAAAGCCGGCATTCGCTTATACTATTTCTATAGGGAGGTATGAGCTTATGACCGGTTTTTTGATTGCACTGTTATCAGGTGCGCTGATGAGTGTACAGGGAGTGTTTAACACGCAGGTGACAAAGACAACGGGGATCTGGGTAAGCAACGGGTGGGTACAGCTTTCAGCATTTCTTTTGTGTCTGTTTGTCTGGCTGGCAACAGGAAGAGATTCTGTTGCAGCACTTATGGAAGTCCAGCCGCGTTATATGTTGCTGGGAGGCGTGATCGGAGCGGGGATCACATGGACTGTCATTAAAAGTGTGGATGCTCTGGGACCTGCAAGATCAGCACTTTTAATTGTCGTTTCCCAGCTGGCAGTTGCTTATCTGATCTCATTATCCGGAATGTTTGGAATGGAAAAAGAACCGTTTTCATGGAGAAAGCTGGTTGGATTGCTGATCGCAGCCGGTGGAATTGTTCTTTTCCAATGGAAATAGATTCTATTTTCTGGTATTGTAATAAGTCTGTAACAAAGCGTTAAATTATCTATTGTATTTTTGAGAGAAATTCGTTACAATATTTATGTCCGGTTTTAAGGGGAAGTCTGACTGTCTGGGAACAGTGAGGCAATAGGATGAAGAACGGATGGAAGAAAATATGCAGATGCCGTAAAGGGCAGATGCTAAAAGGAATTGTATTGACTTTAGCTTTGAGTTTTTTGACCATGGGATTGTGTGGCTGTGCAGAGAAGCATGACGCAGCGGAAGAGCTTGAAGAGCTCACACTGGAGGGAGAATCTGATGTAGGGAAGAATTCCCGGAATTCCAAAACAGAGTCAGAGAAAGGATCTCAGAGTGGTACAGATGCAGAAGAAGGACTGCCGGAGACGCTATATGTTCATGTATGTGGAGCTGTGACTGCTCCGGGGGTGTACGAACTGAGGGCAGATGCAAGGATTTACGAAGCATTGGAAGCGGCCGGTGGAATGACAGAAGATGCTGCCGCAGATTGGATCAATCAGGCAGAAGCGTTGAGTGATGGAGAGCGGATCTATGTACCAACCCAGGAGGAAGCAGAGGAGTCAGCACAATCAGTTTCCGGTCAGTGGGCAGATCCGAATGGGAATACAAGTGGATCAGCCAGTGATAAAATTAACATAAATACAGCCGCGAAAGAAGAATTGATGACCTTGAGCGGAATCGGAGCATCAAAGGCAGAGAGTATTCTGAAGTACAGGCAGGAGCACGGAGGCTTTCAGAGTATAGAAGAGCTCAAGAAGATTGAGGGAATCAAGGATGGCGTATTTAATAAGATAAAAGACGATATTACGGTATAGGAGCGGGCAGGCAGAAGAACGGCCAGAAAGAGGAGTATGAGTAAGAAGATATTAGTTGTTGATGATGAAAAATTAATCGTAAAGGGGATCCGGTTCAGTCTGGAACAGGAAGGAATGGAAGTGGATTGCGCTTATGATGGAGAAGAAGCATTGGAATATGCGAGAAGATGTGAGTATGATCTTGTACTTTTGGATGTCATGCTTCCGAAACTGGATGGTTTCCAGGTATGTCAGCAGATTCGTGAATTTTCAGATATGCCGATCGTCATGCTGACTGCCAAGAGTGAGGATATGGATAAGATCCTTGGTCTGGAATATGGTGCGGATGATTATATCACGAAGCCATTCAATATACTTGAAGTGAAAGCAAGAATCAAGGCAATCATGCGCAGAACAGCAAAGCGCAAGGAAGAACCGGCCGGAAGTCCGGTGCTTGTAAAAGGGAGCATGAAGATTGATTGTGAAGGACGCCGTGTCTTTATCGGAGAACGCGAGATCAATCTTACAGCGAAGGAATTTGATGTACTTGAGCTTCTGGCCATGAATCCGAATAAAGTTTACAGCAGAGAAAACCTTCTGAATCTGATCTGGGGATATGATTATCCGGGAGATGCAAGAACTGTGGATGTACATATCCGTCGTTTACGAGAGAAGATTGAGCAGAATCCAAGTGAACCGAAATACGTACATACGAAGTGGGGAGTGGGTTATTATTTCCAGGGGTAAGAATACATTTTCATTCAAGAAAAAGATCTTTAACAATCTTAGATTCCGAATCTTTATTATGATGTTTCTTGCCGGGCTTGTGCCCAGCGTAGCAGCATTATTCGGAATCGTAAAAGTCTATGAATCGCGTGCTGTGTCACTTCGAACAGCGGAAATTCAGAATCAATGTACAATTTTAACGAATCAGATCAGTGCGAGTCATTATTTTGAGGACACCTCACAAGAGGTGGTCAATGACAGTCTGAATCAGCTGACCAATATTTATAACGGAAGAGTTATGGTAATTGATGATCAGCTGAGGGTGGTCAAGGATACTTACAGTCTGGATGAGGGAAAGCTGGATGTATCTGAAAGTGTAGTGCGCTGCATGAAGGGGACAAGCACGAACAATTATGACAAGAAGAATCATTACATCGAGGTGACTGCACCGATTACAATACCGGGAGATGATCAGATCCTGGGGGTAATGCTGGCAAGTGTTTCAACCGATAGT
This sequence comes from uncultured Mediterraneibacter sp., assembly GCA_934309345.1. Lineage (GTDB taxonomy): Bacteria > Bacillota > Clostridia > Lachnospirales > Lachnospiraceae > Mediterraneibacter. The sequence continues at coordinate 18,155 of CAKRDD010000027.1, read as the reverse complement.
ATTGAGGATTCTCTGGATGTATTATATACACAGGGAAGCGTGATCATCGGTCTTGTGATGATTTTCCTGACGATTGTTGCAGTGTTTTCCGCAGACCGCGTAGTACGCCCGCTGCACCAGATCGCAGCTACGATCGAGAATGTAAGTGCAGGGTATAGTGATGATGTTCTGCATGTGGATACATTTACAGAAACAAAGAGTATCAGTGAAGCAATCAATAAGATGATGGGAAGACTGAAGCTTCTGGATGATTCCAGGGAAGAATTTGTATCCAATGTGTCTCATGAACTGAAAACACCGATGACATCGATGAAAGTGCTGGCTGATTCACTTCTGGAGCAGGAGAATCTTCCGGTTGAGATGTATCAGGAATTCATGGGTGATATTGCAAAAGAGATTGACCGTGAGAATAAGATCATTACAGATCTTTTGTCACTTGTGAAGATGGACAAGAAGGGCCAGACGCTGAATATTGAATCCATTAATATCAATGAACTTCTGGAACAGATTTTGAAGCGATTAAAACCAATTGCAGAGAAAAAGAATGTGGAGATCGTAATGGAGAGCTTTCGGCCTGTCACAGCTGAAATCGATGAGACAAAGCTGTCACTTGCGATTTCCAATCTGGTAGAAAATGCAGTAAAATATAATCATGATAATGGATGGGTTCATGTATCATTGAATGCGGACCACAAATTTTTCTATGTAAAAGTAGAAGATTCAGGAATTGGAATTCCGAAAGAGGATCAGGCACATGTTTTTGAACGTTTCTTCCGTGTGGATAAATCTCATTCCAGAGAAATCGGAGGAACAGGACTTGGACTTGCAATTGCGCGAAATGCTGTGATCGCACATAGAGGTGCGATCAAAGTATTCAGTGAAGAAGGCGAAGGAACAACATTTACTGTGAGAATTCCATTGATCTATACATCTTCTTAGGAGAAAAGTTATGAAAAAAAGAAAAGGAATCGCAGTGTTGCTTATTCTGATTCTTTCTCTCGCAGTAACTGCGTGTGGGGATCGTTATGGAGTAAAGGAAGGCGAATCTTACATTTACTGTATGAATACAGACAAGACAGGACTTGTAAAGGTCGCGGCTAAGATCAGCGGCAATTCTGTGATAAAAGAAGCGGAATCTGTAATCGATGAGATGAAGAAACCAACGAATGAAATTGAATATACACAGGCAATTCCGGAACAGGTGAAATTACTCAGCTGTGCTTTGAAGGGCAGTATCCTTGAGATTGATTTCAGTGAAGAATATTATGAAGTGAAATCCCTGGATGAGAAACTGATGCGGGCAGCAATCGTGCAGTCACTGCTTCAGATTGACGGAATTGATGCGGTATCTGTCCGTGTGGAGGGAGAACCACTCAAAGATGATGAAGGAAATGATGTCGGTCTGATGAATGAGGACGATATTGTTGATACGACAGGGTCTTCGTTAAGTTCTTATCAGAGTGATACATTGAAGTTATATTTTGCAGATCAGAATGGATCCAAACTGGTCAAACAAGAGGTTGATGTTCATTACAGCAGTAATGTTCTGAAAGAAAAGCTGATTGTAGAAAAGCTGATGCAGGGTCCATCTGAGGAGGGGGCTTATCCAACGATCAATCCAGCCGCTAACCTGTTGAGTGTGACGACAAAGGATGGAATCTGTTATGTGAATTTTGACAGCACATTTCTGATCAGTGCATATGACGTACTGCCTGAGATCACGATTTATTCTATCGTGGATTCTCTTGTAGAGGGAGCAGGAGTAAGGCAGGTACAGATTACGATCAATGGTGAATCGAATGCAAAATACATGGAGAAGGTGGACTTGTCACAGCCATTGAATGAAGAGTTGGACTGGATCGCAGCAGATAACAAAGAATGAGAAAACGCCCGCTTTGTATGGTATGTCTTATACTGCTTGCCATACAGCTTATAAGAGTGAGTTTTTTACAGAATACAAAAGATCAGAAACCGTCCCTTGCAGAAACATTGATTTCGGATGAGAACGATGTGGTTTGCGAGGGTACGGTTTATAAAATTGAGAACAAATCACAATCAACTGCAATTTATCTGAAGGATGCAGTTGTTTCTTGCACAGATCGAAAGAATAAGAATCAGACAATCAAAGAAAAGAAAATCCTTATAACAATAAAAAATAATAAATCCGGTAAAAAAACCAGAATGAAAATAGGACAGAAACTGAACGTGTGGGGGACAAAACAGACCTTTCATCCGCCAAGAAATCCGGGTAACTTTAACCAGAAAAGTTATTATCAAAAACAGGGGATCCATGTTGGGATTTTAACAAAAGCAGAACAGGTTGAGATAGTTTTGTCTGAAAAAGACAAGAACTGGATTGTATCACAATGGGATAGCATACGGAATCAGCTGGATCGGCTGAAAAATTACTGGAACTGGAAGATTGAAAGCCAGATGGGAAAAACACATGGCGCGATGCTTTCTGCAATCCTGTTAGGAGAAAAGAGCGGACTTGATCCGGAGATGAAAAAATTGTATCAGAAGAACGGATTAGGACATCTGCTTGCAATTTCAGGGTTACACATGTCACTGATCGGAATGTCTGTTTACCGGTTATTAAGAAGAATGGGAAATTCATTTCTGTTTTCCGGAATTGCCGGAGGAGGGATTCTGTTTTTTTATTTGGTTATGACAGGGCCACAGGTATCCAGCCTTCGTGCACTTCTTATGTTTTTTATCCGCATGGGGGCAGAAATTACCGGGAGAGATGTGGATCAACCGACAAGCCTGGCGGTTACAGCAGCTATCCTGAGCATATATCAACCGCTGTATCTGTTAGATGCAGCATTTTTACTTTCATTTGGCGCAATTCTTGGCATTTTATTATTGTATCCAATTTTCGAACAGAAAACACGCCTGAAAGCATGGGAAGGATTTAAGATCAGTCTGGCTGTGAATGGAATGCTTCTGGGAGTCATGCTGTATTATTACTTTGAGGTGCCGCCGTATGCACTGGCCCTGAATGTTATCTTAATTCCGCTGTTTCCATTTGTGATGCTGACCGGTCTGGGCGGAATTTTATTTTCAGAATTATCAGGAACCGTAGGAAAAATCGGATTCAGAAGTTGTGATTGCCTGTTGTCCTTCTATGATAAATTATGTGAGCTGACATCAGGGCTTCCGGGCAGCAGGATCGTGACCGGACAGCCGAAGTTATGGTGGGTGCTTATTTACTATGGTGTGCTGTTCTTTTTGTGCTTCCTGTTTCATGTAATGAAAAATAAGACAGATAACCGAAGAAAACAGGCAGGATTTTCACTGCTTGTCTGTATTGTCATAGCAGGATCGATCTGCGGATGCAGAACACTTAGTAATGATTCAAAAAAACTTCAGGTGACGGTTCTGGATGTTGGACAGGGGGACTGCATTTTTATAAGAGACAGGGAAGGAAAGAAAATGCTGGTGGATGGAGGAAGCAGTGATCTGTCTTCTGTCGGCACTTACCGGATTGAGCCGTTTCTATTATCACAGGGAGTCAGAAAACTGGAGTATATTTTTGTGACACATGGTGATGCAGATCACATCAATGGAATTCAGGAACTTCTGCAAAATCAGAAACAGGGGGTGGAAATCGATGCGCTTGTTCTGCCGCCGGAAGAATATATGGATGAGAAATTGCTCCATCTTGCAGAAATAGCGAAAGAAAACGGGACGAAAGTGTTGACCATTTATTCCGGAGAAGAAGTCGGAACATATTTAAAATGCATAGCTCCGTTGACAACGAGAAAAAATGAGCACACACGTGGCAGGATGGAGGAGGTACCTCGTCTGGAAGCAGGAAATGAAGCATCTGTTGTACTGGAATTGAAGGATGGGGCGTTTCGAATGCTTCTGACAGGAGATCTGGAAGGAAGAGGAGAGGAACAACTGGTGGAAAGCAAAGCGTTGGAAAGCTGTCCAATCTTAAAAGCAGGACATCATGGGTCGAAGAATTCGGGAAGTGAAGAATTCCTTCAGATTGTGAAACCCAGATTAACATTAATTTCAGCGGGGATTGAGAACCGCTATGGACATCCACATGAGGAGACGCTGGAACGCCTGCAGGAAATCGGAAGTGAAGTGTTGTCCACGCAGGAATGTGGTGCAATTACACTAAGGAGCGATGGAAAAAAAATAAAGGTTCACAAGTATTTATAAAACAGGAAACAAACAGGTACAGGTGATAAAAAGGCTCTTGTCAAAGTGTTGGTTATTCCTTTATAATAGAATAGTTATGAAGACCTTAAATGAAGATTTAAAATCAGGACAATTTAAGCAGGTATATCTTCTCTGTGGAGAAGAAGCATATCTGAAGAAACAGTATAAGAACCGTTTTGTGAAGGCAATGATTCCGGAAGGTGATACGATGAACTATTCGTATTATGAAGGGAAGAACACGCCGGTAAAGGAAGCAATCGATCTTGCAGAGACCTTACCTTTCTTTGCAGAGCGCAGACTGATCGTATTCGAGAATACAGGTTTCTTTAAAACTGCGGCAGGGGCTGATCTGGCAGATTATATCAAGGACATGCCGGAGACGACCTGTTTTATCTTCGTGGAAGAAGAGATTGATAAGAGAAATAAGCTCTATAAAGCAGTGAAAGCAAAAGGATATATTGCAGAGCTGTCCACGCAGGATGCAGGAACTTTGAAACGCTGGGTTGCAGGTCTGGTCCGAAAAGAGCAGAAGCAGATTTCAGAGTCTGTGATCGTGTATTTTCTTGATAAAGTAGGTACCGATATGGAGAATATCCAGGGAGAACTGGAGAAAGTCTTCTGTTATGCACTGGAGCGTGATACGATCACAAAGGAAGATATTGATGCTGTCTGTGTGACGCAGATCACGAATCATATTTTCGAGATGGTGGATGCGGTCGCAGCCGGAAATCAGCAGAAAGCACTGGATCTGTACTATGAGTTACTGGCTCTTAAAGAACCGCCGATGCGTATTCTTTTTCTGTTGGTGCGTCAGTACAGGATGCTTTTCCATGTCAAGGCACTTGCAAATCAGGGATATGGAAGAAAAGAGATTGCGTCTAAAGCAGGCTTACATCCATTTGTGGCAGGAAAGAACATGGAACAGGCGAAGCGGTTTAAGATGGGACAGCTGCGCCGTGTGATGGAAGAAGGGGCACAGCTGGAGCAGGATGTAAAGACAGGATTGCTGACAGACAATCTTGCAGTAGAGCTTTTTATAGTAAAACAGTCAGAAAGATAGATGGAGGAAGAAGTATTGTCAACAATTGATCAGAGTCATATTAGAAATTTTTGTATTATAGCACATATCGATCACGGTAAGTCTACACTGGCGGACCGTATCATTGAGCAGACAGGACTTTTGACTAGCAGAGAGATGCAGTCACAGGTTCTCGATAACATGGATCTGGAGAGAGAGCGTGGGATCACGATCAAGGCACAGGCAGTCCGTACCGTATATCAGGCAGATGACGGGGAAGAGTATATTTTCAACTTGATCGATACACCGGGACATGTCGATTTCAATTATGAGGTATCTCGAAGCCTGGCAGCCTGCGATGGAGCGATTCTTGTCGTCGATGCGGCACAGGGAGTTGAGGCACAGACACTTGCGAATGTCTATCTGGCACTTGACCATGATCTGGATGTTATGCCGGTTATCAACAAGATCGATCTGCCAAGCGCAGAGCCGGAGCGTGTAAAAGAAGAGATTGAAGATGTGATTGGAATCGATGCGGAGAATGCACCACTGATTTCTGCTAAGACAGGACTGAATGTACATGAAGTCCTTGAGCAGATCGTACAGCAGATTCCGTCACCGGTCGGAGATCCGGATGCACCATTGCAGGCATTGATTTTTGACTCCAAGTACGATTCTTACAAGGGAGTTATTGTATTCTGCCGTATCAAGGAAGGTACTGTCAGAAAAGGTACACCGATGCTTATGATGGCAACAGGTGCGAAGGCAGAAGTTGTAGAAGTTGGTACATTTGGAGCGGGACAGTTCATTCCATGTGATGCACTCGAAGCCGGAATGGTAGGATATATCACAGCCAGTCTTAAGAATGTAAAGGATACCCGTGTCGGAGATACGATCACGAATGCAGAGAATCCGTGTGCAGAACCACTTCCAGGATATAAGAAAGTAAATCCGATGGTATACTGCGGACTTTATCCGGCAGACGGAGCAAAGTATCCGGACTTAAGAGATGCGCTTGAGAAGCTGCAGCTTAATGATGCCGCACTTCAGTTTGAGGCAGAGACATCGGTAGCACTTGGATTCGGATTCCGTTGTGGATTCTTAGGACTCCTTCATCTGGAGATCATTCAGGAACGTCTGGAAAGAGAGTACAATCTTGACCTTGTTACAACAGCACCGAGTGTTATTTACAAGATCCATAAGACAAACGGTGATGTGATCGATCTGACGAACCCGACAAACATGCCGGATCCAGCAGAGATTGAATATATGGAAGAGCCTATGGTGAAGGCAGAGATCATGGTAACATCCGAGTACATCGGAGCGATCATGGATCTGTGTCAGGAACGCCGTGGAATCTATCAGGGAATGGAATATATCGAAGAGACAAGAGCTGTGCTGACATATCATCTGCCACTCAACGAGATCATTTACGATTTCTTTGATGCATTGAAATCAAGATCCAGAGGATATGCCTCCTTTGATTATGAGATGCTTGGTTATGTACGTTCCGAGCTTGTCAAGCTTGATATTCTGATCAACAAAGAAGAAGTTGATGCACTTTCCTTTATCGTATTCGAGGGAAGCGCCTATGAGCGTGGAAGAAAGATGTGTGAGAAGCTGAAAGAAGAGATTCCGAGACAGCTTTTCGAGATTCCGATTCAGGCAGCAGTCGGAAGTAAGATTATTGCGAGAGAGACGGTTAAGGCAATGCGTAAGGACGTTCTTGCGAAATGTTACGGTGGTGATATTTCACGTAAGAAGAAACTGCTTGAAAAACAGAAAGAAGGAAAGAAGAGAATGCGTCAGGTTGGAAACGTAGAGATTCCACAGAGTGCATTCATGAGCGTTTTGAAACTGGACGAGAATTAGTCATAGATAAAAGAAGGAAGGGAAAGATACTGTTTTTTTGTCAGACAGTATCTTTCTGCATTTAAAGATGAAAAAGAGAAATTTAGAATTATATCTTCACATTCCATTTTGCGTAAGAAAATGTAATTATTGTGATTTTTTCTCTGCAAGTGGAACACAGGAAGAGCAGGCAGCTTATGTCAGTGCTATGCTTCAGGAGATTCAGAGCTATCACGAATTTTCCAAAGAATATGAAGTTCAGACCATTTTTCTGGGAGGAGGAACACCGTCTCTTCTGACTCCGGAACAGATAGAACAGATTTTTAATGCAATTTATCATACATTTTCAGTAAATGAGAATGCAGAGATCACGATGGAAATGAATCCGGGAATGGTAGATATTGAAAAACTTCATGCTATGAAAGTAGCAGGAGTAAATAGATTGAGTATCGGACTTCAGTCCGCACAGGAGGAAGAATTGAAGATGCTTGGAAGGATTCACACATTCGCAGAATTCCTTGAGACATGGAAACTGACAGAACGGGCAGGATTCAAAAACAGAAATATTGATCTTATGTCTGCGCTTCCGGGACAGACAATAGAAAGCTATGAAGATACACTTTCGAAAGTTCTGGCACTTGAGCCGGAACACGTATCCGCATATAGTCTGATATTGGAAGAAGGCACGGTATTTTACGACTGGTATGAAAAAGGAAAATTAGACCGTGGCGCATGGAAACTTCCGTCAGAGGAAGAAGAATATGCGATGGGAGAGTTGACAATTCAAAGACTTGCAGAAGCCGGAATGCATCGATATGAGATTTCCAATTATGCAAAGCCGGGAAAAGAATGCAGACACAACCTTGGTTACTGGGATAGAGTAGATTACCTTGGAATCGGAGCAGGATCCTCCTCATTGATCAAAGGAGAGCGGTTTGACCATATCCGTGACCGGAAAGCATACATTGAAAAGATTAGAAATGGTGAGTCGATTCTTATTGACAGAGAAATCCTTTCCGTGGAATCGCAGATGGAAGAGTTCATGTATCTGGGGCTTCGTAAGGTAAAGGGAGTTTCGAGAACAGATTTTCAGAACTATTTTGGAAAGAATGTAAATGATGTTTATGGAAAGGTTCTTGATAAATTAGAAGAAGAAAAGCTGTTAGAATATGAGGACGACAGAATCCGGCTTACGCACAGGGGGATGGATGTCAGCAATTGTGTGTTGGCGGAGTTCTTGTTCTAATAGTGTCAGGGTAAAGAAAGGGATGAGTGCGATGGGAACTGCTTATATCAATGAACGTTGCAGAAAAATTCTTACATTACTGCTTATGGCGGAAGATTATATTCCTCTGCAACAGCTTGCAAAGGAGACAGGGGTATCCAAAAGAAGTGTCTATTATGACCTTTGTAAGGTAAATGAATGGCTGGCAGAGCAGGGGATTTCAGAACTGGAAGTGGTTCGTGGCAAAGGAATCCTGATTTCAGAGAAGGATAAAAGTCTGATTAATGAAGTGATCGATCAGAAAGAAGTAGAAGAAAGCTATGTATTTTCACCATCAGAGAGAGTGAAAATCATTTACTGCTATATTCTGATCATGCATTTAAGTGAAAAGGTTTATATTGATAAGATTGCAGAATATTGTCAGGTGAGCCGTAATACGATTTTCAATGATATGCGTGCGGTAGTAGCCCAGCTTCAGGAGTATAATTTGACTCTGGTGTATGAAAAGAAAAAAGGATATAAGATTTCCGGAGATGTTGTGAGAATCAGAGCGTTGTTCTTTATGTATTTTAATGCATTGTATCCTTTATTTGAAGCAGGACTTTTGGATTTTCTCTATCAGGAACCGATCCGTGAACATTATGAAAAGATTCAGGCAATCGTAGAAGAATTGAATACAAAATACGTGAAAGGAGTTCTCTTTGCACTGGCGTCACTTGTGCCTCTGATGTATAAGGGGGCGAGAAGACCTTATTTTCCAAATCTAAATATGGACAAACTTCTTCCTACACCGGAATATCAGATCGTTCAGAGGTATTTTCCGGATCTTGACGAGAAGGAGCATATTTATCTTTGTCTGCATCTTCTTGGTTCCAGAGTGGCAGAACCTGTGATTGATGAAATCTTTGATAACCAGGCAGATCAGTCCGTTTATGAAATCTCAAAAGCACTTGTGTCAGAGTTTGAGAAGACAGCGTGTATTGAATTTGAAGACAAAGAAGAGTTGGAGCGATCTTTATTTTTACATATTAATTCATCAATGTATCGTTATCAGTATGGTATTCAGATCGGGAATCCGCTGAGTGATGATATTATAAGAGAATATCCGAACTTGTTCGATATAACAAAAAGCGCATCAAAGTATTTGGAACAGATGATCGGGCTTCCGATCCCAGACAGTGAGATTGCTTATCTTGCACTTCATTTTGGTTCGCATATGAAGATTGCAGAACGTCCGGAGGATCATCTGCGAATTCTTATCGTTTGTGTAAATGGAGTTTCCACTGGAAATATGCTTAAAAGAGAGATTCAGAAACTTTTGCCGTATGCAGAAATAATTGATGTAGTCGCAGCAGTTGATCTGCTAAATGTCCATGAGCAGTGTGATCTGATCATCTCAACGGTAAAATTAAAAACAATTATTCCAGTAATTGTTGTACGTCCGATTCTTACAGATTACGACAGAAAAGCAATTTTAAACCATCGATTGATCGAGAAGCAAAAGAAAACAACAGATGTTACAGAACTTTTTGAAGTAGTCCGAAAATACGTTGATGAAGAAGATTATGATAATCTGAAAAAAGATCTGGCAAAATATATACAGGGAGAATCAGTAAAGCGACAGATTTCAGATGGAAATAGAAAGACAGGACTTGCAGAGTTTCTTGCAAAAGACCGTATTCGCATAGAAAAAGAAACGTATTCCTGGCAGGATGCAATTCGAAAATCAGGAGAGATGCTCTTAGAAGCAGGGAGTATCGAACGATGTTATCTGGATAATATTATTTCTCAGATTCAGTATTACGGTCCGTACATGTTTATTACAAAAGGAATTGTACTGGCACATGGAAAACCGGAGGATGGGGCAAACCGTCTGGATGTATCAATGACAGTTTTCGAGAAGCCAGTGCATTTTACGGAATTTTATGATGCACAGATCATTATTATGCTGGCAGTGGAAGATCAGGAAAAACATTTGAAAATTCTTCGGGATATTATGAATCTGTTCGAAGAACACAATGGCTTGCACGAAATCACGCAGAAATGTGCAAACAATGAGATTCTTGCATATATTGAGCAGACATTACAAGAAGAAAACAAAACCGGATAGAAGAATATAAGTAGTAAAAAAGGAAGACAATTTACGATAAGTGAGGGAAAACTGCCGTGGATTGTCTTCCTTTTTGCATACAATTTTTTGCACAAACAAGAAACATTTCTTGTGCTTTTCTTTGCACAACCTGGATGCTATGATGAAATCACAAAAACAAAGCCGGCTAAAAACATAAAGCTGTGAATTCAGCAGGAGAAACAAAAGATAGAAAACAAGAGCTGTAAAGGAGAACGAAGCAATGAGCAAAGTTGAAGAAATCACAAGAGAAAATTGGATCATGAGTACATTTCCTGAGTGGGGGACATGGCTTGTTGAGGATATTGAAAATGAGAAGGTAGCACCTGGCAATGTAGCAATGTGGTGGCTTGGATGTACAGGAATCTGGATGAAAACACCAGAGGACACAAACATCACGATCGATCTCTGGTGTGGAAATGGTAAAAGAACTCACGGCGACGGTAAGATGAAAGTCGGACATCAGATGGCGAATATGTGTGGTGGCCGCGCAATGCAGCCAAACTTAAGAAATGTTCCGTTTGTGATCGATCCATTTGCATTCAAGAAAGTAGATGCAGTGCTTGCAACACATTATCATCAGGATCATATGTCCGCAGAGTGGGCAGCACATGTGATCCAGAGTGGTATGACAACAGTCGATGAGAATGGAAAAGAAATCCCGGTTCCATTTATCGGCCCTAAGAAATCAGTTGAACTCTGGCAGAAATGGGGGGTTCCGGCAGACAGATGTATCACTGTAAAGCCAGGAGATACAATTAAAATCAAAGATCTTGAAATTGTTGCACTTGATTCTTTTGACCGTACATGTATCGTGACAACAGATAAAACAGATGAAACAAGAGAAGAACTTACAGGAGTTTGCCCGACAGATATGGATGATAAGGCAGTTAATTATCTGATCAAAACACCAGGCGGAAATATTTATCACAGTGGAGACTCTCACTTCTCAATTTACTTTGCAAAACATGGAAAAGATTATGACGTAGATGTGGCCTTTGGTTCTTTCGGAGAAAACCCAATTGGTATGCAGGACAAGATGACTTCTATCGATGTGTTGAGAATGGCTGAGAATCTGCAGTGTAAGGTTGTTGTTCCGATCCACTGGGATGTATGGACAAACTTCCAGGCTGACTGTGATGAGATTAAAGTTCTTTATGATTTCAAGAAAGACAGAAATGAATACAAATTCCATCCATTCTTCTGGCAGGTGGGAGGAAAGTATACATATCCGGCAGATAAAGATAAGATTTATTATCACCACAGAAGAGGATTTGAGGATTGCTTCGAAGCACCACAGAATATTCCATATCGTTCCTGTCTGTAAAACACTTTTCATTGCACGAAAATGTGTCAGGCAAGAGCAGGGCTTTAAGCGAGAACATGGAGGAAGTAAACGATGTTAAAAGAATTTGTTGAAAAAAAGCATTATAAATTTGCAGACTCAGCGGCGGATTGGAAAGAGGCAATCCGCATGAGCTGTGAACCGTTGGAATTAGATGGAACAGTAGAAGATAACTATAAAGAAGACATTATCAAATGTGTTGAAAAATATGGACCATATATTGTGATTGCTCCCAATATTGCAATGCCGCATTCTCAGGAAGGAGCAGAGGGAGTCAACAAAACAGCAGTTTCTTTCATGAAACTGGAGACTCCGGTAAGTTTTGACCCGGGAGATCCGGAACTGGATGTACAGTTGTTCTTTACACTGGCATCCTGTAATCCGGAGCAGCACCTGGACAATATGTCGAGATTGTCAGAAATGCTGATGAACGAAGATCTTGTAGAAGAACTTGCACAGGCAAAGACATCAGAAGATCTGCTGAAATTAGAAGAGAAATATATCACAGAATAGAATGAGCATGAATCACTGCTGTATTTATTGAAACTGGCAGTGGAGAGCTGAGGAGGAAATACATATGGAACTTTTAATGAGAGCCTGGTCTTATTTTGCGACCAATATATTAGAGCAGCCGGCATTTATGATCGGCCTGATCGTTGCCCTTGGATATATCCTTTTGAAAAAGCCATGGTACGACGTGCTTGCAGGTGTAATTAAAGCAATCGTAGGATACTTAATCCTGACAGTTGGTTCCAGCGGACTGGTAAGTAACTTCCGTCCGGTATTGGTTGGATTGAAAGATCGTTTCAATATGGATGCAATGGTAATCGATCCATATTTCGGACAAAATGCAGTGACCGCAGGAGTTGAAGAAGTATTTGGGAAAGGCTTCGGAGAAGCAATGGTCCTTCTTCTCATTGCATTTATCGTTAATATTATTTTAGTAAGATTTAGTAAAGTGACAAAAATGCGTGCTCTGTTTACAACAGGACATGTACAGGTACAGCAGGCAGCAACTGCTTACTGGCTGATCATGTTTGCCTGCCCGTTCCTTTTAACAAAGAACGTAGCAATGTTAGTGGTTATGTCAGTGATTCTCGGACTTTATTGGGCGGTAGGAGCAAACCTTACTATTAAGCCTTGTCAGGAATTATCTGATGGCGCAGGCTTCTGTCTGGCACATCAGCAGATGTTCGGCATTGCTCTCAACACTTGGATTGCTGAGAAAATCTTTGGAAAAAAGAAAAATGGTAAAGAAGTAAAGAAAATTGATGATGTAGAGTTGCCGGGATTCATGTCTATCTTTAATGACAATATGGTATGTACTTCAATCCTGATGCTGATCTTCTTTGGAGCGATTCTTGTGATCCTCGGAAGAGATTATCTGACAGAACAGGGATTCATGACAGAAGGACAGAGCATGGTATTCTACGTAATCCAGACTTGTCTGTACTTCTCTGTTTATCTTGCAATCCTTCAGCTTGGTGTACGTACTTTCGTAACAGAGCTGACACAGTCCTTCCAGGGGATTGCAGATAAGCTTCTTCCTGGATCAATCCCAGGAGTTGACTGTGCCGTAGCATTTGGCTTTGGTTCTGCAAATGCAGTACCGATCGGATTCCTTGCAGGATTTGTAGGACAGATCCTTGCAATTGCAGTATTGATCGTATTAAAGAGTCCGGTACTTGTAATCTGTGGTTTCGTTCCGGTATTCTTCGATAATGCAACCATCGGCATCTTTGCTAATGAAAAAGGTGGCGTAAAAGCGGCACTGATCCTTCCGTTTATCTCAGGTCTCTGTCAGGTATTTGGTTCTGCAATCATTGCAGGATGGGTAGGAATGGCAGCTTATGGCGGATATATCGGAATGTGGGATTGGGCAGTTGTATGGCCGGTTATGACCGCAGTAATGAAGTTCTTAAGCTACGCAGGTATCGTGATCGTAGCAGTTGTACTGATTGCTATTCCTCAGATCCAGTACAAACTTGACAAGGAAGGATACTTCAAGATCACAGAAGATTACGAAGCATATAAAGAAATGAAAGCAGCAAAAAATAAATAATCCACAAGAAAAAGGAGATAGAAATTATGAGTACAAAAAATCTTAAATTCATGGTATGTTGTGCAAACGGAGCAGGCTCCAGTATGATGATGAAAATGACACTTCAGAAAGTATTAAAGAAAGTAAATATTACTCCGGGAAGACTGCATCACTGTGCATTATCCGAAGGAAAGAGTGCAGCCACTCAGTTTGATGTAGTGCTCTGTGCACAGAACTTTGCAAATATGTTCAAGGACGCTGAGAAAAAAGGTGTGAAAGTAATTCCACTGAGAAATATCATGTCTGCACAGGAAATCGAAGAGAAACTGAGAGAATACGGTGTGATCGAATAAGATCCGGAGGCAGGTTATGGAAAGAGAATATACATTAGGTTTGTATGAAAAATCCATGCCGTCAGACTTGAGCTGGGAGCAGAAAATGCTCTCAGCGAAAGCAGCAGGATTTGATTATATTGAAATCAGTATTGATGAGACAGATGCAAAGCTCGCAAGACTTGATATGTCAAAAGAAGAACGCCTGGAACTGGTCCGGCTGATGATGGTAACCGGCGTGCCAATCCGCTCCATGTGTCTGAGCGGGCACAGGAAATATCCACTTGGAAGCAATGATCCGGAAGTAGAAAAGCGCGGAATGGAAATCATGGAAAAAGCAATTCAGCTTGCAGAAGATCTTGGAATCCGCATTATTCAGCTTGCAGGATATGATGTCTATTATGAAGAGTCTTCTTTTGAGACAAAAAAACGTTTTCTTAAAAATTTAAAGAAAGCGACACATATGGCAGAAAAAGCCGGAGTTGTTCTCGGATTCGAGACGATGGAAACAGAATTCATGAACACAGTAGAAAAGGCAATGAAGTATACCACACTGGTAGATTCACCTTATCTTAATGTCTATCCCGATATCGGAAATATTACCAATGCTGCAATAGAATATAAGAATGATGTGCTCGAAGATATGATGATTGGAAAAGGTCATCTCTGTGCAATGCACCTGAAAGAGACTGTGCCTGGTAAATTCCGTGAGATTCCATTTGGAACCGGGCATGTGAATTTTAAAGAGGCAATAGACCTTGCATGGCAGCTTGGAATACGAAAATATGTGACAGAGTTCTGGTATGTGGGAAATGAGAACTGGAAAGAAGATCTTGTATTTGCACATGATATGTTTGAAAAAATGCTGAATGAACAGATGACTGGAAAGGATGAGAAAAATGTGGAAAGTTGAGAAAAAAGTAATATCAAATCTGACAAAATGCTATTCCATTGCTCCACTGGAATATCAGGGAAAGAAACATTTTATGGTGGCAGCAGAGAAAATTGACCGCTGTATTTTATTTGATCAGGATGGAAACGAAGAAGATACAATCTGGAGTGAGCCGGGTGGAGTTATGAGTATGGTGCAGGTTCCAGGAACAGATGGGCAGTTTCTGGCAACACATAAGTTCTATTCACCGAATGATTCAAAAGAGGCAAAGATTGTGATCGTGACTCCGATTGAAAAAGGGAACTGGGAAGTACGTACACTGGTCAACCTTCCACATGTACATCGTTTCGATATTGTTGAAAGAAATGGAGTTCATTATCTGATCGCATGTGCTTTGAAATCCGGTCATGAATATAAGGATGACTGGTCAATGCCGGGAAAAGTTTATGCAGCTGTTCTTCCGGAAGACCTTTCCTCTTATAATGAAGAGGATCAATTAGAATTAAAAGTAATTAAAGATGACATGCTTAAGAATCATGGTTACTATCGTGTGAGAGAAAATGATATGGATACGAGTGTGATCTCAGCTGATTGCGGAGTATTTCAGTTTATTCCGCCAGAAGAGAAAGATGGAGAATGGGAGATCCGTACACTCCTTGAGACAGCAGCAAGTGATGCAGTATTGATCGATCTGGATGAGGACGGAGAGAAAGAACTTGCAGTATTATCTCCATTCCATGGGGATCAGATTTCTATTTACAAGAAGAATAACGGAGCGTTCGAGAAAGTTTATGAGTATGAAAAACCGGCAGAATTCACACATGCAATTTATGGAGGTGATCTGTGTGGACAGCCTGCAGTTGTGATCGGACACAGAAAAGCAGAAAGAGATCTGATTGTATTTTCTTATAATAAAGAGACAAAACAATATGAGTCAGAAGTGATCGATCATGACTGCGGTCCGGCAAATGTAGCTCATTATGTAAAAAACGGAAAAGATATTATTATCTCTGCAAACCGTGAGACAGATGAGGTGGCAATGTACACGATTTCAAAATAATTACATAAAAGAAAAGAATTAGAAGTCAGAGAAACCCACTTAGTGGGTTTCTCATAGTTATTTCAAAAAGAAAGAGGAAAGAATCATGTTAGAACAATTAAAAAAAGAAGTTTATGAGGCAAATATGCTTCTCCCAAAGTATCATCTTGTAACATTCACATGGGGAAATGTGAGCGGAATCGACAGAGAGTCAGGATTGTTTGTAATTAAACCAAGTGGAGTGGAGTACGATCAGCTGACACCGGAGGATATGGTAGTTGTTGACCTGAAAGGAAATAAAGTAGAAGGGAAATACAATCCATCTTCAGATACAGCAACACATGTAGTACTGTACAATCGTTTTCCAGAAATCGGTGGAGTCGTTCATACTCATTCATCATGGGCAACAAGCTGGGCACAGGCGGGAAGAGAGATTCCTTGTTATGGAACAACGCATGCGGATTATTTCTATGGTCCGATTCCATGTGTGAGAAATCTTACAAAGGAAGAAATCGAAGAAGCATATGAGAAGAATACGGGAGTGTTGATCGCAGATGATTTTGAAGAGAAGAATAGAGATTACATTGCTGTTCCTGGCGTCCTTTGTAAAAATCATGGCGTGTTTACCTGGGGAAAGGATGCACATGAAGCTGTACATAATGCGGTTGTTGTAGAAGAAGTGGCAAAGATGGCTGCCAGATGTGAGATGATTAATCCGAAGAATCAACCAGCGCCGCAGGAGTTACAGGACAAACACTATTTCAGAAAACATGGAGCAAACGCATATTACGGACAGTAAGCAAATCAGGTTATGATAATACCATATTCAAGAGATGACTAAAATTGTGCAATATCCACCAAAAACAGTCACGATTTTTGTTGATTAGTTTGATTGACTATGAACGAGTTTGAACGTATAATACAAGCATAAAGAAAAACAACAGTCAGAGATGAAAGCGAATTGTTGAGACTGAACGATTTTGGCTGAATTAAGTTCGCAAGCAAACTGTGGCAGCAGTTTGAAGTGACTGGATTGAGAGAAGGAGGAGAAAAATGATTTACACAGTAACATTTAATCCGTCATTGGATTACATTGTCTCTGTAGAGGACTTTAAGCTTGGACTTACAAATCGAACAAGTTCCGAGTTGATCCTTCCTGGTGGAAAGGGCATCAATGTTTCTACAGTGCTTGGAAATCTTGGGATTGAAAATACAGCACTTGGATTCCTGGCCGGATTTACCGGAAAAGAGATTGTAAGAAGACTGGAAGAGATGGGAGTTGCATCTGATTTCATCGAGATCAAAGAAGGTGTATCCCGAATCAACCTGAAATTAAAATCCATCGACGGAACAGAGATCAACGGAAGTGGTCCGGTGATTTCCCCGGAAGATGTAGAGAAGCTGATGGAGAAGCTGGAGAAACTTGGAGAAGGCGATGTCTTATTCCTGGCAGGAAGCATTCCGACTTCTATGCCAGATGACATGTATCAGAAGATTATGGCGAAGCTGGATGGCAAGGGTGTCATGATCGTTGTTGATGCAACGAGAGATCTTCTGATGAACGTTCTTGCGTATCATCCATTTTTGATCAAACCGAATAACCATGAACTTGGAGAGATCTTTGATGTGGAACTTCTGACAAGAGAATCTGTTGTACCATATGCGAAGAAACTGCAGGAAAAGGGAGCAAGAAATGTTCTTGTATCCATGGCAGGCGAAGGCGCGGTTCTCGTAGCAGAAGATGGAAGTGTCTATGACGCACCGGCACCAAAAGGGGAATTGAAAAATGGTGTTGGAGCAGGAGACTCTATGGTAGCCGGATTTATGGCAGGCTGGATGGAGAAACAGGAATACAGACATGCATTCCACATGGGAGTTGCATCAGGAAGTGCGAGCGCATTTTCAGAGAATCTGGCAACAAAAGAAGAGATTGCCGGAGTATATCAACAGGTTGTAAAGGCGGAGCGGTAGGATGAGGATTACAGATTTGCTCGATAAAAGAAGCATTGCCTTTGACAAGTTCTAGCACCAAAGAAAAAGCTCAGAGTCGTGACCTCTGAGCTTTTTCTATTCCGTTATGTAAGGTGGCTTATACCTTTAGGATGGTG
>CAKRDD010000026.1 GCA_934309345.1 uncultured Mediterraneibacter sp. | reverse complement strand
ACCAAAGCAGTGATAGGTTTGGATGATGATGTTGGTTTTGACTGTATGTAGTTTTGAAGGTACATGGAATATAGACACGAATGAGGAGCAGTGCGAAAGCACTGTTTTTTTGTGTCTAGAAAAAAAGCATTACGAATCTGTTCATTTGTTTTTATTGGGTCTGGAATATTCATGCAAAGTTGGCATCCCTTCGTATTCTGACATTGCGTAATTCCTCCATGAGATTTTCAAAACTGCATCAATGTATCGTTTGAAATGACAAATCCAATACCATATGCGTTTTGTGAATTATTTGGTTTAACTATTCCAGAGAAGTAAATCCACTGGCATTGGAGGTATCAAACAGCTCTTTTGCAATTCGGATGAAGTCGTGTGCATAGGAAGGGAGGTATCCTCCGTGTCGGTGTGCAACTACAAAATCAGATATGGTTTTTGGCTCGCCAAAACTATAGCAGTCAATTGGCTGTGAAAAAGTATGGTGCATGAGATGCGTTTCAAAAATGAAAGCAGCACCATAACCGACAGAAACCAGTTCCATGATGGCTGGAAGACTGCTGGTTGTCATGATATTTTTAAATTTTAGTCCTATGCTTGTAAAATAGCGATCTGTGAGCTGTCGGGTTCGTTGTTCAGGCATCAGCTGAAGAATCAGTTCATTCTGTAAAAGCATTGGATCAAGGCGTGGATAACGGCTGGAAGGATTTGGCTGTGCGTAACGACCAAGGGGATGATTCTTACATAGGCAAATCAGGAGTTCTTCTTTATTTAAAGTTTCATAATCGATTTTGGGATTTGGTGTGTCGGGTCTACTGTAAAATGCAATCTCAGCCTTTCCATCCAGAAGTCTTTTGTCATTTTCATCGGAGCTCCCTTCGAAAACATTTACTTTGATGTTTGGGTGCTCCTGTTGGAAACGAGGGAGTGTCGCTGGAAGCATATAGATGCAACGCATGCGCGGAAAGGCAATATTAAGAACTCCAACATCTCGTTTCTGAATATCTGCAAGCTGGATATCGAGATTGGATTTCAGAATCAGAATTTCTTTTGCAGTTTTTACATACTGCTCACCGGCATAGGTGAGAACATATTTATTTCCAAGTTTTCGGAACAGCTTTTGTCCGAGTGTATTTTCAAGATTCATTAAAAATTTACTTAAAGTCGGCTGGCTAACGTATAGAGAGTCGGCAGCTTTTGTTATATTCTGGTATTTTTCTATAGCAAGTACATAATTTAATTCACGAAAATCGATGAAAATCTCCTCCTTTTTAGATGATAGGTTTTGATATATTTTCTATTATACGTAATATTTATATCAAATACAACCATTAATAGAATAAAAACTATAAAAAGTATGAAAAAAAGGAATGCATGAGAAAAAATATGAAAAATGCATTTTTTAATCGAAATTTGTAAAAAATAGATAAATTATTCTATATTACACTGGATAAAATATACATGATTATAGTTATAAGGAATGGAATTAATGAAAAATATGAATTTTACACATTGCATTTGTGGAGATACAATAAGGTCAAAGATATCTAAGAGATAGAAAAAGACTGGCCGGTCTGTATGGAATGAAAACAGATGAAAGGAAACAGATGTCATGAAATTATATGATTCAGGAGTATTTCTTTTAAATGGAACAACGATTGTTCCAGAAAATGAAGCGGGGAAAGAACTTCAGGATAAAAAAGAACAGTACAAAACCGGAACGATTTCCTATGATATTTTGCAAGCGCATAATATTGGAGAAGATAATGAAAATTTAAAGATTAAATTTGATGCGATTACCAGTCATGATCTGACTTATGTTGGAATTATTCAGACAGCCAGAGCGTCAGGGGTGGAAAAATTTCCACTCCCGTATGTACTTACATGTTGTCATAACAGCCTGTGTGCAGTGGGAGGAACAATCAACGAAGATGATCATGTGTTTGGTCTTACAGCAGCAAAGAAATATGGTGGAATTTATCTGCCACCGCATATGGGGGTTATTCATCAGTATATGAGGGAGACAATGGCCGGTAGTGGAAAAATGATCCTCGGCTCGGATTCACATACAAGATATGGAGCACTTGGAACGATGGCAGTCGGAGAAGGTGGAGGAGAACTTGTAAAACAAATTCTTGAACAGACCTGGGATGTGAAGTACCCTGAAGTGATTGCAGTTTATTTGGATGGAAGACCAAATTCCGGAATTGGACCACAGGATATTGCAATTGCGATTGTAACGGCTGTTTTCAAAAATGGATATGTAAAAAATAAAGTAATGGAATTTGTGGGACCTGGAGTTTCTTCAATGAGCACTGACTACAGAAATGGGATTGACGTCATGACAACGGAGACAACATGCCTATCTTCTATCTGGAGAACAGATGAAGATACCAGAGAGTTCCTGAAGGCACATGGAAGAGAAGAGGAGTATAGGAGGTTGGAGCCAAAGGAGACAGCATATTATGATGGATGCATTTATATTGATCTGTCACAGATTCACAGCATGATTGCACTTCCTTTCCACCCATCCAATGGATATGAAATACGGGAACTGAATGCCAATATGGATGAAATTCTTCATGAAGTAGAAGAGGATGCACAGAAGCTGATTAAGAATCCAGATCTTCACCTTAATCTTTGGGAAAAGGTGCGTGATGGAGCTTTATATGCAGATCAGGGAACAATAGCAGGATGTTCCGGTGGTACTTATTCCAATATTATGGAAGCTGCTTATTTGTTGGATGGCAAAGGCACTGGACAGGATGTATTCAACTTAAGTGTTTATCCGAGTTCTCAGGCGGTTATGATGGAGTTAGTCCGCAAAGGGGCAATTGAAAAACTGATTGCATCAGGAACGACAATCCGTACTGCTTTCTGTGGACCTTGCTTTGGAGCAGGAGATACACCGGCGCATGGACAACTTGCTGTTCGTCATACGACAAGAAACTTCCCGAACCGAGAAGGCTCAAAACCGGGAAATGGACAGCTCGCAAGTGTAGCACTTATGGATGCTCGTTCAATCGCAGCAACTGCAGCAAATGGAGGAAGAATTACTGCGGCAGATGAAATTGGATATGAGTATGAGTGTCCGGAGTATGTTTATGATTCAATTGCATATGAACAGAGAGTTTATCAGGGATTTAAAAAAGAAGACTCAGAAGAAAAATTGGTATGCGGACCGAATATCAAGGACTGGCCGGAACTCCCCAAATTGAATGAACATATGCTTTTGAAAGTGTGTGCATATATTACGGATCCTGTTACAACAACAGATGAACTGATTCCTTCAGGAGAGACAGGATCCTTCCGTTCAAATCCAATGGGGCTTGCTGAGTTTACATTAAGCCGAAGAGTACCAGAGTATGTGGGAAAAGCCAAGGTTGTTATGAATTATGAAAAGGAACGGAAAAACGGAAAATGCCCGGAAGAGATACAGAGAATTCTTGAAAAAATTCATTCCATCCATGGATATGAAAATATGGATGATCAGATGATTGACCTTTCCAGTACGATTTATGCGGTAAAGCCAGGGGATGGTTCCGCAAGAGAACAGGCGGCATCCTGCCAGAGAGTTCTGCTGGGCGGTGCGAATATTACTATTGAATATGCAACAAAGAGATATCGTTCGAATTTAATCAACTGGGGAATGGTTCCATTTGTTTTAAATGGAGAGCCGGACTTCGCAGATGATGATTATATTTTCGTACCGGATATCAAAAAAGTTCTGGATACAGATATGAAAGAAATAAAGGCATATGTGATTGGAGATGAAATCCGTCTGATTTCGCTGGCAATTGAACCACTCACAGAGGAAGAAAAAGAAATTATCCGCTGTGGATCATTAATCAATTACAATCGTCAATTAAAAGAAAAATAGAAAGGATTTCGAAAATACAGATGGCTCAGGAAAAGAAAAATAATCGTACAAATATTCCGGCTACAATCATTCGCGGGGGAACAAGCAAAGGGGTATATCTTCTGAAAAGAGACCTCCCGGAAGAAGATAAAAAATGGGATGCTTTACTCCTGAAGATGATGGGAAGCCCGGATAAAAAACAGATTGACGGACTGGGAGGCTCCCAGTCAGTTACAAGTAAAGTTGCAATTGTAAATAAATCTGAAAGAGTAGATGCAGATGTAGATTATACATTTGCACAGGTATCGGTGGATAAACCACTTGTCAGCTACAAAGGAAACTGTGGAAATATTTCTTCTGGAGTCGGACCATTTGCAATTGAAAAAGGGCTGGTGGATGTAAAGGAAGGAACAACTCCTGTGAGAATATACAATACGAATACAGATAAGATTATTGTAGCTGATGTAAAAACCCAAAATGGCGAAGTGGTATATGATGGGGATTTCAGTATTGCCGGAGTTCCGGGAACAGCCTCACCGATTCGCCTAAAATTTGTAGATCCAGCCGGAACGTTGGGAAAAGGACTGTTGCCGACCGGACATGCGGTTGATGTTCTGGAAGTACCTGAATTTGGTTCGGTAGAGGTGTCGATTATTGATGCTGCCAACCCACTGGTATTTGCAAGAGCAAAAGACCTTGGACTTACAGGCAAAGAGCTTCCAGAGGAATTGAATGCGGATGCAGAGAAATTGGAACTTCTGGAAAAAGTAAGAGGAATGGCAGCAGTTAAGCTAGGGCTCATTGAAGATTATACAAAATCGGCATGGGAGACACCGGGAATCCCGAAGATGACTTTTGTAGCAGAACCAGAAGCTTATATAAACATAGATGGAAAAGAAATCAAAAAAGAAGAAATTGATCTTCTCTCAAGAATGATGTCTATGCAGAAGACGCATCCAAGTTATGCAATGACCGGCGCAATGTGTACAGCAGCAGCAATGGTTGTAAAAGGAAGTATTGTAAATCAGGTGTGTGCAGATGATATCGACACACAGTTTATCCGAATAGGACATCCGGGAGGAATTCTGGAATGTGGTGTGGATTATCGAGAAGATGAACAGAATCTGAAGATTCAAGATACATTTGGTTTCCGTACTGCAAATCTGATTATGGAAGGAACTGTAAGAAATTGTTTCAATGAATAAAATACGGGGGATAAAATAATGAATCTTTCTATTATTTCACTGATTGTCCTTGTAATTGTAGTGGCAATTGGATTTATTAAAAAAGTAAATCTTGGTTTCTTGTCAATTGGTGTTGCGTTCTTTTTGGGTACAATAGGCGGGATGTCTGCAAAAGAGATTGCAGCGGGATTCAGCAGTTCCATGTTTGTAACACTGGTTGGAGTTACCTTTTTATTTGGTATGGCATCTAATAATGGAACACTGGAGCTTTTTTCCAAGAAAATTGTTGCATTGGTAGGAAAACATACGGTTTTGATTCCGATTCTGATGTTCTTCCTTTCAGCTTTTATTTCAGCAATCGGACCGGGACATATTGCAGCAGGTATTCTGATGACAACATTTGCAATGTACCTTGCTTTTGAAATGGATATTAATCCGATGGCAACAGCACTTTATGCAAAATTAGGAGCAAATGCAGGTTGTGCATCTGTGCTTTCACTTACAGGTGTGCTGGCAAAAAATCTTTCAGAACCTCTTGGATACAGCGGATTCGGATTACATTTGTTCTTATCTACTTTGCTTTCTGGATTTATCTTTACACTTGTTGTATATGTGATCTACAAAGGGTATAAAGTAAAAGCAGATAATCCAATGAAGTTCTCAGAAATTCCGAAATTTAACAGAGATCAGTGGATGACAATCATTGCGATTATTGTAATGGTAGTATGTTGTATCGGATTTAAGTTAGATACTGGACTTTTTGCTTTCGCTGCGGCAGCAGTACTTATTCTTCTTGGTGCAGTAGATGAGAAGAAAGCAATCAAAGGCATTCCGTGGGGAACATTGGTATTTATCTGTGGAGTAGGTGTGCTGATCAATGTAATAGACACATTAGGGGGAATTACAATGATTTCTGATTTCCTGACCGGATTCATGAACGAGCATACAGCGACACCGATTCTTGCAGCTACTTCAGGAATTCTTTCATGGGTAAGTTCAACAACAGGAGTTGTTATGCCGACATTATTCCCGATTGCCGCAGATGTATGTAAGACTTTTGGCGGTGGAGTCAATTATGTGGAAATTATTTCTGCAATTACGGCAACTTCATTTGCAGCAGCGATCAGCCCGCTTTCTACAGGTGGTGCAATCATTATGTCTTCTTATTCAGCAGTAAGAGAAACAACAAATGAAGAACTGAACAAGATGTTTAAAACATTATTTTTACTCTCAGTTGCAAATGTACTTTTGAATGTATTACTTTCTGCATTAGGTGTATTTAAGCTTGGAGGATTATTCTATTAAAATTTTGCGGAGCAGGTAAAATATCTGCTCCGGTAAAATCAGATAAATAACGAGGAGGAAAATAGGATGAAGATCGAAAAACCGGCAATTGCCGGAACACTGGAATCCAGTGACTGTATGGTGACGGTAGAGCCTGGAAATGGAACAATTGCTATGAACCTTGAAAGTGCTGTAATGAATCAGTTCGGGGAACAGATTCTGAATGTGGTAAAAGAAACCTTGAAAAGACTGGAAGTAAATGATGTAAATATTCGCATTGTAGATAAGGGAGCACTTGACTGTACGATTAAAGCACGCGTGGAATGTGCAGTGTACAGAAGTGCAGGACAGAAGAAAAATCTTCCATGGGGAGGTGTGATCAGATAATGAATCCAAATAAGAAAAGATTAAGACGTACCATGATGTTTTTAAATGCACAGAAACCGGGGCTCATCAAAGATCCATATATTTACAAGCCGGATTCAATTATGCTGGATTTGGAAGATGCGGTTGCTGAGAAAGAAAAAGATTCTGCAAGGTTTTCTCTCTTTCATGCGTTAAGAGAAATCAATTACAGAGGAATTGAATGCATTGTCCGAATTAATGGACTGGATTCTGATCTTTGGGAAGAGGATATACGCTGTGCAGTTGCAGGTGGAGCAGATGGAATCCGTATTCCAAAGACAGAGACGGCAGAAGATGTTCAAAAAGTGGAAAAAGCAGTGGAAGATGCAGAAAAAGAATTCGGTATTGAACAGGGAAAAGTTCTAATCATGGCTGCTTTGGAATCTGCAAAAGGCGTGTTAAATGCACTTGATATCTGTAATGCATCGGAACGGTTATTTGGAATTGCACTTTCGGGTGGAGATTATACAAAGGATTTGCAGACCCGTATTACTGGAACCGGTGTGGAATTGATGGGAGCAAGACAACATATGATTATAGCTGCCAGAGCAGCAGGTGTACAGTGCTTTGATACGGTATATACAGATCTTGATGATATGGAAGGCTTTGTAAAAGATGTGGAGACGATTCATCTAATGGGATTTGATGGAAAATCAATTATCAATCCGAGACAGATTGCGCCTGTTCACAAAATTTATACTCCAAGTCAGAAGGAAATTATTTTTGCCCAGAAGGTAGTAAAGGAAATTGATGAAAAGAAAGCACTTGGCATTGGTGTATTTACTGTAGACGGGAAAATGATCGATATTGCGTTCTATGATGGAGCAAAACGCACGATCGAACTGGCAAAAGCTTCAGGTGTTTTAAAGGAGGAATGCTAAAATGTTAAATGCAGTAGGGCGTGAAATTCCAGATGAGATATTAGAGCTCACAGGAAAAGAACCTTTTCAGGGAAATAACTATAAAGAAGGTGTTGAATACAGAAAACAGGGACCAATCGTAAAACCGGTCATTGATCACAATACGAGTAAGATGGTAGCTTCGATTCGTGAAGCATTAGAAAAATGTGGTGCTCACGATGGAATGACACTTGGATTCCACCATCATTTCAGAGAAGGTGATCTGGTTGTAAATATGGTCATGAAAGAAGTGCATGATATGGGGATTAAGGATGTTACCATCTGTGCAAGCTCTTTGGGAAAAGCGCACGATCCGTTGATCGAGTATATTGAAGATGGAACGATTGCTCGAATTGAATCTTCAGGAGTACGTGGAAAGATTGGAGAGGCTATTTCTCACGGAAAATTAAAAGGACTTGCAATCATGCGTTCACATGGAGGACGCGTACGTGCAATCCAGAGTGGAGAAACTACAATCGATATCTCTTTTATCGGAGCACCTACCTGTGATGATTATGGAAACTGTAAAGGAATTGGTGGAAAGAGTGATTGTGGTGTACTGTCATATTCTTTTGTTGATGGTCAGCATGCAAATAAGGTAGTAGCGGTAACAGATTGTCTGGTTCCATTTCCAAATTTTCCGGCTGATATTGCTATGACACGTGTAGATTATGTATGTGTAGTTGATGCGATTGGAGTTCCGGATAAAATTGCAACCGGTGCAGCAAAACCAACGACAGATACAAGAAAGTTGATGATGGCGGATTATTGTACACAGGTTGTTGTCAATACTCCATATTTTAAAGATGGGTTTTCTTATCAGACGGGTGTCGGAGGAGCATCGATTGCTTCTGCCGCTTCTCTTGCAAAGATCATGGAAGAGCGTGGTATTAAAATGGGATTTGCAGTAGGCGGAATGAGTAAAGGTATGGTAGATATGCTGGATGGAGGATTGGTCGGAAAGCTTTTGGATACACAGGACTTTGACCTTTTCGCAGTAAATTCTGTAAAACGGCCAAATCATCATAGAATCAGTGCTGGGGCTTATGCAAATCCATTCAACAAAGGATGTTTTGTAAATAAGTTGGATTATGTTGTACTTGCTGCATTGGAAGTAGATACACATTTCAACTGTAATGTGGTTGTAGGATCTGATGGAATGATCACAGGTGCACAGGGGGGACATCCAGATGCGGCTCAGGGCGCAAAATGTACAATTGTGATTTGTCCACTTCTGCAAGGCAGGATTCCGGCAATCTGTACAGATGTTACAACGGTTACGACACCAGGAGAAAGTATTGATGTGGTGGTGACAGATTATGGAGTGGCAGTCAATCCGGCAAGACAGGATCTTCTGGAATGTCTGAAAGCAGCAGATTGTGTACCGCTTAAGACGATTGAAGAACTGCGTGACATTGCTTATGACATTGTAGGGACTCCACAGCCGGTTAAATTCGGAGAGCGAGTAGTCGGAATCATTGAAGGGCGTGATGGCACAATCATGGACGTTGTCCGGGAAGTAGCAGAGTAGAAATTGAAAAAAACTGCATCAATGTATTGCTTGAAATGACAAATTCAAATAGGAATCACAAATACTTTTGGAAAAAACATATGAGATTAATAAAACGGAGGAGAAGTTCATGATGATGGCACAGGTTGTATGTAGAGAAAGCATGGTAACAAAGAATATTTTCGGAGCTTGTATTTATAATACAAAAATCGTTCCTGAAAGACAGAAAATGGAAGAGAGAAAAGAAAAAATCAAGCAGTTATTTGGGCTTGTGGATGATTATATCGAGCAAGCATAGTAGAAAATCTTTGGGGACACGAATAGGTATAGATTTGTCATGAAAAGAGATAGTGGAAGTGTCCGCTATCTCTTTTCTAAAAATGGAAAGGGGACGATTGAATGAGCAGCGAATATATGCAGGCGCAATATTGGGATGGTTCGGATATATATACGCAACGGGAATCAAAATTGTATATGCAGTTGGAAGATATCGTTTATCATTCTTTGATGGGAGAAGTTTATACGACACCGAAACCAGGACTGGTGGATCGACATGACAACGGAGCACATCGTGATATGAATGTCAATACATTTGAAGAGAGTGCAGTGGCAATCGCACCTTATATTGTAAAGATGTTTTATTGCGGATATCAGAGAAGCGAAGAAGAGCAAAGTGTCTTTCAGAGAATCCGACAGATTGGGGTAGAAGCTGAATCGGAGATGTTTGAAGCAACCGGAGGAGTAAACACGCATAAAGGGCTGATTTTTACGATGGGAATTCTTTCAGCAGCAGTAGGAATCTGTGTCAGAAAGTATGTAAGTGTAAAGGTAGAAGAAGTATTTGTCATTTGTCAAAGAATGACGAGAGACATTTTACAAAAAGAATTTGACGAAATGAAAAATCACATCCCTTCTTCGCACGGAGAATATCTTTATCATACATATGGAGAAAAAGGAATTCGAGGGGAAGCAATGCAGGGATTTCCGGTATTAAGAGAGGTAGCTTATCCAAGTCTGAAAGAATATCGAAGGAAAGCACATAATCAGAATTTATCCAATATCAATGTGTTACTTCAGGTTATGACAAGATTAAATGATACCAATATTTTAAGCCGTGGAACAAAAGAGGATTTGGAATGGATAAAGGCGCGTGCGACTGAAATCTTGAAAATGAAAGGAGCATTTACTGCAAAAGGATATCGTGCAATTCAGCAATTTAATTTGGAGTGTATTGAAAAAAATATAAGCCCGGGAGGTGCAGCAGACATGCTCGCAGCGGCAATTTTTTTGTACAACATGGAGCAGCTTTTTGTAAGGAGTGATACCGAATGATTCAATAGACGCTTTTAAGCTGCTGATACATGGCTGTTCGATAGTGTATGCAGCCACATTATATGAGTATGAAAGAGATGGAGAAAAAGCGGATGATAGGTATTTTTAAGGAGCGTTCCGGGGCTTGTTGTTATTCTGATTTTGTTAGCATTAAATGAAATAAAAGTTACAGGAGGAAATTGGTATGGCGTTACATATTATTGATGAAGCAAATAGATGTCTTAATTGTAAGAAAGCAATGTGTCAGCAGGGATGTCCGGTTTATACTCCGATTCCGCATATCATTCAGATGTTCAAAGAAAATCGTTTGATGGAGGCAGGGGAAGAACTATTTCAGAATAATCCTATGTCGGTAATCTGTGCGACAGTCTGTAATCATGAGGAACAGTGTGCAGGACATTGTATATTGGCGAGAAAGGGAAATGCAGTACATTTTTCCAGTATTGAGCATTACATTTCAGATATGTATCTGGAGCGAATGAAAATCAAGCAAAAAAAGAAGAAGCAGAAGAAAGTTGCAGTCATCGGAGCTGGACCTGCCGGAATGACCGTGGCAATCTTACTGGCGCAACAGGGATATGGGGTGACTGTGTTTGAGTGGAAAGATAAAATCGGCGGAATCATGCAATACGGAATTCCGGAATTTCGTCTGCCTAAAACAGTGCTCGACCGGTATAAGAACCGAATGGAAGAACTTGGAATCCAGATTCGTCCAAACACGACAATCGGAGCTGTTTTAAAAATCGAAGACCTGCTTAGAGACGGATATGCCAGCATATTTATCGGGACGGGAACATGGAAACCAAGAAATCTTGGAATTCACGGAGAATGTCTTGGAAATGTGCATTTTGGCATTGATTATCTGGCCAATGCTTCGATATACGATTTAGGAAAAAATGTGGCAGTAATCGGTATGGGAAATGCAGCGATGGATGTGGCAAGAACTGCGCTTCGAAACGGAGCAGAACGTGTAGCTTTATATGCTAGAGGGAATGAGATTACGGCAAGCTCTCATGAAGTGTCTTATGCAACATTGGATGGAGCGGAGTTTGTATTTGGGATGCAGATTGATTCCATCAATGAGAAAGGACCGGTATTTAGAAAAGCAATATTGGATGAAGAGGACAATATCATTGGAGAGGAAGAGGAATTGATACAGGTGGAAGCGGATTCGACAATCATTTCAATCAGTCAGGGACCACGTAAGAAACTGATTCGTACGACATTCGGACTTGAAGGTTCCGATAAAGGATTGTTGATTGTAGATGACAATTATATGACGACAAAGCCAGGCGTATTTGCTGCGGGAGATGTTATTACCGGTTCAAAAACGGTCGTACATGCTGTTGAAGGAGCAAAGAAAGCAGCAGAAGCAATGATACAGTACATGGACAATTTATAAATTAAGAATCCAAAAGATGCATTTGAAATGGAACAAAGATTGAATTCTTCTTTCATTATAATAAAATTATAAAGAGGGCTTTGCAACGACAATTAAAAAGAAATTATAGTGTTGCTGGTCGCAGGTACTGTGAACAGTAACATCATTGGAGTTGCGATTATTTTTGGATTTATCCCTAGGAAAAAGCATTGATATGCGTTATACTAAGAAAGATGTGAATGAAAACATGGTACAAAGGAGATGGGGCAATGATTCGTTTTACATGGTATGAACTGCTTTGGCTGTTTTTCATCTATTCTTTCTTAGGATGGGTGTTGGAGACAGCGGCCGCAACAGTAAAACAGAAGAAATTTGCGAACAGAGGTCTGGTGAATGGACCGTTCTGTGTGATCTACGGTATCGCCGCTCTGTTCATGACATTTGGATTACAGGAGCTAAGAGGAGTCTGGCTTTTTTTATTTGCGGCAATTTATGCGACAGTGATCGAGTGGGTTGCAGGGCATTTGATCGAGAAGGCATTTAAAGCCAGATGGTGGGATTACTCCAGAATCAAATGGAATCTGGACGGATATATCTGTATCCCGGCTTCTCTTATCTGGGGTGCTCTTGGATATCTCGGAATCCGCTGGGGAAACAGATTTGCGATCATAGTATTTAAAATGTTGCCTCTGTTCCTGATGAAGATCCTTGTGTTGGTTCTTCTTGGAGTATTAGTTGTGGATATCCTCGGATCTTATCTGTTGCTTCGTGGAAAAGGAAAGAACCTCACGCGGTGGGAAGCTGCAAATGAAGGTCTGGATAAAGTCAGTGATAAGCTTGGAAGTGTGATTTCCGGATGGGTTGGGAAACGTATCCAAAAAGCGTATCCAAAAGCGATGGAACTGATCCGCAAGGAAGAGGAAGCGGAGAAGGGAAAAGTATTTGCCGCAGGCTGTGGGTTCTACAAGATCGTGCTGTTGTTTTTTGTCGGAGCATTTCTTGGAGATATTACAGAGACAATTTTCTGCAGGATCACAGCAGGTGTGTGGATGAGTCGCTCCAGTGTGGTCTGGGGACCGTTCAGTATTGTCTGGGGACTGGCGATCGCACTTGTGACAGCGATGCTTTACAAATATAAAGATAAGAGTGACAGTTTCTTATTTATCATCGGTACGTTGCTCGGCGGAGCATACGAATATCTTTGTAGTGTATTTACGGAAATTGTATTCGGGAAAGTATTTTGGGACTATAGCGAGATTCCATTTAACTTGGGAGGTCGAATCAACTTATTATACTGCTTCTTCTGGGGAATTGCGGCAGTTGTCTGGTTTAAGAAGATCTATCCGCACATTTCCGCATGGATTGAGAAAATCCCGATGCTGACAGGGAAGGTGCTCACCTGGTTTTTGATCATTTTCATGGTCTGCAATGTGGCTGTGTCTTGCATCGCGCTTATTCGTTATGACGAACGCGGCAAGGGTGTTGTGGCAGAAAACAGTATTCAGAAGTGGGCAGATGAGCATTACGATGATGCGAAGATGGAGAAAATTTATCCGAACGCAAAAGCAACGGAATAGAAAATAAGATGTAAACGAGAGGGAAATGGTATGATGGAGAATAAAAAAATGCGGGCAGAGCATCCGAAAAAAGAGCTTGCAGTGGATATTTTGTATGATATTATAGGAAGTATTTTGTTTGGTGCCGGAATCTATACATTTGCAGAGGGTGGAAACTTTGCGCCTGGAGGGATTTCAGGTATCGCATTGATCATGAACAAGTTATGGAATCTTCCGGTTGGTACAATGACGTTGATCCTGAATGTTCCGCTGGTTATTATCAGTTATAAGACAGTAGGAAAGCGGTTTTTGATAAAGACTGCGAGAACAATGATTATCTCGACCATCTTTGTCGATCTTGTATTTCCAATGTTTCCGTTCTATACAGGACAGCGTCTGCTTGCAGCGATTTACTCAGGTGCATTGCTTGGACTTGGAATGGTTCTTTTCTATATGAGAGGTTCTTCTTCGGGGGGAGCCGATTTCCTGACGATGACGATCAAAAAGAAGAGACCACATATGTCTCTTGGACGACTGACACTGTTGATCGACCTGATCATTATCTTGATCGGATGGCCGGTATTCGGTGATGTTGACTCAGTTCTGTATGGATTGATCGCAGTATTCGTCTGCTCGATGGTGATCGATAAGATTCTTTACGGAATCGGTGCAGGAACACTTGCAATTATCGTAACATCCAAGGGAGAAGAAACAGCGGAGGAGATTGGAAGAATCACCGATCGTGGTGTGACATCTCTGGAAGGAATGGGGACTTATACAAAGAGTAAGAGAAATGTTCTGCTCTGTGCATGTTCCAAGTCAGAAGCTTATCTTGTAAAAAATGCAGTTTATCAGGTAGATGACTCTGCATTTGTAATGTTCACTGAGACGAGTGAGGTGCTTGGAGAGGGATTCAAGGAAAGTCTTGATGAGTTGTAAATAAAAGAGAAGAATATGAAATATAAAAAGCTGCTGTCTGAACTGTTGTTTACGGGATTTATGAACAACAGGCGGACAGCAGTTTTTATATGCTTTTCATGTAGATATTTGTTTTCAAAGATATAAAAATGTTAATCTTCTTTCGCCCAGTCGAAGGAATATTTGACAGCTTTGTGCCAGCCCTTCAGTTTCTTTTCGCGGACTTCCGGATCAATCGAAGGTTCAAAGATCTGATCGATCGCCCAGTTCTCTTTGATTTCTTCAAGACTGTTCCAGTAGCCAACTGCCAGTCCAGCCAGATAAGCAGCTCCCATAGCAGTCGTCTCAACGCAGACCGGACGATGGACAGGTGCATTGATCAGATCAGCCTGTGTCTGCATCAGAAAATTATTTGCGCTTGCGCCGCCGTCTACTTTCAGGGAGGCAAGGTCAATGTCGGAATCTGCTTTCATGGCAGTAAGGACATCATATGCCTGATAAGCGAGAGATTCGAGGGTCGCACGGATGATATGGTATTTATTTACCCCACGAGTCAGGCCGACGATCGTTCCGCGGGCATACTGATCCCAATATGGAGCACCGAGTCCGGTGAAAGCAGGTACAACATAACAGCCATTTGTATTTTGCACTTTCTTTGCCATGTATTCGCAGTCTTCTGCGGAATCAATCAGGCGCAGTTCATCACGCAGCCACTGGATCACCGCACCGGCGACAAAGATAGAACCTTCCAGAGCATATGTAACTTTTCCGTCGAGTCCCCAGGCAATCGTGGTGACAAGCCCGTTGTTGGAAAAGACTGGTTTCTCTCCGGTGTTCATCAGAAGGAAGCAGCCGGTTCCGTAAGTATTCTTTGCATCTCCAGGTTTAAAGCAGGTCTGACCGAAAAGTGCAGACTGCTGATCTCCGGCAGCACCGGCGATCGGGATGGCTCCGCCGAGGACGGAAGGATCTGTCTCTCCGTAAATGCAGCTCGAAGGCTTCGGTGTCGGAAGCATACAGCGTGGGATCTGAAGTTCTTCGAGAATCTCGTCATCCCAGTCTAATGTATTGATATTGAAAAGCATGGTTCGTGATGCGTTGGAGTAGTCTGTTATATGTACAGCGCCTTTCGTCAGCTTCCAGATCAGCCAGGTCTCTACTGTACCAAAGAGCAGTTCTCCGCGCTCGGCACGTTCTCTTGCTTTAGGAACGTTGTCAAGGATCCAGCGGATCTTTGTTCCTGAGAAATAAGCATCAAGTACAAGACCGGTTTTCTGACGGAACTTCTCTGTCAGTCCTTTTTCTTTCAAAGAATCGCAGAATTCAGCAGTACGACGACACTGCCAGACGATCGCGTGGCAGACCGGATCGCCGGTATTCTTATCCCATACGATTGTTGTCTCGCGCTGGTTCGTGATACCGATTGCAGCGATATCAGAAGGTTCCGCACCGATGATGTTCATAGCCTCCACAGCAACTCCGAGCATGCTTGCCCAGATTTCATCCGCATCGTGCTCCACCCAGCCCGGTTTTGGAAAATACTGTGTGAATTCTCTCTGTGTGACGCTGCAGATTTCCCCTTTTTTATTAAATAAAATGCAACGATTACTTGTGGTTCCGGCATCTAATGCCATAACGTATTTTGACATAAAATGTGCCTCCTCATTCTAGTATTACTCAGAACAGAAATGGTTACTGTTCACTCCCGTGTCAATCACTCCGCTGATTGACACGGAGGATGCATGTTTTGGCTTGAATGCATCTCGCCCCATCGCCAAAGGCGATTTAAAATGGCGAGATGCGTTGCTGGTCGCACATCGTGTGAACAGTAACCAGAAATGTGATAATCGAGGTTCGTTCTGTTCTATATTCTAATAAGATAAGAATATCATAATCGGAATGGAGGTTCAATGGACGAAAGGTGCTGTGATAACTAAATTTTCGTAATTTGCTGTATTTTACTGTATTTTACAGTATGCATACTTGCAAATCTTTTTATGATACCGTAAAATGAATTTTGAATTGTCTTTTACAGTTCGCTTTATGCAACTATTAACGAGATAGATACATTAGAAAGTTTTGAATTCTTATGTTTTTCATAATAAGAAAGGCGGTATATTCATGGGAATGATACGTGCTGAAAAGCTTGTATTTGAATATGATAAACGAGACGAAGAAGGTAATGTGATCGGGTCCCATCGCGCCATTGACGGAGTTGACATTGATGTCCCGCAGGGGTCTTTTGTGGCGATTCTTGGACACAACGGTTCAGGAAAGTCTACCCTGGCGAAGCACATGAATGCGATTCTTGTCCCAACAGGCGGAACGATGTGGGTGGATGGAAGAGATACGAAAGATCCGAATGAGCTTTGGAACATCAGACAGAGCGCCGGAATGGTATTTCAGAATCCGGATAACCAGATCATCGGAACGGTTGTGGAAGAGGAAGTAGGATTCGGTCCGGAGAACTTAGGCGTTCCTACGGATGAGATCTGGAAACGCGTAGAGAACAGTCTGCGTGCAGTCGGTATGTTGGAGCGCAGAAAGGATTCTCCGAATAAATTATCAGGAGGTCAGAAGCAGAGAGTGGCGATCGCAGGAGTGATCGCAATGGAGCCGAAGTGTATCGTGCTTGATGAGCCGACGGCGATGCTTGATCCGAATGGACGAAAAGAAGTTATTGAAGCGGTAGAGCAGCTTCGAAAAGAGAAGAATGTTACGGTGATCCTGATCACACATTATATGGAAGAAGTGATCGATGCGGATCAGGTATTTGTAATGGATGAAGGACATGTGGTTATGCATGGTACGCCGAAAGAGATTTTCAGCCGGGTGGATGAGCTCAAGAAGTACCGTATGGATGTGCCACAGGTGACGATGCTGGCAGACGCATTGATTCAAAAAGGAGTTCCGCTGCCGAAAGGAATTCTTAGAAGGGAAGAA
The DNA here is from genome assembly GCA_934309345.1 of uncultured Mediterraneibacter sp. Lineage (GTDB taxonomy): Bacteria > Bacillota > Clostridia > Lachnospirales > Lachnospiraceae > Mediterraneibacter. The sequence continues at coordinate 28,910 of CAKRDD010000026.1, read as the reverse complement.
TTGGTGGATGCCTTATGTCAATTAAGTTAGAAAATATCAGTTATGTATACAGCCCGGGAACCGCATATGAGCATCATGCGCTGAAGGATGTCAGTCTTGAGATTCCGCAGGGACAATTTGTTGGAATTATCGGACACACAGGTTCTGGAAAATCAACATTGATCCAGCATCTGAATGGTCTGATGAAAGCGACCTCCGGCAAATTATTTTACGAGGGGCAGAACATTTACGAGGATGGATATGATATGAAGAAACTGCGTACACAGGTAGGGCTTGTGTTCCAGTATCCGGAGTATCAGCTGTTTGAAGTTGATGTGTTGAGTGATGTATGTTTCGGACCGAAGAACCAGGGACTTTCCAAGGAAGAGTGCGAGAAACAGGCCAGAGAAGCTCTGGAGCTTGTAGGATTTCCGGAGAAATATTATAAGCAGTCTCCGTTTGAATTATCCGGAGGACAGAAGCGCCGTGTGGCGATCGCAGGAATTCTTGCAATGCATCCGAAGGTACTTGTCCTGGATGAGCCGACTGCCGGACTGGACCCGAAGGGACGAGATGAGATCTTGGATCAGGTGAAATTGCTTCATGAGAAGACCGGAATGACAGTTATTCTTGTTTCCCATAGTATGGAAGATGTTGCGAAATACGTGGAGCGTCTGATCGTGATGAATGATGGAGAGAAAATGCTTGACGGTACACCGGAAGAAGTGTTCCGTCATTATAAAGAGCTTGAAGCTGTCGGACTGGCCGCACCGCAGGTGACTTATGTGATGCATGATCTGAAAGAAAAAGGATTCGATGTGTCCGCAGATGCGACGACAGTGGAAGAAGCAGCGGATGAGATCTACAACTTCCTGAAGAAGAGACAGGAGGTGCAGTCATGATCAGAGATATTACGATAGGACAGTATTATCCGGCGCAGAGTCCGATTCACAGACTGGATCCGCGTGTGAAGATTGTCTGCACACTGATCTTTTTGGTTTCTTTATTTGTGCAGAACAGTGTGCTTGGATATGCATTGGCATTTATATTTCTTGCGTGCATGATTCACGTTTCTAAAGTCCCGGCAAAGTTTATCGGAAAAGGACTTAAGCCGATTGTGATCTTGTTATTGTTTACAGTGGCTATGAACTTGTTCCTTACAAGAGGCGGTGCAGTGTTATTCCATTGGGGAATCATTACGATCACAGAGACAGGACTTCGTACTTCTGTGTTCATGGCAGTTCGTCTTGTACTGCTTGTTGCAGGATCTTCTTTGATGACATTTACAACGACTCCGAACGGACTGACGGATGGACTGGAGAAGCTGCTTCATCCACTGAACCGAATCCATGTACCGGTACACGAAATTTCGATGATGATGTCTATTGCACTGCGTTTTATTCCGATTCTGCTGGAAGAGACAGACAAGATCATGAAGGCGCAGATCGCAAGAGGCGCTGACTTTGAATCTGGAAATATCATTCAGAGAGCAAAGGCAATGATTCCAATCCTTGTTCCACTTTTTGTATCTGCATTCCGTAGAGCAAATGATCTGGCGATGGCAATGGAAGCGCGTTGTTATCATGGCGGCGAGGGACGTACAAAGATGAAGCCTTTGAAATATCATTATCAGGACAGACTCGCTTATGCGATCACATGGGGATATCTGATCGCGATCGTTGTGATCGGAAGATTTGTTCCATTTAAATTGTGGATATTTTAGAGAAGAGGGACGGAGATTTCTGTCCCTTTTGTCTTACAGGAGAAAGGGTTTTAGATATGAGAAGAATCAGATTAAGGGTGGCATATGACGGCACTGCATATTGTGGATGGCAGGTGCAGCCGGAAGTGCCGACAATAGAAGGTGAATTGAATCAGGCAATCTCAAGGCTTACGAAGGAAGAGATTATCGTGATCGGGGCAAGCCGCACGGATGCGGGAGTCCATGCGAAGGGAAACGTTGCTGTATTTGACACAGAGTCTACAATCCCGGCAGACCGGTTTGCTTATGCATTGAATCCACTGCTTCCGGAAGACATTGTGGTTGTGGCTTCGGATGAGGTGGCAGCAGACTGGCATCCGAGACATTGTGATACAGAAAAAACATATGAATATAAGATTTTGAACAGCAAGTTTCCGGATCCGATGAGAAGAAGAGACACGTACCATGTTTCATTTGATCTTGATCTTGAGAAGATGAGAGAAGCTGCAGAATACCTGAAAGGGGAGCATGACTTTAAGAGCTTCTGTAATGTTCATACCCAGGTAGAAGATACGGTTCGTACGATTTATGATCTGGAAGTAGAGAAAGAGGAAGAGCTTATTACAATTCGTGTCCGTGGAAATGGATTCCTCTACAATATGGTCCGGATCCTTGCAGGTACATTGATCGGAGTTGGAAGAGGAGCGATTGCTCCGGAACAGATTCCACTAATTCTCGAAGCGAAAGACCGCCAGGCAGCAGGAATGACAGTTCCACCACAGGGACTAACACTTGTTAAAATTGACTACCTTGAAGAAAAAAGTAAATAATTTTTTGTAAAGGTTGACAATGAACCGTTTCGCTGTTAGACTAGACAGTGTGGTGATTGTCAGTAGACAGAACCAAATTTCAGGCAGAGATGAATTTTAAGCGTATGTCTGAAATTTGTTTTTGTAAAAAATAACGAAGAAAATCGCGTATTATGTAAAAGTATAAAAAAAATATAAATATTATTAACAAATTATAAAATATTTGATTGACTTTTATGTGCAGGTTTGTTATACTAAATCACGTGGAAAAGAGATAACATTGACGAATTGTTATCGTTAAAGAAGGATTGTTACTGTTAGGCAGGCAAAACCAGATTTTATGAGCGTCACCGAAGGAATCAAGGGGATGCCTTAAAGTTTGGCTTTTTTATTATGAGGGAGTTTTTCCCAAAGTTAGAGAAAGGCCAATCGGATGGTTATAGACAAAATAATTAATAACAATATTGTATCTGCATTTGACGAAACCGGCTTGGAAGTTGTTATCATGGGACGGGGGATCGGATTCCAGATGAAGCGGGGACAGGAAGTTCCGGTGGAGAAGGTTGAGAAGATTTTCCGTATCAAGAGTCAGAGCATAGCAGGGCAGCTCAAGGAATTGCTGGCGAAGATGCCGCTTGAGCAGGTTCAGATCTCGAATGAGATCATTTCTTATGCGAAGAAGACAATGAAGCTGAAATTAAATCAAAGTATCTACGTTACATTGACAGATCATATCAGTTTCGCGATCAGCCGCTGTAAAAAGGGGATTCATCTTGAGAACGCGTTGCTGTGGGAGATTAAAAGATTTTATCCACAGGAATTTGGACTCGGAAGATATGCGGTAGAACTTGTGAAAAAGAGACTGAATGTAGAGATGCCTGAGGATGAAGCAGGATTTATTGCATTACATTTTGTCAACGCAGAGTATGGAACAGATATTCGGGATGCGGTACGGTTTCCGAATCAGATGAAAGAGATTCTTGGAATCGTAGCAGATGAACTTGGGATTGAGATGGATGAAGGCTCACTGCATTATGAAAGATTTCTGACACATGTCAAGTTCCTTCTTCAGAGGATTTACCGTAAGGAATTGCTTGAAGAGGAAGAAGATGAGATGACAGAGATGATGCAGAGAAAGTATCCGAGAGAGTATTCTTGCAGTAGAAAAGTTGCAGATTACATAGAAAAGACGGCAGACTGCAAGCTGTCAGGAGAGGAAGTTTTGTATCTGACACTCCACATTCGCCGTGTTGCGATGGCGGATTCGGAGGACGAATAGAGGGTTGCTTTGAACGGTAACGAAAGAAATGGCTGTATTAGGGAACAGCTACTGTAAAATCGGACTTTAGCGCAAGGCGCTTTTGTCATAGATGGTTCTCTGGTTTGTGGAAGACCCGGAGGATCAGAGGTGATTTTGACCGGAAGACTCATTTGCCGGTTAAAATAAAAAGGGATTAAAAATGAGAGATTATTAAGGAGGGAATTCTATGAAATTCGTACAGAAATTAGGAAAAGCTCTTATGCTTCCTGTTGCTTGTCTTCCGATTTGTGGTATCCTGATGGGATTAGGATACGCAATGTGTCCATCTACTATGCAGGGTGGAGATGTAACTGGTATTGTTCAGCAGATCGGATTTTTCCTTGTAAAAGCTGGTGGTGCCTTGATCGATCATATGGCACTCCTCTTTGCAATCGGTGTTGGTGTTGGTATGTCTGATGACCATGATGGTACAGCAGGTCTTGCCGCACTTGCATCCTGGCTGATGATTACAAACCTTCTTTCTACTGGAGCAGTATCTGTTCTTAGAACACTGGAAGAAGGATCAACAGCATTTATCGCATTCAGCAAAATTGAAAACCCATTTATCGGTATCATCGCTGGTATCATCGGTGCACTTTGCTACAACAGATTCAAATCTACTAAGCTTCCTGACTGGCTGTCATTCTTCAGTGGTAAGCGTTGTGTAGCAATCGTTGCAGGTGTTGTTTCCATTATCGTATCTGCAGTTCTGCTCTTTGTATGGCCGGTACTCTTCGGTGGACTGGTTGCACTTGGAAAAGGAATCGCAGGAATGGGAGCTCTTGGAGCTGGTATCTATGCATTCTTCAACAGATTACTTATCCCGTTCGGTCTGCATCACGCACTGAACAATGTATTTTGGTTTGATACAATCGGACTTGGAGACCTGTCACACTTCTGGGCTGGAGAAACATCTGCAGACGTTTCCTGGAGCCTTGGAATGTACATGTCAGGATTCTTCCCATGTATGATGTTTGGTATCCCTGGAGCAGCTCTTGCTATGATTCAGTCTGCAAAGAGCAATAAGAAGAAAGTTGCAATCGGACTTATCGCATCTGCAGCAATTTCCGCATTCGTTTGTGGTGTTACAGAGCCATTCGAGTTCGCATTCATGTTCCTTGCTCCGGCACTTTACGTTGTATACGCATTACTGTATGGTATCTTTACAGTAATCACAGTAGCTCTTGGATTCCGTGCAGGATTCTGCTTCTCAGCAGGACTTACAGACCTTATCTTCTCTGCTTCCCTTCCGGCAGCAGCTAAGACATTGCTTATTATTCCTCTTGGAATCGCAGCTTTCATCGTATTCTACGTTGTATTCCGTTTCGCAATCGTTAAATTCGATCTGAAGACACCAGGTCGTGAAGATGACGATGAAGATGAAACAAAAGTTGTTCTTGCAAACGATGATTTCACAACAGTAGCTCAGATCGTTCTTGAGGGTGTTGGTGGAAAAGATAACGTAGAGTCTATCGACAACTGTATCACAAGACTTCGTCTTGTTATCAAAGATTACACAAAGGTTGATGAGAAGAAGATCAAATCTGCAGGTGTTGCAGGTGTTGTTCGTCCATCTCAGAAAGACGTTCAGGTAATCATTGGAACAAAAGTTCAGTTCGTAGCTGACGAGTTCAAGAAACTTTGCAAATAAGTTTAAATGATAATTAGGTTATCCGGGATAATGATGTGAAAGAATACGGATAACACACACATTAATAATCCCTTTTCAAAAGCGGAAGTGGAATCGGCGAAGAGCCGGGGACACTTCCGCTTTTTATATATTAGGAAAGTTCTTTCCTAATATATAAAAACGCTCCGCTAGGGATGCGCACTGCGGCGTACAAGGTAGGTGTCGCAAGCGACCGCCGCAGGCGCCAGAATGTGCCAAGGCACATTCTTTGTTATATATACAAGACCACTTGACAAAAGGATTACAATAGTCTATCATCAAGACTACGAGAGTCATTGTGACTCTTATATAGAAGTTATATAAAGTTATATATGGAAGGCTATGAAGGGAACAAGTAACAGACAGAACAGATACACAGAAAGCTGCCGGTTGATGAGAGGCGCGTAGATGACTGACTGCGAATACATCCTGGAGCTTCACACCGAAATCTAATGATGAAAGTTCAATGATTGATATGGACAGCAGATCGGACAGAGAGTAGGCTGTGACGGAGTTGTGCTCGTTATTGCACGAATGAGACTGACAGATACAATGTCAGTGAATTAAGGTGGTACCACGGTGATAGATCGTCCTTATTGCGTCATGCAGTAAGGACTTTTTTTATATTTAGAAAAGACACAAAAATCTGATGCTGAATGATGCGTTGTAGTGTTAGGGGGCACAGCATTTGTGCGCAACAACATGTTATGAACATTCTGTAGAGATTACAGAAATATAAAAAAGAGAAGGAGAAAGAAAATGGGAATTTATGAAGAACTTCAGGCGAGAGGCCTGATCGCCCAGGTAACAGATGAGGAGAGAATCAAAGAACTTGTAAATAATGGAAAGGCTACATTCTATATCGGATTCGACCCAACAGCGGACAGTCTTCATGTAGGACATTTCATGGCACTGTGCCTGATGAAACGTCTGCAGGAAGCAGGAAACAAACCAATCGCACTGATCGGTGGGGGTACAGGATATATCGGAGATCCATCCGGAAGAACTGATATGAGAAGCATGATGACACCGGAGCAGATCCAGCATAACTGTGACTGCTTCAAAGAGCAGATGAGCCGTTTCATCGATTTCTCTGATGGAAAAGCTCTTATGGTAAACAATGCAGACTGGTTGCTTGACCTGAACTACATCGATGTACTTCGTGAGGTTGGACCTCATTTCTCAGTAAACAGAATGCTGACAGCTGAGTGTTACAAGCAGAGAATGGAAAAAGGACTCAGCTTCCTTGAGTTCAACTACATGATCATGCAGGCATATGACTTCTACGAGCTGTTCCAGAATTATGGATGTAACCTTGAGTTCGGTGGAGATGATCAGTGGAGCAATATGCTCGCAGGTACAGAGTTGATTCGTCGTAAACTTGGTAAAGATGCAAGCGCTATGACAATCACACTGCTTCTGAACTCCGAAGGTAAGAAGATGGGTAAGACACAGTCAGGTGCTGTATGGCTTGACCCGAACAAGACATCCCCATTCGATTTCTACCAGTACTGGAGAAATGTCGGAGATGCTGATGTTCTGAAATGTATCCGTATGTTGACATTCCTTCCGCTTGAAGAGATTGACAAGATGGACACTTGGGAAGGTGCACAGCTTAACACAGCAAAAGAAATCCTTGCATATGAGCTGACAAAACTTGTTCACGGTGAGGAAGAAGCGAAGAAGGCACAGGAAAGTGCACGTGCACTGTTCAGCCAGGGAAATGCTGATAACATGCCAACAACAGAACTGGAAGAGGCAGATTTCCAGGATGGAAAGATTGATATCCTCGCAGTTCTCGTAAAGAGCGGACAGGCATCTTCCAGATCTGACGCAAGACGTGCTGTAACACAGGGGGGTGTTTCTGTAGACGGAGAGAAAGTAACAGACATTACAACAACATATGCTCCGGCAGACTTCGACGGAGAAGGTAAGATCGTGAAAAAAGGAAAGAAAAACTTCCGCAGAGTTGTTGCAAAATAATTGAAATGAAGTAGAAATAGTGGCTGTTACTGTAGCATTAAATTAGATACAGTAACGGCCGCTTCTTATAAGGAGGAAATAAAAATGGCATTTAAAGAAGTAAAGATTGAGGAACTTTCATTTAACCCTTTTACAAAGATCAGCAAGGAATGGATGCTGATCACAGCAGGAGATGAAGAGAAGCATAATACAATGACAGCCAGCTGGGGCGGAGTTGGAATTATGTGGGGGATGAATGTGGCTACAGCATATATTCGTCCACAGAGATATACGAAGGAATTCGTAGATGCAGAAGAGATGTTTACACTTTCTTTCTTTAAGGAAGATTATAGAAAAGCATTAAATCTTTGTGGTTCCAAGTCAGGACGCGACTGTGATAAAGATAAAGAAGCAGGTCTGACACCGTATTACACAGACGGAACAACAGCATATGAAGAAGCAGATCTGATCTTTGTCTGCAGAAAGCTTTATGCACAGGAGATGAAACCGGAGTGCTTTACAGTAGACGGACCGGATGAAAAATGGTATCCGGGCAAAGATTACCATACAATGTATATGGGTGAGATCGTGAAGGTTCTTGTGAGAGAATAAGTAAAAGATTTGCAAAATTATGTTTCGCTTTAAGGTTCATTTTAGGTTGGGGGTGTATCTTATAACCATCAAAAGAAAGGAAGGCGATATCTATGAAGAGAAGATATTCATCAATCGTATTAGCAGCAATCCTTGGATCTATGCTACTTGGTGGTTGCGGAACAGGTACAACAAAGACAACAGAAACTTCATATGCAGGTGAGACAATTTCTGGCCAGGTAAGTGAAGTAGGCGAAAATACAATTAAAATGGAAGTAGACAACTCAGAAGAAGAAACGACAATTACAGTCGATGACGACACTGAGATTACAAAACAGTCTGCCGGTGGACCGGGCGGAGCACCATCAGGTGAAGCCCCGTCAGGCGAGGCCCCATCAGGCGAAGCACCATCGGGTGAAGCACCATCAGACGGAGCCCCGTCAGGCGAAGCACCATCGGGTGAAGTTCCATTAGACGGAACTCCATCAGGCGGCGAATCTACACAGACACCGCCGGAGAAACCGGAAGGTGACGACAGTACATCCGATTCTACTTCTCAGGAGAGCGGAGAAAGTGGAGATTCACAGGATGGAGATGCAAGTCAGACTCCGCCGGAGAAACCAGAAGGTAAAACAGAAGGTGGTGACAATGCGTCCGATGCTGATTCAGAGAAGAACGAAGAGATTTCCATCGATGACATTTCAGAAGGTGATAATATTTCTGTTACATTTGCGGATGATGGAACAGTAGAGTCAATTGTAGTTCTTTCAGGTATGAATGGAGGCCCAGGTGGAAATAGTGGCGGAGTAGAAAGCTATGATGCAGTGGAAGACATTACAGAAGACACAGAAAAGAGTGACGAGACAGTAGAATCTACAGGTACAGATGAAAATGCGATTCATGTATCCGAAGGAGCGAATGCAGTTCTGAAGAATGATACAATTAACAGAACATCTTCTGACAGTAAAGGTGGAGATGATTCCAGTTTCTATGGAGTTGGTGCAGCACTTCTGACGACAGATGGAACAACTTATTTGAGTGACAGTACAATTACAACAGATGCAGCCGGAGCGGCAGGAGTATTTTCCTATGGAGATGGAATAACCTATGTGGCAGATTCAAAGATCACAACACAGCAGGATACCGCCGGAGGTATTCATGCTGCAGGCGGTGGAACACTTTACGCATGGAATCTGGATGTGGAGACTTCAGGTGAATCTTCTGCGGCAATCCGAAGCGACAGAGGCGGCGGAACGATGGTGGTTGATGGAGGTTCTTATACTTCCAACGGAAAAGGATCACCGGCAATCTATAGTACAGCAGATATTGCGGTAAATGATGCACAGCTTACAGCAAATGGTTCCGAGGCAATCTGTATTGAGGGATTGAATTCCATTCATCTCTTTGATAGTGATCTGACCGGAAATATGAGTGATGATGAGCAGAATGACTGCACATGGAATGTGATTCTGTATCAGAGTATGTCAGGAGATTCAGAGGTTGGAAACAGTACATTTGAGATGGACGGCGGCTCTTTGACAGCAAAGAATGGTGGGATGTTCTATACAACAAATACAGAGTCAACGATTACACTTTCAGATGTAGATATTACTTATGCGGAGGACAATGATTTCTTCCTGCGTTGTACAGGAAACAACAATCAGCGTGGCTGGGGAACAAGCGGACAGAATGGTGCCGATTGTCTCTTTACAGCAGTTGATCAGGAGATGAAAGGTGATGTGATCTGGGACAGCATCAGTCAGCTTGACTTCTATATGACAGAAGGAAGCACATTAACAGGTGCAGTGACAAATGACGAGACATATGCAGGAGAAGGCGGAGACGGATATTGCAATTTATATCTGGATAAAGATTCTACATGGATCGTTACAGGTGACAGCACATTGACAGCTCTTTCTAATGCAGGAACAATCAAGGATGCAGATGGAAATACAGTGACGATCAAAGGTACAGACGGAACAGTCTATGTACAGGGCACAAGTCAGTACACAGTTACAGTTGGATCTTATGATACAAAAGGTGATGTGTCAGGTGCATCCGCAGTATCCAGCTGGTCAGATTATGAAGTCGAAGAGCCGGAACAATTAAAATAAAGAGTAGTTACACTGCTTGCAAATAATAAGAGAACTCCTTTCAGATGTGATAAGATGCAATCTGAGAGGAGTTCTCTTGAAATAGAGTAAATAAAAATGCTGTACAACTTGAAACTTTTGATAAAATATGGTAAAAATAGATATAGAAAATACCAGAGAGGATATAGCAATATGGCGACAGAGAACATTATTTTAAAAGAGGTATGTCCATATGGAAATCCAGTTGCGAGATCCCATGCACGAAGAATATTGCGAGATAAAGATGAATTCAAAGAAGTCTTTTTCGACTTTAATGGAATCGAATTTATGGGACAGGGATTTGCGGATGAGATTTTCAGAGTGTTTCAGAACGCACATCCGGATATTGTATTACGTCCGATTAATGCCAATGAAGCAGTTCTGGGAATGATCCAGCATGTGATCCGTGCATAGTGGTTTATAGTAAAAAAGCAGGAAAGCGGGCGGTAGAATGGAAGAAGTAAAAATAATAATACTGAAGGATGTATTGCCTTTTGTGGATCCGGTGGCGAGATCCCATGCGAGAAGAGTTCTGAAAGATGCAGAAGGATACAAGGAGCTTGTGATTGATTTTCGGGGAATTGAATTCATGGGGCGCGGTTTTGCGGATGAAGTGTTCCGTGTGTTTCGGGAAGAGCATCCGGAGATAAAGATTACACCGCTTCATGCGAGTACGTCTATGTTAGCGATGATCCGCCATCTCGGTGGAAAACAACAATAAATTGATATTTACAGATTCCTTGTAAACCGTTACAATAGGAAGTCGGGGCATTTGTCTCTGATATCTTATTATATAGAAGAAAAGGAACAAGGGAAATGGGGATTTATCTGATTGTATGCCCGCTGGTGTTTCTGGCGGGCTTTGTTGACTCAATTGCAGGAGGCGGTGGACTTATCTCGCTTCCGGCATATATGTTTGCCGGGATTCCGGTGCATAATGCAATCGCGACGAACAAGCTGTCATCTTCAACAGGAACGGTAGTATCGACAGCGAGACTGATTAAGAATAAGAAAGTAGACTGGGGATTTGTACCGGGAACAGTGATCGGAGCGCTGATCGGTTCTGTCGCAGGAGCGAATCTGGCGTTGATTATCAGCGACCATATTTTGAAAATGGTATTGGTTGTTATCCTGCCAATTGTAGCTTTCTGTGTGTTGAAAGACAAGAATATGGATGTGGAAGTTCCGGTCGGAATGACAAAGAACAAGCAGTATCTGATCGCAATTGTATGCTCTTTGGTGATTGGTTGTTATGACGGATTCTACGGTCCGGGAACAGGAACCTTCTTGCTGCTTGTATTTACCAAGCTTGCGAAGATACCATTGGAGAAAGCGACAGGAAATGTGAAGATTGTGAATCTTTCTTCCAATATTTCAGCGCTGATCACGTTTATCCTGGCAGGGAAAATCCTGTGGGGACTGGGGCTGGCAGCATCCTGTTTCAGTATTGCAGGGCATTACGTAGGTGCAGGAATGGTTGTGAATAATGGGGTGAAGGTGATTAAGCCGATTATTCTGATTGTGCTGGTGCTGTTATTGGTTAAGGTTGTATCTGGGATATAATTTTATTTGGCGGATACGCCATGCCGACGAAATGCGTAGCATTTTGGAGGTTGGCTCTGAACAGTTACGAATATAATAAGGGTATAAAAGAAGCAGAATCATGAGTGGAAAATGATTCTGCTTCTGTTTTACAAGATCGAATTAATTATTACAAATTTGAAATGCGGGAGCCATTCGTATTATTTCATTTCTGGAAATGCGGTATTTCTTTGCTAAAGATTCCCAATTATTTTTTACAGTATTTTTAATAGTGGAGATAAATGCGGAAGCTTCTGATTCATTTACTCCATAATATCGTGCAGAACGAAGTGCAAGATCAAAATCTATACTTGATTCATTTTTATTTACATTCAAAGATAAATATTCACCATATATATCTGGATTTACATCGTATAAAGGAGAAAGTTCCCAACCATTATTTGTTAAGAGAAATCCATGATTTCTAAAGTGATCATCTGTGTTGGAAACAGCCATACTAAAAACAATACGTTTCCATAATTCAATTAAATCTTTTTTTGGCGTTCCTCCATTTGCTTTCAAGAAGGAAGCTATTTCAAGATAACTGCTTCCATCTGCTGCGCTTGCGCCATCTGTTTTTCCAAGCATTGTCATGGCAGAAGAAAAATGAATACGCTGATCATCAATTCGGTCAAATCTTTTAACCAGAAAAGTCGTTCCCAATTTGGAAAAGTTTTCTGCTTTTGCTTCAGGAACATTAAGTTTACAGAGCATAGCAAGATCATGAACAACCATTTCCCAAGCTCCTGAGTTGAAATCATCATGTTTGGAAGGAAATTTTGCAATCCATAGGGAACCATCTGGTGCTAATACGGATGCCTTAGGTCTTGCGCCGCCCAAAGAGGAGCCTGGAGCAAGTAATTGTTTTAACCATTTTGTATCAAGAGGATTTGAATCAGCTTCAAAAGCAATGGAAGCTTGTTCTAATTCCCTTAGCGAAGTCCATGGTGGAGTTGCAAATTCATCATCGTTAGATAAAAACTCTCCATCTAAATCTGTTTTAAAACGGAGTGCTCCCATGCGAGATTCATCATAAACACCTAGTAAGTAGTCACTTTCTAATAATTTTTTTGGTTTTTCCTGGCGCTCTCTTGCACGCAATTCTTCTCTTCGATTCATAAGCCGCCGTCCCCAACGATCAGGACATGAATCTGCAAAAACACCAAAAATGATTTTTTCATCCGTAATAAATTGACGTCCACTATATAGTTGTAAATCTGGATCTAAAACCATATTCTGATTTTGGAGCCAATTATGATCATATTCAAAAGAGCAAAATTCTTTCCCACGGATTTGAGAAAGATAAATCGTTCCTATCAATTCATTATGAAAAGGAAGAAAGTCTGCAAAGACATAAATTGTTTTTTCTTTGTTCATGGGATCAACTCCTATTGGATATACGTTTTTTTACCGGCAGTTCAAGATCTTGTAATTTACGACCAAGTTCATCATCTTTTGCAACAAGCAACAGATCTTTGTCCATATAATTTAATGCATGAAGTACAGCCGCGTAATAGCCGATGGCGACAGAAGGAGAGCCTTTTTCAATAGATATTAAAGTCATTCGACTGATACCAGCGCGTTCAGCTACGAGATCAGCGGACAATTTGCGGCGGAGTCGGGCGTATTTTATCTGGGTTCCCATTTGTTCAAGAATATTTTCGGTTTCAGGAAGTAATATAATTGATTTCTTAGGCATGAATAAACACCTCCTTATGTATATAATATTATACATAAATAAACTGTTTTGTCAATTTTTATAAACATTATAATATAATACTCACATCACCAATCTCAGCACTCTTGTCTTATCCAATATAAAAATAGAACATACCATAAACAGATGCGCCAGCAGTGTACTGACAATCACACCATTAGACGTAAGCAGGAATCCGGTATGGAATCCAAACCAGCAGATGAATCCAGAGTAACTTGCCATCAGGATAAGCAGCGGCAATTCTTCCCAAAAGCCATGAAGCGTACTTAAAAAGTCATCCATTGTAAAATCGAAGTAGATAAAACGACCAACAGCAAGCGTGATGAAGTACATCATCAGTGAATCGTAGTTATCATCATTGTAAATGAACTTGATATAAAGAAGTATCAGTATAATATAAAAGGAAGATACCAGTCGAATGGACGCCTTTTGGTTGGAATCTATTTCTTCCAATGGTACAAATACAATATCAAGCCATCCATTTAAAATAACGGAGAAGCAAAGGAAGAGTAAAAGGATAATGTCCTGATACTTCTGCCAATAGATGGATACGCCAGGGATTCTCTCGTCAATCACATAGTAAAGTGACAGAAAAATCAGCACAGAGGTGCTGGCGAAGACCATCTCAAAGAAACTTTCAATAATGCTTCTTTTTCGCTCTTGATGGTGGCGGTTGATACGACGGATCGCTTTGTGGGACAGGGAGTCATCCTGCAGCCGCTGGTGTGTTTTCAATTTAGCTACGCCAAGAACAACACCGATCACAACGGCCAGCCCGATCAGCGAGACGAGCAGGTAGATCCCGATGTATTCAAAGTTAAAATAGTGTGTAACATAAGTTCTCATTAAAATGCCTTCTTTCAAATTTCTTAGCAGGTTATAAATAATTGTATAGCTTTCATTATCAATTATAGCACGGTGATGCAAGGGGAAATCAGTTTCATGGATAGTGGATAAAATTCAACCTAGTCAAATAAAATAAACTATGTTAGACTATCGATAGATTGATAAAAAGATAACAAGTATGGTATCTGTACAGAATGGATTTCTGTCGTATAAAGTGCGAACAGTAATCAAGACAGTTTACCAGGGAGTGGAAAAGGGACAAGATGAGAAGAATGAAAGCAATTGTATTCGACGTAGACGACACATTATATGATTTATCAACTCCGTTTAAGCAAACCTGCAGGGAGATTTTCCCGGAAGACACAGATTTAGATCTGGAAGGAGCATTTCTGGCAAGCAGAAGATACAGTGATTCTGTGTATGCACGGTGCTTAAGTGGTGAGATGTCTATGGAAGAGATGTATATCTATCGGTTTAAGAATGCATTTCTTGATTATGGGAAGAAGATCAATGCGTTGAAGGCCCTGGAGTTCCAGGCAGTTTATGAAGAAAAGCAACAGGAGATCAGGATGACGGATGCAATGAAAGATTTGCTGCAGAACCTGAAAGAAAAGGTGACTCTTGGTATTATTACGAATGGACCGGCGCAGCATCAGTGGGATAAGGTGAATGCACTTGGGTTGAACGAATGGATCCCGGTAGGGCATATATTCATATCAGGAGCACTTGGCGTAGCAAAACCAGACAAGAGGATTTTCAGCAGGGCAGCAGACAGATTGGGGATTCTGCCGGAAGAAATCTGCTATGTAGGGGATTCTTTTGAAAATGATATCGCAGGGGCAAAAGCTGCAGGATGGAATGCAGTCTGGTATAATCATCGTGGTCATCAGGCAACAGGGGATGTGAAGCCGGATGAGATTGTGACAAGCGAAGAAGAACTGATTGCGTGCCTGGAGAAGATCAGCACGAAGGAGTGAGCAGAAGATGCATCAGAAAGCACCAGTAGCAAAAAGGACGTTGGGACAGAAAACGGAAGACCGTCTTATGAAATTCATTCTGGATGAGCCGATCCAGGTGGGAGAAAAGATTCCGAATGAGTATGAATTGACAGAGCGTTTCCAGGTTGGAAGAAGTACAGTCCGTGAGGCTGTGAAAGGACTGGTTTCCCGCGGGGTCTTGGAAGTGCGCCGCGGAGACGGTACTTATGTGATCAGTACGAGTTATATGGAAAATGATGTTCTTGGATTTGGTTCAGTTCAGGATAAGTATCAGTTGGCAATGGATCTTTTTGAAGTACGTCTGATGTTTGAACCTGAGATTGTAATGCTGGCATGTAAGAATGCAACTGAGGAACAGATCAAAGAGGCAGAACATCTGTGTAATGAAGTCGAAGATCTGTATAAGCAGGGGATCGATCACATTTATAAAGATATCGAGTTTCACTGCTATCTGGCAAAGTTGAGTGGAAATGTGGTTATCGAGCGTCTTCTTCCGGTAATTAATACGGCTGTCGTAACATTTGCCAATATTACATACCGAAGCTTAAAAGAAGAAACATTGACAACGCACCGTGAGATTGTGAATTCATTAAAGAAGCGGGATGCAGTTGGAGCAAGATGTGCGATGATCATGCATCTGACTTACAACAGACAGGTTATCGTGGAGCTTCTGGAAGAGCGGAAGAAGAAAAAGAATATTTAAAATACATCAGATGTTTAAAAATGAAAACAAATGTATTTCAAGAAGAAATAGGTAAAATACACAAAAAAGAGTAGGGAATAGCAAGATTCCCTACTCTTTTTTTGCGCATTATGTAAAAAAGAAAGTAAATACATCACATGTATTGAATGAAAAACAGAAGGCAATATATAATAAAGGCACATTCAAAGAGACGTCGATTTTGAAATGAGATTTGAAACAGTAAAACAAGAGTTGAAAAAAGAAATGAAGAAAAAATTGTTTGAGGAGGAAAACACATGAGTGAATTTAGTGCATCCCCGGAACGGTTGATATTGGGAGCGTTGCTTGGATTTGCCGTATTATTGTTTTTGATTATTAAAGTAAAGATTCAGCCTTTTATCGCGATCATGTCATCTGCATTGATCATTGGTATAGCAGTAGGAATGCCATTTAGCATGATCACAGATACGATTGCAGAAGGTGTAGGAACTACCTTACAGACAATCGCGATTTTGATTGGTCTGGGATCTATGTTTGGAGCAATCCTTCAGGTATCGGGCGGTGTTGAAGTTATCGCGGATACGTTGTTGAAAGTATTCGGAGAGAAGCGGGCACCATGGGCACTTGGAATTACAGGATTGATCGTCGGAATGCCGGTTTTCTTTGAGTCAGGACTTCTGATCTTAATCCCGGTAGCATTCGGTATTGCACGTAAGACAAAGAAATCTGTATTTTGTTATTCAATTCCGCTGCTTGCCGGACTGGCAATCGGACATGCATTTGTACCACCGACACCTGGACCGGTGCTTGTGGCAGAGATGTTGAATGTACAGCTTAGTTATGTAATCATGCTTGGAATCGTTATCGGAATCCCGGCAATGATCCTGGCAGGCCCGGTATTTGGTAAATTCGCAGGAAGTAAGTTCTTCTGTGATGTTCCAAGTTCTTATCTAGAAAATGAGAAAGAATCTCAGGAAAAAGAAAACGGAAAGAGACCAAAATTTGCATTGATCGTAAGCATTATTTTACTTCCGTTGTTCCTTATTATCCTGAATACATTATCTTCCATTATTCCATTTATGGCACCTGCACAGCCAGTACTTGAATTCCTCGGAACTCCGGTAATCGCACTTCTGCTTTCTACAATCTGTGCGATGCTGTTCTTAGGACTTCCGGCAGGATTTAATCTTGTAGAGATTACAAAGGTTATGACAAATTCCTTACATTCTTGTGGAAATATCATCCTTCTGATCTCCGGTGGTGGAATGCTTCGTTTCATTCTTCAGAATTCCGGAATCGGAGAAGTATTTGGAAATTTTGTAGGAGCGCTTCCGCTTCCAATGGTTCTGATCGCATTCCTTGTAGCAGTTGCAGTACGTGTATCTGTTGGATCTGCGACAGTATCCATGACAATGGCAGCAGGAATCATTGCTTCCATGCCAATGGTAGCAGGACTTAGCCAGCTTCAGTTAGCAGCACTTACAATCGCCATCGCAGCAGGTGGAACAGCGTTCAGCCATGTAAATGACTCTGGATTCTGGCTGTCAAAATCCTTGTTCGAGGTAGATGAGAAGACAAACCTTAAGACATGGACAGTGATGGAGACAATCGTAGGATTAGTTGGAGCAGTCGGTGCAACGATCGCATGGTTTATCGTATCTTAATGTGAAAAAATTGGAATTGTGACCAGGGGAAAGAAAAGTAAGAAGAGAAACTTAGAGTGATTAAATAATCAGATTGAATGAATTCTGGAGGTATAAATATCATGGAATTAAAAAGTCAGGAAATGAGAAAACTTGCACCGGAGCTTGATCCGCTGCGTATTGGAACTGGATGGAAGAAAGAAGATCTTGGAAAAGTTCAGGTTATGGTTGAAAGTACTTATGGAGACAGCCATCCGGGAAGTGGACATCTGAATATTTTAGTAGAAGAAGTAAGAAAAGGAATCGAAGAAGAAGGCGGTTATGGAGCTCGTTACTACTGTACAGATATCTGTGACGGTGAGAGCCAGGGAACAGACGGTATCAACTACAGTCTTGCCAGCAGAGAGATGATCGCAAATATGATCGAGATTCATGAGAATGCAACTCCGTTTGATGCAGGTGTATATCTGTCAAGCTGTGACAAAGGAATGCCGGGAAATCTGATGGGACTTGCAAGAGTGAATATTCCGGCAGTCGTAGTTCCGGGAGGAACAATGAACGCAGGACCGGAGATGCTGACACTTGAGCAGCTGGGAATGTACAGTGCTAAGTTTGAGCGTGGTGAGATCGATGAAGAGAAACTTGACTGGGCAAAATGTAATGCATGTCCAAGCTGTGGAGCATGTTCTTTCATCGGAACAGCTTCAACAATGCAGATCATGGCAGAGGCACTTGGACTTACACTTCCGGGAAGCGCACTGATGCCGGCAACAAGTCCTGACCTGTTAGCATTTGCAAGAGAGGCAGGCCGTCAGTCCGTTCGTCTGGCAAAGATGGAAAATATGCGTCCTTCCGATATTGTAACAATGGACAGCTTTGAAAATGCAATCCTTGTACATGCAGCAATCTCAGGAAGCACAAACTGTCTGCTTCATCTTCCGGCAATTGCACATGAGTTTGGTATCGAGATCACAGGAGATACATTTGACAGACTTCACAGAAATGCAAGATACTTGCTTGACATCCGTCCGGCAGGAAAATGGCCAGCAGAGTGCTTCTACTATGCAGGAGGAGTTCCGGCGATCATGGAAGAAATCAAGGAACACCTGCATCTGGATGTTATGACAGTAACAGGTAAGACATTAGGAGAAAATCTGGAAGAACTTAAGAAAAACGGTTTCTATGAGAAATGTGATAAATGGCTCCAGGAATTTAACCAGCGTTACAATATCAATGTGACAAAAGAAGATATCATCCGCCCTTATGACAAGGCAATCGGTACAGACGGAAGTATTGCAGTACTGCGTGGAAATCTTGCACCGGAGGGAGCTGTAATCAAGCATACAGCATGCCCGAAAGAGATGTTTAAGTCCGTACTTCGTGCAAGACCATTTGACAGTGAGGAAGAGTGTCTGGATGCAGTACTTAAGCATAAAGTGCAGAAAGGTGATGCAGTCTTCATCCGTTACGAAGGACCAAAGGGAAGCGGAATGCCGGAGATGTTCTACACATCTGAAGCAATCAGCAGTGATGCAGAACTTGGAAGAAGTATTGCACTGATCACAGACGGAAGATTTTCCGGTGCATCTACAGGACCGGTAATCGGACATTGCAGCCCGGAAGCTGTTGACGGAGGCCCGATCGCTCTTGTAGAAGAAGGGGACCTTATTGAAATCGACGTTATGGAAAGAAAACTGAATATCATTGGTATCGCAGGAGAGAGAAAGACGATGGAAGAGATCGACGAGATCCTGAAAGAGCGTCGTAAGAACTGGAAACCGAGAGCACCGAAGTATAAGAGTGGTGTTTTGAGAATGTTCAGTGAACATGCAGCCAGCCCAATGAAGGGTGCTTATCTGGAATGGTAAAGGGTGAGACGTATGAAAAATACAGAGCATAAATTTATAACAATCGGCGAAATCATGCTTCGGCTGACCCCGCCGGATTATGAAAAGATCCGAACAGCGACAACATTTGAGGCGAGATATGGAGGCAGTGAGGCAAATGTTGCTCTGTCTCTTGCAAACCTTGGGATTGACTCAACATTTTGTACAGTTGTTCCGGACAACAGCCTTGGAAAAAGTGCGGTTCGTATGATGCGAAGCAATGATGTGAATTGTGATCCGGTAATCTATTCCACACCGGAAGAGACACCGACACACCGTCTTGGAACATATTATTTGGAAACAGGATATGGAATCAGACCAAGCAAGGTTGTATATGATAGAAAGCACAGTGCATTCAGCGAATATGATTTTGGGAAAGCAGATTTTGAAAAAATATTAGATGGCTATACATGGCTTCATCTTAGCGGAATCACTCCGGCACTTGGAAAAAGCTGTAGCGAAATGATCCTTACATGTCTCAAAATCGCAAAAGAGAAGAAGATGACAGTCAGCTTTGACGGTAACTTCAGAAGTACACTTTGGAGCTGGGAAGAAGCAAGAGATTTTTGTACGATGTGTCTCCCATATGTGAATGTTCTTTTCGGAATTGAGCCATATCATTTATGGAAGAATCCGGAAGATACAGGAGCAGGTGATGTGAAAGATGATATCCCATATCAGCCGAATCTTGAGCAGCAGGAGAAAGTGTTTGAAGAATTCGTAAAACAGTATCCGAATCTGAAATGTATTGCAAGACATGTGCGTTATGCACAGAGCTGCAGTGAGAATAGTCTGAAAGCCTATCTGTGGCTGGATGGAAAAACATATGAAAGTAACACACTTTCCTTCCATATTTTAGACAGAGTCGGAGGCGGAGATGCTTTCGTCAGCGGAATTATTTATGGACTGATGAACCAGTACAAGCCAGAAGATGTTGTGAACTTTGGTGTTGCAGCGAGCGCTGTAAAACATACCATCCACGGAGATGGAAATATTACAGATGACGTTTCACTGATTCAGCATGTGATGCAGATGAATTTTGATATTAAGCGATAAAAGCGAGGAAGAGTTAAGATGAATATAAATGAAAAATTTCAGGAACTTGGTGTAGTACCGGTTGTAGTGATTGAAGATGTGAAAGATGCACTTCCGCTTGCGAAAGCTCTTGTTGAAGGAGGACTTCCTTGTGCAGAAGTGACATTCCGTACAGAGGCGGCAGCGGAAGCAATCCGTCAGATGACAGAAGCTTACCCGGAGATGCTTGTCGGAGCAGGAACCGTTCTGACAACAGTCCAGGTAAATGAAGCTGTTGAAGCAGGAGCAAAATTCATTGTAAGCCCGGGATTTGATCCGGAGATCGTAGATTATTGTCTTGCAAGAGAAATTCCAATCTTACCGGGATGTGCAACACCTTCAGAAGTAGCACAGGCAGTAAAACGCGGAATGGAAGTTGTGAAGTTCTTCCCGGCAGAACAGGCAGGAGGACTTCCGATGATCAAGGCAATGGCTGCTCCGTATCATCAGCTCAGATTCATGCCGACAGGTGGAATCAATCCAGAGAACTTAAAAGATTATCTGGCATTTGATAAGATCCTTTGCTGTGGCGGAAGTTGGATGGTAAAAGGAAACCTTTTAAAAGAAGGAAAGTTTGATGAGGTCTGCAAGCTGACAAAAGAAGCAAAAGCAATCGCAGACGCAGTAAGAAAATAAGTCAGAAAACCATATTAAGTGAAACCCTAAAAGAATATAAGTAAAATTAATCGTAGATCAACTCTTGGAAGCTGTAAAAAAGGAATTGTTACTACACTGCCATGATAGTAACAATTCCTCCTATAGCTTCTTTTTATTCTTTTATTCTTCTACTTTTTTACTTTTATCTTTCGGCAGGATCAGACTGAGCAGCAGTGATACTACGAACACGCCTGCAACAGCATTTCCGTTGAAGATATCTCCCACAGCCTGTGGGAAAGCGCTGAAGAAGTTCGCATCTGTTTGTGTAAGACCAACACCGACGCAGAAAGCGAGAGATACAATGATCATTGTGCGGTCATTGAACTCACAGTCTTTGAGCATCTTGATTCCTTCGTACAGGATAGAACCAAACATCATAACAGTACATCCGCCAAGTACTGACTGTGGCAGGGAGTTAAAGAAAGCTCCAAGCGGCGGGAACAGAGATGCCAGAATCAGGATCAAAGCTCCCATAAGGATCGTGAATCGGTTGATTACGCCAGTCATAGTTACAAGTCCGACATTCTGGCTGAAAGAAGTCAGTGGCAGACATCCGAAGCATCCGGAAATCGTACTGGAGAATCCGTCAACTGCAAGAGATCCCTGCAGCTCTTCAATCTTAATGTCACGATCTAAAGATCCTTTACATACGGCAGTTGTAGCTCCTGTTGTCTCAGCGGCAGAAACCAGGAAGACAATCGCAATTGTAAAGAATGCTCCGATGTCAAATACCGGTGTATGACCGGTGAAGAAGACAAGTCTTGGAAGGCTGAAAAATCCGATTTCACTGATTGTTTTGCTGATTCCGGAAAAATCAATCATTGGAGCAATACCAGCAACAGTAAAGATTGCGGAAAGGATGTAACCGAAGATCAATCCAACAAGGATATTCAGGTTTTTGTATACACCATGCAGTAAATATCTTGAAACCAGACAGACAATCAGTGTCACAAGACCTACAAAAAGGTGATACCAGGATCCAAATGATTCGGAACCGCTTCCACCGCCCCAGGAATTCATTCCAACCGGGAGAAGGGAAAGTCCGATCGCGATAACAACACAGCTGGATACAACCGGTGTTAAATATTTCTTCCAATACTGGGCACTTAAACCAACAACTCCCTCGAAGATACCACCAAGGATAACGGCACCAACCATACCTTCATATCCGAGATCAGGGTTTGTACAGATCATCAGAAGACTTCCGAGGAAGGTGAAGCTGACACCCATAACGATCGGTAGTTTAGAACCGATCTTCCATACAGGGTAGAGCTGTAAACAAGTACCGATTCCGGCTACGAACATGGCACACTGAAGAAGTCGAGTGATTTCAACAGCGGTCAGATGGTCACCGGTGCCTCTGACAAGAGCGGCACTGCAGACGATTAATACAGGTGCAAGGTTGGCTACAAACATGGCTAATACATGCTGTAAGCCAAAAGGAATCGCTTTCCCAAGTGGTACGCGGCCGTTCAGGACATAGATATTTTCTTCGCTGACGGTTGTGATATTTCGTTCTTTATCTTTCATATTTACATACCCGTTCTTTCTAATTTACTTTTAGACAGCGTCTGCTTCTTCATTCTTTCCGAGTCTGCGAAGCATTGTCTTCTTGACAGCACGGAAAATGTTTTCATAACCTGTGCAGCGGCACAGGTGACCGGACATCATTTTACGGATCTCATCATCTGAGAATTCTTTGCCGGCATTTAAAAGTTCAGTTGCACTCATGATGAATCCAGGTGTACAGAAGCCACACTGAACAGCTGCTTCATCAATAAATGCCTGCTGAATATCGGATAACTCGCCATTCGGTCCGGCGAGACCTTCAAGAGTAAGGATTTCTTTTCCCTCAGCCCATACACCGAGATAGATACAGGAGTTGAAGCATTCCCCATCAATGATTACATTGCATGCTCCACATTCTCCAACTTCGCAGCCTTTCTTTACACTGGTCAGACGGAAGTCATCTCTTAAAACATCTGTAAGTGATGCACGGACATCGATCATTTTCTCAACTTTCTTACCGTTGATTGTGCAGGTAAGTAATTTGTACTGTTTATTCATCGATCACACCTCCTGCCAATCTGATAGATTCTGTCAGTGCACGCTCTGCAAGAACAGTAGCGATGTGCTGACGGAATGCCTTGGATGCTCTCCAGCTGTCACGTGGATTGATATCTTCCAGAACAGCCTGACCAAATTCATGAACAACAGCTTTTGTAAGCGGTTTGCCTTTTGCTTTTGCCTCAGCAGAAGGTGCACGCATCGGAACAGGTCCTGCAACTCCGTAAGCAATTCTGACATCCTCGATCGTCTTCTTATCTTCAGAGAGTTTTACATTTACAGAACATCCTGTTGTTGCGATATCCATTGCATTACGCATTGCGTATTTAATGTAATGTCCGTGGTAGCCTTCGTATGCTTCTTTTGGAATAATGATTGCTGTCTGAATCTCTGCCGGTTTCAGATCAACGACTCCTGCTTTAATATAGAAGTCATGGATCGGGATTCTGCGAACTCCGTCCGGTCCTGTGATCTCAACAATTGCATTCCATGCATGAAGTGTTGAAGCGGAATCAGCGGATGTAACACCATTACATGTATTTCCTCCGATTGTTCCGATGTTACGGATCTGTGGTCCACCAACCATATCAACAGCTTCCCCAAGTACGTTGATATGCTTCTGGATGATCGGATCCTTTGTAATATGAGAGAAGCTGGTCAGAGAGCCAATGCGGATCGCACCGTCTTCTTCGTAAGATATGCCTCTCATTTCATCAAGTCTATAAATGCTTACAAGTTCTTTTCCTGCACGACGGCCTTCACGCATCTGTACAAGAACGTCACTTCCGCCGGCAATGATCTGTGCTTCCGGATGTTCCTGTAAAAGCTGTATCGCATGAGCTACGCTTTCAGCTTCATAAAGTGCTTTAAGATCATACATTTGCTTCTCCTCCTTCCTCAAACATATGTTGTTCCTTCATACTGCGGAACAGATGGTGTGGATTCACTGGTGCGTCATTTACATGGACGCCTGTTGCCTGATAAACTGCATTACGGATTGCAGGTGCAATGGAACATGTCGGTGGCTCGCCAAGAGATTTTGTTCCGAACGCACTTGTAGGTTCCGCATTTTCTACGAAATAAGCGCGCAGTCTCGGGTGATCCATAAATGTGGATAACTTGTAATCGAGCAAGTTATCATTTAATGCTCTTCCGGTCTTCGGATCAAAGAGCAGGTTTTCAGAAAGTCCGAATCCGATTCCCATACTCATACCACCGTGTACCTGGGCTTCAGCAAGTGCCGGGTTGATCAGTGTGCCGGCGTCATGTACATTGACGATATCAAGCAGTTTTACCTTACACATCGGGATATCAACTTCAACTTCTGCGAATGTACATCCGAAGGAGTAGGCATTTGACTTGATCTGCGCTGTACTTTCAGCAGACAGGTGCTGGCTGTGAGAAAGGCTGTAAAGTGCTTCTGTTGAAAGATCTCCAAGAGACATCAGAACACGGTTGTCTGTGATACGTACAATCTGTCCATCAATGATATCCAGGTTGTATTCAGGCATTCTTGTCAGTTCATGTGCATATTTCAAAATGCGCTCTTTCAGAAGCAGTGCTGTCTGGCGGATTGAGTATCCGGCTGTATAAGTCTGGCGGGATGCGTAAGCACCTGTTCCGAATGGAGTAACGTCTGTATCCTGACAGGAAACAACGTGTACAGCTTCAAGTGGAACACCAAGAATATCTGCAGTCATCTGTGAATATGCAGTATCAGCACCCTGTCCAATCTCTGTCTCACCAAGCTGAACCTGAAGAGAACCATCCTGGTTTAATACCATACGGCAGGAAGATGTCTCAAGTGAGATCGGCCATACAGCTGTGTTGTACCAGAAGACTGCCATACCGATACCTTTGCGGATATCTCCTGTCTGGTTCTGGTATTCTTTGTATTTACGAAGGTAGTCAGTGACTTCGATTCCTTTGTCAAGACACTGGTTGAAAGTGTCGCTGTATAATTCATTTTTGGAAAATGCATCCATGTATCCGACCGGCATCAGGTTCTTGCGGCGGAATTCAAGTGGATCCATGTTAAGTTTTGCACAAATGTCTTCTGTATGGCATTCTACAGCCCACATTGCCTGCGGAATTCCGTAACCACGCATCGCACCGGCAACGGATTTGTTTGTGAATATTGTATAAGCATCAGCCTCTACGTTATCACAAGGATAAAGCTGTGGGAATGCGCCGACACCTTTTGCACAGATACTGTGACCATGGGAGGCATAAGCACCCTGATTGGAAAATGCTTCCAGCTTTCTTGCAGCAAATGTTCCATCCGGACGAACCCATGAAATGATGTGGCTCTTAATGGCATGACGTACACGGGTAGAAACAAATGTTTCCTCTCTTGGTACATCAAGTTTCACAAGGTGTCCGTGAAGCTGCATGGACAGCCATGCACAAAGTGGCTCATACAAAACATCCTGCTTATTTCCGAAACCACCGCCGATGTAAGGCTTAATGACACGGATCTTACCCCATTCAACTCCGAGTGCCTGACCGACAACCCGGCGTACAATATGAGGAATCTGAGTAGAACTTACAACCTTGATGCGGTCTCCTTCCATCTCAGCGTAGCAGATGAAGTTCTCAATATGACAGTGCTGAACAGTTGGTGTGCTATACCAGCCTTCTACTTTGATCAGTCCCGGTTCTTTGATCGCTTCTTCATAATTTCCTTTGTTGATTGTTGTATGTTTGAGAATATTGTTCGGATATTTTTCATGAAGCTGAGGAGCATCCTCTTTCATAGCATCCAGAACATCCAGAACAAATGGATATTTTTCATATTCTACTTTGATCGCACGAAGTGCCTGTGCAGCGGAAACCTCATCCTCTGCTACGACCGCGGCGATATCATCCCCATAAAATCTGACGCGGTCTGTAAGTACAAGACGATCGGCAACATCCTGATGTGATTCATCTGTGGACCATGGATGTCCGGCAGTTGGAAAATAATGCTTCTCCTTTAAATCAAAACAGGTAAATACTTTTACAACTCCAGGTATCTTCTCAGCTTCAGATGTGTCAATAGAAAGAACACGTCCGTTAGCAATAGTAGAGTGTAAAATACGTGCAATATAGGCACTCTTGTCACAGAGATCATCGGTGTATCTTGTACGTCCAATTACTTTATCGTAGGCATCTACACGAGTAACTTTTTTTCCTACATACATCTTATCCCCTCCTTAAACATAAGTTTGGATCAACCGTTTACATAAAAATCAATATCCTGTTTCATCTGAAGATATTGGGCTTTGGTAATTACGATTTTTCCTTTATTCAGTTTCAGAAGATTCATCTCTTCCAGCTTTCTGATGTTTCTGTCCAGAGTCTTAATAGAAATCCCCACTTCTTCGGAAATACGCGCCCGTGTCTGGTTAAGTACCAGAATCTCCGGAGCCGGGATCTTTTGTTCGTATTTACGGACCAGATGAACCATCAATCGGTCTTTTCCTTCCATAAACAAATATTTCCTGGCTTCCGCAGTTTGCAGAACGAGGCGACTGATATTTTCCTGTGTTCTCATGAACAGTGCATCAACATCCATATGCATCCACTCCATATAATAAACAGATGGGATAGCAAGCAGCCGACATTTCGTTGAAGACAGAATGCTGATCCGGTATCTTGGAAGTCTGGCAAAACATTCAATCTCACCAAAGAAGTCACCTGGTCCAAAGTCCTTAAAGAAATAAGATTTCTCATGCATCGGCCATTCGACTCCGGTTACTTTCCCTGATAAAATGATGTATATGTACTTGCATTCTTCTCCGGCTTTGATAAAAGTCTGGTCAGCTTCCACATCGATCACGGACATGTAATACTTGACTTCTTCCGTACAGTTTCTGAAAAGCCGGTTCATATATTCCTGCTTTTTAAGTGGTAAGCTTTTAAATAAATCCACGAATCTTCCTCCTCCTTTTTATTCATTATAGAGAGAAAAGCAGACGCATTAAAAGGCCATGTGACATCTTTTCTCCGCTTTTTTGAATTATGGCGTTTTGGACAAAAAATGACTATAAATTAATAATATTATAACGTTTATTTGGTGAAAATGACAGTTGAAATTGAGAAAATGATGATCTGTGAAGTTATCCACAGGTTATCAACAAAAAAGATGAGTTATAAACAAGAAACACATTGCAATTAAAAGTGGACTGGGATATTCTGAGAACATACCAATTCATGAAGTTGGTGTTGGACAGGTAAGAGGATTGGTTTATTTTAAACATTGCATCAAAATAAACGATGAAAAACAAATTACAAAACTATTTCCCAATGATCAGAACCAAAGGACAAGTGCTTGAAGAAATTCGGAATAGCCCGGAAATGTGGAAGACATTTTGTGGTTGGGAAGAAAAATACCAACAGGAATATCTTGACATTTGCACTGGTGTAAAAGGCGTAAAACTTCTCTATGATACCTATTTTAAGGTCATTATGAATCCAGACACCAGACCTGAAAGGTTAAATGATTTTCTATCAGAAATATTGGGAAGAAAAATTAGAATCTTAAAAGTACTTCCGAATGAATCGGCGCGTATTGCAGCAGAGAGCTCCTTATTGATTATGGACATTGTTGTTCAGTTTGAAGATGGTAGTATAGCAAATGTTGAAGTACAAAAGATGGGATATTTATTTCCGGGACAGAGAAGTGCCTGTTATTCTTCCGATTTATTGTTACGACAGTATAAACGAGTGCGCGCAGAATTAGGAAATTCATTTACATATAAGAGAATTCAGAAAGTTTATACAATCGTATTATTTGAAAAGAGCAGTGCTGATTTTCGCAGGTTTTCGAAAGAAATATATATTCATCATTGCGAACAAAAAAGTGATACAGGTGTAGAAGTGAATTTACTGCAAGAATACACTTTTATATGTCTTGACATTTTTAGTGACATCATTCAAAATGAAAACAGAAAGATAAAAAACAGATTGGAAGAGTGGCTCGTATTTCTTAGTCAGGATGATCCGGAGATGATTATTAAACTTTTGAATCAGAATTCGGATTTTCAGAAGATTTATGAAGAAATCTATACACTCTGTCTTAATATGGAAGGAATGATGGAGATGTTTTCGAAAGAACTTGAGATTTTGGATCGTAATACAGTAAAGTTGATGATTGACGAGATGGAAGAGGAATTGGCACAAGTAAAGGCAAGTGTTGCAAAACAGGTTGAAGAACAAGTGGCAGAGAAAGTAGCTGAACAAGTGGCTCAAGCGAAGGAGAACATTGCAAGAGAATTAGAAGAAGAGAAGCAGAAGATAGAAGAAGAAAAACAGAGGGTGGAAGAAGAAAAACAGAGGGTGGAAGAAGAAAAGCAAAGAGCGGAAGAAGAAAAACAACGAGCTGATAAAGCAGAAGAGGAAATTATAATATTAAGAAAGAAATTGATGGAATTGCAAAAATTGTAATAAGGTAGATACGAAAAACCTAAAAAACTTAGAAAAATTTAAATTTGTGCTTGCATATCTCTGGCACGTATGATAAGATATAACTCGTGTCAGAGATAACACAAGACACGCGGGTGTAGTTCAATGGTAGAACACCAGCCTTCCAAGCTGGATACGTGGGTTCGATTCCCATCACCCGCTTTTTTTGT
>CAKRDD010000025.1 GCA_934309345.1 uncultured Mediterraneibacter sp. | reverse complement strand
TAGCATATCGTTTCCGAATTTATCCGACAGAAGAACAGAAGATATTTCTTGGCAAAACATTTGGCTGTTGTCGTTTTCTGTATAATCAGATGCTTAATGATAAGATTCGAGAGTATGAAAAGACGAAGAAAATGTTAAAAAACACACCAGCCATGTATAAAAAGGAATATCCATTTTTGAAAGAAGTAGATTCGCTGGCGCTGGCAAATGTCCAGCTTCATTTGGAAAAAGCATATAAGAATTTTTTTCGGGATCCCAAGATTGGATTTCCGAAGTTCAAGTCAAAACATCATTCCAGAAACAGTTATACAACGAATGTGGTCAATGGAAATATCCTGGTGGAAAGTAAGCGAATCCGGCTTCCTAAATTAAAATGGATTGCCATGAAAAAACACAGGGAGCCAGCAAAAGGCCTTCGCCTGAAATCAGTGACAGTCAGTATGGAACCATCCGGCAAATACTTTGCAAGCCTGTTGTATGAAGGGTACAGTTGTGAAAACCAAGCAGCTGAACCAGATTACAGTACTGCGAAGATACTTGGAATAGATTATGCCATGCAGGGGATGGAAGTTTTTTCAGAAGAGATTGAGACGGAAGGAGCAGGATTTTTTAGAAAAAACGAAAAAAGACTGGCGAGGGAGCAACGAAAGTTGTCAAGATGCGTACGAGGAAGTCATAATTATGAACTGCAGAAAAAGAAAGTTGCCAGATGTCATGAAAAGATACGAAATCAGAGAAGAGATTATCTGCACAAACTAAGCCGAAAGATTGCAGACGGTTATGATGCAGTCGCAGTGGAAGATATCGATATGAAAGCAATGGGTCAATGCCTGCGTTTCGGAAAAAGCGTACATGATAATGGATATGGAATGTTCCGGGAAATGTTAGACTATAAACTGGCGTGGAGAGGAAAGAAAATGGTAAAGGTAGACCGTTTCTATCCTTCCAGTAAAAAATGCTGTAAATGTGGAAGGATAAAGAAAGAACTCAAATTATCCGAAAGAGTCTATCACTGTGCGTGTGGAAATGAGATGGACAGAGATCGTAATGCAGCAATCAACATCCGTGAAGAGGCAAGAAGGATGTTGACAGCATAAATGTCCGTATCCGGACAAGTTGATAATAAAAAAATATGCCCGTGTCCGGGCAAAAGAATCGCGGGGCACGCGAGGATAGCTTGTAGATACTTGGCTCAGTAGAGCCATTGAGCAAGAAGCCCCCACTTCAAAATCAGTGATTTAAGTGGTGGGAGCATGTCACCATAACGAAAACTAAAATTTCTTGAGCAGTATTTGTAAATGAGGTATAATAAAAAGCAGTTGGTAGCCGCCGGTCATGGAATATCAGGAATGGCGGCATGGAAAGAAGAACCAACTGCTTTTTTAGGGCTTATAAACAAGAAAAGAAAGTAACTGATTGAGACAGGTACAAAGAGTAATAGGAGGAGTTGCCATGTTAAGAATAGGAATGCTGACCAGCGGTGGAGACTGCCAGGCACTTAACGCAGCAATGCGCGGTGTTGTAAAAGGAATTTGCAACAAGCGCAAAGATGTAGAAATCTACGGATTTAAAGATGGATACAAAGGTCTGATCTATTCGGATTTCAATATGTTGACATCAAGGGATTTCTCAGGAATCCTGACACAGGGTGGAACAATTCTTGGGACATCCCGTCAGCCGTTCAAACTGATGCGTGTGCCGGACAAGGATGGAATAGACAAGGTAGAGGCAATGAAGCACACATATCATAAGCTTCATCTGGATTGTCTCGTAGTTCTTGGAGGAAATGGAACTCATAAGACAGCGAATCTTCTTCGTGAGGAAGGACTCAATGTAGTGACACTGCCGAAGACGATCGATAACGATCTGTGGGGAACAGACATGACATTTGGATTCCAGAGTGCGGTTGATATTGCAACAGATACAATTGACAGAATCCATACAACAGCAACATCCCACAGCCGTGTATTTATTATCGAGGTTATGGGTCACAAAGTTGGACATGTAACTCTGCATGCAGGAATTGCAGGCGGCGCAGACGTTATTCTGCTTCCGGAGATTCCATATGATATCAAAGCGATCAAAAATGTGATCGACAAACGTACACAGGCAGGTAAGAGATTTACAATTCTTGCTGTTGCAGAGGGTGCGATTTCCAAAGAAGATGCAAAACTGAAAAAGAAAGAATACAAAGAGAAGCTGGCAAACAGAAAATATCCTTCTATCGCTTACGAACTGGCAGAACAGATTGAAAAAGAGACAGACAAGGAAGTTCGTATCACAGTTCCTGGACATACACAGAGAGGTGGCACACCTTGTTCTTATGACCGTGTATTTGCAACAAGAGTCGGAGCGAAGGCAGCAGAATTGATCCTGAATGAAGAATACGGATATATGGTAGCCATGAGAAATGGTGAGATTGTGAAAGTTCCGCTGGAAGAGGTTGCAGGAAAGCTGAAATATGTTGATCCGAACTGTGGTCTGATCAAAGAAGCGAGAACAATCGGCATCAGCTTCGGAGACGAGGTGTAATCCATGTCATATACGGCGCTATACAGAAAGTTCCGTCCTTCTGAATTCGAAGATGTAAAAGGACAGGATCATATTGTTACAACGCTTCAGAACCAGATTAAGGCGAACAGGATCGGACATGCGTATCTGTTTTGTGGAACGCGTGGAACCGGTAAGACGACGGTTGCAAAAATATTTGCGAAGGCAGTAAACTGTGAGCACCCGGTAAATGGAAGTCCGTGCGGGGAGTGTGAGATGTGTAAATCTATCGCCGCCGGCACTTCGATGAATGTGATCGAGATCGATGCCGCATCGAACAATGGTGTTGATAATATCCGTGAGATCCGGGAGGAAGTGACATACCGGCCGACAGAAGGTAAGTATAAAGTATACATTATCGATGAGGTGCATATGCTTTCCATCGGAGCATTTAACGCATTGCTTAAGACACTTGAGGAGCCGCCGGAATATGTTATTTTTATTCTGGCGACGACAGAAGTGCATAAGATCCCGATTACGATTCTTTCCAGATGCCAGCACTATGATTTCAAGAGAATCAGCATTGAGACAATCACAGACCGTATGCGTGATCTGATGCAGACAGAGCAGGTAGACGTGGAAGAAAAAGCACTCCGTTATATCGCGAAGGCGGCAGACGGATCTATGCGTGATGCACTCAGTCTGTTGGATCAGTGTATTGCATTTTATCTGGGACAGAAGCTGACGTATGACCATGTGCTTGAAGTACTTGGTGCGGTGGATACGGATGTGTTCAGCCGCCTGCTTCGGAAAGTATTGGAAAGAGATGTTGCCGGAGTTCTTGATATTGTGGAAGATCTGGTTATGCAGGGACGTGAACTGACCCAGCTGGCCGCAGATTTTACATGGTATCTGAGAAATTTGCTTTTGGTCAAAACTTCTGATAATATAGAGGACGTGCTGGATGTGTCTACGGAAAATATGCTGCAGCTCAAGGAAGAATCAGAGATGATCGAACTTGATATGCTGTTGCGTTATATCCGTATATTCTCAGAACTTTCCGGTCAGCTGAAGTATGCGACGCAGAAGAGAGTGCTTCTGGAAGTTGCATTGATCAAGCTTTGTACTCCGGCGATGGAGACTGGTCAGGATGCACTTCTTGACAGGATCCGTGCGGTAGAAGACAAAGTGGAGA
Organism: uncultured Mediterraneibacter sp.; assembly: GCA_934309345.1. Classification (GTDB taxonomy): domain Bacteria; phylum Bacillota; class Clostridia; order Lachnospirales; family Lachnospiraceae; genus Mediterraneibacter. The sequence goes on along the minus strand of CAKRDD010000025.1, from coordinate 43,639 downwards.
AAGGTCTTGCTGCAGCTGCAGATATGCCGCAGCGGGTTGTTTACGTGAATGGAGATGAAGCGTCAACATCCGGATCAGGCGTTGCGGGAAGCAGGAAGGCGAAACCGGAGCTGCCGAATGCAATTCCGGAAGATGTGCAGGAAGTTGTGAAGAATTTCCGTTCTATCGCAGATGAAGCGTCAGGTATGATCAGAGGTTTTCTTAAGAAAGCAAGACTGAGTCTCGGGGGTGACAATCGTTTGTTGATTGTACTGCCAGATGTTATGTCCGCAGATATGGTAGGCAGAGAAGATCATGTGCAGGAACTTGAACAGCTCATTGAAGAGAAGATTGGGAAGAAGGTCGAGGTAGATGTCCGTCATGTAGAAGAGGGCAGACACTTTGAGGATACATTTGTGGACATAGAACAGAAAATAAATATGGAAATAACAGTGGAGGATTAGACATGGCAAAGCGTGGAGGATTTCCAGGCGGCGGAATGCCGGGAAATATGGCGAATCTGATGAAGCAGGCACAGAAGATGCAGCGTCAGATGGAAGAGCAGCAGAAAGAACTTGAGACAAAAGAGTTCACAGCAGCTGCAGGCGGCGGAGCAGTAGAAGTGACTGTATCCGGTAAAAGAGAAGTAACAAAAGTAAAACTTGCAGAAGAAGTTGTAGATCCGGACGACATTGAGATGCTGGAAGACCTGATCGTAGCAGCGACAAATGAAGCACTGCGTCAGGTTGAGCAGGAGACAAATGCAGCAGTATCTAAGATGACAGGCGGACTTGGCGGTCTTGGAGGCGGAATGTTCTAATGGATTACTACAGTAATCAGATCAGCCGTCTGATCGAGGAGTTCTCGAGACTTCCGGGAATCGGGAATAAATCAGCACAAAGACTTGCATTTCATGTGATCAATATGCCGGTAGAACAGGTAGAAGGACTTGCGAATGCAATCGTAGATGCCCGCAAGAATGTCCGCTACTGTAAGGAATGCTGTACGTTGACGGATAAGGATATCTGTCCAATCTGCAGCAACCCGGACAGAGACCATAAGACAATTATGGTAGTGGAGACACCGCGTGATCTGGCAGCGTATGAGAAGACCGGAAAGTATAATGGAGTCTATCATGTACTTCACGGAGCAATTTCTCCGATGCTTGGAATCGGTCCCGGGGATATCCGTCTGAAAGAATTGATGGAGCGCCTGCAGGGAGATGTGGATGAAGTGATCATTGCGACGAATTCCAGTCTGGAAGGAGAGACAACAGCAATGTATATCAGTAAACTTATCAAGCCGGTCGGAATCAAGGTGAGCAGGATTGCCAGTGGAGTTCCGGTTGGTGGTGACCTGGAATACATTGATGAGGTAACACTTCTCCGTGCATTGGAAGGAAGAACTGAATTGTAAAAGTATTTGAGACATCAACAGGAGGGACTGGCTATGACGAAGAAAAGAGTGACATCTTCGGATGTGGCAAAGCGTGCGGGAGTTTCACAGGCAACGGTCTCGATGGTGCTCAATAAGAAGTATAACGTCTCTTTTTCCAAAGAAGTAATCCAGAAAGTGGAGGCAGCAGCGGAAGAACTGGGATATGAGCTTCCGAAACGCAGAGCACAGCGCGGAGAGCGAAGAGAAAAGCTGCTCGTTGTCATCAGCCCGAACCTGACAAACCCATATTATGTAATGCTTTTACAAGGGATTGAATCAAGGGCGACAGAGCAGGGATTCGGAATCTTTGTCTGTAATACACAGAGAGATTTAAAACTGGAAGAGCGTTATCTGAAAATGATCTCGACTCTGAATGCACAGGGGATTATCTATATGTGCAATCCGGGAAAATGTTTTCTTGGGCAGCTGAAAGAAATGTCTGAAAGGATTCCGGTTGTTGTGATCAATAACCAGGAGAAGCATTTGGATGTAGATGCAGTAGAACTGGACAATACAAAGCTTGGAAGATTAATGGGCAGGCATCTTCTGGAGCTGGGGCATCAGCACGTGGCATACATTACACCACCACTGACAGCAAGACAGAAACAGAGATTCCGCCGGGTAGAAGGATTTCTGGATGAATTCAGAAAAGCCGGATATGGCGATCAGGTGATCGTAAAAGAAGCAGACGAAGAGTTTGATAAAAATGTTCCGGGAATTGATTCGGAGTACCGGATCGGATATGATCTGACAAAAGAACTGCTTCGGACTGAGGAAAATCTTACTGCAATCGTGGGATTGAATGACATGATCGCATTTGGGATCATGGATGCACTTCAGGATATGAAGTATAAAGTTCCGGGAGATGTTTCGGTTATGGGATGTGATAATACTTTATTTTCTAAAGTTAAAAAAGTGTCACTTACAACAATCGAGCATTTTGTAATTCACAAAGGAATGGATGCCTGTGATATTATCATGAAAAAGATCAGTTCAAGAGACTGGAAGTATACGGAATTTGAACCGGTCAGTATTTATCACGTGGAATATGAGCCACAGATTGTGGTTCGTGGAACAACGTCTTATGCGAAGACAAAATAGTTGATGCATGGACGCAGTAATGTGACTGTTCAGAGCCAACCTCCAAAATGCTACGCATTTCGGAGGTGTGGCGTATCCGCCAAATAAAATTTCAAAAACAGTCTAAAAAATGCAAGCATTTTATACCTTTTTTTTGAAATTTTGCTTGGCTCTGAACAGTTAAAAATTAATAAAAAATAATAAAATTATTACTAATAAAAACAATAAAAACAAACGATTCTGATTTTTGAAAATGTTGATAAAGCCTTTAAAATAAAGACTTTTATACAGAATGAAAAGGATTAATATTAACTAATATTAATAAAAATGGTTAATATGTCAGATTATTAAGTGAAAAAATAGCTATTAATAATTTTTGAGGCAGTTGACCTTGGGTTTTGGAAGCTATATAATCAGCTCATAAACAAACGAATTACTGTTAGAAAAACTGAGAGCAGTATCAGCAGTAAGCGAAAGATTCATGTATAGGAGGACTTAAAAATGAAATTTTTTATCGACACAGCTAATGTAGAGGATATCAAGAAAGCAAATGACATGGGAGTGATCTGCGGAGTTACAACAAACCCGTCTCTGATCGCAAAAGAAGGACGTGTTTTTGAAGAAGTAATCGCTGAAATCGCATCCATCGTAGACGGACCGATCAGTGGAGAGGTTAAAGCTACAACAACAGATGCAGAAGGCATGATCGCAGAAGGACGTGAGATTGCAAAGATCCATCCGAACATGGTAGTTAAGATCCCTATGACAGTAGAAGGTCTGAAGGCTGTTAAAGTTCTTACAGCAGAGGGAATCAAGACAAATGTAACTCTGATCTTTACAGCAAACCAGGCACTTCTTGCAGCAAGAGCAGGAGCTACTTATGTTTCTCCATTCCTTGGACGTCTGGATGACATTTCTACAAAGGGAGTTGACCTTGTTGCAGAGATTGCAGAGATGTTCGAAGTAGCAGGAATTGAGACAGAGATCATCGCAGCAAGCGTACGTAATCCGATCCATGTAACAGAATGTGCACTGGCAGGAGCAGATATTGCAACAGTACCTTACAAGGTGATCGAGCAGATGACACATCACCCGCTGACAGATGCAGGTATTGAGAAATTTAAAAAGGATTACATTGCTGTTTTTGGTGAGTAATCCGGGAAATAACATTAAGACTGAAAACAGAATCAGAATGGAAATTAAAAAGGAGATATCATGAATAAGTTAGAGCTTATGAAAACTGCGAATGAGATCCGGAAAGGGATTGTGACAGCACTGCATAGCGCAAAGGCCGGACATCCAGGTGGATCTCTCTCCGCAACAGAGATTTTTACATACCTTTATTTTGAAGAGATGAACGTAGACCCGAAAGATCCAAAGAAAGCGGATCGAGATCGTTTCGTTCTTTCTAAAGGACACACAGCTCCGGGATTATATTCTACACTTGCGCAGAAAGGATTCTTCCCGAAGGAAGATCTCGTGACACTTCGTCATACAGGATCTTATCTTCAGGGACATCCGGATATGAAACATATCCCAGGTATTGATATGTCTTCAGGATCTCTTGGACAGGGAATTTCTGCAGCTGTAGGTATGGCAATCGCAGGAAAGCTTGATAATGCAGATTACAGAGTATATACACTGCTTGGAGATGGTGAAATTCAGGAAGGACAGGTATGGGAGGCTTCCATGCTGGCAGCACATAGAAAACTGGATAACCTTGTTGTTATTGTTGATAATAACAATCTTCAGATCGATGGAGCAATTACAGAAGTCAACTCTCCGTACCCAATCGATAAGAAGTTTGAGGCATTTAATTTCCATGTAATTAATATCGATGGAAATGACTTTGATCAGATCGATGCTGCATTCAAAGAAGCAAAGACAGTCAAAGGACAGCCGACAGCTATTATTGCTAAGACAGTAAAAGGAAAAGGTGTATCCTTCATGGAGAACCAGGTAGGATGGCACGGAAAAGCTCCGAACGATGAAGAGTATAAGATTGCAATGGAAGAATTAGAGAAAGCAGGTGAAGCATTATGTCAGAAGTAAAGAAGATCGCAACAAGAGACAGCTACGGTAATGCTTTGGCTGAACTCGGAACAGAACATGATAACGTTGTAGTACTTGATGCCGATCTGGCAGCAGCTACAAAGACAGGTATATTTAAGAAAGCACATCCGGATCGTTTCATCGATTGTGGTATTGCAGAGTCTAATATGATCGGTGTTGCAGCAGGTCTTGCAACAACAGGAAAAGTTCCATTTGCAAGTTCTTTTGCAATGTTTGCAGCAGGACGTGCATTTGAGCAGGTAAGAAACTCTGTTGGATATCCACACCTGAATGTAAAGATCGGTGCAACACATGCCGGAATCTCTGTAGGAGAAGACGGAGCAACACATCAGTGTAATGAGGATATCGCCCTGATGCGTACAATTCCGGGAATGGTTGTAATCAATCCAGCTGATGATGTAGAGGCAAGAGCAGCTGTACGTGCTGCTTACGAGCATCAGGGACCGGTATACCTGAGATTTGGACGTCTCGCAGTGCCGGTGATCAATGACAGACCGGACTACAAGTTCGAACTTGGAAAAGGTGTTGTGTTAAGAGAAGGAAAAGACCTGACGATCATCGCAACAGGACTTCCTGTAAGCAACTGTCTGGAAGCAGCTGAGAAGCTTGCAGCAGACGGAATTGATGCGAAAGTGATCAACATTCATACAATCAAACCTCTTGATGAGGAACTGGTTGTAGCAGCTGCAAAAGAGACAGGAAAAGTTGTTACAGTTGAAGAGCATTCCGTTATCGGCGGACTTGGAAGTGCTGTATGTGATGTACTTTCAGAGAAAGCTCCGACACAGGTTATGAAGATCGGTGTGAATGATACATTCGGTGAGTCTGGTCCGGCACTTGAGCTTCTGAAGAAGTATGGTCTTGATACAGACAGCATCTACGAGAAGATCAAAGCATTTGCAAAATAATTAATAAGAAGAACGCTTCGGGCTTTCTGTTCACAGAATATCTGCGATCAGAGAGTACCGGAGCGTTTTTTGCTGTCTGGAAATATTCAGAGAATGCCGTGTACGAAAGGGAATATTTGTCGAACTTACCTGACACTAATTGATAAAATCTCCCGATTTCCTTGTGCTATGTTAAGGGCAATCCCCGGGAAATTAAATAAAAGTGATAGAAAGGTGAGTATAAAATGGAGAGACAGATTCCAAAAAATGTGCGTCAGATAGGAAATGTGAGTGACAGTCCAAAAATCTATGTGGAAGATTATGTAGATACCTTTTTTCTTCAGTTAAGTGAAAAAAGCGAGAGAGAAAAACAACCAGAAGGAGCCTTTCTGATTGGTGAAATGCAGAAGCAGGACAATGAAGAATATATTTATATTTATGGTGCGATAAAAATAAAAGAGTTAAAAAAGGAGGGCGGTGAATACCTGATCAGTGACAAGATATGGAAATGTGGTTGCGAAGAATGCAGCCAGTATTTTGAAGAAGGAGAAATCATAGGCTGGTTTGTGACAGAGCATGATTTACAGCTGGCTCCGGGTTCTGTCAACGTAAAGCTGCATAAAAAATTATTTCCAAAGAAAAATACCGTCCTTGTTATGAAAGATTCGGCAAATCAGGAAGATGTATTTTTTGTACATAAGCTGGGAGATCTGATGGAAATTGGGGGACATTATACTTACTACGAGAAGAATCCGTGCATGCAGAATTATATGATTGCAAGTCGAAAAAAAAATGGGGCAGTTCAGACAGAAACTGTGGAAGATACAGCTGCACAAAGCTTTCGTTCTCTGGTACGTGAGCGGGGCGGTCAGAAAAGAGAAAGAAGGACAGGCGGTCTGATGTATGGAATCAGTACAGGTCTTGTACTGGTTCTGATCGTGATGGGCGTTTCTATGATGAATAATTTCAGTAAAATGAAATCCCTTCAGAATAAGATAAATGTGGTTGCCGAGGGGGAAAAGCAGACCTCCTCACCGGATGTGAAAGAGACAAGTGGAGCAGCAACTACTGCGGAGAAAAGCCAGGAAGCAGCAGATACAGAAAAGGAACCTGTAGAGATAACGGAAGAAAATGAAGGGGAAGAACAGACGGAGGATAAGGATACAGAAAGTGTTCCGGTTTCCGGGACAGCCGTTACAGCAAATGAAAATGATGGTATTTATGTGGTGGAAAAAGGAGATACCCTTGCAATTATCAGTAAGAAAATGTATGGAGATGTGAGTCATGTCGATGCAATCAGCCGTATGAATGGATTGCAGAATGGGAATCTGATCTATATTGGACAAAAATTGATATTGCCATAAATCCGTGTTATACTGTGAAAGACAAGTGAAAGCGAAATGTGTACCAATTGAAAAAGGTGCACGGGACAAACGATAAGGGGAGCAATATGGCGCGAAAGAAAATGTCGAATTTACAGGTGGTAAAAACGCAGGATGATAGAAAAGCGCTGAGACAGAGGGAAAGAAGGATCAAACGCCGGAGAAGAAAAGAAATTCTTACCTATATCATCCTGATTGCAATGGCAATCTGCGGAACTTACCTCCTTTTAGATAGCAAGACTTATGGAACAGTCCGCAAGGCGGACAGTTACGCGAAAGACCTTTCGGACACGAATAATTACGTTCAGTTTGCAGATGGAATTGTGCGTTATAATCATGACGGTGTGGTATTTCTGAATAAGAAGAATGAGGAAAAGTGGATTCAGCCAACACAGCTGCAGATGCCGGTGATTGTTGTGAAAGATGATGTATTTGCAGTTGCTGACAGCGGAGGCAACAGCATTCTCGTATTTACAAAAAACGGGTTGAAAGGTGAGATCCAGACGACATTACCGATTGAGAGAATCGCAGTATCGAATCAGGGAATTGTCAGTGCAATTTTAAAAAATGAGAATTCACCGAAGATCATATCCTATGATGCGGCAGGGAATATTTTGGTAGAGCAGCAGATTACGATTGGAAATACAGGATATCCGATTGCATTGGATTTGTCTGATGATGGAAAGGTTCTGGCAGTTTCTTATCTTTATACCAAGGGAACACAGGTGCAGAGCAGGATTGGATATTATAATTTTGATACTGCCGGCAAAGAGAAGGCAGATAACAAAGTGACAGCAGATACTTATGAAGATATGCTGATCGGCGAGATTTTCTTTATGGGAAATGACAGATCCGTTGCAGTTGGAGATAATGGATTTGAGATTTATACAGGAAAAGATACTCCGAAGCAGACAAAAGAAGTGAAGGTGAATCAGGAGATAAGAAGTGTTTTCCATTCGGATTCTTATTTTGGATTTGTCCTGCTTAATCAGGAGAAGTCAGGGTATGAGTTGAGACTGTATAATCAATCGGGAGATACTGTGTTCAGCAAAGAGATACAGGGAGATTATAGTCATGTAAAGATGGATGGAGACAATATCATTCTGTATGATGGAAGTAAGTGCTGTATTTATACAACAACGGGAATCCTGAAGTTTAATGGAGACCTGGGAGCAGATGCGCAGGAAATCTTTGATGCATTTGGTCTGAACAGATACTATGTGATGAGTGATAATGAACTGCGAATTGTTTATTTGACAAAATAGGAGAGATATATGGAGAATTGGTTGTTACTTGCGGTCGGAGTTGTGTTTTTAGTCTGCATGATTGCCGGCTTTGTGAAGGGATTTCTCAGAATTGGTTTATCCCTTCTGTCGACAATATTGACACTGGTACTGGTGTCATTCCTTTCCCCATACGTGTCGGATGCGCTGATGAAGCATACGCCGGCGCAGGACGTACTGGAGAAAAAGATAGTGGAAGCATTTATGCCGGAGATTTCAGCAGATGATCTGTTGAAAGCGAATCTCAGTGGAACACCTCTGGAGAATTTAACGGTAGACCAGATCAAGTCATTAAGTGAATCTGGATGGGACAAACTGGGAATAACAGCACAGGATATCCTGAAAGTGGTCGGAGATCTTCCGAAAGATACACAGATCCGTGAGATTGAGAATTCAATGCTGCCACAGTTTTTGAAAGATGCACTTCTGGAGAATAATAATACTGCGATTTATGAAGAACTGGATGTTACAACTTTCCCAGAATATGTTGCGGCCTATATTTCACGAATGATTCTCAATGTTGTGTCATTTCTTGTGACATTTTTGATTGCAATCATTCTTGTAAGCGCATTGATGTATGCGGTGAATATTATTGGTGAACTTCCGTTACTTGGTGCGATCAATCATCTGGCGGGAGGTGTGCTGGGAATTGGTTTTGGACTTATTATCGTATGGATCGCGTTCCTTGTGCTGACGCTGATTTATACGACAGAGATTGGAACAACGTGTTATGCAATGGTGGAGCAGAGTACGATACTGACGTTTTTGTACAACCATAATCCGCTGTTGATCTGGTTACTTGGATTCCGGTAGGAAAAATAAAAGAAAAAAATATTAAAAAAGGGGGTTGACACTCTCGATAAGCTATGATATCATATAGAAGTTCTGTTGAGGACATACATATGGGGGATTAGCTCAGTTGGGAGAGCGCCTGCCTTGCAAGCAGGAGGTCACGAGTTCGACTCTCGTATTCTCCACTAAGATTACGGATTGTGCATTGCACAGTCCGTTTTTTGTTATACGTACAGAGCCAGGCAATTAAAAACAGATACACCACAGCGATGAAATGCGTAGCATTTTAGAGCTACTGGATAAGGAAAAATCTGACAAGCTGTGTCAGATTTACGCAACAAAAAAACATCCCACAGCGCGAAATCTGTGAGATGTTCTTCATAGCTCCCCCTGTTGGACTTGAACCAACGACACTTCGGTTAACAGCCGAATGCTCTACCGACTGAGCTAAGGAGGAATATTTCCTTGTCTTATCGACGAAAAATATATTATCATATTTAGATGGTCTTTGCAAGAGAAAATTTAAAAAAATGTAAAAAATCTTAAAGAAATCTAATTTTATCTCTTTCGAGTCATAATCAGAAATCCAGAGTCATACATATATTAGACAGGAGGGCAGATATAAAATATATCGACAGTACTTCCTGAAAGGTAACAATTCAATTTAAGACAGGAGAGGGTAAAATGCGAAGAAAGCTGAGAAGACATTTTGCATTTCTGATGGCGCTACTGATGATGCTGTCATTGATGGGCGTTCAGGTACTGGCAGAAGGTGGACAAGTTGAGGCTGTACAAACTACAGAAGAAACAGACAGTACCGTGATCCCGGAAGAAACAGACGCGGAAGAGACTTCCCAATCAGAAATGCAGAAACCAGACGCAAAAGAATCTCCCCCTGAGTCTGAAGCAGTAACAGAGGAAGGGAAAAGTACCGATTCAGAGAAAATTTCAGTTGCTCTTAAAGATGAGATTCTCACAAAAGGTTCTCTGACAGCAGATGTCAGTGGAACAACAGAATCAGATCAGATTGCTTACCAGTGGCAGGTAAGTGAAAACGGTCAATGGAAAGACATTGAGGATACAGCAACGGTGGATAGTAGAAAGCAATCCTATGAAGTTGCAAGAGATGGTGCACAGAAGACGTTTCGTGTGAAAGTGACAGTAAATGAGGCGGTGACAGTTTATTCTTCCGAATACAAGGTGAATTATTATGACAAGCTTCAGAATGGAAGTTTTGAGACACCAGAAGTATCTGATGCAGGAACACTGACTTATAACAATGCACATTTTATTCAGGTGGCAAATGGAACGAATAGTTTGTATTGGAAGACGACAGCGAAAGGCGCATATTTTGGCTCTGGAAATCAGAAAGATTATTATATCGAGATTGCAGATGGAAGCCGAAGTTATTATGGGAATACGGTTAATGATCCAAAACCGGTTTACAACATCAGCAGTGCAGCACAGGGAAATCAGTTTGCAGAATTAAACTGTGAGGAACCAGGAGCGCTTTATCAGGATGTTTTGACAGAACCCGGGACAGTCCTTCACTGGGGACTGGAACATGCCGGACGGTGGGGAACAGATACGATGGCAGTTATCATCAGTGATACGAAATCAATGAGTTCTGATTGGAATCCGGCAGGATCGGGATTTGATCAGAGTAATCCTGATGTGCAGGCTGTATTGTCAGATGAAAGCGGAAAATGGACTTATCACTATGGAGATTATACGGTTCCGGCAGGGCAATATGTCACTCGATTTTATTTTGTGGCAGTAGCGGCAGCAAATGGAAATCTGTCAAATGGAAACCTGCTCGATAACATTTCTTTTGGAAAGGATCTCCCAAACCCACCGGCTAAAACAGGTAATCTGATGATCACAAAGCAGGTGGAGGGAATTGCAGCCAGTCAGATTCCGGACGAGTCCTTTACATTTCAGGTAAAACGGGGAGAAGAAGTGGTCGAAGAAGTGAAGCTTCCGCAGAATGGTCAGTGGAGTGCATCTCTTCAGGCGGTTGAACCTGGGGAATATACAGTGACGGAGATTGCTCAGGAACAGAATAACTACAGGCTGGAGCATACCTTTTATCTCGTGGGACAGGAAAGCCAGGCAGAGGGGATGACAGCACGAATTGATGTAGCGAAGGAGCAGACTGCAACAGTAGCATATACGAATCAGTATCAACCGCTTATGGTTGTTCCGACAGGAGTAGAGAACATGATGTTTCCTATAATCCTGATGGAAACAGTGGGTATAGCAGGAGGAGTATTTTTTCTGTTTCTGCGAAGAAAGAGGAAAGAAAAAGATTCATGAAATTAAAAGGAGAGATTCATCTTTTTCTGATTCGTCTTGCATTTCTTCTGGTATTTCTGTGGGTTTTGTTCGGACTGTTATTTGGTATTACAACCATGAAAAACAATGACATGTCGCCACGCATCAGTGCGGGAGATCTGCTCTTTTATTATCGACTGGAAAAACCAAAAAGCGGGGATGTGGTGGTCATTCAGAAAGCGGGAGAGAAATATGTGGGCAGAGTGATCGCAGCCGGCGGCGATACGGTAGAGATTACAGAGGACGAAGAGGTAAAGATCAATGGAAGTAAGATTGTAGAAAATGATATTTTCTATGATACACCGCAATACGAAAGTGACACGGTCTATCCACTGACGCTGAAGAGCGGAGAATATTTTATTCTGGGAGATCAACGAGGAAATGCAAAAGACAGCCGGTATTTTGGTGCTGTGAAGGACAAAGAGGTAAAAGGCAGAGTAATTACGGTACTCCGCCGGTCAGATATTTGAAACCCGGAAATCAGAATAAAAAGTGAGGTAGAGATTATGAATAAGAAAACAGCAGGACGTATTTCAGCAATGGCAATGGCGAGCATGATGATGATGTCAGTTTGTGTGGTAAATGCGTCAGCCGAGGAAAATGAACCGATTACACAGCTGAATCTGAAGAAAACGGTGACAACGGATGGAAATACATACCAGCCAAACACTTCATTTTCGTTTCATGTGGAGAATGGTGAAGCAGCAGAAAATTGGAGAGATAATGTAGTATATGCTGGTGTGACAGGTGGAATCACGGCTACCCAGACAATCGGATTCCAGCCATCAGGAGAAGACACACTGGCAGCAGCTTACAGCAAGAATGCAACATTGGAAATTAATGCAGGGGTATTTGAACATGCCGGTGTTTATCATTATGTTGTGACGGAAGATGCAGGTTCTTATGAAGGAATCGATTATGATACAGCAAGCAGAGATGTTTATCTTTTTGTATATAACGGAGCCGATGGAGCACTTTATGTCGGAAATGTAATTACAGAAAATAACGGTGAAAAAGGTGATCTTGAATTTACTAATGATTATGGTGCAGAAAATGATACAACGCATGATGTGACGATCAAAAAAACGATCACAGGAAATCAGGGAGTTAAAAATAAATCCTTCGAATTCAAGGTTGCGGTAAATGGTGGACAGGGAGAACTCTACAAAGTTGTAGTGAAGAAAAATGCAAATGCACAGGCAATTACACAATACATCACAAGTAATGAAGCGGAAACTTCTTACCAGATTTCTGATACAGGTTCGATTACGATTTATGGATTGACAGAATCTGATGAATACACTGTAACAGAGACAGATGCGAATAAAGATGGATATACTACTACGATTGATGGAGAAACAACTGCGACCGGAACAAAGACAGGAACTACAAGAGAAGATGGTACAGTAGTTCAGTATGTGAATGAGAAAGATGCAGCTGTAGTAACAGGAGTTGCAAAGAAATACACACCATACGTATTGCTTGTAGGTGCGGCAGGCGCACTTGGATCAGTTTTCTTTCGTAGAAAAAGAGCATGATAAACGAAACGACAGAAGGTCAGGCAGCAGGGGAACAGAGAGAAGCGCTGTTTTTTAAAGTTATAAAAGCAGGAAATAAGATATTGGAAATTCTGGCAGCACTCTTTATTATTCTTATGCTTCTTTATGGTGCGTATTCATTATGGGATACCTGTCAGATCAACCGACGTGCGTTTATCAGCGGAGAATTGATGAAATATAAACCTGTGGGGAAAACGGATGAAAGTCCGTCCCTGCAGGAACTTCAGAAAATCAATCCGGATGTGTGTGCCTGGCTGACGGTAGACGGAACAAAAATCGATTATCCGGTTGTGCAGGGAGAAACAAATTTGGAATATATCAACCAGGATATTTATGGAGAATTTGCTATTTCCGGAAGTATTTTTCTGGATAGCAGAAATGACAGAAAATTTATTGACAGTTACAGTTTGTTATATGGTCACCATATGGACAATGGCGCAATGTTTGGAGATGTGATGAATTATAAAGAAAAGGAGTATTTTGAATCGCACAAAACAGGTACGCTATATCTGAATGAACAGTTAGAAAAAATCCAGTGGTTCGCCTGTGTGGAGACGGATGCGTATGATGAAGTTATTTATAATCCGCAAGATTATAAGAAAGAGAATCTGGAAGAGCTGATGGAGTATATAAGGGCACACGCAGTGCAGTATCGTCTTCCTGAGAAAAAAGGAGAGGAAGGGTGGGACAGGATCATCGGGTTATCGACTTGTTCCAACGATCAGACGAATGGAAGAGTAATACTTTATGGATTTTTATATGATAGGGACAGGTTACTGTTCACTCCCGTGTCAATCACTCCGCTGATTGACACGGAGGATGCGTGTTTTGACTTGAATGCATCTCGCCCCATCGCCAAAGGCGATTTAAAATGGCGAGATGCGTTGCTGGTCGCACATCGTGTGAACAGTAACAGGTAGAGAAAGAATGATGTAGCGTAACGTCGTTGCATATTTGTCTGTTGAATGTTAAAATGTGAATGTCATTCAGATTCAGGTCGAAGTCAGAAAAAGAACGGAAATGGATCTGGATAATTTTGAAAATCAGGGGAATAAAGGCAGGCAGTGTACAATGACGATAAAAGAGATTGCGCAGATGGCAGGGGTGTCCAGCGCAGCAGTATCAAGATATTTGAATGGCGGATATGTGAGTGAACAGAAGAAGGAGCAGATTCGTAAAGTGATTGAGAAGACAGGATATCAGCCGTCTACTCAGGCAAGAATCTTAAGAACCGGACGTGCACATCTGGTTGGTGTAGTGGCTCCGAAGATCAATTCAGAATCAATCAGCCGGATTACAGCGGGAATTGAACAGGTTCTTTCGGCAAGAGGATATCAGATGCTTCTTGCAAGTACGGATAACCAGCCAAAGAATGAGCTGACTTATCTGAGAATCTTTGAAAGTTATCCGGTAGATGGAATTGTACTGATCGGTACAGTGCTTACAGACGAGCATCGGAGATTTTTGAAAGAATCAAAGGTTCCGGTTGTGATTGTAGGACAGGAGACAGAAATGGCAAGTTGTATCTATCATGATGATTATGGTGCCGGAAGAGCGATGGGACAAGAAGTTGCGCTGAAGGCACTGAAGCAGAATGGTGGAAGACCAGAAGACTGCAAGATTGCATATATCGGTGTTACTCGTGAAGATAAGGCAGCAGGTGCTGCCAGAGAAGATGGGTTCCGTAAGGGACTTCAGGAAGCAGGGATTTCCTTTGATGATCAACGGTACAGACGCGAATCAGAATTTACAATGAATGGTGGATATGAAGCAGTAGTGGATTTGTTGAGTAAAGAAACTGAAATCGATATCATATCATGCGCAACAGATACGATTGCAGCAGGAGCAATCGAGGCATTGATCGGACAGAGTAAAAAGGCGGTTCCGAAATCGGTTCAGAATTCTGGTGCAAGGATGCTGCATATTTTGGAACAGTCTGGAATATGTGTCACAGGTTTTGGTGATAATCAGATGTTAAAGGCTGTGACCGGAGGAATTCCAACGGTTCATTTTGGGTATAAAACAAGCGGGATCAAGGGTGCAGAGCTCTTACTTGAGCAGATTGAAGAGAAAAATTCGGTGCCGGTACATATGAAGTTAGGATTCCAGATCGTGAATAGATTTGAATGAAAGTAATTAAGAGTATAGTGCAAGTTGAACAAAACAGAAGAATCAGAATCAGTAAAAATGCCATCTTTACAAATGGCATTTTTTTATTTAATATAAAATCATAAGATATGAAATCGATTACACATCGAAAAAGGAAGGGAGAGTAATCATGGATTATAGGAAAACTGCCCAAGAGATTCTGGGATATGTAGGTGGAAGCAAGAATATTGTATCCGCAGCACACTGCGCAACGCGTCTTCGTCTTGTTATTGCAGATAACAGTAAGGCAGATAAAGAGGCAATAGAGAATGTGGATGGAGTGAAGGGAGTATTTGAGGCATCTGGACAGCTTCAGATCATTCTTGGAACAGGAACAGTGAATAAGGTGTTTGATGAGTTTATCGCAATCGCAGGTATTACGGCAAGCACAAAAGCTGAGGCAAAGGAAGCTGCGGCAGAGAAGCAGAACTGGTTTATGAAAGCTATCAAGCTGTTAGGTGATATTTTCGTACCGATTATTCCGGCTATCGTAGCAAGTGGTTTCCTGATGGGAATCATGAATGCGCTGGATTTCATGAATGCAAATGGATTTTTAGCAATTGATACAAGCAGTTCTATTTATGTATTTGCGAATCTGTTCAGTAATATCGCTTATACATTCCTGCAGATCCTGATTGCATTTTCAGCTGCGAAAGCATTTGGAGCGAACCAGTATCTTGGAGCTGTTATCGGTATGATCATGATTCATCCGTCACTGCAGAATGCATATACAGTTGCAACAGAAGGTGTACAGCAGACACAGAGCGTATTCTTCGGACTGTATCACATCGACATGGTTGGATACCAGGGACATGTAATCCCGGTTATTATTGCAGTATGGATCCTTTCTGTATTAGAGAAGAAGCTGCACAAGGTAGTTCCGGCAGCACTTGACCTGTTTGTAACACCACTTGTCAGCGTATTCGTAACAGGATATCTTACATTTTCTATCGTAGGACCGATCTTCGTATGGGGTGAGAATGCGATCCTTGGAGCAATCCAGTGGATGCTGACACTTCCGCTCGGACTTGGAAGTCTGATCATGGGAGGTTTGTATGCACCGACAGTAGTAACAGGTATTCATCAGATGTACACAGCAATCGACATTGGCCAGCTGGCAAAATACGGAGTAACTTACTGGCTTCCACTTGCAAGTGCAGCAAATGTAGCACAGGGTGCAGCAGCATTGGCGGTTGGAGTTAAATCAAAAGATCAGAAGATTAAATCCCTTGCACTTCCGTCATCACTTAGTGCATTCATGGGAATTACAGAGCCGGCAATCTTTGGTGTAAACTTAAGATTCTTCAAACCATTTATTGCAGGATGTATTGGTGGAGGATGTGGAGCTCTGTATGCATCACTTGTACATCTTGGAGCAAAGGGAACAGGAGTAACAGGTATCTTCGGTATCCTGCTTTGCCTGAATCAGCCGCTTCAGTACATTATTGAGATGGCAATTTCAGTAGGAGTAGCATTTGTGATCTCCTTCATAATTTACAAAGATAAAGAGCCGGCAACTCAGAGCGCCGGAACAGAGACAACAACAGTAGAGAAAGCAGAAGAAGCACAGACAGAGAATACAACAGGAAATGCATCCGCAGACGTAGAGAATGCCACAGGAAATGTTTCCGCAGAGGAGCTTACAAGCCCGGTCAACGGAGCAATCGTTCCGGTTGCAGAAGTAGCAGACGAGACATTTGCATCTGAGATGCTTGGAACAACCGTTGCAGTTGAGCCGGCAGATGGTAAGATCGTTGCACCTTGTGACGGTGAAGTCATGAATATCTTCGAGACGGGACATGCAGTATGCATCGCAACAGAGAGTGGCGCTGAGCTTCTGATCCACATCGGGATCGACACCGTTTCTATGGAAGGAAAGGGCTTTGAGAAGAAAGTGGCAGACGGAGCGAAAGTCCGCAAGGGTGATGTGCTGATTGAGGCAAATCTTGAAGCAATCAAGGCAGCAGGACATCCGGCAACAACCATGATGATTCTGACAAATGCAGATGAATTCAGCAAAGTAGAGAAGACAGAACCGGGCGCAGTGACAACAGCCGACCTGACAATGAAGATTGAGAAATAAATAGAACGTCTGTAAATGAAAAGAGGGAGACGAGAACATGAATGCATTAACAAGAGACCTGATCAAACTGGTCGATATGACAGAAGAGATGATGAAAGCAAAGGAGCAGAAAGAAGGCGTGCCGCATCGTGAGAAGCTGCACCTGATGCCGCCGGTGGGCTGGCTCAATGATCCGAACGGACTGTGCCAGTTGAATGGAATCTATCATGCATTCTTCCAGTATTCTCCATTCAATGCTGAGGGCGGCGTGAAGATGTGGGGACATTACACAAGCAGGGATATGATCGACTGGGAGTACCAGGGCGTGAAGCTTTACCCAGATCAGCCATTTGACTGCCACGGAGTTTACTCCGGTTCTACATTTATCGAAGATGGCAAGATGTACATTTACTATACAGGAAATGTAAAACTGGAAGACGGAGATTTCGATTACATTAACACAGGACGTGAAGCGAATACCGTTCTGGTTGTTAGTGAGGATGGCAAGACCTTTGGCCCGAAAAAGGAGTTGCTGAGAAATACAGATTATCCGTCAGATCTGACCTGTCATGTGCGTGACCCGAAAGTGTGGAAAGAAGGAGATACTTACTACATGATTCAGGGTGCACGTACAAAAGAAGATGTCGGACAGGCATTGATCTTTGAGTCTGTAGATAAGATTAATTGGAATTTCAGAAGCCGCGTGGAATCAGAAGCACCGTTTGGTTATATGTGGGAATGCCCGGATTATTTTGAAGTTGACGGAATCAAGATTCTTTCTACTTCTGTGCAGGGGCTTGAAGGTGGTGTCTGGGACGACAGAAATGTTTATCAGTCAGGATATTTTCTGATCAATGGAAGTATTTTAGAAGACTATAAGCTTTCCGAGTATATGCTGTGGGATTATGGATTTGATTACTATGCTCCGCAGAGCTTTGAGACAGAAGATGGCAGAAGAATCCATATCAGTTGGATGGGAATGCCGGATTGTGAAGAATATACCAATTCGACGATCGCAGAAGGGTGGCAGCACTGCTTCACTTTCCCAAGAGAAGTATTTGTGGAAGATGGCAAAGTTTGTCAGAGACCGGTCAGAGAATTGCAAAAGAGGAAAACTCTTGTGGATAAGTCGGCCGGAATGTTGAAAAAAAATGGATATAAAGTCTACGATGTGAATATCTCAGGCATTCAGAACAATGAATTCAGGACAGTGATTGATGAAGAACTGATTCTTGAGTATAAAAATGGAAGATTCGAGATGCATTTCACAAGTCAGGATAAAAATTCTGTATCTGCAGGAAGAGGAATGCGTTATGTTGATGTAGATCACATCTCCGATGTGGAGATCCTTGTGGATAAGTCTTCGGTCGAAGTATTCGTAAATGACGGAGAATATGTATTCTCCACACGCTTCTATCCACAGAAAGACAGTTTTGCGGTGGAGGCTGCGGGAGCTGAGATCGTGATGGAAGAGATTCGATAGTTGAAAACAGAATAAGGTGTTGAAAAAGAGAGCATACCCGAATCAATTTGTTAGATTAAGGATATGCTCTTTTTGAGTTCTATTTAATTTGAACTAAGAGTATTTTTTATATTTTCTTTTAATCGATTCGTTATATTACTGGATTCCAGAGATTTTAATTGATAATAAGCAACTTCACGAAGTTTTTGGATACGTTGTTCGGGAGAAAGTCCTTGTCTGATTAAGTCGGCATTCAAGCTTTCGAGATTTACTAAAACAATAAGTTGTTCCACACTCGCAAAATCTCTCATATTCAATTTTTTATTTCCAGTTTCTGTTCGCCATTGCTTTGCCGTTTTTCCAAATAGTGCCATGTTTAACAAATCTGCTTCAGATGCATATTGATAACTGATTTCTTTTTTAGACAAAGTTGGTGTAATCAAGATATCTTTAATTGCATCTGTATGAATACGATAATTAATTTTGGAAAGTTCACGCTTTGTATCCCAACCAATAGCTAAACGTTGAGCTTCATCAGCTTTTAAGCGTTGGTAATCTTTAATGAGATACAGCTTAAATTCAGGAGAAATCCATGATGCAAATTCAAAAGCAATATCGCTATGCGCATAAGTGCCGCCGTAACGTCCAGCGTGGGATGTTATGCCAATTGCATTCATACGTTCAATCCATTGCTTCGGAGTCATCACTAAGCGCCCAGGCTCATTTCTAACCGTATGGAATTCCATACGGTTAAAATCAGGATTATAGAGTTTTTCCCAGGTGGCAAGAAAATCAATAGTAGAATATGAACTCATCCAGTTTGCTATTACAATACGTGGATCGGATGAATCTTTCTTTTTAGCAATATCTGTAAGGGAGATGTATGAGTTTTCATCGGCTATATTTCCTAAAATAGATACTTCAGTTCCGTTGGCATTTATTTTCATGTACTACTCCTTTTTGAATTCATGGTCTCAGAGGAAAAATAGAAATTTTAATATGATTTGATGATAGCAGTATAATCGAAAAAAAGCAAGAATGCCGAGGCGTTCTTGAATATACAGCTAAAAACAGCAACCAATTTTATTGGAATAGATGAAAAGAGCCTCCGGACTATTGAAAAAAACTTTCAGTAGAATTATAATAACAATAGTCACAGATTCCCCACAGATGAAAGGTCTGTGGGGATTTTTGCGTTATGAATTCAAACAACCGGAGGATTTCCTTTATGATAAATTTTAAGAGATACGGAAAGCGCTGTCTGTCACTTCTGATGGCGGCATCTATGATATTGATGCCGGCAGTACAGACATTTGCCGAGGAAGAGACGGCGGCAGCCACAACAGATTCAACTCAGACAGAGGAAGAAGACCGTGAGACACAGCGTCAGAACTGTTATGCAATCGCACCGGATTCAAACAGTGTGGAGAACTGGCCACAGGGTCCGGCAACTTATGCGGATTCTGCAATCGTTATGGATATGAGCAGTGGGGCAGTTTTATATAGCAAGCAGATTGAAAAGAAGCATTATCCGGCGAGTATTACAAAACTTCTGACAACGTTGGTTGCGCTGGACAATGCAGAGCTTACAGATACTGTAGAATTTTCTCAGGATAGTATCTCCTTTCTGGAATATGGCGATGCCCATATCGGCATGACGCCGGGGGAGCAGATCAGCATGGAAGACGCGCTCTATGCCGTTCTGCTGGCATCGGCAAATGAGGTCTCCTATGCAGTGGCAGAGAGTGTTGGCAAGAAGATGGGGGGAGGTTATGACACATTTATCCAGGCGATGAATGATGAGTCAGAAAAACTCGGATGTACAGGTTCACACTGGACGAATGCGAACGGACTTCATGATGAACAGCATTATACAACGGCGCATGATATGGCAAGGATTGGTGCAGCAGTTTATCAGAAGGAAGCATTCCGGACAATTTCCCAATCATTAAGCCATACAATTCCGGCAACGAATCTGGTGAATGAAGAACGTACTTTCCAGCAGAAGCACAAGATGCTCTGGCCACAGAATGATAATTATTATGAATACTGCAAGGGCGGTAAGACCGGCTACACAGATCAGGCAAGAACGACGCTTGTGACAATGGCAGATAACGGAGATATGCAGCTTGTTGCGGTTGTACTTTATGATTTTGGAAATGATGCTTATATAGATACTCGTGCCATGTTTGATTATGCTTACAGTAATTTCTCAAAAGTATCTTTGAAGGATCAGAAGCTTCCGGAAGGCGTAAAGTCTTATGAAGACGAAGATGCTTATATTGTACTTCCAAAGAGTGCACAATTTTCTGATGTGAAAGCAGAAGTGAAGGAAGACAGCAGCAAGGATGGATCCGGAACGGTAACATTTACTTATAAAGGGCAGGAAGTAGGCAGTGTGAAAGCTGCGATAGAAAAAAACGAGGAAAGCAGTGCAGCTGTTTTGGGGAAAAAGAAAGATAAGACAACGCCAACTGTCGTAACCGGGATTTCAAAGGTTATGAAAATTGTGATCGGAGTTGTAATTGCAGTTGTGATTCTCTTGGTCATTCTTATTGTAATTGCAAATTACAGAAAGCAGATGAGACGTCGCAGAAGAAAAAAAGGAAAAAGAAGAAATGCAAAGAGCGGTAATGTGAAAAGAAAGAAGAAACGCCGCAGATAATAAAACAGAAATTTGCGAAAGAACGCTGAAAACAGCGTTTTTTCGCACTTTTTTTATCATAATAAACCTTGACTAGAAGCGAGAATCTCTTTATAATAAGCCGTGTGTAGAAGTTCACAGGTAAAGCGATGACGGAGACAGTAGGATTTATCCGAACGTTACAGCGAGCCGGAGATGGTGGGAGTCCGGTGCAAGTAAGAGATTTTTGAAGATCACTCCAGAGCAGCAGTTCCTGAAACAGATGCAGAAAAGAGATTTCTGCAGAAATGGAGAGTAAGGACTGACGCGTGTCCGGCGTTATAGGATACCATATGCAGGTTGATAATTTAGACCTAAGTATGATGTAACAGGTGGTTTAACGAGAGAAGTTCAGGCTTTCGTCCTATTACAGGACGGAAGCCTTTCTTTTTTTAAGAATCATAAAATAAACTCAGGAAAGGATAAAAACATGTATAAGAAAGTTTCAACTGACATGAATTTTGTCAGCCGTGAAAAAGAAGTTGAAAAGTTCTGGGATGATAATGAAATCTTCCAGAAAAGTATGGATGAAAAAGAAGGATGCCCGGATTATATTTTCTATGACGGACCTCCGACAGCAAACGGTAAACCGCATATTGGACACGTTTTAACTCGTGTTATCAAAGATATGATTCCAAGATACCGTACAATGAAAGGATATATGGTTCCAAGAAAGGCCGGATGGGATACACACGGTCTTCCGGTAGAGCTTGAAGTTGAGAAGCTTCTTGGTCTTGACGGAAAAGATCAGATTGAGAAATACGGTCTTGAACCATTTATCAAGAAATGTAAAGAGAGTGTATGGAAATACAAAGGAATGTGGGAGGATTTCTCCGGTACAGTTGGATTCTGGGCTGACATGGAGCACCCATATGTAACATATGATAACAACTTTATCGAGTCTGAGTGGTGGGCTCTGAAGCAGATCTGGGATAAGGGACTCCTTTACAAAGGATTTAAGATCGTTCCTTACTGCCCACGTTGTGGAACACCGCTTTCCGCACAGGAAGTTGCACAGGGATACAAGGATGTTAAGGAACGTTCAGCAATCGTTCGTTTTAAAGTAAAAGATGAAGATGCATATATTCTTGCATGGACAACAACACCTTGGACACTTCCATCCAACCTCGCACTTTGTGTAAATCCGAAGGAAGATTACGCAAAGGTTAAGGCAGCAGACGGACGTGTATATTACATGGCATGTGCACTGCTTGATACAGTTCTTGGAAGACTTGCAGAAGAAGGTAAAGATGCTTACGAAATCCTTGAGACTTACAAGGGAACTGATCTGGAAGGAAAAGAATATGAGCCACTGTACCAGTGTGCAGCAGACGAGGCAGCAAAACAGCGTAAGAAAGCATTCTATGTTGTATGTGATGAGTACGTAACTCTGACAGATGGTACAGGAGTTGTTCATATCGCACCTGCATTTGGTGAAGATGATGCGAATGTAGGAAGAAAATACGGACTTCCATTCGTACAGCTTGTAGATGAGAAGGGTGATATGGCAGAATCTACACCGTTCGCCGGTTTATTTGTAAAGAAAGCGGATCCGGAAGTATTAAAAGATCTGGATGCAAGAGGACTTCTCTATGATGCACCGAAGTTCGAGCATAGTTATCCTCACTGCTGGAGATGTGATACTCCGCTGATCTACTACGCTCGTGAGTCCTGGTTCATCAAGATGACAGCAGTTCGCGAAGACCTGATCAGAAATAACAATACAATCAACTGGATTCCGGAAAGCATCGGTAAAGGACGTTTCGGCGACTGGATCGAGAATGTTCAGGACTGGGGAATCAGCCGTAACCGTTACTGGGGAACACCACTGAATATCTGGCAGTGTGAGTGTGGACATATGCACTCTATCGGAAGCATTGAAGAACTGAAATCAATGTCTGATAACTGCCCGGATGATATCGAACTTCACCGTCCATACATCGATGCTGTAACAATCAAGTGTCCGGAGTGTGGTAAAGAGATGCACAGAGTACCAGAAGTTATTGACTGCTGGTTCGATAGTGGATCCATGCCATTTGCACAGCATCATTATCCATTTGAGAATAAGGAATTATTTGAGAGACAGTTCCCGGCAGATTTCATTTCCGAGGCTGTAGACCAGACAAGAGGATGGTTCTACTCCCTGCTTGCAATTTCAACACTGCTGTTCAACAAGGCTCCATATAAGAATGTTATCGTTCTCGGACATGTTCAGGATGAGAATGGACAGAAGATGAGTAAGTCTAAAGGAAATGCAGTTGATCCGTTTGATGCACTTGAGAAATACGGAGCAGACGCGATCCGTTGGTATTTCTACATCAACAGTGCTCCGTGGCTGCCGAACCGTTTCCACGGAAAAGCCGTTCAGGAAGGACAGCGTAAGTTCATGGGAACACTTTGGAATACTTATGCATTCTTCGTGCTTTATGCAAATATTGATAATTTTGATGCAACAAAATATACTCTGGAATATGATAAACTTCCGGTTATGGACAAGTGGATCCTCTCCAAGATGAATACAATGGTGAAAGATGTAGATAATAATCTTGGAAATTACAGAATCCCGGAGGCAGCACGTGTGCTTCAGGACTTCGTAGATGATCTGAGTAACTGGTATGTAAGAAGAAGCCGTGAGCGTTTCTGGGCAAAGGGAATGGAGCAGGATAAGATCAATGCTTATATGACTCTGTACACAGCTCTTGTTACAGTATCCAAGGCAGCAGCTCCGATGATTCCATTCATGACAGAAGAGATTTATCAGAACCTGGTTCGCAGCATTGATAAGGATGCTCCGGAAAGTATTCACCTTTGTGACTTCCCGGAAGTTCATGAAGAGCAGATTGACAAAGAACTTGAAAATAACATGGAACATGTTCTTGATCTTGTTGTTATGGGACGTGCATGCCGTAATGCATCTAACATCAAGAATCGTCAGCCGATCGGAAAGATGTTTGTGAAAGCAGACTTTGATCTTCCGGAATTCTATCAGGAGATCGTTGCAGACGAGCTGAATGTTAAAAATGTTAAATTCACAGAGGATGTAAGAGACTTTACTTCTTATAGTTTTAAACCACAATTAAAGACAGTCGGACCAAAATATGGTAAGATGTTAGGTGGTATCAAAGCGGCGCTTAACGACATCGATGGAAATGCAGCAATGGATGAGCTCAACGCTACAGGTGCACTCAAACTGGATGTAAACGGACAGGAGATTGAACTTTTCAAGGAAGATCTTCTGATCGATACAGCACAGATTGAAGGATATGAATCTGTAAATGACAACGGAATCACAGTTGTTCTTGATACAAACCTGTCACCAGAGCTGCTGGAAGAAGGATTTGTACGTGAGATCATCAGTAAGATCCAGACAATGAGAAAAGAAGCTGATTTCGAAGTTATGGACAGAATCAAAGTTACATACGAAGGTAGTGAAAAGGCAGAAGCTGTCTTCGAAAAGAACAATACACTGATCGCAGGTGAGGTACTTGCAGATGAAGTTGTAAAAGCACAGCCGGCTGGATACGTGAAAGAATGGAAGATCAACGGCGAAGCAGTTACAATGGGTGTTGAGAAAAAAGGAGAGTAATAAACATGTTCAGTAAAAGATTCGAAAAAAAGGCTTTTAAAGCGGCAGTAAAGGATAACGTTAAGACACTTTACAGAAAGACAATCGATGAGGCTACACCGCAGCAGTTATTCCAGGCAGTTTCTTATGCAGTGAAAGATGTTATCATTGATGACTGGATCGAGACACAGAAAAGATATGATGAGACAGATGCCAAGACAGTATACTACATGTCAATGGAGTTCCTTATGGGACGTGCACTTGGCAACAACCTCATCAATATGACAGCATATAAAGATGTAAAAGAAGCACTGGAAGAGATGAATATTGATCTGAACGTGATTGAAGACCAGGAGCCGGATGCGGCTCTTGGAAACGGCGGTCTTGGACGTCTTGCAGCATGTTTCCTTGATTCTCTTGCAACACTGAACTATCCGGCATACGGATGTGGAATCCGTTATCGTTATGGTATGTTCAAACAGAAAATCAAAGATGGATATCAGGTAGAGGTTCCGGATAACTGGCTGAAAGAAGGAAATCCGTTTGAAGTTCGCCGTGAAGAGTACGCAAAAGAAGTACGTTTTGGTGGAAATATCCGTTTTGAGAAAGACCCTGCAACAGGTAAAGATATATTCATTCAGGAGAATTATGAGTCTGTTATGGCAGTTCCGTATGATATGCCAATCGTTGGATATGGTAACCATGTAGTAAATACACTGCGTGTATGGGATGCAAAACCGATCACAGATTTTAAGCTGGATGAGTTTGACAGAGGAAATTATCACAAAGCGGTAGAGCAGGAAAACCTTGCAAAACTGATCGTTGATGTCCTTTATCCGAATGACAATCATTATTCAGGAAAAGAGCTCCGTCTGAAACAGCAGTATTTCTTTATCTCTGCAAGTCTTCAGGCTCTGATCGAGAAGTATAAGAAGAAACATGGAGATATCAGAAAACTGCACGAGAAAGTTGTTATCCAGATGAACGATACACATCCGACAGTTGCAGTTCCGGAGCTGATGCGTCTTCTGATCGACGTAGAAGGATTAAGCTGGGAGGATGCATGGGAAGTTACAAGCAAGACTTGTGCTTACACAAACCATACAATCATGGCAGAGGCACTTGAGAAATGGCCAATCGACCTGTTCTCAAAATTACTTCCACGTATTTACCAGATTGTACAGGAGATCGATCGTCGTTTCCTGATCAAGGTTCGTGAGATGTATCCGGGAAATGAAGAGAAAGTCCGCAAAATGGCAATCCTTATGAACGGACAGGTTCGTATGGCGAACATGGCAATTGTTGCAGGATTCTCTGTAAACGGTGTTGCACAGCTTCATACAGAAATTCTTGAGAAACAGGAACTGAAAGATTTCTATCAGATGATGCCTGAGAAGTTTAATAACAAGACAAACGGAATTACACAGAGACGTTTCCTTGCACATGGAAATCCGCTCCTTGCTGATTGGATCACAGATAAGATCGGTGACGGATGGATCACAGATCTGTCTCAGATCGCAAAACTGAAACCGCTTGTAGAAGATGAAGATGCAAGACGTGAATTTATGGAAATTAAATACCAGAATAAAGTCCGCCTTGCGAAATACATCAAAGAACATAACGGAATCGATGTAGATCCTCGTTCTATCTTTGATATTCAGGTAAAACGTCTGCACGAGTACAAACGCCAGCTGTTAAATATCCTGCACATTATGTATCTGTATAATCAGATCAAAGAGCATCCGGAGATGTCCTTCTATCCGAGAACATTTATCTTCGGAGCTAAGGCAGCAGCAGGATACCTTCGTGCGAAAGAAACGATCAAACTGATCAACTCCGTAGCAGATGTTGTAAATAATGACAGAAGCATCAACGGAAAACTAAAAGTTGTATTTATCGAAGACTACAGAGTATCCAATGCAGAGATTCTTTTCGCAGCAGCAGATGTCAGCGAGCAGATCTCAACAGCTTCCAAAGAGGCATCCGGTACAGGTAACATGAAGTTCATGCTGAACGGTGCACCGACACTTGGAACAATGGACGGAGCAAACGTAGAGATTGTTCATGAAGTTGGAGAGGAAAATGCATTCATCTTTGGTCTGAGCTCACAGGAAGTAATCAACTACGAGAACAATGGTGGATACAACCCGACAGATATCTATTTCAATGATTGGGAAGTTAAACGTGTGGTAGATCAGCTGATGGATGGAACCTATTCAAACGGTGATCATAACATGTATATCAATCTGTATAACTCACTGCTCAATACACAGTGTACAGACAAAGCAGATACTTACTTTATTCTGAAAGATTTCCGTTCTTATGCAGATGCTCAGAAGAGAGTAGAAGAAGCTTACAGAGATCAGCAGAGATGGTCTAAGATGGCAATGATGAACACAGCATGCAGCGGTAAGTTCACATCAGACAGAACAATTGAAGAATATGTTCGTGATATCTGGCATCTGGAGAAGGTTGAAGTTCCATCAGGACAGGACCTTTTCGAATAAGCAATTACACAGAGAATGAAACCGGATAAAAACAACCGGATAAGTTCTAAGATAGGACAGCCTTCCATACAATAGAGTATGGAGGGCTGTTTTTATGCGTGATACAATCAGAAAGAAAATAAAGTCATTTTTTGCATTTCTTATCATACTGTTTTTACTTCCTTACATCAGTTCTGTTTTTATAAACGGAAAAAATGCGGCGCAGGGAGCCGATAGTGATAATGCATCTGTGTATCTCGCAGGAATGCTCGCAGGAGAAACAGATGGTGGATATGAAATAGAAGCATTGAAGGCACAGGCGGTTGTTTTACGTACCGAGCTGTACAGAGCAGAGAAAGAAAAGCAGACTTTTTTGGATAAATGTCTGACGCAGACTCAGATGAAGAAAAAGTGGGGGACAAAGTACGAAGAGAATTATAAGAAATGTCAACAGGCAGCACAGGAAACAGAAGGAATTGTATTGTGGTATCATGAGAACTTTGCATGGGCACCTTTTCATCAATCCAGTAATGGAAAGACAAGAGATGTGCAGGAGGTGCTTGGGAATGCAGATTATCCGTATATCACAGCAAAAGAATGTCCGCTTGATAAGGCAGCAGAGGATGAAATCCAGGTACATTTGATAGAATATAAAGAGATTCAAAAGAGATGTAGAGAATTCCTTGTGGCGGAGGAACAGAAAAAAGCAGAAAATGGGTACGGATACGGAGATTTTGAAATCCAGGAATGGGATTCTTCCGGTTATGTCAGAAAAATGCGGATCGGAGAGACGATATGTACAGGAGATCAGTTCCGTGATGCACTGAAACTTCCTTCAAGTTCATTTTCTTTTTATGAAAGTCCACACGGGTTGAAAATTGCAACTGTTGGAAAAGGGCACGGATTCGGAATGAGTCAGTGGACTGCACAGGAAATGGCAAAGGATGGAAAAAATTATGAAGAGATCCTGCAATATTTTTATGAAGGAACAGAACTACACCACCTAGATGAATAAGAACAATCATTTCAGGCAATGCTATAGCCAGAGGTGATGATTATGAATAAAAATGAAAGACCGGCCTTTTTGAAAGGAAAGGGAGCTGCAGTTGGCGCAGTACTTTGTTTTGTTGCGGTAATTACAATGGTTGGGAGCTACACATACAATCATTACAAAAAAGACATGGAGCAGCAGATCAAAGATGCGCAAACAACAGCAGAACAGCTTACAGAAGATGATAGTACATTGGCGAATACAGATGATATTCTTCCTACAGACACAGATTCAGAAGAGGATAATGAAGAAAACCAGGAATCCCAAAAGGATGTTCAGCAAGAGAATGAAAACAGTATGGAGAATGGAAATACATCCACAGAGGAAATTCAAAGCACAGCATCTTCGAATACACAGAATGTGTGGTTTACTCAGGAAAGCACACTTGCCTGGCCGGCAAGCGGAGCAACACTTTTAAGTTTTAGTATGGATCATACAGTATATTTTCCGACATTGGAGCAGTATAAATATAATCCTGCACTGATTATTGGTGGAACGCAGGGAGAAGTGATTCACGCAGCGGCAGCAGGAGTGGTAGAGAGTATTGATCTGACTGCCCAGACAGGAACTACTGTGACACTCGATATGGGAAATGGATATACTGCGGTTTATGGCCAGCTGGATGAAGTGGCGGCAGCAGTCGGAGATTATATCGCAGCCGGAGAAGAAGTGGGAACACTGAATTCACCAACGAAATATTATAGTGTCGAAGGACCAAATTTATATTTTGAAATTATGAAAGACGGGGCGCCGGTTGACCCAATGAATTTTATGGAGTAAAGTTGTATTTGTCTGGATAAAATGATGGAATCAGAATTTTGATTACGGGTGCAGGATCAATACTATATTGTATTGGATACAGGAAAAAGTGTAGGAAAAGTTTTCCTGATAATATAGTATTGGTCTTGGATAAGGGATTCATGATATAATAAATAACATGCATCAAAGGAGTAATGCAGGATATAGCAGAGGTGAGTTTTTGAATTATACATATATGCTAAAATGTAGTGACGGAACATTATACACGGGTTGGACAAATGATCTGGAAAAACGTGTGGAGGCGCACAATTCCGGGAAAGGTGCGAAATATACGAAGGCACGGCGGCCTGTGGAGCTGGCTTATTATGAGGAATTTGAGACAAAAGAACAGGCAATGAAGCGGGAATATGCGATTAAGCAGTTAGGGAGAAAAGAGAAACAGAAACTCATTGCCGGCAAAGAAGTTAAATTATCGGATAAAAGAAAAGAGAAAGAAGATTAAAAAACTGCCCATCAGGAAATATTGCATTCCCGGTGGGCAGTTTTTTCATAGCAGAAACAATCGCATCTGCTGATAAGGTTTGTTTAAATTAACCGAAGTATCTCTTAAGAAGTCCTTCGAATGCTTTTCCGTGTCTAGCTTCGTCGCGAGCCATCTCGTGTACTGTGTCGTGGATTGCATCCAGGTTAGCAGCTTTAGCTCTCTTTGCAAGATCGAACTTACCTTCTGTAGCACCGTGCTCAGCATCAACTCTCATCTCAAGGTTCTTCTTTGTGCTGTCTGTTACAACTTCACCAAGAAGTTCAGCGAATTTTGCAGCATGCTCTGCTTCTTCGTAAGCAGCTTTTTCCCAGTAAAGTCCGATTTCCGGATATCCTTCTCTGTGAGCAACTCTTGCCATTGCAAGGTACATTCCTACTTCAGAGCACTCTCCTGCGAAGTTTGCACGAAGATCTGCAAGAATATCTTCGCTGACACCCTGTGCAACACCTACAACGTGCTCAGCAGCCCATACTTTGTCTCCTTCCTGCTCTTTGAACTTGGAAGCTGGTGCGTGACAGACTGGACATTCAGCCGGTGCAGCATCTCCTTCGTGAACATAACCACATACTGTACATACAAATTTTTTCATAATGATAATCTCCTTTTTCTTATTAATTTTTTTATAACTTAAGACTTCCTAATGCAGTCACTGCATTCTCCATAAAACAAAGTGGAACTTGAAGTGATGATTCCATCAAAATTCTCCCCGGCCAGCCGGTTCACTTCTTCAATACTCTTCATATCCAGTTCCAGATCCAGTAACCGACCACAGCTTGTACAGAGAAAATGATTGTGCGGAATAACATTTCCATCAAATCGATCTCCGCCGTCAGGTGTGGGGATCTTGATTGCTTCGCCGATATCTGTCAGCAGATTCAAATTCCGGTAAACAGTACCAAGACTGATATTAGGAAAATCCTCTTTGACATGCAGATAAACAGTGTCGGCAGTGGGATGCTCTTTTGTTGAAGCGAGATAATGCTTGATAGCTTCTCTTTGTCGGCTATATTTAATTGCAGCCATAGATTCACCTCTTTCTAAAATTGAATCAATAACGATAACGATTACTGTAATTAGAATATAACTTATATTTTCAAATTTGTCAAGAGAAAAAAATAAGGTTTCTCTATTTATTTCGACAACATGTTACAAAATAATTAACAAAAAAGACGTTAAGATTAATAAAAAAGGGGAATAATTACAAATAGTGGAGGGCGATAATTATGAAAAAACTATTAAAACGGTTGACACATCTATGGTTGGTTGATAAAATTACGACGTAACAAAATTAACAATTATGTAACAATTAAAACTTCCCACAAAAGATAAGGCTGGAAATAAAGGAGGTTTTATATGAGTAACATGCGGATGAAGCATAAGCTTATCATGTCAATGATGGCAGGGATGATCATAATTCCGGGGAGTGTAGTCAGAACACAGGCGGCAGAAACTGATAACGGTGAGAAGAGTCTGGTTCCGGTTACAGGAATTGAAAACATTTTGGAAGCATCATATCAGACAGAAATAAAGAACAATATCAATCTGTATCTGGTGCCGACAGAAGAGGGAGAGTATTTGAATATAGCGTTTTCTAATACGGGGGATTATACCTATATTAGAAGCGAAGCAGATGAAAACAGTGAATGGGTTGGAAAATTATATCCAGATTCAGCGGCAGTTGTGTTGGAATATCTGGATGGATGGACAAAGATCCGGTCGGGAAATGCAGAGGGGTATGTTCCGACGGAAACATTGTTCACAGGGGAAGAAGCCCGTTCGAGGTCAGATGAGTATACAAATGAGAATGTTACAGTCACAGCAGATTGTCTGAATGTCAGAGAAGGACATGGGACAGATACTACTGTATTAACTCAGATCGGTCAGGGAGAAGAATATCTTGTGACAGCAGATCCTGTAGATGGCTGGTATCCGATACAGGTCGGTGAAGTTAATGGCTGGGTGTGCGGTGATTATGTTACAGAGGAAAGTTCTTATTCTTACGGGGAGACAAAAGAGGAAGAACAAAAACGAATGGAAGCAGAAGAAGCTGCGGCTGCGGAGGCGGAAGCAGAAGCCCAGGCTGCAGAAGCGGCGGCTCAGTCAGTTGCTTTAGGGCAGGAAGTTATTGATTATGCCTGTCAGTTTATCGGGAATCCATATGTGTGGGGCGGTACAAGTTTAACAGACGGAGCGGATTGTTCAGGATTTGTCCAGTCCGTGTATGCACATTTTGGTATAAGTCTTCCACGAACTTCTTATGAACAGCGAAGTGCAGGATATGAAGTGAGTTATGAAGATGCACAGCCGGGTGATCTTATCTTATATGAAGGACATGTTGGTTTGTATATAGGAAATGATCAGATCGTAAATGCAATGAATGAAGCTCAGGGAATTGGCATCAGCAGTGCGACTTATACGAATATCGTGGCTGTCAGACGAATTTATTAAAGAATAATAGAAAAGAAAACAATGCATTGTCCAGAATATGTGTGGGAAATGAAAGATTTGACTGTAAATTCTAAAATCGGTATTTTTCAGGAAAAATATGTGGATGGTCAAAATGCACAAAATATGACAAGAATATTCAAAATAGCAAAAAAATGAAAAAAAGTAGTTTTCAACTTATCAACATTGAAAAATCGAAAAAATGAGGAAAAATAAAAGATTTCCTGAAAGTTATCCACATTATCAACAAAGAAAGATGTGAATAGTGTGGATAACTTTTGGAAATAAAAAGAACATTCGTTTTGGTTATTGTTATGAAAATGACGATTTGTCGAAAAAAAAAAGAAAACTGATTGACTTTTGAGTAGTGTGATAAACGGAAAAAGTTGTGTGAAAATTTCAGAAAATTTCATGGAATGATAATGAAAATAAGGTTGCTAAATCATAGATCAGGGATTATAATAAAAATTACTGTTCAAGGGTGACAGAAATTAATTGAAAATAGAAATATGTAAGGAGGAAACAGTGATGGCAATTTCTAAAAGCACAACAATTGGCGAACTTCTGGTAACATTTCCAGAGTCAGCTCCGATTTTGATGGAGATTGGTATGCATTGTCTTGGATGCCCGTCATCTCAGATGGAGTCTCTTGAGGAAGCAGCTATGGTTCACGGAATCGATGCAGATCTGCTTGTAGAGAAGATCAATGCAGCAATGGCAGCCGCTGGTAAATAATTAAGAGAAAAGATATACAAGAAGCTGTTGTGCTTTCAAAAAAGAGAGCATGGCAGCTTTTTTTGGTGCTGTCTGAAGTTATTGTGGATAACAAGTGAAAAAGACAGCCTGGAGTGTGGGAAAAGTTATTCCCATAATTCCAGACTGTCTTTTTTATTCGTTGTTTAAATTGTGGATAACTTCTGAATTGCGTCTGCGGAAACAATGATTTTGCAATGCTCCTCCAGAAATGCAAGAACAGAAGAATCTCCCTTCTCAGGGGAACTGTACTCCGAAAGCATATTACATACTTTGTTAAATTTCTGATCTGCGCCATCAGCAGGTGCCAGCGCAAGGATAAAGGTATTATTATTCTCTTCGTCCTTATATAATGTATTCGCACCTGTATAGAACGGAGCAAGCAGGCGGGAAGCCTCAATTACGGAATCTAACGTGTCGAAGGAGAACAGGCGGACCGGGAATGCCGGTACTGTTTCTTTAGGTTCCGGCTCTTTTGCTTCGGAAGCCACTTCCTTCACTTTGTTAAGCAGATCAAAGAATTCATCTGCGCCCTGAAGCTTTTCAAGAACATTGCTGTTCAGTGTATCAGAATCTCCGGCAGGTGTAAACTTGGAAAAACGTGTATCAAGTTCTTCCGGATCTTCAACCTTTGTTATGATCAAGGTGATAGAGTCTGAAGAAGAAGGAATTGCTTCTATCATCAGAGGAAGGTCATCTGTCTCGAATCCAAAGTCGAAAGATGCCTGCTGCATCATATCTCGAAATAGTGATTTTGCTTTCTCGGTACCATAAGCCAGTTCGCTGATCTTGAGATTGCGGGCTGCAAGATCGGCATGTGTCAAAGTACAACGAATCTGATTGTCATTGATTTTTTCAATTTTCATATGATCACATCCTTATGTCTTATGATATTAAGATAATCTGTGGATTAAGAACTGTTCATTATGTTCATAACTAGATATATCTTTTCATCGTTTAGTATAAACAAAAAAAGAAAAGATGTAAAGGAAAACGAAAATTGTTTATAACTATTTTAGGTTATCAACAAATCCCACCCACTTATCAACAATAAACACATTGAAATTCCAAAAGGCTGCCCATATAATGGCACTTACAGAAGACACACCATTTGATAAAACGGAATGTTAAGAAAGGAGGCACTGAAAGCATTTCTGATTTTCAAAAAAATTCAATTCCCTGAAATCAAGGGAAGATTCACAATAATTATGAGAAGGAGACCCTCCAAAGATCAGGGTTGTCTTCTTGTCCGTCACTTGTTCTACAGTATGTCACAGATACCTTTTATGGTCGAAGATGGCGGACAACGTTTTATCAGGATCTCAGGAGAGAAGGAGTACATACGATATGAGAACGGAAGATGGATATAAGGAATTATATGCGGAACTAAGAGGTTATGAAGAAAAAGGAGTGGACATAGTTATGGATGGATATCCGATGAGTCCATTGCAGATTGTGACAGCATATATGGCCAGAGAAGAAGGTACTTATATGAGAGATTATGTGATTGATCCGGAAGGAAGGATAGAATCATTGGTTTTTACAGATGTGAATCATAACAGACAGGCAGAGATTACCCCTTGAACTGCCGGACAGAAGTATATTTGTAAGCTGTTATAATTGATAGAAGATGGACAGACATTTAAGGTATAACAACTTTTTGATATGTACAACTGTTGTAGATGCAATTTGTTAATGACGCAAGATGAAAATATGATATAATGAATTCCAGAATCATTATTTTATCCAGAGATGTGGAGATATTAGAAATACACACAGCAGGGCAGAGCGTAAGGAACTGTTTGTGTAAGAAAGCGCCAGAGATATAAAAATTGCAATCAGGAGGGTTGGCATGGACAAAAGAAAAGGCAGTACCCATGCACGGAGCAGGGGAAGAGTAGAAAGACAATCTGGGCATCCGGGGAGTTCCCGGAGAAAGGGAAGACCAATGACAACAGGCAGAGGCAGAAATGGAAGGTCAGGAACACGTCGTGCAAAGAAAGTGAATAGAGCGCGGAAAAGACGTAACAAAATTCTTTTTGGAATGATCATCATATTATTGATCATGATTTTGGCAGCAGGCGCAGTTTTCTTTAAGAGATACGGTTCATCAAATGAGGAAGCCGATAAAGAACAATATTATGGAATAGAAAACAGTGATGATCTGGCATTGATCATTAATAATGAAGTGGTGAAAAAAGAAGAAAGTTCCGCAGAATCTTCATCAGATTCTTCTACAGACAGTGTTATACCGGGTAAGGTTTTTGATGGACAATATTATGTAGCATATCCGGTTCTTCGCGATAAGATAAACAGCAGATTTTACTGGGATACGAATGAACGGGTACTTTTATATACCTTGCCGGATGGAAATATTTCTGTAAGTGAGAACAGCAGTGAATATACAGCAGTGAACGAAACAAAAAGTGAAGATTATGTAATTCTTAAGACGGATGGAGATATCGCATATATCGCACTTCCGTTCATACAAGAGTATACGAATATGGAATACTCTGTGGAACAGGAACCAAACAGAGCAATTATCACATCGAAGTGGGGCGAGATCGAGACAGCAGAGGTGAAGAAAGACACACAGGTTCGTTATCTTGGTGGCGTTAAGAGTCCGATACTGACAGAGGTTAAAAAATCGGACAAGGTGACAGTGCTTGAAGACGAAGATGACTGGATGAAAGTTGCCACAGCAGATGGTTATGTAGGATATATTAAGACTAAAACTTTAAAGAACCAGAAAAAAGAAAAAATATCCAGAGATTTTACAGAACCGGTTTATTCAGATATGACAGAAGATCATTCGATCAATATGGCATGGCATAACGTGACGAATGCGGCAGCAAATAATGCGGTTCAGCAGGTACTTGCATCAACCAGTGGACTTACGACAATTGCACCGACCTGGTTTAGTCTTGCAGATACGGAAGGCAATATCAGCTCAATTGCAGATGCGGACTATGTGAATTATGCACATACGGCAGGACTGGAAGTATGGGCTGTATTCCGGGATTTTCACGGTGGAATAAATTCCTATGATGAGACCTATGAGACATTGAGTTATACATCAAAAAGAGCAAAACTGGAAGATCAGGTTGTAGCTGCGGCGGTGGCGGCAGGAGTGGATGGAATTAATTTAGACTTTGAATTGATTTCTTCCAAGTGTGGAGTGCATTACGTGCAGCTTGTGAGAGAACTGTCTGTGAAGTGCCACCAGAATAATCTTGTATTTTCAGTTGATAACTATGTGCCACAGTCATACAATTCACATTATGATCTTAAAGAGCAGGGGATTGTGGCAGATTATGTAGTGATTATGGCTTATGATGAACATACAGAAGGGTCCTATGAAGCAGGATCGGTGGCATCGATCAGCTATTTACAGAATGGAATAGAGAAAACATTAGAAAAGGTATCAGCTGATAAAGTAATTGCCGGAATTCCGTTTTTCACCAGATTATGGTTTGAGACAGCAAAGAGTCCGGAGGAACTTTCGGAAGAAGCCGGCACAGAAGCATCCTATCCGAATAAAGTATCAAGTAAGGCACTGGGAATGGAAGAAGCAGCTCAGAGTGTTGCGAATGCGGGAGCAACAGCACAGTGGGATGAAAAGACACAGCAGAACTATGCAAAATGGTCTGCGGATGGCGGAACCTACCGTATCTGGCTTGAAGATGCTCAATCATTGGAAGCAAAGCTGAAGGTGATACAGGAAAATAAACTGGCAGGTGTGGCAGAATGGAGCCTGGGAAGAGAAGAAAGCAGTGTATGGAAGCTCATTTCTCAGTATGTAAATTAAATAAAAGATAAGTTAAAAAACGGCTTCTCATTGCATATAGATAGAATATGTGAAGGGAGGTCGTTTTTTTGCAAAGAAAAATCAGGTTGATGATAGGGCTTCTGATTATGACGGGGATAATCGCAGGTTGTTGGAAAGTTTCGAAAAACTTACAGAAAGAATTGAAAGAAGAAATGGAGACAATCGGAGAAGCAGAAAAGTCAGACAGGATAGTTGTTTTAGATGCAGGACATGGCGGTACTGATTCGGGGAAGGTCGGAATCAATGGAGTGAAAGAAAAGGATATTAATTTAACGATTACGAATTCTGTAAAGAAGATTTTGGAAAAAGAAAATATACAGGTAATCATGACCAGAGAAACAGATGAACAGCTTGCACAAAGTAAAGTAGAAGATTTGAAATACAGAGTAAAAATTATGAATGAAGCTTCTCCTGTATTGGCGGTCAGCATACATCAGAACAGTTATCATGAAGAAAATGTTTTCGGTGCGCAGGTCTTCTACTATCAGACATCGACGGAAGGAGAGAAGGCTGCGGGGATAATACAGGACGCTTTACAAAAGGTAAATCCTGATAATACCAAAAAGATAAAAGCAAATAATACATATTATATATTAAAAAAGACGGAGGTCCCCACAGTGATCGTAGAATGCGGTTTTCTGAGTAACTATAAAGAAGCACAGAAGCTGGTTACGGAAGATTATCAGAAATCAGTAGCAGAAGCAGTGGCAGAAGGAATTTTGTCTTATGTAAAAGAAAATGAATAGCAGAAGAGAAACAGTTTTTTTTTAGAACAAATAATGATATAATAAAATTTATGGAAACGATTATTAGAAAAATAGATAAAAACCAAATAAACCAGGATGTAATAGAAGAAGCGGGAAATGTATTAAAACAAGGAGGTCTTGTTGCATTTCCTACGGAGACAGTTTACGGACTTGGGGCGGACGCATTAAAAGAGGAGGCGGCAAAAAAAACATATGCAGCAAAAGGACGTCCATCAGATAATCCGTTGATTGTTCATATTGCAGACTATGAGGATCTGAAGAAAGTAGCAGTGAATATTCCACCGGAGACGGACGCACTGGCAGCACATTTTTGGCCAGGTCCGTTGACGATGATATTTGAAAAAAGTGAGAGTGTACCTTATGGGACAACCGGAGGATTAGATACGGTTGCAGTCCGTATGCCAAGTGATCCAATTGCAGCGGCATTGATCCGGGCAGCAGGTGGATTTGTGTCAGCTCCGAGTGCGAATACATCCGGTCGTCCGAGTCCGACGACAGCAGAGCATGTGCGGGTGGATCTGGAAGGTAAGATTGATATGATCCTGGATGGAGGTGCGGTAGATATCGGACTGGAATCTACAATTCTTGATATGACGGTAGAGCCACCGATGATTTTACGTCCGGGCGCAATTACAGCGGATATGTTTGAAGAGGTAATAGGACCGGTCGGTGTTGATGAGACATTGGTTAACAGTGAAAGCAAGCAGGCACCGAAAGCTCCGGGAATGAAGTACCGACATTATGCACCGAAGGCGAAACTGATGATTGTGGAAGGAAATATAAGAGAAGAGATTCTGGCAATCCGTCAGCTTGCTTATGCCGCGCACCGGGAAGGAAAGGAAGTCGGAATCATTGCAACGGGAGAAACAGTTCAGTTCTATAATTATGGGATTGTGAAGAATATTGGAACCCGTGAGAATGAGAATACTATTGCAAGAAACCTTTATCGCGTGCTTCGTGAATTCGATGAAGAAGACGTTGATCTGATTTATAGTGAATCTTTTGCTATGAACGGAATAGGAAAGGCGATTATGAATCGTCTTGAAAAGGCAGCAGGGCATATGCATCTGCAGGCAACAGAAATCACAAAGAAGCAGAAGTATCGCAGAGTGATTTTTGTCAGCGAGGCAGATTCGGCGGTAGGACCAATGGCGGCAGAATTATTATGTCATCAGGATCTTGAACAAGAGTATATTATCGAATCCGGCGGACTGGTAGTGCTTTTCCCTGAACCGGTAAACCAGAAGGCAGAGGCAATTATGAAGAGCGCGCAGATGACGTTGGAAAATCATGTGTCAAAGCAGTTTGATGGCAGCAATCTACAAGGAGACACACTTGTATTGACATTGAATGAGACAATTAAGAACAAAGTCCTTTCGGATTATGAAAACGTAAAAAATGTATATACAATAAATGAATTTGTCGGAGTATCAGAAGAACTGCCAAATCCTTATGGAAAACCCCTGACAGCGTATGGAGAATGTTTCGAGATACTGACAGGGCTTATAGAGAAACTTGCAGACAAACTGAATTCATATGCAAAAGGAGAAGAATAATGTCAGATAAAAGAACAGATTATTTATCATGGGATGAATACTTTATGGGCGTGGCAATGCTTTCCGGAATGCGATCAAAAGATCCGAATACACAGGTTGGATGTTGTATTGTAAGTCAGGATAACAAGATTCTTTCCATGGGATATAATGGTCTTCCGATGGGATGTTCTGATGATGAATTCCCATGGGCGCGCGAAGGCGAAGATCCGTTAGAGACAAAATATGTATATACAACACACAGTGAATTGAATGCAATTTTGAATTATAATGGCGGAAGTCTTGCGGGAGCAAAACTTTACGTATCTCTTTTCCCATGCAATGAGTGTGCAAAAGCAATTATTCAGGCAGGAATTAAAGAAGTTATTTATGATTGTGACAAATACGCGGATACAGCGGGAGTGAAAGCATCAAAACGAATGATGGATGCGGCAGGCGTGAGATATCACCAGTATCATCGAACAGGCAGAAAAATTGAATTTGAGATATAAAAATACAGGTACGCTTGCATTGCGCTTGCGTACCTGTTTCAAAGAAGAGGGAGATAGAAGAAATGATTCGGACAATACGAGTAGAAGAAATAACAAAAAACATCAAAGAAATGTGCATTGAAGCAAATCATTTTCTGTCACCAGATATGGCAGAGGCAATGAAATGTGCTGAAAAGAATGAGGAAGCTCCACTTGGAAAACAGATATTGGAACAGCTGCAAGAGAATTTGAAGATTGCAGGAGAGGATATGATTCCGATTTGTCAGGATACAGGAATGGCAGTAGTATTTCTTGAGATTGGACAGGATGTTCATCTTGAAGGAGGAGCATTGGAAGATGCGGTAAATGAAGGGGTGCGTCAGGGCTATGTAGAAGGTTATCTTCGTAAATCAGTCGTTGGAGATCCATTGATCCGCGAGAATACGAAGGATAACACTCCGGCAGTTCTGCATACAAGAATTGTAGATGGAGATCAGGTAAAGATAAAAGTAGCACCGAAAGGTTTTGGAAGCGAGAATATGAGTCGTGTATTTATGCTGAAACCGGCAGAAGGAATTGAAGGTGTAAAAGATGCGGTTCTTACAGCGGTAAAAGATGCCGGACCGAATGCATGCCCGCCAATGGTGGTTGGTGTTGGAATCGGTGGTACATTTGAAAAATGCGCTTTGATGGCCAAAGAAGCTCTGACACGTGAAGTTGGATCACATTCAGAAGTTGAATACGTAAAAGAGTTGGAAGAAGAACTCCTTACAAAAATAAACAGCCTTGGTATCGGACCTGGTGGACTTGGAGGGACAACAACGGCACTTGCGGTGAATATTAATACTTATCCAACACATATCGCGGGACTTCCGGTGGCGGTTAATATTTGCTGTCATGTAAATCGCCATGTGATTCGTACAATTTAATTCAACAAGTTAAGTGAAAGAGGAAAGTAAAATGGACAAGCATATAACAGTACCAATGAAGAAAGAGACCGCAGCAACACTGAAGGCGGGAGATTATGTTTATCTTACAGGAACAGTTTATACAGCAAGAGATGCTGCACATAAAAGAATGTATGAGATTTTACAAGAGGGTGGGGAACTTCCAATTGATATTCAAGATCAGGTGATTTATTACATGGGACCATCACCGGCAAGAGAAGGACGCCCAATTGGTTCAGCTGGGCCGACGACAGCAAGCAGAATGGATAAATACGCACCTCAGCTCCTGGATCTTGGACTTGGTGCTATGATAGGAAAAGGGAAAAGAAGTCAGGCGGTAATTGATGCAATTGTACGCAATGGTTCAGTATATTTTGCGGCTGTTGGTGGAGCAGGTGCGCTCCTTTCAAAATGTATCACGTCTTCAGAAGTGGTAGCGTATGACGATCTTGGAACAGAAGCGATCAGAAAACTGACAGTTGAAAATTTTCCTGTTATTGTAGTAATAGATAAAGATGGGAATAACCTTTATGAAACCGCAATTAAGGATTATTGCAGAGTGGAGGGGAATGCATGAGAAGAATTCTACTGATGGTATTGCGGAATCTTTTAATCGTACCGGGAGGATGGATTAAACTCTGCTATCGGGCTTCACATGTGGATAAATATACAGAAGAAGATAATTATGAATTTTTGCGTTGGATTGTTTTTCGTGCAAATAAAGGTGGAAATGTAACAATTGATGTACATGGACAGGAGAATATTCCAAAGCAGGATGGATTTATGTTTTTTCCAAATCATCAAGGTCTGTATGATGTACTGGCAATTGTTGAAGCGTGTACGCACCCATTTTCTGTTGTAGCTAAAAAAGAAGTGGAAAATGTTCCGTTCTTAAAACAGGTATTTAAAATCATGAAAGCATTTATGATTGATCGTGAGAACGTCCGTCAGGCAATGAAAACAATTACAAGTGTAACAAAAGAAGTTGTATCAGGGAGGAATTATCTCATTTTTCCAGAA
Organism: uncultured Mediterraneibacter sp.; assembly: GCA_934309345.1. GTDB lineage: Bacteria > Bacillota > Clostridia > Lachnospirales > Lachnospiraceae > Mediterraneibacter. The sequence continues at coordinate 2,289 of CAKRDD010000025.1, read as the reverse complement.
GGAACGCGTTCTAAAAATGGAAATAATGTAGGTTCTTTTAAAGGGGGAAGTTTTAAAGCAGCAACCAAAGCAAAGTGTCCGATCATTCCGGTAGCACTTGTTGATTCTTTTAAACCGTTTGATACAAACAGTACCCGACCGGTGACGGTGCAGGTGCATTTTCTGAAACCGATGCTTTATGAAGATTATAAAGATATGAAGACAGTGGAAATTGCTGCAGCAGTAGAACAGCAGATCCAGGAAACAATCAATAAGAACCTGACGAAAGAAAAGGTAGAAGAAAAATGCTAAAGGAATGCTTGGATCAAGTTAGAAAAACAGCCCCAGTGGTGCATAACATAACAAATTATGTAACAGTGAATGATGTTGCGAATGTGATTCTTGCATGTGGTGGCAGTCCGATTATGTCAGATGAGCCGGAAGATGTAGCTGAAATAACATCTATATGTGGAGGACTGAATATTAATTTGGGAACATTACATAAAACGAGTATTGAAGGAATGCTTAAAGCCGGACATCGATCTAATGAACTGGGGCATCCGGTGTTATTGGATCCGGTGGGAGCAGGAGCGAGCCGGTTTAGGACAGAGACGGCATTGAAATTAATAAAAGAGATAAAGTTTTCTGTGATTCGTGGTAATGTTTCGGAAATTAAGACACTGGCTTATGGAAGTGGAAGTACAAAAGGTGTAGATGCTGATCTTACAGAAGCTGTTAATGAAAGAAATTTGCAACAGAGTATATCGTTTATTAAAGATTTTGCGAAAAAGAAAGAAGCAATTGTTATAATTACAGGAGCAATAGATCTTGTGACAGATGGCGAGAAATGCTATGTGATCAGAAATGGACGTTCGGAAATGGGAAGAATAACTGGCACAGGATGTCAGCTATCCGGTATTACGACCGCTTTTTTGGCGGCAAATCCGAAAAGGAAACTGGAAGCGGCTTTGGCAGCAGTTTGTATGATGGGTGTTGCCGGTGAAATAGCATGGACGAGAATGCAGGAGGGCGATGGTAACGCTACATATAGAAATAGAATTATTGATGCCATCTATAATATGACAGGAGAAGAACTGGAGAAAGGGGCTAAATATGAGCTTTACTAAGGAACAATTAAGGGAACAGATGTTGCTGTATGCTGTTACGGACAGACATTGGCTGAATGGCCAGACACTTTATGAACAGGTTGAGGAAGCGCTGAAAGGTGGTGCTACCTTTATTCAGTTACGTGAAAAAGACCTGACAGAAGAAGAGTTTTTAGAAGAAGCAAAAAAGATACAACAGTTATGCAAAAAATATAGAGTTCCGTTCATAATTAATGATAACGTGAAGCTTGCGAAGAAAATTGATGCGGATGGAGTGCATGTTGGGCAAAGTGATATGGAAGCTCTTGATGTAAGAGCGCAGCTTGGAGAAGATAAAATCATAGGCGTCTCTGCACGGACAGTAGAGCAGGCTTTATTAGCTGAAAAGCATGGGGCAGATTATCTGGGAGTTGGAGCGGTGTTTCAAACAGGAACAAAAACAGATGCACGGGAAGTAGAACACGGTGTGTTGAAGGAAATCTGTTCTAAAGTTGATATTCCGGTTGTTGCCATAGGAGGAATTACACAAGATAATGTAAAAGAGCTTTCGGGCAGTGGGATTAATGGTGTTGCAGTGATCAGTGCAATCTTTGCCCAAAAGGATATTGAGACAGCAACTGTGAAGCTGAAAAAATGCGTAGAACAGGTGGTTTAAAAATTTGTTAAAAAAATGAAAAAAAGTGATTGACAAGACGGCGGTGTGTTGCTATAATAAATTTCGCACTGTTGGTGCACACAATTGAACAAAGCTATAGATTCTATAGTAGAATTCAGTGTACGGAGAAATACTCAAGAGGCTGAAGAGGCGCCCCTGCTAAGGGTGTAGGTCGGGCGACCGGCGCGAGGGTTCAAATCCCTCTTTCTCCGTTTAACTTGAATCAAAAGAGCGGGACAACAGAAGTCTGGCGACTTCTCCTGATTTTGAAGAAAGTTAAAAATCGTGTAAAAAGAAAATAAAAAACTTTAAAAAAGTTCTTGACTTTCTGAAAAATACATGATAATATAAATGAGCTGATTCGCTGAAACAAAGTGATGAAGCGAAAAATAAAAAACTTCAAAAAAGTTCTTGACAAAGCGAAATGCTTATGATAAAATAAATGAGCTGTCGCAAGTGAACAAAGCGAAGTAAGAACCTTGATAACTGAACAATAGACAACAACAACCCTTGAAAATTTCTTTAAGAGAAGATTTTTAAGAACGGTTT
>CAKRDD010000024.1 GCA_934309345.1 uncultured Mediterraneibacter sp. | reverse complement strand
AAAAAAATTGATCACAAGGATTCTACCTGTACTGTAAAAGGTTTTGATCTCTACCAGTGCAGTAGATGCGACGAAACGAAAAAAACAGAATTGGCTCTCGTTGACCATAACTATCAGCTAACCAAAACTATAAAAGCTACCTGTACTGAGGATGGTTATAAAAAGTACACCTGCTCTATGTGTAATAAGTCCTACCAGGAGAAACTTTCAAAGACAGGACACAACTATCAAGTATCCAAGAAAGTAGCTGCAACCTGTACTGCGGATGGATACGATGTATATACTTGTTCAAACTGTAAGGACACTTATACTAAAACTACACAGCAGAAGCTCGGACACGACTTCAGCAAAAAAATTGATCACAAGGATTCTACCTGTACTGTAAAAGGTTTTGATCTCTACCAGTGCAGTAGATGCAACGAAACGAAAAAAACAGAATTAGCTCTCGTTGATCACAACTATCAGTTAACCAAAACTGTAAAAGCTACTTGTACAACAGATGGTTACAATGAATACCGTTGTACAATGTGTGGAAAGAGCTATCAGGAAGCGTTGCCGAAAACAGGTCATGATTATGATATGAATACAGAAGTAGAAAGAGTTGATTCAACATGCTCTACACATGGTCATGTAAATTATGCTTGTAAAGTTTGTGGAGATATTAAAACAGTTGAACTTGATTTAAATCCTGAAAATCATTCATATACAGAAACTGGTAGAGATTTACAATATATCTATTATAAATGTAGTGAATGTGGTGCTGAGAAGAAAGAATTTAATGATCAAGAGTATACAATTGATCTTGGAAATGGAAAAACAACAACAGTTGTTGGACACTTTGATCTTGAAATGAGAGATAAAATTCTTGAAATTATTAATGAGAAGAGAGCAAATTATGCTGAAGGACTTCCACTTCTATCATTAGCAGGAGATACTACTCCACTTCAAGATGCAGCTAACACAAGAGCAATTGAAATTACTTATTCTTATTCACACACTAGACCAAATGGAAATAGAGCAATTACAGATCTTTATGCATATGCACATACTGATGCAGAAAATCTTGCAAAAGGTCAACAAAGTGCAGAACAAGTATGTAATGATTGGTTTGCATCATCTACACACAATCAAAATATTGTAAATGATAGTTATCGCACTATTGGGATTTCAGTATTTTGTCAAAAATTAGCTGAAGATGATTATGTAAATAATTTCTCACAATTATTTTCAACACTAGAAAATTATTAAATAAAATAAATCCCCTATTTGGGGATTTATTTTTATGTTGTATATTTATAAGATTTTGATTCATTAATAATTAATTGTTTTCTGCCTTCCACAACATTTCCCATTAACAAAGATGTTATTTTATTTGCTTGAATGGCATCTTCTATTTTTACATTTACTAATCTTCTAGTATCTTTATTAAAAGCAGCAGTCTCTAATTGTTCAGCATCTAATTCTCCTAATCCTTTTGCTCTACTAATTTTCACAAGTTTATGACCAAGTTTTTTAAAATCATTTAATTCTTTATCATTATACAAAAATATTTCTTTTTTTCTTTCATTCCTTTTTCAATATAATCAACAATATAAAGTGGAGTAAGAGCAATATATATATATCCTTCTTGAATTAATTGTTTGAAATATCTATAGAAAAATGTTAACAATAATGTGGTAATATGTGCTCCATCAACATCTGCATCTGTCATAATTATATTATGACCGTATCTCATTTTTGATAAATCAAGTTCTTCACCATATTTTTGATCAGAAGTAAATGATGCAATCATTGTTTGAATTTCTTTATTATCAAATACTTTATCCAAAGAAGCTTTTTCAATATTTAATATTTTTCCACGTAAAGCAAGTATTGCATGATATTTTCTATCTCTTGCATCTTTTGCAGTACCTGCTGCACTATCACCTTCTACAATATATATCTCACATTTTTCAGGTTCTGTTTTACAAGAATTACAATCTGCCAATTTATTACTAATTTCATAAGTATTCTTTGTTATTGCAGTTGTTTTCTTTTCAATTTTTTTTCTTTCATTCATGTTTTTAATTGCATTATCTATAAATGCTTTTAAAATATCATAATGAGTATCAAAGAAAACTGTACCATAATTAACTACTATATTTTCCATTGCTGTTTTTGCTATTGAACTACCTAATTTACCCTTTGTTTGTCCTTCAAATTGCGGATCATGCATTTTAAATGAAATAATTGCAGTTAAACCATTTCTAAAATATTATCCTCTTTCCTTTTCAAAAAATCTTTTTTTCCATCCAGGAACATCCTTTTTTTGAATCACCGGTTCCGGTGCTGTCTTCTGATATCTGCAGATACTAAGCAGTAATCCAAGCAGGATATAAGACGTCAGCATCCCGGATCTTCCTGTTCCAAAAAATGGACAGTAAATTCCCATATTGACGACTCCCCCCAGATTTTCTAAGATAAAAACAGCTGCCTGGATCAGGAACAATGCCGTGCATCCTGTTCCCATCACCATACCAAGCTGGTTCTTCTGATTTAACGAAATCTTGGCAAACCGAAGGATCAGAACTACCAGACAAAGAACCAGCAGAATACCTGCCAGGATTCCATAAGCTGCTACCACACTGGCAAGCAGATGGACACTTCCGTCTACGGATGTCAGAAGTTCTTTAAACTGCGGATTACCATGAAACGCTGAACTTCCGGAAATCATTTCCCGAATCACATTGACTATTGGGAAATCTTCTGCATAATCACCAATCGATAAAATAGCCGCTATACGCTCTTTCTGGTAAGCCTTGCCAAAGCACCAGATGCCTCCTGCAAGCAGAACCGGTATCAGAACAACAACTGCTCCGATTCCCGTAAGTACTGCCTTTTTACAAACCTGAAACCAGCCTTTGTAAACAGCTGCCGCCAGCACCACACAATACACCACTTCCAGTATCATTGACGCGATCAGACTCTGGCTTCTTATGATCAGAAAATAGGTCGGAATGATCATCCAAATGATCGTCTTTAAAATTGCCCGATATCCCTGACCTCTGTAGCTATATAATACCGCTGCGAACAACGGAATCGTCAGCCAGAGTAAATCATTCAGATTCAATCCAAAATTTCCGACCGGCATTATAAGATATCTGGTTGATCCATTTACTTTCGCTCCGGCAACCTGCAGTCCAACTAAAAGTAAAACCTGATACGCGATCAAGATTGGTTTTGCATAAGCCGCAATCCTCGTATAATCCATATAGCAAATACCGATCATAAGCATAAGTCCAAGCAAAAGTGCCGGCAGTTCCAGTGATGTATGCCAGCTCGATGACATTCCTGTCCAGAACAATTCTTCTGTTTTTCCCGCACTCTGCTCAATACCTAGAACAGTCTGATACATAACACTTCGTAAAAGATAGCCTGCAAGACTTAATCCAACAATTAATGCGATCATTCCCCACGCCATTGTCGGCCGGTGGATTCTGTCCATCTCAAGCCCGACTTCTACCGGATCTCCCATTTCTCGAACCGCAGCTTCTTCCGCTTCTTTCTGACTCATTCCTTCACACAGGAATTCCGCTTTCTGATCCTCAATATGATCATTAATCTCCTGTTCTATCGTCCCTCTTGCCATCTTACAGCGAATCTGTTCTGTTAATGTATGTAAATACTCCTCTCGTCTCATCAAACATCACCCTTTCTAACAAACTGCTGCATTCAGTACATTCACTACAGCCGATGAATAAATTTTCCACTCTTCTTTCTTCTCTTCTAAAACTTTCCTCCCGGTTTTCGTAATACTGTAATACTTACGAACCTTACCGCCGACCTCTTTCTCATAAACAGTCAGATATTTCTTATCTTCCATTCCATGAAGCAATGGGTATAATGTTCCCGCCTTTAATTCAAATACATTCTGTGATTTTTCCCTCAAGGTTTCGATCATCTCGTAACCATACATATCCTTTTCGGATAAAAGCTTTAATAACAACATCGTTGTGCTTCCTGATACCAGACTTCTGTCAACTGCCATAACAATTCCTCCTAATCTTTCTGATTTTACGTTAACCGTACACTTCTTAACATTCTCACTGCAGAATGAAGCTCATCTTACAGTAGTTCAAGAATGCCTCGGCATTCTTGCTGCGAGGTGCGCGTCATGCAATTGCATGACATACTTCTACTGCGCACCTCTGCAATCCTGCCGGAGGCTATATCAGCTGGGTGATTGACTCCCAGCTGATATATCGGTTATCTATATATCTTAGCCTGATTATATATCGATAATCTATATATGTCAATAAAAGAATCTACACTTCTTTACATTTTCAATATAGTAAGAGCGAACAAGTAGTAATTATGAGCAAACAATAGCAAAAAAGTCTTATTTTGTATTGTTTTTTGGATACAAAAACTATACTCTATGTGAAAAATATGTTATAATTTGTGTACACATTATGCAGTATAAATACATACTAGCCATACAATTCAAGTTGTTGAACTAATTCAGGAGGAAAATTATGACTGATTCTGTTACAAATAAGATCATTTTAAGTGCCGACAGTACCTGTGACCTGGATCAGGAACTGAAAGAACGTTATCACGTACACTATTTTCCACTCCACATCATTCTGGATGGAAAAGATTATAAGGACGGCATTGACATTACACCGGAAGAAATTTATCAGAAATATTACGATGAAAAAATCCTGCCAAAGACAGCCGCTGTCAATGTTGCGGAATATATTGAACACTTTAAACCCTGGATTGACGACGGTTATGAAGTAATCCATATCAATCTTGGAAGTTCGCTTTCCAGTGCTCATCAAAACTGCTGTATCGCTGCTGAAGAGCTCGGGCATGTTCATGTGATTGACAGTTGTTCTCTCTCCACAGGAACAGGGCTTCTTGTAACAGATGCCGGTCGGATGATCGCGCAGGGAATGAAGGCGGAGGATATTGCCAAAGCCCTTCGCGAACGCACAAAGCATTGCCATGCCAGCTTTATTCTGGATACCTTGACATTTCTCCATGCAGGTGGACGCTGTTCCACCCTCGCTGCTCTCGGAGCAAATGTCTTGAAATTAAAGCCATGTATCGAAGTCAGCACAGCAGATGGCAGTATGAATGTAGGAAAGAAATATAGAGGAACGCTTGATAAAGTTCTTGTGAAATATGTCAAAGACAAACTTGCTGCTTATCCGGATATCGATCCATCTCTGATCTTTATCACACATTCAGGAATTGACCCGGAATACATTAAACTTGTTAAGAATACGCTTGAAGAAACCATGCATTTTGATGAAATCCATATAACGAAAGCAAGCTGTACGATTTCCAGCCATTGTGGACCAAATACACTTGGAATTTTATTTGAAACCTGCTAAGGAGGAGACGCCTATGACGAATACAAAACCAGTTTTTCATGGAAGTGATATTGAGAAAATCAGTGAATATTATCATATCGACCAAAACAGTATTACAAACTTTGCCGGAAATGTAAATCCACTCGGACTTTCTTCTTCTGTTAAGGAGGCTGTTGCGGCTCATGTGGATCTCTTTTCTTCTTATCCTGACCGGGATTATAAATCACTTCGCAACACAATTGCTGAATACTGCGATGTTCCTGCTGATTTCATCCTGCCAGGCAACGGTTCAAGCGAACTGATTTCACTGTTGATTGAAACAAGAGCACCGAAGCGCACTCTGATTCTTGGTCCAACCTATTCTGAATACTCCAGAGAACTTTCTTTCTCCGGAAGTACACAGGACTATTATCATCTTCAGGAAGCGGAAGATTTTGAATTAGATGTAGAAGATCTTTGCCGGACTTTATTAAATGGATATGATTTTCTGATTCTCTGCAATCCGAACAATCCAACTTCTTCTGCAATCTTAAAAGATGAAATGCGTGCATTGCTTTCCTTCTGTGCAAACCGCGATATCTTTGTCATGATTGATGAAACTTATGTAGAATTTGCACCTTCCGTTCAGGAAGTAACCGCTGTTCCATACACAAAAGAATTCACTAATCTCATGGTACTGCGTGGTGTGTCCAAGTTCTACGCAGCTCCTGGGATGCGTTTTGGATACGGCATTACCGGAAATAAAGAATTCTTATCTCAGATGAAGGAAAAACAGATTCCATGGTCCTTAAACAGCCTTGGAGCATATGCCGGCGAGCAGATGTTCAAAGACACTTCCTACATCCGCCAGACACGCGCATTAATCCTGACGGAACGTGACCGGATGTTTCTTGAATTAAAAAAGATGTCTTCTTTCAAGGTTTATTTTCCATATGGAAACTTTATCCTTGTGAAGATTTTAAAACCAGAAGTAACTTCTTTCGATGTATTCGAAGCTTGTATAAAAGAAGGACTTATGATCCGTGACTGCTCTTCTTTCCAATGTCTGGATGGCGAATTTATCCGCTTCTGCATTATGAAACCTGAAGACAATAACCGACTCTTAAAAGTATTGAAAACCCTTTAATGATACCAGGGTCAAAAGGTCTGAAACCACCGGTGCTTGCACAAAGGGCTTTCTTAAAAAACGGGAGAATCTGATTCAACGATTCTCCCGCTTTTCTTATTTATCTTTCATTTCTATCTTTATGTTTCTGCGTTTTTCCTATTGATTCTACAGCTGTTTTCTGACAACAAGATAATCATCTCCATTCCGATAATATGGACATTGATAATGCTGATTTGTCATCAGACGGATGTAATCATCCTCATCCATATTCTTATCGCAGAGATAACACTCATATTCCTCGTCATAAATATAATAAGTGCATGTTTCACAGCTGGTTCTTGACTCTTTGCTCAATTTTCTCTCTCCATTTCCCGTCCGTTGCAAGGTGCCTACAGCATTGCATTCTGTTGCTGTTCATTCTATGTACGGCTGGCAACTCTTTTCTTAGTATCATACCATGTTTTCATAGATTGCGTCCACTTTTCTGTCTAATGCAATTACCTTAAACGCAATCAATAGCCTGTATCTTTTGCGTTTTGTTTCTTATTTTCTGTATATTTAAATTATTTTTAACTTTTTTCTGATTTTCTATTGACAAATTCCTATCTGTGAGTTAATATAGAATCAACAAAAGAAAACGAAATAAAAAACAAAAAAGGAGGACAAACCACCAGACACTTAATCCTTTCATTAAAATTAATTTTAAAGAAAAAGAGGTACAGTCCAATGGGAAGGTAAATTAAATCTTTAAAAAAAATCTAAAGAAAGAGGTACAAACCACCAGAAAGAGTAATTTAAAAAACGGAAACGATATTTAAAGAGAGAGAGGTAGAATCCAATGGGATAGTTCATTAAATCATCAAACAAATAAAATGAAAGAGGTAAATTCCAATGGGACGATAAGTTAAAATCCAAAAATAGATAAAAGAAAAATCGAAAGAAGGATATTCCAATGGGATAATTAAATGAAATAAAATATAAAATCACTATTTGAGATAATAGTTTCAGATAGATATCAAGTAAATAAGGAGGAATATTCCAATGGATGGAATAACAAAGTGAAGGTCCACTGTATAGCGTAGGTGCATACGGTGGATTTTCTTTTGTCTCTTTTTCAGGACTTCTGGAATAATCCGGATAATCAAAGGGGATAAAAAAGGGGCAAAGCTTTTTATGCTTCCACCCCATTAGTAAAAATATTCAAATTCTTAATAGTCAATATGTTTATTATCTTTTCACAAAGTACTCTTCATACCATACAAGGAAAGTATAGATTGTCCATACTTTTCTCCAGTTATCAGAATTTCCTCCAACATATTCATCAAAAATCGCGTTGATCGCATCCACATCAAAAAATTTCTCTGCAATATCACTATGGAAGAGACGCTGTACATCCTGATTGTATCTCTCATCGGCCATCCAGATACGGATTGGTACGATAAATCCTAACTTCTTACGGAATGCAATTTCTTCCGGAAGAACCTTTGCAGCTGCTGTACGGAATGCCACCTTATTCTGCTCTTCATTTACTTTAAAGCGAGACGGCATACGAGATGCGATATCAAAAATTCTTCTATCTGTCAACGGCATACGGATCTCAAGTCCGGCTGCTGTACTCATCTTATCAACATTCAGGTAAATATCACCCTCCAGCCAGATCTGAATATCTACATCAGACATCTTTGTCAACGGATCAAGACCTTCTGTCTCCTCGTAGATTCCTCGTGCAAGTTCAATCGGCAGTACGTCTGGATCGTATTTCTTAAGAATCTTCTGCTTCTCGTCTTCTTTCATGATATTGGTATTTCCAACATAGAAATTCTTCAGATTCTCACCATAACGCTCTGCATTTCTGTACATATTATAACCGCCGAAGAATTCGTCAGAACCCTCTCCGGAATAGCAGATCTTCGTATGTTCTGCTGTCGCATTACATCCAAGTGTAAATACAATCGCAGATGCATCTCCCAGTGGCTGCTCCATATTGTACATAACATAAGGTACAATATCAAAGAACTGCTCCGGTGTAATGATACTTCTGGAGAATTTTCTTCCAAGAAGCTGTGCTGTCTTCTCTGCAAGAACAGATTCATCAAATCTCTCTTCCTCATATCCACAACAGTCTGCCTGATCTGCATCAGACATCGCAAGCACATAGGAAGAATCTACACCACCTGACAGGAATGACTCCACTCTCTCATCTGCGGTCTTCACTTCCGGCATGATTTCTTTCAGAGTATTATGGATCTCATCAGCCCAATCTTCCAGAGTCTTGCTCTCATCCGGATGGAATTCCGGTTTCCAGTATCTGTGAATCTCAAGCTTTCCATCCTGCCAGATCAGATAGCGTCCCGGCAACAGTTTTTTCAGTCCACGGAAAAATGTATTCTCTCCGGCAACATAAGTCAGACTTAAATACAACTGAAGCATCTCTTCATTCAGTTCTTTCTTAAATCCCGGCTGATCAATAATATCACGGATCATTGTTCCATAAAGAAGCTCCCCATCTTCTGTCTCATAGTAATAGAATGGTTTTGTTCCAAACTGATCTCTCAGACAGAAAAGCTTCTGCTCTTCTTCGTCCCACAGGGCAAATGCAAACATTCCATGCATATGATCTGCCATCTCACATCCCCATGTCTGATATGCCTTGATCAGAATTTCATGTTCTCTTTCTTCTCTTGAAAGTGTAAGATCAATTCCAAGTCTCTCGCAAAGTTCTTCCCAATTACGAATATGTCCTCTGTATGTTTTTACAATTATCATCTGTTTAACCTCTCTTTTGTCACCATCTCTTGGTTTTTGAAAGTTGTTTCTCTTCCCACTTATATCTTGCAGATATCGACAACTTTCACGGTTCAATCCTATTCTATCACACTGACTTTTTCTTGTAAATTCTCAACTGTCACTCTGATACCAATCGCGGTCTGAAGCATATATAAAATATGTGTAACTGTTCAGAGTCAACCTCCAAAATGCTACGCATTTCGTCGGTGCGGCGTATCCGCCAAATAAAATTTCAAAAACAGCCTTAAAAATGCAAGCATTTCATAGCTGTTTTTGAAATTTTGCTTGACTCTGAACAGTTACAAATATGTATTTTAGTCAGAATGCATCTCACCTTCATTCGCTTCTTCCATTTGTACTTCTTCTGCTGCACCACTTCCTGCTATATCTGCATCAACATAACCAAAACGAATCACTGCCTGTGGCCAGTTAAGACTGATTCTTGGTTTCTTCCCTTTCTCCGCACCTGCTTTTTCAATCAGATCAAGCAATTCTTCCAGAACTGTTTTTGTCAGATAACCTCCGCGCCAGTGAAACGTCAGAATTCTTCCTTTCTTTGCCATCTGAAGTGCTCTTTTGTAAACTTCTTCCGGTTTTGTAAAAGACAGTTTCTTTTCTTTATAATAGAAATGATCTCCATCCGTACACTTCATAGCCGGAGCGATCAAAGGCTCATGATCCCGGAAAATCGATTTATCTTCCAGATTGAAATAATCATAACGGATTTCTTCTCCGATCGTACAGTTTCTTGTAAGTGTATTATCAAATGTCGCATCTAAATGATAATATTTCCCATTAATCCGCACGATATTCCATGTATGACGATACTTGATCCCTTTATCCGGATTATTTCCGCAAATAGCGATCATACACCAGACTCCAAGCTCATCGCACAGCACTTTCACCGCTTTTGCGATTCCTTCACAGACTCCGACGCCCTGTCCTAACGGTCCAATAATCTCATGTGAATAAGGCTTCTTTAATTTATCGTATTTTACATTTTCGCAAATGAAATCATGAATGTATTTTTCTTTCTCTGATTCTGACAATTTCTGCGCCGGTCGTGCAAGTTTCTCTACTCTGGATTTCATTGCTTTCTGATGTTCTTTCACTTTCGCCCGGTCAAACAAATACTCAGGCAAAAACTGGATATTCGGTGATTCCTGATAATAGCGGTATTTAAATCCTGTTGCCCAGAAAATCTCCGGATGATCCAGACGCATCTGAAAGAATACATTATACAGTTCTTCTCCGCCCATACGCGGTACCTGAATCTCCTTCTCCATCTGCAAGACGCCCTGACAGATTGCATGATACGCCGCCTGCTGCATCTTATTCATCTTACTATAATAAAATGGTTCCATACTTATCCTCTCCGGTCAGCAGAAAATTCTTCTATCTGAACTTTTCGTTTTTTTCCTTTCTTTTCCCAGATCATCAGACTGATTTTATATTGGAGAGAATCTCTTGATGCAATAAATGGTTCCTCACGAAATACATTTATCCGGAATCCTTGCTTCTCCAACTCCCGTTTCCGTTCTGATGCTTTCTTCTCCGTCTTACGATTCTGATCTTCTTCCTCATCTGAGAATTTTCTTCTCGGATAATTTGCTGCTGCCATCTTCAGTTCTTCCATCAAAAGATCTATAACTTCTGCATGACGCTTTTCCTGCAGCATCCCGGCAATCTTTTTTGCACTCCGTTTCCATGGATGTTTCTGATAAACCTTTAGACATCTTAGTAACTTTTTATCTTCTACTGTTGCCGCAAGTTCCTGCATCACTTGATGTGCTTCTGCTGACGGTACCCACGGTTTTTCCCTTGGAACTACATATTGCTCTGAAACTGCCGGATAACAACAATGATTCAGCGGCGGAAAGTCCGCCAGTACAGCTAGTTTCCGCTCCGTCTGATTACAGTATTTTGCTCCCAGATAATCCAGTTTATCCCGTACGATTGCAATCTTATATTCTATCTGCCGCAGATACTCCGCACCTTTCACCCAGAAATGTCCGATTTCTCCATAGTCATATAAGTGTACTTCTTCACTTAAATCCTCAAAAAAAATCGTAACTACGGTCTCACCCTGATGAACTACAAGGACATAGGACTCCTCCGGTTCTTCTGTTACACTTAACTCCGCTTCTAGTTCACCTTCATAATCCTCTCTATACTGCCCTGTCATTCTTGCGTTTTCAAAGACAAGAAAGCTCTCTACCGCATCGTTCATCAAATAAACCAGCCGCAGTTTTTCTTCTGTAAAAAGCAGTTCAAACTGTCCTTGTTCCAGCACTTCCCCTAGTTTCAGAAATGCTTCCGGCAATTGAATTTCACTCATTTTCCGCTCCCTCAGTTCATTTATCTTCCAAAAACTCACGAATCTTGTCTTCTTTCAAATCCTCACCGATCACGATCAGAATCTCCTGTCCTTCTTCGATTGGATTTACTGTCATCTTCTGCGTTGTCGCATTCAGCTCCATCCAGTCACCGGATTGATTCTTCATAAATCCCTTTACACGGAACACTTTTCCGATATCATTAAGATTTTTATTGTTTTCCTTTTCAGAATCATCTGTGTATCCACGTTTACCAAACAGCTTTTCCACAGCCGGAACCAGTTCTTCTTCTGTCCGATTCAGATTCATAAAATATAAGGTCTGGAATCCATCCTTTTCTGTACCTTCCGGTCTGCGAAACGACTCAATCTGATAGCCGCTGTTCTGAATCTGTGCAAAATCTTCCTCTGTCAGCATATCCCAGTCTTTTGCAATCACTTCTTTTTCAATTCTTCTGGTACATCCAATGCGTTCAAGAGAACGATTGACATGTGAAATAATTCTGTTTTTCTGTTCTTCACAAGCATTGTCCTTATCCAGCCTGCTCAGCACGATCACACCCGCATCCGCCGCCTCAGATCCCAGCAAATATTCCGCCTGATCTGACAGATTATCTTCCAGTCTCGCATCTACAATTGTAATCACACTTCCGATTTCATACCACCGATCCAGAGGTTCCTCTCTTAATCCATCAAAAAATTCATCCACGTCATAGATTCCTGACGGCTCCACGATTACTCTGTCATATCCGCACATTGCCATAGAGATCAGCTTTGTCTTGAAGCGTCTGCGGTGTGTCTCTTTATCACACCCTCCGGAAATCATTTCCAACTCACATTTCTCCCCCTGCAGCTCCTGCAGAAGCATCATATCCACATTCACCGCACCGAAATCATTTTCCAGAATTCCGATATTCAGACCCTGACGAAGCAGATAAGATGCATACTTTTTTATAAATGTTGTCTTTCCAGCTCCCAGAAATCCTGTGATTAAATCTATCTTTACCATGATTTTTCCTCTCATATCTGATGTACTCGCACAATTTACTCTAACTATAATACCACAATCTTTTTGCATTTCAAGAATTCCCCGGCATTCTTCTGCGCATCTCTGTGATCTTGCCGGAGACTATACCAGATGGAAGATTGACTCCCACGTCTGATATAAATATAGAGTATTGAATCTACCACCTGTTTTTCCTATAATAAACTTATCAACAACAAACGTTAATTTTTATAAGATTTTCAACATTTTTTCTCATTAAAACACGCCTTATGAAGATAACGCTTACGAAACGGAGAATTTATTATGGAATTTCAGAAGATCAGTTCCCCTTCCCTGAGGGATCTGTTTATTGAACAATTAGAACATCTGATTCTTTCCGGCAAGCTACAGGTCGGAGATAAACTTCCGCCGGAACGCCAGCTTGCTGAAATGATGCAGGTCAGCCGTGCGGTTGTCAACAGTGGGATCAGTGAGCTGGAGAAGAAAGGATTCCTCACCGTAAAACCCCGCAGTGGAACTTATGTAGCAGATTTCCGCAGAAAAGGGACTCTGGATACATTGATTGCAATCATGAATTACAATGGCGGACGTATGCGTGATCAGGAGATCCGTTCCATCTTCGAAGTCCGCATTGCGCTTGATACACTTGCTGCACAGCTAGCCATCGACACGATCAGCGACAAAAACATCCAACGTCTCCTCGAATTCGTCAATCAGATCCGTGATGCACAGGATGTCACCACTGCCATTGAAGCTGCTTACGAATTCCAACACGAGTTTGCCCTGATTTCCGGAAATACATTGATTCCACTTATTTTCCATTCTTTCCGTGCACCGATTTTTAATATGTGGGAACGTTATTGTGAACTCTATGGGATAGAAGAACTCTACCGAAGTAATTATAAGACCTGGACCTACATCCGAGACCGAGACACCCAAGGAGCAATTGAATGGATTCAGAAATCCATGCAGGACTGCATTGATGGGAAACATCAGATTTACTATGAATTGTAAATTTCTGTATTTAAATGTTGAATTCGTTCCACAGCAATCACTTACGTGCAACAAATCAAAACTTGTATGAAGTCTTTCAGATTCGTCCTGTTGAGCAAACACTTCTGTTTGGAATAACGAAGCGAGGATGGTGCTATATTGTTGAGGACACATGTAAGGCAGGAGCGTTCCGAATACACCTTGTTCAGTATGTTAGTAAGAGCCAGACAGGCACCACTCACGGTAACTGTTCTGGCTCTTACGTTACATACTTTCAAGGGGATGAGGTAGAGCGGGCCGGTGTCCGATGCAATATAGCATCATTCTTGCGGCCTTATTCACCACCCAATCCTTTGCTTCAATATGGAGAATCAGACAGACAAATACAAATTTAAACTTCTGCTCTCGCCATTGCTTCCTTATAATCTTTCTGATCTGTAAAGATCTCATTCTTATAAGGATTCTTCTTCTGCTGTTTTGCTCTCTTAATAATTGCAGCCAGACAGATCACATTCGCTGCAAGTGCAATTACCGCGATCACACCCTGCATGGTTGGATTCGCACTTGTCGGTCTTACTGCTGCATCCATGAATCCGTCAGAATACAGAGACGGAATTACTGAGAAGCGGCTTGCATCCTGGAATAACGGGAATACCTGGGCAAACATACACCACAGAGCCAGTGTATTTGCACGGTTCTGGATCCAGCCACCCTTGTTCCAGAACATATTTGCAAATGTCGGAGCAAGAAGTAATGCAACACCACAGTAAAATGCATGTGTTGTCAGATTGTTATATGTGTACTCAAAGTTCCACAGATCATATGCAATAATGAAGCACCATGTCATATCCGGCCAGAGCATATCGTCATGCTTCTTGGATGTGTAGATTCCCCACCATCCTGTCATACAGAAGATGTTCAGGATTCCGGCAATTCCGTTCACCCAGTTCCACCATCCTCCGTAGAGCCATACATTTTCTGAAGACAGCCACCAGCGATCACCAAATTCTTTCATAGCCATGAATCCACGGATTCCTGATTCGAAATCACTTACTACTGCGATCAGGATATTGATTGCAACGATTGCAAACGGGAATACTTTGAACCATTCTGTCTTACCAATTCCCCATTTGTACTTCAACATCATAAAACCAATACATCCTGCTGTTGCAGCATACAATTTTGCATAATGGAACCAGCTTGTCATATGTACATAAGTATCGTTATTCAGTGCCCATTCTGCGCCATTTGCTGCACAGACATAAATTGCAATGAAATAAACCGTAAGTATCGCCGGAATTGCTACAAAGCAGATCAATCCCCCGATTTTTGTTCGTCTCGCAAACTCATTTGCAAGAACAAGCCCGGCAAATACCAATAACCAGCCTAGCAGCTGCCAGCCGGCACCATCGCCATAAATTTGGAATAACATAATTATCCCCCTCCTTCTCTCAATTGGTTATACCAATATATTGTTATCTTTTTAACATTATACTCTTCTTCTTATTATGCGTCAACAAATGCACCTGTTTCTCATATTTTTCGGCACTTTATAAGAAAATCCCCCTCTATATTTTTGTATTTTCACAATAAATCCGCTCTTTGGTATCTGGTATGACCACAGCCAAGTACTGTTCTTTCTGACGATTTGGAAAATTCATTTAAGCATTCTTATTTTTGAGTTATCTAACAATTCAATATTCATTTTATTCTGTTTTATGCGTACTTTTCTTGATTTTTTTCATGTTTTTGCAAGAATACATATATATTTCTTGCAAATTCTACTTTAACTGTTTATAATTACATTAAAATGCATTATCAAGACACTAGAAAACATGTATGTATTGTGAGGATGAAGACTATGAATTCAAATGATATATTAATTGCAAACACTGACGGTCTGCGCAGTGAAATGGACTATTTAGAAAAAACTCTTTTGAAAGGACACCGTATCGACCCGAACCTTTATGAAGAATATGATGTAAAACGTGGACTTCGTGATTCCACAGGACGTGGAGTTCTCACCGGACTTACTGAAGTATCCGATGTCTGTGGTTTTGATGTTGTGAATGGACGTAAAATTCCTGCTGAAGGTAGTCTTTACTATCAGGGTATCAATGTAAATGATCTCATACAAGGTCTGCAGGGCAAACGTTTTGGATTCGAAGAGGCAACTTTCCTTCTCCTCTTTGGACGTCTCCCAAAAGAAGATGAATTAGATCATTTCCTGAAAGTTTTATTTGAATTAGAAGACTTAAGCGGACGCTTTGTTCGTGATGTTGTCATGAAAGCCTCAAGCCCTAACATCATGAACGCGCTTCAGCGCTGTGTCCTCACATTATATACCTACGATGAGAACCCGGAAGATATTTCTGTAGAGAATGCACTGCGTCAGGCTCTCGAACTGATCGCAAAGCTTCCACTGATTGCCGTTTATTCTTATCATGCGTACAGACATTTCCGTAAAGATGAAACGCTCCTGATCCGCAACCCGGAAAAAGGTCGTTCTCTTGCAGAGAACATTCTGTATATGCTTCGTCCGGACGGACAATATACAGAACTGGAAGCCAAGGTTCTTGATGTAGCACTCATTCTTCATGCAGAGCACGGTGGTGGTAACAACTCTACGTTCACAACTCACGTTGTTACTTCTTCCGGAACAGATACTTATTCTGCGATTGCTGCTTCCATCGGTTCTCTGAAAGGACCTCGCCACGGTGGTGCGAACCTGAAGGCACAGGGTATGTTTGATGATATTAAGAAGTCTGTCAAAGACTGGACTGACGAAGATGAGATCCGTGAGTATCTCCGCCTGATTCTTGATAAAAAAGCCTTTGATAAAACTGGACTGATCTATGGAATGGGACATGCAGTCTACACAATCTCTGACCCAAGAGAAAAGATTCTGAAAAGCTATGCAAAGCAGCTTGCTTCTGAAAAAGGACTTGATGACGAATTTGCACTTTACGACCGTGTAGAGAGAATTGCCGGTGAAGAGATCATGTCACACAGAAAGATGCTGAAACCGGTTTGTGCAAATGTTGACTTCTACAGCGGATTTGTTTATACAATGCTGAATATTCCGGAAGAACTTTTCACACCACTCTTTGCGATTGCACGTATTACAGGATGGAGTGCACATCGTCTGGAAGAACTGTTAAATGCCGGTAAGATCATCCGTCCTGCATACAAATATGTTGGGCAGCATACAGAATTCCATGACCGTGATGACAGAAACTAATTATTTAATCCCTGATTATTATTCTGAGTTCACCTGCATCGCCGACCGTTGTCCGATCACCTGCTGCCAGGAATGGAAGATTGGTGTCGATGCAGATACGAACCGTAAATGGAAGAAACTCCAGGCACCGGAAACGGTACCTGAACAGAAGAAAAATTTAAGCGCTTATACGATCAAAAAAGACGGACAGCGTGTGATAGGCTTGGACAGTGATCATCGCTGTCCATTCCTTAACTCTGAGAAGCTCTGCCGCCTTGTTGTTGCTTACGGCGATAAAGTCCTTTCTGAGACATGTACTACATTTCCACGAGAAGAACATCGCTTTCCGACACACAATGAGAAAATGCTGATGCCTTGCTGCCCTGCTGTGATCGACCTCTGGAACAAGCAAAGATCTCTACACTTCCCAGATGTATCAGACACTTTATCTGATTCTGACAATACAGGGGCTTCTATCCTTTTCCTCTTGCGCGAAAAACTGCTGAATCTTTTTAACGATTCTTCCAGAACAATTGAAGAGGAACTTTTGGAAAGCTTCTATATTCTTCAGGAATTATACCAGCATCAGCCGTTAACAAAAGAACTGATAGAAGATTATTTTTCCGACAGTACGATAAAAGAACTTGGAAATGCGATTTCAGATATAGACCTTCCGCCTTTTGATCTGATCAGTGAATGTAATGAACTGTTGCAGGATCTTTCCGTAAACTATCAGAAAGAAGGACTCTATCAGGATACTCTGAATCCAATTCTTGCTTTAGCGGAAGAAATATCAGAAGCTCTTTCAGAAAGCTCTGAAAATCCTGAGGGTACTGAAACATACGAAGCCACCTTACTGGAACACTGGGAACAGTTCACACAATACTTGAAACTTTATGAACCACTGCTTCGCAATTTCCTGCGCAACGAGATTTTTTCTGATCTCCTGCTTCCTGGAAATGACCTCGAAAATATGCTTGTGCAGATGCAGTGGATCGCTCTTGAATACGCGGCGTTCCGCCATAGCATTTTCTTAAGATGGTTACTGGATGGCGCAGATACAAATTTGTCCGAGATTCCTTATGAAACATTAAGACAATATCTCGTAATCATTACACGAATGACCGGATATGAAACAGCGGATATTTATGAATATCTGGAAAATAGTTTCGAATCCCTTTTATGGGACTGGGGTTACTTTGCATTAATTATAGGAAAACTATGAGAAACACGCTCTGCGAGTTTCTCAAGTTATCGCGGCAGTCGCCAAGGTCTCGTGCAAGCACGGACTTTGGCTCGTTGCTCGCGTAAATAAAAAAGGATTATGTGATCGGCACAAGTACTTTTTGCCTTTCACATAATCCTTTTTTATTGTTTCAGAGTTATCACAGACTATCTCATACAAATGTACACAACATACACAGCATAAAGAAGTAACATGATAATACCTTCTTTTCTATTGAGTTCTTTTTTCGTCCATGCCATGATCCATCCGAGAACACTGAACACAATGAGTACTGCAATATCAATGATATTTTCTGTCAAAAATGCTACCGGTGAAATTGCCGCCGCGATACCGAGCACCATAAGAATATTAAAGATATTGGAACCGATCACATTTCCAAGTGCCATATCTACTTCACCTTTTCTTGCCGCTACAATCGATGTAACCAGCTCTGGAAGGCTTGTTCCAAATGCAACTACAGTAAGTCCTATCAATGTCTGACTGATTCCGATTGCCGCCGCAACTGTACAGGCACCATCTACTACCCAGTCGCTTCCGACTGCAATCGCTGCTGCTCCGAGAATAATGTAAATCACACTCTTTCCCATGGACATTTCCTGAATCTCCTCTGCTTCCAGAAGGTACTCCTCCTCTTCCACTCCAGGCTCCACATTTTTCTCACGAGATGTCTGTGCAGAACGGATCATGTAGAGGATAAATGCCAGGAATAAAATAATAAACACAACTCCATCTATATGTCCCAGTGACATTCCGGCTGCTCCGAGAATCAGAAGTAATACCGCGCACAAAATAGAAATCGGAAAATCAATCTTTAACGTATTAACCTGAACCGCCACGGAAGTAAAAAGCGTACAGGCTCCAACTACAACCATGAGATTGAAAATATTTGATCCTACCGCATTGCTTACCGCAAGCGCATTATTTCCTGTAATGGCTGCCGTCACACTGACCGCCGTCTCCGGAAGGCTTGTCCCCATTGCCACAATCGTCATTCCGATGATCAATGATGGAACATGATACCGCCTTGCGATACTGCTGCATCCCTCAACAAATGCATCCGCACCTTTTACAAGAAACACAAATCCAATGATTAAAAGTAGCACTGCAAATGGCACACTTTGAAACAAATCACTCATCTTTTATTTCCTTTCTGTTATGTCATATTCAATCACATTTTTATGCTAATCCAGACAGATGCTGAATCAAAATCCGTACACCTAAAAGTACCAGGATAATTCCACCGACCAGTTCTGCCTTATGTTTATATTTCCCACCAAAATAATTTCCAATCACTACACCAGCAATAGAAATAATCATTGTCGTAATTCCGATGATCGTAATCGCCTCAATAATCGGTGTATCTAAAAATGCAAATGTGATTCCGACAGCAAGCGCATCGATACTTGTCGCAATAGCAAGCATAAACATATTTTTATGATCCAATGGCTGATCTTTTACTTCAACAATATCTTCTTCATTCCATTCTTTTACCGCTTCAACAATCATCTTTCCGCCAATAAATCCAAGCAAAATGAATGCGATCCAATGATCAATACTCGTAATGTACTGTTGGAACTGGCTTCCAAGAACCCATCCGAGAAACGGCATCAGTGCCTGAAATCCTCCAAAATACAATCCGATCACTACCGCCTGTTTCTTATTCAGCTTCTTCATTCCAAGGCCCTTACAGACAGACACTGCGAACGCATCCATCGCAAGCCCGACTCCCATCAGAACCAATTCAATAAATAGTGCCATGATTTTTCCTCTTTTCTTTTTTCTTCTGTATCTGTTTCGCTACAATAAATAATGTGCATCCTTACCGGAGCATTTTTTATATATCAGGAAAGTATTTTCCTGATATATAAAACAAAAAGACCCACGTATGCTCTGTCACAAAAGGACTACCTGTTTGATATAACAAACTAGTCCTCTCATTCAGAACATACATGAGTCTCATTCTTTAAGATTTGCCAGGTGATCATTTCAAACGTTTTCTCACCGGTATGTTGACAAATCACATTTTCATGCGAACTACTCCCTCACGGAATATATTCAATTCATCTTTCGGTACTGTTCTTCTTACAGATAGTACCTTATTGATACATCGTTCTCTACTATAACGAATGAATTCTGTTTTGTCAATAAATTTTATCATTTATTTCACGGACATTTCGTTACTGTGTTGCTGTCACAGTAACAGCTTTCCCCATTAGAAAAGCAGCATTCCGATCCCTCTTGTGATGATCGCAGCAATCCATGCGATCAGACACTGCCAGAACACCATCCCGATTGCCCATTTTCCACCAAGTTCACGCTTCACTGATGCGACTGCTGCAACACAAGGTGTGTAGAGCAGACTGAACACAAGCAGGACACCTGCTGACAACGGAGTCAGTACAGAAGCGATTCCACCACCGAACAATACCTCAAGTGTTGATACTACACTTTCTTTCGCCATAAATCCACTGATCAACGCTGTACAGATTCTCCAGTCACCAAGTCCAAGCGGACGAAGAATTGGAACAAGTGCTCCTGCAATCATAGCAAGAATACTATCTGCTGAATCCTCTACCAGATTCAGATGAAGGTCAAAACTCTGTAAGAACCATACGACAATCGTTGCCATAAGAATAACGGTAAATGCTTTCTGCAAGAAATCTTTCGCCTTCTCCCAAAGAAGCTGTGCCACATTCTTTGCGCCCGGCAGACGATAATTCGGAAGCTCCATAACAAATGGTACCGGTTCTCCTTTAAACAAAGTTCCACGATAAAGGAATGCGATCAGGATTCCGACTACAATTCCAAGTACATACAGACCTGACATAATCAGTCCACCCTTACCCGGGAAAAATGTACTTACAAAGAATGCATAAATCGGAAGCTTTGCTGTACAGCTCATAAACGGTGTCAGAAGGATCGTCATCTTACGGTCTCTCTCACTGGTTAATGTTCTTGTTGCCATAACTGCCGGAACCGTACATCCGAATCCAATCAACATCGGCACAATGCTTCGACCGGAAAGTCCAATCTTACGAAGCAGTTTATCCATTACAAATGCAACTCGTGCAATATATCCACTGTCTTCCATCATAGAAAGGAAGAAAAACAAAGTAACGATGATTGGAAGGAAACTAAGCACACTTCCCACTCCTGTGAAGATTCCGTCGATCACAAGACTTCGGATCGCATCATTTACATTGAGTACGATCAATCCTGCCTCAGCCATTCCTGATAACTTGTCGATTCCCATTTCCAGGAGTCCTTGCAGAAATGCACCGATCACATTAAATGTCAGATAAAATACAAGCACCATGATTCCGATAAAGCATGGGATTGCTGTATATTTTCCAGTCAAGATTCTGTCAATCTTTTCACTTCTGACACGCTCTTTACTCTCTTTTGGTTTCACAACCGTCTGCTCACAGAGACGCTCGATAAAATCAAATCGCATATCTGCGATTGCAGCACTTCGGTCAACCTCACGCTCTGTCTCCATCTGCTGTACAATATGTTCAAGCATATCCAGCTCATTCTGATCAAGCTTTAACTGTTCTAAGATCAGCGGATCTCCCTCGATTGCCTTCGTCGCCGCAAAACGTACCGGAAGTTTCGCTTCTTCTGCATGATCTTCAATCAAATGGATCACTGCATGGATACATCTGTGAACCGCACCATCATGATCACTCTTATCACAGAAATCCTGACGAAGCGGACGTTCCTGGTATTTTGCCACATGAAGTGCGTGACGTATTACCTCATCCACACCTTCGTTCTTCGCTGCCGAAATCGGAATAACCGGAACCCCAAGCAATGCCTCCATTGTATTCACATCGATAGATCCGTGATTTCCAATCACCTCATCCATCATATTCAAAGCAACTACCATCGGGATATCCATCTCCAGAAGCTGCATTGTCAGATAAAGATTTCGCTCAATATTCGTTGCATCCACAATATTAATAATTGCTTTCGGATGTTCATTCAAGACAAAATTTCTTGAGACAATCTCCTCACTGCTGTACGGAGACATTGAATAAATACCCGGAAGGTCTGTTACATTCGTATTCGGATAGCCTTTGATCGTTCCATCTTTGCGGTCTACCGTTACTCCCGGGAAATTTCCAACATGCTGGTTGGCTCCTGTGAGCTGATTAAACAGTGTTGTCTTTCCACAGTTCTGGTTTCCTACCAGTGCATAAGTAAGCACTGTTCCTTCCGGTAACGGATTGGCATCTTCTTCAGAATGATACTTTCCTTCTTCTCCAAGTCCCGGGTGATCTACCGGTTTCAAACGTTCTCCACGTGCATGGCTGTTCGTTCTTTCATCAATCTCCTCCACTTCAATCTGTTCTGCCTCTGCAAGACGAAGTGTCAGTTCATATCCATGCACCTGTAATTCCATCGGGTCTCCCATCGGTGCAAACTTTACTACCGTAACTTCCGCGCCCGGAATCATACCCATATCCAGAAAATGCTGCCGTAATGCACCGGAAGCCCCAACTTTCCTGATCACAGCACTCTTTCCAATCGCTAATTCTTTTAATGTCATTTTTTTATCATCCTCTTTAGCTTATTGCGATTTTTTATCAATTAGTTATACAAAACTAGCTTATTCCAGGATGTTGCATTTGTCAATAATTATCATTTACAAAATACTTTAAAAAATGCTGTAACAAAAAAAGAAACGCTTTGTTCCAACTTACCATTCTGGAACAAAGCATTCCCTCTTTACTATATGGCTGCCTCTCGTTTTTTCAGCGGCGCATAAACGATTCTTCTGACAAAAATAAAGCAAATCACCTGTAAGATGATCGTAATGATCCAAGATGCCGGATAAGAAATGAACAAAATCTTCAATGACCTGTATCTTGGGAATATCCCAAAGATCCATACGATTCTCGTTCCGACTGTTCCGATCACGGAAAGGATCATCGGCACAATTGATTTTCCCATTCCACGAAGAGATCCCGGGAACAGGTCCATCCATCCACACAGAAAATAAGTAACTGTTGTATACAAAAGGATCTCCATACCACAGCTGATAACCTGTGGATCATCCGTATAGATCTTCAGTAGCTCCGGTCCAAAGAGATACGCACTGCCACCAAGAATCAATGCAATCGTTGTGGAAAGAATCAGACAGTTGATCAGAACTCTGTCCATTCGTTTCCATTTTCCAACTCCGTAATTCTGGCTCGTAAAACTCATACATGCCTGCGTTACTGCATTGATCGATGCATATAAGAATCCGAAAATGTTATTCGCTGCCGTATACCCTGCCATTGCCACGGAACCGAAAGAATTGACAGATGACTGCAGAAGTACATTTGAGAAATTTATCACTGTACTCTGGATTCCTGCCGGAATTCCAACCTGAAAGATCTGTCCTAAATATACTTTTTTTATCATTAACTTCGAGAAGCGAAACTGATAACTGCTGTCTGATTTATACAGGCAACGCAGTACCAAAACACATGATACAAACTGCGCTGTTACCGTTGCGATCGCAACGCCCGCTACTCCCAAATGAAAAACAATTACAAGTAAAAGATTTAAACACGCATTGATCACACCTGCTACGATCAAAAACAAAAGTGGTCGTTTCGTATCACCAACCGCTCTTAAGATTGCCGCGCCGTAATTATATAACATGAAAAACGGCATTCCAAGGAAATAGATCTTCATATAGAGTGTTGAAAGATTGATCACATTGTCTGGTGTTCCCATTAATTCCAGCGCACCCCTGGAAAAGAGCAGTCCGACAAGTGCCATCACAACTCCGCTTATAATTGCAAATGTAATCGCCGTGTGTACCGTCTCCGACATCTCTTTCTCTCGCCCTGCCGCATAGAACCTGGCTGCGAGCACATTTGCCCCAAGAGATATTCCTATAAATAAGTTCGTAAATACATTGATCAGTGCTGTGGTTGACCCTACTGCTGCCAGTGACTCACTTCCGCTGAATCTTCCTACCACAACAATATCCACTGCGTTAAATGCAAGCTGCAGAATTCCAGATAACATCAGTGGAATTGAAAAAGAAATCAGCTTATTCATGATCGAGCCATTGCACATATCAATCTCAAATCTGTTTTTCTTCTTTTCTGAATGCATGACTTTTCCCCATTCTATGATTTACTCAAACACTCTCTTAATACTATCATAATGAAGGAAGATTCCTTCTTTTGCAAAACTCTCAATCTCTTCCTTTGTCGCAAACATATATCCATCCGTCTCTTCTGTCTGAAGCTTCAGATCAGTCTCATCAATATCAAGCACAAAACGATAAACATCTACGAAATAATTATCGCCCTCTCCCGGATTCTCTCTCTTATAAGTAAACACATAACCGCCTTCTGCATTCGAAACATCCAGTCCTGTCTCCTCTTTCACCTCACGGCAAACGGCTTCCTCTGAAGACTCTCCTGCCTGTGCTGCGCCGCCGGACACTTCCCACCAGCCCGGTGCCCACGCTTTTGTCATTACACGCTTTGTGATCAGATATGTCCCATCAGGTCTTGCCACAACTCCAAGTACTGTCAGATGGTATTCCCCATCCTTTAAGCACCAGTCATTCCGCTTCATTTTTCTTCCTGTCGGCTGTTTTTCTGCGTCATAAATATCCCAATACTCCATGATATTTTCTCCTCGTCTTATCTATCTCACATTTTTCATTTTCCGTAACTGTTCAGAGCCAACCTCCAAAATGCTACGCATTTCGTCGGTGTGGCGTATCCGCCAAATAAAATTTCAAAAACAGCCTTAAAAATGCAAGCATTTCATGCCTGTTTTTTGAAATTTTGCTTGGCTCTGAACAGTTACCATTTTCCTTTCTTATCATACATTTTTAGAAAAAAGCTGTAAAGTCTTTGGCAAATATTTTCCAATAGACTTTACAGCTCTCATTCTTCCGCTCCACTTTTATGCTCATATTGAGCGAGTCCCAAGGCCATTACACCACCTTTGTGCAAGCGCCGGTGGTTTCAGACCTTTTGACCTTGGTATCATAAATAATATGTCATTTCATGCCATTCTTCTCCACCCCAGACAGAATCTGACATTCCCAAATCTACAAAACCAAATCTTTTATACATCTCTACTTTTTCATCCAGGCAGGTAAGAACAATTTCTTCTCTTCCCTTTTCTTCTTCTCTTTGCAGATAACATCTTACAATCTCTCGTGCCAGACCTTGTCCGCGATACTCCGGTAATACATCTAATCCAAGGATCATAACTTTCTTTCCTTTTGGATTATTCAAAGATGCATCTGTAAAAAATTCATCTCGGAATTTTTCCTCGTCCGTTGCAATTCCATTCAAAAATCCTGCTAACTTCCCAGTTGTTTTATCTACCGCGACTAAAAACAATTCTGGAGTCACACCAATTCGCTCCTTCATGTGTTTCTCAGAACATGCTTCATTTGGCGGGAAACAAATTTTCTCAATCAATACTGCCTGATCTGCCTCTTCCTGTCTAATATCCCTGAATTCAAATCTTTCTAAAATACTACTGTTCCCTTTCATCTGTTCTTGCATTTTCTAATCTCCTTCTCCATCAACTTTTGTAATAACATATTTGTAATTTCACACTGTTACTGTAAGCACTGCTCCTACAGATGCCACCAGTGAAGCCGCCACCACCAGTATCTGGAACGGCAAACTACCAAGTCTTCCGCAGATCAGGCTGGTTCCCGCACGTTTTCTGGAACGATTGTACGCAACAATCACTCCTACTCCTGTCAAGACCTGAACTACACTTGCCATTCTTGTGAAGCCTACAAAACTCTGTACTCCCACAAGCGCGATCACAAGACAAGGTAATGTAGCTGCAAGCCAGCTGATCTTTTCGCCCCATTTCGTCTGTTCATTCACGATATCCCTGAGATTCAGTGTATTTGCCCAGAAAGATGTTGCAAGAGCCAGCAAGGAAAATACATATCCGATAATGCTGACCCATCCGCCAAGATGACCGGAAAGATCCACCAGTGCTCCATTCTCTGTCACATTAGAGCATCCCAAAAGCGTCATAAATGTGATCAAAAGAATCAGTCCCATATTCAATCCCGTCCCTGCCGCAATTGCTCTGCGAATGCCTTTCTCGTCGCCTTCTAAACCTTTCACAACCTGTGGCACAGACATAACTGCAGATAAGGAAAATGCGATCATGCTATAAAGTGCCAGCATATTGTTATTTGAATAGAACTTTGTCGAAAGCTCTGTTGTCTCTGAAAGCATCGTTGCTACAAAAAGAATCCCGATCACTCCAAACATGGAAATCACTGCAATTTTCTCACAGATGCCAACCAGTTTCATTCCGATATATACAACACTTGCCGCCAATACATAAAAGAGCAGCATTCCGACCACGGACGGAAGATGAAACCATGCAGAAAATACAGCTGCCGCACCTGTAATAAATCCACTCACATTTACTACAACTGAAAAGCCAAGCAATCCAAATGCCAGCCATGTACATGCCATCTTCAGTTTTCCAACAAACAACTCATTTTCAAAGCATTTAATAAACTGCGCGCCATTGTTATTCAAAGACAATTCCGCAATCATAAAATGCAATAGCAGATTCATACAATATGCCAGTGCAGCGCTCCAGATGATATCATGCCAGTTATTTCTGGATGCAAGGAATGGGACCGAAAGGATTCCCGATCCCACACCATGTCCTATGATAATACTTGTTGACTCCAAAAAAGTCAGCTTCGATTCCCCATGTACTTTCGCCATCCCTACTCCTTCCACTAATACCAATTTGTTGTTTACCACTTATGGTGACGGAAAACAATCTCAAATCTGATATAATAACTCTTTCTATTGTACCTCATTACAGCTTGTAATTAAACCCGTTTTTAAAGAGCTTCAAAACATGCATCCTCCGTGTCAATCAGCGAAGTGATTGACACGGGAGTGAACAGTAACGACATTCCTTAATTTTTTCTAGATTATTTCTTTTCATTGACATTCTTTTCTTTTCAATGTATTATTAGAAACAAGAAATGGGTTTGTTACCGTACAGCTATTGCTCAAGCGGGGTGCTCGTTTCTTTTTTTATATTCACCATATCATACAAATATAGGTTTCCATCTGCCGCATGCCTAATCAACATTTCTATCCTGAAGATATTGAACCTTTCAAATTCCCCAGTATTACTCTCGTAAACAGGAAGTGCAAATCTTGTAGTAAATCTGTACCAACCGTATTTTGCATCAACATTATGTTTTCCTTTGTAATTTTCTTGCCATCTTCTATTTGTTGCACACTGAAGAAGCATTGGAATCCCTTGTGTTGCATTTACTTTCGCATTTGCTATCCCCTCACCTCTCATCGTCTTTTTCGCCCATATATTTTTATAAAATAGAAAAATATGAATCCCCAGTAGAAATTCAAGTATAAAAAATACTGATTTCTACTGAAGATTCGTATTTCAAGAGATTTATAGCCTGAAAATTGGTATTAACCGACTGTCCCATTCCTTCATCTCACATCATCATCCACATCAATTATATTTCCGTTCAATGCATCCACAGCTTCCTGTAGCTGTCCTGCACATTCCTTACTTATTTTCTGAATGCGATATAAGATTATACTGTCAATCACCGCATTTGTTATGAAAATAATTCCCGTCATAATTGCAGCTGCTTTCACTGTATCCGGTGAAAAGAACATCATAATGATTCCTCCCAAAACCACAAGTACTGACAGGATGACATATCCTACACTGCTCACATGAAACAGCCGTCTCATATAGACTGTTGTTTCGAGACAGATAATACCATTGATTATGATATAAATGCTGAACACATAAGAGAACAAAACTGTCATGATCCCTGCATGAGTAAATATAAAGATTCCAAGGATACATTTCATAATTCCCTCAAACAGGGTTCCTCTTGAATATAAGTCTATCCATGCTCTCTTATAATAAACCAGATCATAGATACCATTTACAAAGATTATCACACCCGCGATAATCGCTGTTATTTCCAGAGAATCCTGCGGTCGGACAATAAATAACACACCGATTAGAAACATCATAACTACGCTGATCCACATATCCGTCTTTATTTTTTTCAACATCTTCATAGCTTTCCCTCCCTGTAAATATCCGATAGTGTTAACTTTAATTTAATCTAATCCAGGTATTCCAACAATGGGCAAACCACCCACAGATATACAAAAACCAGACATTTGACAACGAATTGTCTAATGTCTGGTCTTAATATCTGACGCTTTATTTCATTTTAGAGATTGTTTTCTAATGTCATTTTGAAAATCAATGATCAGTGGAAGAATCTTCTGCACATTTAAGAAGCGCTTTCTCCCCGGATCCGGCAAACAGATCACACACTTCCTGGCAAAATCCCACCAAATCGTAGGAGGCATCATCCTCCAGCCAATCAAGAATAATCCCCGTAAATGTACATTTATAATACCGTACCAGGCTTTCTGCTTTCGTTTCTGTAAGGGGCAGATTCCCTGTCCTGTTTTCCACATAGGAACAGATGATATGGTATCCCATTTTATTCAGATATTCCAAAAAATATTCTTTCTTTGCAGAGCGGTAAAGATGTAAAAGTGCTTTTTTTCTCTTCGTGCATTCTTCTGCCATATAGATAATGCAATGTGTCAGAGAATCAAAATCCCCACGGTTTTTAATCACTTCATCTGTCCACGTTTCGACAGACCACTCTGTAAGAAACGGAATATCCTGAAAATGATAATAAAATGTATTCCGATTCACATGACATCGATCTACGATATCCTGTACCGTGATCTTATTATATGGTTTTTCTTCCAACAGCTGCCAGAAGGTATCTACAATTGCAAGTTTTGTTCTGTTCATCTCAATCTCCCTGTTTTTCCATATCCATATTATACAGGAAAACCTTACTGCTCACAATAGTTATGAATATTCCATTATTTTTCCAAAAGATGTCACATGTCCTTGACGTAGCTAAAATAGAAAGATACAATAGCCTTATCATTCGATTTGTTTTTTAAAACAATACGATTAAATCAGGAGGAAAAAGAAATGAAAAAAAGAAATGTAGCACTTGTATTAGCAGCAACAATGATGCTGTCCCTGGCTGGATGTGCAGGAGGTAACGAAAAAACAGAAAACACAAAAAAAGCACAGACAGAAACAGATCCAGGAATCCCAGGAAGGTGATTTCTTTATTGCCGGCTCAAAAGAAGAATTAAAACCAGTAGAAGAATTCGTAACAAGCAGTGAAGACCTTGTAAAACATATTCCGGTATTAGTTGTAAAAGAAGGAAATGAGAAGAATATTCAGGGATTAAATGACCTTGCACGTGAAGATGTAGTCACAGTGATCGGAGATCCGGAATCTACTCCAATCGGTAAGATTGCAAAAAAGGCATTTGCTGACTTCCAGATTGGAGAAAAAGTTACAATCGCAGCAACAACTACTACAGCTCCACAGCTTGCAACTGTAGTTGGATTAGGCGAAGCCGATGCAGCAATCATCTGGAAAGAAAATGCAAAAGCTGACGGTGTGGAAATCTGCGATACTACCGATTTAGACGCTTATGTGAAAGTAATCCCGGCTGCCCGCTTATCTTTTAATGAGAATGTAGATGCTGCTGATGCATTTACTGAATTCTTAGGAACAGAAGAAGCTCATAACATCTGGGAATCCTACGGTTATGAACTGGTAAAATGAAAAAACATAAAATAGATTTATTTACACTCTTCTGCTATATTATCACACTTTTTGTCCTATGCTTTATAGGCGGAATTGTATGCATTATTATCTTCCGTGGTGGCTTTGTGTTTGCGGATCATATAAAAGATCGTGAAACACTCTTTGCCACCTGGATGAGTGTGAAGACTGCGCTGATTTCTTCCGTTTTATGCTTTTTTGTTGCAATCCCCACAGGATATGTATTGACTCACATGCCGATTCCATTTCGCGGTGGCGTGGAAGCTGTACTGGAACTGACAAGGGGAACCTTTCAGCTGAAAGATATTTCC
This sequence comes from uncultured Mediterraneibacter sp., assembly GCA_934309345.1. Taxonomy (GTDB): domain Bacteria; phylum Bacillota; class Clostridia; order Lachnospirales; family Lachnospiraceae; genus Mediterraneibacter. The sequence continues at coordinate 17,473 of CAKRDD010000024.1, read as the reverse complement.
TTTTCCGTAAATTCAGATGAAATTCTTGCGATCATAGGGAAAACAGGCTCCGGAAAAACACTTTTGCTGGAAAGTATTGCAGGATTTCAGAAACCGGATTCCGGTAAGATTCTGCTACGGGAACATTCTTTGGAAGATTATTCTTTACAAGAACGCAAACTTGGATATTTATATCAGGAATACTGTCTCTTCCCACATATGACCGCAAGAGAAAACATTGCATATGGATTAAAAATGAAAAAGCATCACAAGAAGGAAATCACTGAACGTGTGGAAAAACTTGCTGAAGAATTGGAGATTACATCCATTCTAGACCAATATCCTGACACATTAAGCGGAGGCGAACAACAGAGAGTCGCATTAGCAAGAGCTCTGAGCATCGAACCAGAACTTTTGTTACTGGACGAACCGTTTTCTTCTCTGGATCCGGTCACAAAGCAAAAACTGTATGGATTAATTAAAAGAATCAATACCCAGCATGCCTGCACGATTGTATTCGTAACCCATGATTTTTATGAAGCACAGAATCTTGCAGACCGCACCGGGATTTTGATTAATGGATGTTTACGAGGGATTGTAGATAGTGATAAACTATTTACATCAAACTGGGACGACGACGTTAATTATTTTTTAGGAAAGAGAGCACATCATGACAAAAAAAGAATTGTATGATATTTTAAAAGAACGATTTCAGGAAGTTTTAAAAGAACATCAGATTGAGAACGACCACCTGTCTGTTTCTTGTCGTTCACTGACTCCGGAAGAAGCAATTGGGAAAACAAAGCGAACCGATTATCCAATCCTTACCGGTAAAGATGTAATGATCCAGGCTGAATACAAAGGATTCCGTGGACAGGCATTTACCGATGCGCCATCCTCCTTTGAAGGAATGCTCGAAGACATTTTACAGATGGATATTGAACACGATCCGCATGATCGGGGAATTTTTATTGCAACTGTAAATGCTGTTATGGCATCCCTTGGCTTATGCTGTGGAACTGTTCATTGCCGTACCGAAGGGCCTGAACTTTGTGCACAGGATATGTTGAAGTTTTTAGAAGACAATTATCCGGATGTCAAACGGATTGCTCTTGTCGGATTTCAGCCTTCTCTGTTAGAAATGCTTTCCAAAAGCAAATACGATGTCCGCGTAATGGATCTGAACCCAAACAACATCGGACAGATGAAGTTTGGAATCTGTGTTGAAGACGGAACTACTATGAAAGAAGAAATCCGCGACTCCTATGCAGAATTGATTCTCTGCACCGGAAGTACACTTTGTAATGGATCGATCATTGATTATTTAAATCTTGAGAAAGATGTACTCTTCTTCGGGACAACCGCTTCCGGAGCAGCACCGTTACTGGGATTAAAGCGTGTCTGCTTTGCAGATAAATATGAATAAATCTTTTCATACCTTTTTAGGATAATCCGCCCTCTGTCGATTGACAGGGGGATTTTTATAATATTTTTTGTAGCATTTGGGGATAGCATTTTATATTCTCCAGAAACTATGCAGTTAATCATATTTTATGTTATACTTTTAATAGAAATAGCTATTAAATCTAAACGAAAAACAGAGGTAACTATCATGGAATTCAAAAGCATTTTAATAAAAGACACAACTGTGGAAGAAAGAAAACAGATTGTAAAAGAATCTTTAGGCAACATTTCTGCAAGCTGCGATGGTTGCATGGCAAGACTTTCAGAAATGTATGAGGAGTATATCGAAGGTAAAAAAGAGATCCGTGACATTAATATGGAATTTAATGGACACTATTTACGTGGAGACATGGATAAGGGTGAAAGAAGAAGCTGTCCAATGTAAAGTAAATCTACTCCCCTTTTAACCTTCACTCAAGGCCTACTGATAGAATGGAGGTGTTCGAATGAAATTTAAAAAGAGAATCGCATTTTTTACAGCAATCATGTTGGCACTACTGACTGTCGGATGCGGAAGCAAATCAATGTCAACATCCGAAGACAGTGCAGCCATGGAATCAGTCTACGGTACAGATTATTCAGAAAACGAATACTGCAAAGAACCTGCGGAAACAGCCGATGCAGGAGTCACTTCCGGAAATGGACTGGAAACTCAGGTAGAAAACGGACGCAAACTGATCCGAACGGTTTCTCTTTCTTTGCAGACAAAAGAATTTGATTCTGTACTCAATAGCCTAAAAACAAAAACTACTGAACTAGGTGGCTATGTCGAGAATTCTTCTATCAGCGGCAATAGTTATTCTTATACGACAACCCGATATGCAAGCTACACCATACGAATTCCGGCAGACAAGTTAAATGAGTTTGTGGATATCGTTGGTGAACTTGGAAATGTAACACAGGAAAATGAGTCCGTGGAAGATGTGACACTTCAGTATGTAGATGTCGAAAGCCATAAAAAAGCTTTAGAAACGGAACAGGCACGTTTGATGGAGCTGCTTTCTACAGCAGAAAATATGGAAGACCTCTTAGCCATTGAAAGTAAATTATCCGATATCCGATATGAAATAGAAAACTACGAAAGTCAACTTAGACTTCTGGACAATCAGATTGATTACAGCACAGTGCATGTGGAGATATTTGAAGTCGAACGTATGACAGACGCGGGTGAGAAAGGCTTCTTTGAAGAAATCAAAGAACGATTCGGAGACAACCTGTATAAAGTAGGTCACGGTTTCAGGAATCTCATCATTGGAATTCTCGGTGCATTACCGATCCTTATCGTATGCGCAGCAGTCATTGCCGTTATCGTAATTATAGTGAGAAAAGTCATCAAGAAAAGAAAGCTGAAAAAGCAAGAGAATACAAAGAATCCAGAGGATAATTGCAAATAGTATCTCTTCAAAAGAATCTTTTATAAACAAAGCCAAAAGAAAGCGGAAAGCCTTAAGTCTGAGGCTTTCCGTTTTCTTTTCTATTCTTTTTTACAATTCTTTTCCATCGCAGCGATTTCCTCTGCTGTATATTCTACGATTTCTGTTTTGGTCACTTGTTGTATATGCTGCTTTTTTAGACGCATATATACAAACTCCCGAAAAATGGTATAAATTACTGACACAATCGGAATAAAAACAAGCATACCTACAATTCCCATTAGATTCCCACCAATCGTAACTGCTGCAAGTACCCAGATTGACGGAAGCCCGACAGAGCCACCAACCACATGCGGATAAATCAGATTGCCTTCAATCTGCTGAAGAATCAAAAATACAATAATAAATAAAATTGCTTGCTTAGGATTTACCATAAAAATCAAAAAGCAACCCACTGCACATCCGATAAAAGCTCCAAAGATCGGAATCAATGCAGTAAATGCAATTAAAGTTCCGATCAAAAGTGCGTATGGCATTTTCAAAATACTTAACGTAACAACAAACATACTACCAAGAATCACAGCTTCTAAGCACTGTCCTGCAAGAAAATTAGCAAATGTCCGATATGTCAGAGAACAGATTTTGAGAAATGCCTCTGCTTTTTTTCTTGGAATAAACGCAAAAAATATTTTTCTTATCTGTATATATAATTTTTCTTTCTGAAAAAGTATATAACAGGCAAATGAAAATGCAATAAAAAAGGTGGCAAATCCGCTGACAATAGAACCTACTGCCGACATTGTCGTATTCATCATATTTCCGGCGCCACTGCCAAGGATGCTGATTCCCCATTTAATTGCCTGATTCGGATTAAACTGTACCTGATCTACTAATTTCATAATATCTTGATTATTATGTGAAAACTCTCGAATCCAGTCCTGCATCTGTGGAATAAAATTAGCAATACTCATCATCAGACTTGCTATTGTCCGGGTAAGCTGTGGAATCACACCAAACATCACCAGTATAATTACGCCAACTGCCAATATAATTGTCAAAAGAATACTTATCGGTCTTGCAAGTTTTTCACCGGCTTTATTTCCTTCTTTTATCTTCCCAAAAATTTTCTTTTCTAAAAAGCTCATTGGCACATTGATTACAAAAGCAATTGCGCCACCAAGTACAAATGGAAATATAATTCCCCATATTGTTTTCAGTACATCGATCACTACTTCAAATTTCCACAATGCAACTACAAGCAGCACTGTAAAAATAATCAGTTCTCGAATTTTTTTCATAGATAACTTACTCAAATCCATTATCATTCTCCTAATTTCTTAAAATCAGCCAACCAGACTTTTATGCAACAAGATATTTTCATCTTATACTTAAAATAATATTGGTGTCAAGACGCTTTATCAATTCAGCTTGGCATTGTGTCAGTCTTATGATAATGTTATTGATGAACGTTATGCAACGAATAAATATCAGATGTTGAAAATAAAACCTGAAAAAATCGAAATAACGAAATTTATACGAAAAGAGAAATAAGAAAATGTCACAAAAACAAAACAAATTGACTCAAACCGGTATTGTAGCACTACTTGCTTGTGTATGCTGTATCCTGTGGGGAAGTGCAATCCCGGTAATCAAGACTGGGTATCACCTTCTGCAGGTAGATTCTTCAGACACTGCAAGCCAGATTGTCTTTGCCGGAATCCGTTTTACATTAGCCGGGATTCTGGTATTAATTTTTGCATCCATCAAAGAAAAGAAATTGATGCTTCCTGATAAGGAACTTTTTAAATATGCTGTTCCTGTATGTCTTGCTCAGACTGTGGGACAATACTTCTTTTTTTACATAGGAGTTGCACACACCTCCGGAGTAAAGGGTGGAATCATCACCGGGCTTGGAAATTTTATTGCGATTTTGTTGTCTTGTCTGGTCTTCCGAAACGAAAGGATGACAAGCCGAAAAATCGCAGGATGTGTATTGGGATTTGCAGGCGTTGTGGTAATCAATCTGATGGGAAATTCTTTGGATATGGGATTTAAGCTGATTGGAGAAGGATTTATCCTGATTGCACAATTATCTTACGGAATGTCTACTGTGTTGATCAATCTTTTTTCCAAAAAAGTGTCACCGGTAGTGTTAAGCGGAACCCAGTTCACAATGGGTGGAATTGTTCTGACTTTAATTGGAATCGGAATGGGCGGACACCTGGGAAATGTAACTGCCGGAGGTCTGGCAATTATATTTTACCTTGCGATGGTTTCAGCAGTAGCATATACGCTCTGGTCTATACTGCTTGCATGGAATGATGTTTCCAAAGTTGCGATTTTCGGATTCGTAAATCCACTTTGCAGCGTGATCTTATCGGCACTGATACTCGGAGAGGTAAAACAGGCATTTAATGTTGGCAGCCTGGTTGCATTAGTTTTGGTATGCGCCGGAATTTATATCGTTAATCGCAGAAAATATTAAGCATTGTTATTTTGAATAATCCCTTCATAACCTGCTTTAAGGAAAAGATCAAAACAAGTATGGAATCTGCACCATTCTTCATCAGATTTTCCTAAATGTTTTCTGCACATTTCCAGACATCCCATTATTTGAACGGTTAGTAAATCAGTTAATGTGGATTCATCTAAACCTGTCTTATCCAGCATAACATCAAGAAAATCCTGTTTAAGTGCAACAACTGTATGTTTTACTGCCGGCAGGAACAATGCTTCTGAAAAAAAGAGGGGCTGATATTTCGGATTTTCCCGTAAAAGCCAACAGAGCCCCTTCCTGACAATTGTTTTTGAACCTGATCCATTCTCAGATAACAAAGCCATATTTTTAATATCATATAGAGCATCTGAAAAAACTTCTTCAACAACTTGTCCAATGTTACCAAAATGAGTATAAAATGTCCCTCGACTGACACCTGCATATTTACAAAGATCTGTTATGGTTATTTGCATATAGTCCTTTTTCAGAAGAAGCTGCAGAAATGCATCTTTAATCGAATTATGTATAAAATTGTCTTTAGATAAAATTATTTTTTCTTCGTTCATATCTTTCCAAAAACTCCGCTATATATACATAATTATAGTATATTTTAACATAAAAATAAAGTTTATTTTCTCGAAATAAGGCATTTTGAACAATAACCTTTTCTTTGTTCAAACACCTCTGAGCCGTATTGGTTTCCGGATTTATTTATGTTATGTTGGGTATATAAGAAGCGTGTATATAAAAATAGAAGGAGGTAGGTATTCTATGGGAGAAACATTATACACAATAGGAACTGATCAGCAGCAGGCGTGGATGAAAAAAAACTGTTTTCCACCTAGAGGATACGGTTACTCTGAACCGGGAACATATTCTCTTGATGCTACAGAAGTTGCAGCATATAATGTTGCGAAATCATTTTATCAGGTGTATCCGGAAGTCTGGAATATCGATTATATCGAGAAGGAAACCGGAATCAAACCGGATGATATCAAGGATCGATTAAAACGAATGTATGATGAACATCTTATCATGTTCGTTATGAATCCAAATGTTGGTGTTTACGGTTGGGGACTTTATTATTGGGTTGTCAAATTAAAAGACGGTACAGATCCAAAGGTAAAAGCTGAATTTGCCAAGTGGTATCAGAATAAAGATGATATTTGTACAGGATATCTCGCAGAGGGCGATTTCGATTTCTTTAACGGAAATCACATGAGAGTTCTGGACAATCTTCTTGCAGATGTTATCCAGCCATGGAAAGACAGACCGGAAGTAGAATATGTACATCTTTGTCCGATCAGGGCAGATGTCAGAGAATCACTTGTAAATCAATGGGATGTTCCGGAAGACAGATACAGAAAATTTGTTTTTGGGGAAGAACAGAAGAAGAAATTCCTTAAAGTTCAGAACAAAATAGATAAAAAAGATTTTGCTATTATCGAAGCTCTTAACAGCACAAAATCCATCGCAGATATGTTTGATTTTGATATGCTGGAGAAGTTATCCGGTCTGGATGGTAAGCAGATGAAAAAAGACATTGTGATGTGTGTTGATGAACGAAAGTTCATGCTTCCTATGATTTATATTAATTACAGAGCACTTGGAATCTCAATGCATATGTATCTGGTCCGTATGTTCCAGAATGTTCCGAGTTACAGGAAGGCAGAAATCGTAGATGAATTCTCACTTATGCCGGAATTCGTAGATATTCTTCAGTTCGGTGACTCTTTCTACGATTGCATGCTGACTGTTTATACCGAAGTAAATGACGTAGAAGCAATCAGAACAATGTTGGAAGGATATGCTGAAATAGAAGAAGTAAAGGTGGCAAATTCAAAAAGACAGTTCAGACGTTGGGTAGCCCGTCTTGATGATGATAACGGATATTGGGAAGAATGCGTTATGACGGATGACTTTTTACAGAACAGACTGGAATCCGGTTCCGTAAAATGTCGTTTCTCAACTGACTCAGAGGAGGTGCAGTAATATGATCGTAAAACATCCAAGAGAATATGTTGTTGATAAACTTCAATATGCATTAAATCCAAAAACGATTGCCGTAGTCGGAGCCAGCCGTTATTCTACAAAAGTCGGCTATAAAGTTGTTGATGGACTTTTAACATGGGGATATAAAGGAAAGATTTATCCTGTAAATCCAAGAGCAGATAAAGTTGCCGGATTTACAGCTTATAAGACTGTAAAAGATATTCCTGATGAAATCGATCTTGCTTTTCTTGCTGTACCTGCACACATTGTTAAATCTGTTTTGGAAGATTGTGTTGAAAAGAAAGTTAAGATTGTTGTTATTGCCACGAGTGCATTTAAAGAAATCGGACGTGGAACACTGCAGGATGAACTCACTCAATATTGTCGTGATCATGAGCTGCCTCTGATTGGACCAAACCTTGTAGGAATGGGAAGTCCATACCTTAATTTCAACTGCGGATTTATCCCTTATCTTCCAATCAAAGGTCCTGTAGCAATGATTTCTCAGTCAGGTGCCAACTTGCTTGCAGCACTTGGAACCTCACAGAAAGATCATTTTGGAATGAGCTTCTTCGTAGGACTTGGAAATAAAGCTGACGTTGATTTCTGTGAGTTTGTATCCTACGCCGGAAGAGATGAAAACAGTAAATGTCTTGCAATTTATATTGAAGGACTGGATAGTCCTGATGCATTTATTGAAGCCTGTCGCAGTGTTGATAAACCAATCGTAACAATAAAAGTCGGTGGTTCAAAGATTGGTGAAAAAGCAGCATTTGCACATACTGCTTCTGAAAACAAAGGAACAAATGATGCATTTTATGATGATATTTTTGAAAAGGCTGGAGCTATCCGTGCAACCACATGGCAGGAATTCCTTGATATTTCCATGGCATTAGGAATGCAACCGGCACCAAAGGGTGACAATATCGTTATGATTACCAACGGTGGTGGTTCAGGTCTTCTCAGCTGTGATCACTTTGAACGTCGGGGAATGCCAATGCATGAACTGGCAGAGATTTCTCCTAATCTAGCTGGAAGAATCCGTGCATATATGCCAATGTTTGGTTCTCCGCTTAATCCTGTTGATATTTCCGGAACAGCTTCACCTGTTCAGTATAAAGGTGCATTCACACAGGTAATGCGTGACCCGAATGTGCATGGAATACTTGGATCCATCTGTCCGACAGCAGTGACAGATGTTCCGGCTGTAACAGATCTGGTTATCGATATTTATGAGACATACAAACATCTTGGAAAACCGTTCATTATGGAATGCCAGGGTGGTGAAGAATGTCAGGAAGCTATCATGAAGTTGAGAGATCATGGAATCCCAGCTTATCCGACTGCTGAACAAGCCGTAAATGCTATGGTTGCTCTTTACAAATATGGCCAGATTAAAAATAAAAAATAAATTATGAGCAGACATTTAGATTATGACAACAGTTGTGCAGACAACTACTTCTCTTCTATAAAAAGCTCTTATAAGAAAATGACACCTCATTTCGGGGTGTCATTTTCAATGGCTTTATTTTTTTGTATTAAAATCTTACCCGCTCCCGATCCGGATGTTCTCCCGACCATCCGATCTGCGGTAAAGTCATCAACTGATACATATCATTTTCCTCTATATCAAATTCGAAAACATCCAGATTCTGATGCATTCGTTCACCGGAAGAGGATTTTGGCAACGGCAGCACTCCGCACTGCAAAGCAAATCTGATACAGATCTGTGCCACAGATACCTGATACTTTTCTGCGAGCTCCATAAGAAGTGGCTCCTTGAGAACTCTGGCTCGACCGATCGGACTCCATGCCTCTACCTGAATGCCCATCTGCTTACAGAAATCAACCACAGCCTTCTGCATATATCCCGGATGGAATTCTAACTGATTCACCATAGGAGTAATGCTTGTCCGCTCTAACAGATTATTTAAATGATGTGGCAGAAAATTGCTAACACCGATTGCCCGTACCTTTTTCGACTTATAGAGATCTTCCAGTGCTTTCCATGTCTCCACATCCAAATCTCTCCACTCTGCATTCAGATCAGAAGGTCTTGGCCAGTGGATCAGATAGAGATCCAAGTAGTCTGTACCCAGTTTTTTACAGCTGTTTTCGAACTCCTGCAAAGTTGAATCGTATCCAAGCGTATCTTTCCAGACCTTTGATGTCAGGAAAAAATCTTCTCGTGGAATTCCACTCTCGTGCACCGCTTTTCCAACTGCTTCTTCATTGAAATAAAAGGCTGCCGTATCAAGATGGCGATACCCCTGTCTGATTGCTTCACTTATAATCGCTTCATCGGTGTTGTCTGCGGCTTTATAGGTGCCAAACCCCACTGCTGGGATTTCCACTCCATTGGCCAGTGTAAATGTATGTCTCATATGATGCTCTTTCTTATTATATAAATACTGTAAAAATTATTCAAACTCCACTGTTCCTGTCGGCTTTGGTGTAAAATCATAAAGTACACGGTTAATTCCCGGAACTTCATGTGTAATACGTTCTGTAATATGAACCATTAATTCATGTGGGATCTCGGCAACAGTTGCTGTCATAACGTCGATAGAGCATACTGCACGAACGATACAAGACCACTCAAAAGCACGTTTTCCATCCTTGATTCCTGTAGATCTGAAATCCGGAACAACAGTAAAATACTGCCAGATCTTTCCTTCGAGTCCATTCTTTTCAAATTCCTCACGAAGAATTGCGTCAGATTCACGTACTGCTTCCAAACGATCACGTGTGATAGCTCCCGGACAACGAACTCCAAGTCCCGGTCCCGGAAATGGCTGACGGTAAACCATACCATGTGGAAGACCAAGTTCGTCCCCAACAACACGAACCTCATCCTTAAACAGAATTCTAACTGGTTCTACAAGTTCAAAATTCATATCTTCCGGAAGTCCGCCCGCATTATGATGCGCTTTGATTCCATCTTCGGACTCAAGAATATCCGGCCAGATTGTACCCTGTGCTAAGAATTCAATACCATCAAGCTTTCTTGCTTCTTCAGCAAATACTTCAATAAATTCTCCACCGATAATCTTTCTCTTCTCTTCCGGATCCTCAACTCCTGCTAATTTGTCAAGGAAACGATCTGTAGCATCCACATAAACCAGATTTGCATTCATCTGATTACGGAATACTTCGATCACCTGCTCCGGCTCGCCCTTACGAAGCAGACCATGATTAACATGAACACATACTAACTGCTGACCAATAGCTTTGATCAAAAGTGCAGCAACAACAGATGAATCTACTCCACCGGAAAGTGCAAGAAGAACTTTTTTATCCCCTACCTGTTCTTTGATCAATGCAACCTGCTCGTCAATAAAAGCCTGTGCAAGCTCTGGTGTTGTAATTCTTTCCATGTCAGCCGGACGTCTGATTTCAGTAACATTCATTTGATTTTCCTCCTTAGTATCCTCTCAATATCTACAATGATTGTACCGTCATTATGATTACACGTCAACACATTCTGACATAATTTGATTTATTTATCTTTCAAAAATATTACTCCACTCTTTTCCTTCTGCAGCGATTTTCTGTCTATCGTAAAAGTGACATGGCCATCCTGCGATAAGTATGACGTTTTCCTCGTATTGCCACACTATAAGCTGTGATATTCTCCGGCAACGCCATCCCCATATATCCGCTATCCCCGATATGATGGATATCTGCACCGGCCATCTTACACATAAGGGCAATCTGACGAACTGTGGCTTCATCTGCACCTTCCTGAGATGTTCCAATCGTTGTCATTGCCAACGCACCTTTTTCATGCGCTTTTCTTATAAGATTTCCCGCATATTCCATTGTAATTCCCGGAACTGTTCCCGGAGCCGGTAGCAGGATCACATCCGCGCCTGCATCGATAAACGCCTCCACATCCTTTTCTGTGAGGATCTTTTCTCCTGCTTCAGAAATAATTCCCGATGCATGCATTTTCCCAGCTGTCAAAATCACTCTGTCTCCAACTGCTTCTTTCAATCTGGAAAGGGCCTGTATAATTGCTTCATTATCTACGCCAACTCCCGGATTTCCTGTCAGAACAATCATATCTACGCCCATGTCTGCAGCTTTTCTTGCATTCTCTACCGTAGCCTGACGGCCGGTTGTCAGATTCCATACGGATTCTTCACGCTCATTCCTTATCACAGCCGGCTCCAGATTAATCGCAACCATTCTTCCGGTAAGACGCTTCACCTCACGAATCGTATCTTCCGGTGATGTCTGCGGCAGTCCCTGAATTATCGGATTGTTTACATCGAAAATATTCAGCATGATCAGGTCTGCTCCCAAAGATGCTGCAAACTCTGCGTTAGTGATATTTACTAACATCGGAGTTACAGTTCCTATCGTCTCTGCTGCGAGCGTTCTCCCTTCACTTTCTGAAATGGCAGTCAGAAGTTCTGCCTTATTATAGGAAGTTAATTCTTTGGCTGTCGTATCTATCAGTCGTTTTAACATCGTTTTTTCTCCTTTTTGCAGTGTTTTGTTTTCATCAGAAGATGTATGATTTAAGCTTTTTTCTTTGCATCATAACATTTTGTGAAACAACTGTAAAGAAAAGTATTTGCTATCGCGAAAAACTTTAGCGATTTAAAGCAGAAAATCGCTAAATTGTATTGTAGTCTACAAAAACAGCTGTTATAATATTAAAAATAATAATCAGATAGGAAAGGTGATAAAATGAATCAGTTAGAAATATTAAGAGAGAGTCTGGGACAGTGTGATGAAATCATCCTGGACGCACTGCTTATGCGTAATCGTATTGTAGAAGATATCATGGCTTATAAGGAGGCCAATGATCTTCCGATCTTACAGCCGGAACAAGAAGCCAAACAGAAAGAATGGCTGGAAAAAAGAATGGAAGAGAAACGTCATAAAGCTGAAGTAGAAGATGTATTTGGAAGCATCACGATGAACAGTAAAAGAATCCAGTCCAGAAAATTGTTTAACTATAATATTGTGCTTATTGGATTCATGGGCGCTGGTAAAAGTACCATCTCAGAGTTTTTGAAAAACTCCTTTGCAATGGAAGTAATCGAGATGGATCAGATCATAGCTGAAAGAGAAGGTATGACTATTTCCGATATTTTTGAAGTATATGGCGAACAGTATTTCCGTAATCTGGAAACCAACCTTCTTATTGAAATGCAGTCCAAAACGAATGTCGTAATTTCCTGCGGCGGTGGAACTCCAATGAGAGAATGTAATGTCGTTGAGATGAAGAAAAACGGACGTGTAGTTCTTCTGACTGCCAAACCAGAAACTATTCTAGATCGTGTCAAAGACAGCCATGACCGTCCGCTGATTGAAAATAACAAGACAGTTCCGTTTATTGCCGATCTTATGGAGAAGCGAAGAGAAAAATATGAAGCAGCAGCAGATATTATCATTGAAACAGACGGAAAAGATGAATTACAGATCTGTGAAGAACTGATTCTCAGACTGCGCCAGATGGACAATGAATAAAAAACTTATGAAGTCGCATCTCAGATTCAGACCCAGAACAGGAGGAAAAAATGGAACAGAGAATTAAAGGAACAACAGGTTTATTAGCATTGATTGGAAGTCCAGTAGGACATTCAGGATCTCCTGATATGTATAACTTCTGCTTCCGTTATCATAATTTAGACTACAGCTACATGGCTTTTGACATCAAGGAAGATCAGGTACCGGCAGCATTGGATGCGATGCGTCTGTTCAAAATGAGAGGGTGCAATGTAACTATGCCATGTAAAACAGCAGCAGCCCAGAACATGGATGAGTTATCACCTGCTGCAAGAATTATCGGTGCAGTGAATACAATTGTTAATGAGAACGGAAAATTGATCGGACACATGACAGATGGTATCGGTTTTGTGGAAAATCTAAGAGATCATGGTGTAGATGTAAAAGGAAAGAAAATGGTAATTTTAGGTGCAGGAGGAGCGGCAACAGCCATCCAGGTACAGTGTGCACTTGATGGAGCAACATCCATTTCCATCTTCAATCCAGACGATCCGTTTCTTGATCGAGCAAAAAACACAGCTGCCAAACTGAAAAATGAAGTACCGGATTGTAATGTTCAGGTATTCTGTCTGGATGATCAGGAAAAACTGAAAGAAGAAATTGCAAAAGCAGATATTCTGGTAAATGGAACACTGGTAGGAATGAAACCTCATGAAGACCTTTCCCCAATCACAGACAAATCTGTATTTCGTTCCGATCTAATTGTATGTGATGTTGTATATAATCCGGAAGAAACAAAACTTCTTCGGGAAGCAAAAGAAGCCGGTTGTGCAAAAACGATCGGTGGAAAAGGTATGCTTCTGTGGCAGGGAGTTGCGGCTTATAAATTATATACCGGAATGGATATGCCTGTAGAAGAATACAAGAAATATCAGGCAGAAAACACAAAATAAAACTGCTCCCGGTTAAGCAGACAATAGACATATCATATAAACATTTATAAACAAAAGCAGCGGAAGTCCTTGATTTTTAAGGGCTTCCGCACTTTTTGACCAGTTCTTAAAAGCAGATGTAATGTATTTCCTGCTTTTCTGGTACCTTCATCTCAAATTATCTTTTATTTCCCTTAACCAGGCAGATACTTCCTGCTCCGCCACTGAGCAATAGTAGTATCATCCAGCAGAATAGCTCGTTACTATCCGCTGTTTTCGGACTTTTTACTGAAGTTTTTGTTCCACTTACTTGTTCTTTTTTCACCTCTGTTTTCGCAGCTTCCGGCTGTTCCTTTGATGGTTGCTTCGGTACAGACGGTGTAACAGGCACTGGGGACTGTCCCGGTTCTTCTATCTCTTTAGTTGTCTGGATCATATTCTGCTTCGCTGCACTTGCAGTAACTGCATCGGACCCCTGCTCAAAGAAACGGATCAACAGCTCTTCGCAACAAGAATATTCTCCGATCTCCGCTGCATCGGCAAGCTGTGGATAACTGTCAGAGCCAGCAAGATAATTATTAACTACTACGGTATACTCTTTCGTATCATCCAGCTCCTGCCCATCTTTTTGCACAGAAAGTACACGCTCCCCCGCCGGCTGCGCCGGATCGAAGCTGACAGTAATTCCACCAACCTGCAGATAACTTCCGCTGTCATTTGGCCATGCATCCCACTCACCACTGTCATTTGCAACAATACAGTTTTTCTGAATGGTAAGACTGGTCTCCAACATTTCCTTTATCTGTGCACCGGTCAGTTTTTTGGTCACCACATAGTTTCCATAAGGACTGACATTGATAACATCTCCATACGTTACCGTTCCGGCAGCGATAGAAGCACGGATTCCACCAGCATTTTCAAAGGCTATATCAGCCCCTGTAGCAAGCAGGTACGCATCAGTTATAACATTTCCAAGATTTGTCTGTCCGATACGGATATGTTCCCAGACACCGTCTAATTCCACCGGTGAAGTACCGATGACACGATTCAGTTCTGTCTCGTTTTCCGCTTTGATCGTATCCAATACAGCTGTTACGGAAGCATCCTTCGGATAGTTCTGTGCTGCTTCATAATCGACAGATGTTTTCTCATAATCCACATGCACACTTCCATCCTCATCCATAGTACAGTTCAGATCGATCAGCCCCACACTATTTAAATAATGTCCACTTTCCGATACATAGGTTTTTGAACCGTCCGGTGTCGTCACAGATTCACTGAGTTCAATATGCTCATGTCCACACAGCCACAAATCGACACCGTCCACCTGTGCAGCCACATTCTTTGGGTCAAGCGTATGGGACAGTGCGATCACCACATCACAACCCTCTGCCTTTAACGCGGCAGCTTCCTTTCTTGCATATGCTACCGCATCCTGAAAGTCAAGTCCCTCCACATTAGATGGTGTTGTCTTATTTTTCATCTCCGGATCACTTACACCAAACACACCGATTTTCAGTGTTTTTCCATTTTTTGTAATCTCTTTTACAAGTGCATCCGTATCAAAAAAGGAGGTTCCATCTGCATTTTTGATGTTACCGGATAAAATTTTGACATTAGCAATTCCACCAAGCTCTTTTAAACGATCTTTGCCATAACTCCAGTCATGGTTTCCTGTGGTCATTGCATCATATCCACAGGCTTTCATCAGTTTTGCCACTGATTCTCCCTTTACCAGTGTTGCAATCGGTTGTCCATGAAAAGTATCTCCGGAATCCAGCATCAGCGAACCGTCTGCTTCTTCCGTAAATGTCTGTGCAATTCCGCTCAGTCGATCCATTCCGATCACCTGATTGTAATCGTCCTCCTCTACCCGCGCATGAATATCATTCGTATGGACAATCTTTACATCAAAAATTGTACTTCCGGACGCATTTCCATCCTGCGCCTGTACTGTCACTGCCCCAAATAATCCGAAAACCATCCCAAATGTCAGTAAAAGTACCGTTACCTTATTCCATTGTTTTTTTAATTGCTTCATCTTGCTCCTTTCTTTAATGAAACAGACATTCGTAATCCGCATTCACTCTTTGTTTATGAAAACAGCCCATTATATGGTTTGTTTTCATATTGTTTCCTTTCCTTTTATTATATGCAAAAAGCTGTAAAATTCAATACCTGACATACAACACCACGAACTTTAACTATTGTCCTAAAAGTACAATCTATCTTTCTGAAAAATAACACAGAAAGGATGTGCCAAGGTAACTTCTCCATTACCTTGGCACATCCTTTCGTATTATTTATTATTTTTTGCTATTCTTCTTAATGACAGCTATGACTTCCGCATCCATGCTCGCCACATGTATGTCCTTCCCTGTGGTTGTGCTCATGGTGAGAACACTTCACATCCGGATTATAATCAAGTGTTTCATTGATAAAAGCTTCTACTGCTTCGTCCGCATCTCCGGAAACTCCTCCGAAAAGCTTAATACCAGCTGCCGCTAATGCTGTCAGACAGCCATTTCTCATGTAATTCTTTAATACAAATCTCCCACATATCCATCTGCTTCCAGATGCATATAGCACTCATCCACCTGCTCTGATTCCAGAATCTGAAAAACGTGTTCCATACCTGTAGCAAGTTCTTTTGTTTTTAACTCTTCCAGCGGAATCCAATAAACTCTTCCTTCCTCAGAACTCTTTAATTCTCCGGTAAACTTATCCGCTTTATACAAGGTAATAACATAGTGCACTCCGCTCTTATGCCAATGATATAATCCTCCAAGCTTCGGTGCTTCAACCGTAAGTCCTGTTTCTTCCCAGACTTCCCGAATCATAGATTTCTGAAAAATCTCATTTGCTTCTACGTGACCGCCTGGAAAAGTTGTACCGGTATAGCTATCATTTACTTTATCCAGAGCCAGTACATTCCCTTTATGATCCTGAATCATACACATATTCATAAAACAGACCTTCTCAATCTGACTCTCTTCTTTTTTATTCAGAGATTTTCTGACACGTTTGTTGATATCCGATCGTTTGGATTTATAATGCTTAAAGACCTCTCCATACGGAATCCAGATTTCTGCATCTTCGATTTTTTCATAGACAGTATCCACTACTTCTTCCAAATGTTTGTCATTCGGAAAAGTGCATTTTTTCATATAATAATCTCTGGTTGCCTGAAACATCCATTCCGCAATCTTTTCTTTCTGCTTTATCTTTAACTGGGAATACTTCTTATTCGTTTGCAGTAGTCTCCCATCTATCATCTTATGGTTTTTCCGTGACATCGGTTTGACCTCTTTTCTTCTTTTTCATTCAGATTTTACTATACCACAGAATCATGCCTGCGTCATACTTCTGAGCTTCGATGTCCTCTTTTTCTTCTCTCAGTACCTTATTTATAGAGGGATCTTTTTTAAGGACTCTCTTCCGGCGGCTGTGCCACCGGTAAATAGCAAGGACAGGAAGTGTATATACACTTCCGAAAAAACAGCAATTTAGGGAACCCTACCCTAAATTAAAAACCCAGAAGTCACTACTTCGAATAACCCAAGAAAGGAGAATCTGCCTATGGCAAAGAGAAAAAGAAATATACAGATATTGTTTTGTGTTTCCCCCGAAGAAAAGAAGCTTATCCGCAGGAAGATGATAGAATCAAAGACCAAAAACATGGGAGCTTATCTTCGTAAAATGGCAATCGACGGTTACATCGTCAACACCGACACTACTCCGCTAAAGAAACAGTATGAGGAAATGCACAAGAT
>CAKRDD010000023.1 GCA_934309345.1 uncultured Mediterraneibacter sp. | reverse complement strand
GCATTAATGATATCTTCTAAAATATATAAAAGAAGAGTACAGAAACTTGAGGAAGATGAGTGATATATGAAGTAGAAGGTTGTGGAGGAATTACTTAAGAATAGTGATTATGTTTCCATGCATTGTCCATTGTCAGAAAGTACAAAACATATGATCAACAAAGACACTTTATCACTTATGAAGCCAGCGTCTGGTTTCTATTTTGGCAGATAATATAAAGAAGTTTATAGAAGCGAATCCAATCAATGTTGTATCGGGACTATAGTATCTGACAAAAATCTGTTTTGATTGACAATTACCGAGCTATTCCAGTATATTTAATTCATAAAGCAGATAGAAACTCCCAGATGTGCAGGTGAACAGACATGAAAAATATCCATAGCATTGAATTTTATACTGGAAGCAAGGAAGAATTGCTTCCCGGTTTTGAAAAAGATTTTCCCTATATCGCTTCGAGGGCAGAACTTGACAAGTATATAGGGTGTTATGTACCGTGGCACTGGCACAGGACAGTGGAACTTTTTTATATGGAAAGCGGCAGCATTGAATATGATACGCCAGGAGGAAAAATATTGTTTCCGGCTGGAAGCGGCGGCATGATAAATCCCAATGTACTCCATATGACAAAAGCAATATCGCAGAAAGAAAAGAATATACAGCTACTTCATATTTTCGATGTTTCATTACTTGCCGGAGAACAGGGAAGCAGGATTGAACAAAAATATATTGCGCCTGTCATAACAGCTCCGCAGATTGAGGTAATCCCGCTTTTTCCGGGCAATGCAGAAGAAGAAAGGATTTTGAAACTGCTTGCTGCCTCATTTCGTTTATCCAGTGATGAATTTGGATATGAAATAAAATTGCGGGAAACCCTAACGGAAATATGGCTCATGCTTTTTGAACTCTCTCGTTCTATGCGTGAAAAGAAAGGGGGACATAACAAAAGCAACGATAAAATAAAGCTGATGATGATATACATTCATGAACATTACAGAGAAAAAATATCTATTCCGGAACTTGCTGCGGCAGCATATCTAAGCGAAAGGGAGTGTTATAGAGTGTTCCATGACTGTCTGCACATGACACCCGTAGAGTATATAACAACTTACCGTCTACAAGTTGCCTGTCAGATGTTGGCAAAGGGGCAGGAAGCTGTTACTGTTATCAGCCATGAGTGCGGTTTAGGGAGCAGCAGTTATTTTGGAAAGGTTTTTCGGGAATACGCACATTGTTCACCTATAGAATATAGGAAAAAATGGCAGAATAGTGATAGATAATGACGGAAAAGAAATATTTTTCCTATACCTTTTGCATTATAATTATACTTGTAAAGTAAATCAGTAATTTACAGGAGGTGGCAGCATGAAGTATAAGCATATTGTTTTTGACATTGATGGTACTCTGATTGATACGGAATATGCTGTATTACATTCTTTACAGGAAACTATAAAGGAATTGTCCGGGAGAAAGATACCATGTTCTGAACTAAGATTTGCGTTAGGTATTACAGGAACAGACGCTTTGAAAAAACTTGAGATAAAAGACACTTCCTATGCGATAGAATTATGGGATAAAAATATGCGTAACTATACAAATACCATTAAAGTATTTGACGGAATCATTGAATTATTGAAAAATCTTCTAAGTCTGGATTATGAAATGGGGATTGTCACATCAAAGACAAGGGAAGAATTTACACATGATTTTTGTCCGTTTGGTATCAGTCATTATTTCAAAACAATCATATGTGCAGACGATACACAGGAACATAAACCCAATGCCGCACCGATTTTGAAATATGTGGAATTATCAAAAACAGACCATAGTAAAGTGCTTTATATTGGAGACAGCAAATATGACAGTAAATGTGCGGAAAATGCGGGAATTGATTTTGCTTTGGCAGTATGGGGCAGTCATAATAAGCACATAAAAGCAGATTATTTTTTAGAAAGACCAGCTGATCTGTTATCTGCTATCACTTCAAAGAAATTGGATTGGCGATGAAAGACCGGACGAAAATGACTCTAGCGGTTAAAATGTTCATAGAATATTAAAATATAGGGATATGGATTAAGTAGCCTGTATGTGAAATAAAGCATACAGGCTACTTGTTATTTACAATTTCAATCAGTTCACCATGTTCCTTTCATTTTGTGTTATAATGTCTTATCAGAATTCGTAAATATTGGAGGCACTGTACAGGTGCTCGGAAAACGAGGGAGGATGATGTTATGAAGAACATTTTTAAAACCAAATTAACCACAGCAAGCCTGGTATTGATCCCGGCATGTATTGGTATCAACTACCTTGGAAAATTATTTGCTTCTGTATTAAAACTGCCATTGTGGTTAGATTCCATCGGAACCTGTATCGGTGGCGCACTCGGTGGACCAATCATCGGTGCGATCTGTGGAGCAGCCAACAACCTGATTTATGGTTTTACAACCGGTGATTCCATTTCATTAGTTTATGCGCTGACAAGTCTTGGCATCGGTTTTGTTGTTGGTATTATGGCACGTCTCGGCAAAATGGAAAAAATCAGTGGTGCATTACTGACTGCTTTAGCCGGCGGTCTTGCAGCAGTATTGATCTCCACTCCGTTAAACGTTCTTTTCTGGGGTGGCACAACAGGAAATGTCTGGGGCGATGCAGTATTCGCAGCAACACAGGCAGCAAATCTTCCGGTTGTATTAGGCTCTCTTTTAGATGAAGTTATCGTTGATGTACCGGATAAGATTATTACGATACTGATCGTGTTTGCAATTTTAAAAGGACTTCCGAAAAAACTCACTGCTCTTTATGATGTGAATGACAGTGTGGAGAGTTTAGACTAAAAAGTGAAAACTTATACTAGGAGTGATTTAGATGAGAAGTATCAGCCTTTATGTGGATAAAGATACCTATTTGACCAGAATGCATCCTTTTACGAAACTGTGTTATATCTTAACGGCAATTGCCGCATCGCTGATCGCAGGGAAATTATGGGCATTCGCTATATTCATTGGAATCAGTCTTGTAATGCTTATCAGTGGAAAAATCGTGAAAAAGGTTTTTCCACTGATTGCTTTTTCTT
Organism: uncultured Mediterraneibacter sp.; assembly: GCA_934309345.1. GTDB lineage: Bacteria > Bacillota > Clostridia > Lachnospirales > Lachnospiraceae > Mediterraneibacter. The sequence goes on along the minus strand of CAKRDD010000023.1, from coordinate 55,655 downwards.
TTACAATTCTGCTTACCATATTTTTGATACATGGTTTATTTAACCATGAAAATGTAAACGTAATGTTTCAGTTAGGACCATTAAAGTTCTATCAGGAGGGAATGATGTACGCGCTTCGCATCAGCTGCAACATTTTAAATATGCTGCTGGCATTTGCGGTGTTTGTACTTACGACGAAGCCGACAGAGCTGGTAGAGGATCTGGAGCAGGCCGGATTCTCGCCGAAGCTCGGATATGTCATCAGTTCTGTTTTTCAGATCATACCGCAGATGAGCGGCACGATGAACACGATCATGGATGCACAGAGGAGCCGTGGGCTTGAGACGGAGGGAAATCTGATCATCAGGGCAAAATCTTTTCTTCCGTTAATTTCTCCGGTTGTCATGAGTTCGCTCATCAACACAAGAGAGCGTGCGATTGCACTGGAAATCCGGGGATTTGAGTCTGGTCGGAAAAAGACCTATCTCAGGGAAGGAAAAATGAAAACCTCCGACCGCGTGTTATGTCTCGTGCTGGCTGTGCTGACTGCAGGTGCTATTGTGGTGAGAATTATGCTGTAAATTGTCATGCATTGCATGACGCGCATCTCGCAGCAAGAATGCAGAGGCATTCTTGAATATGGAAAAAGGAAAAAGAAAAAATTATGGCATATATAAAGGTTGAAAATTTAAAATACCGTTATCCAAATACAACAAAGCTTGCGTTGGATGGTCTGGATTTTGAAATAGAAAAAGGCTCTTTTATCGGGATTATCGGGGAGAATGGAGCTGGAAAAAGTACGCTCTGTCAGGCATTCAACGGTCTTGTTCCGGGATTTTTTAAAGGGGCTTACGGAGGAAAAGTGCTGATCGGGGATACAGAAGTGGCAAAAACGACTGTTTCAAAGTTGTGTCAGAAAGTCGGTTTGGTATTTCAGAATCCGTTTAACCAGCTTTCCGGTGCAAAAGAAACAGTTTTTGAAGAAATTGCATTTGGTTTGCAAAACTTCGGTGTTCCGAAAGAAGAGATGATAAGCCGTGTCAATGAGGTGATGGAACTGCTGGATATTGCGGATTATCGGGATAGAAATCCGTTTGATTTGTCCGGTGGCCAGATGCAGAGGGTAGCGCTGGCAGGTATTCTTGCGATGAAACCGGAAGTAATCGTGTTAGACGAGCCTACTTCACAGCTTGATCCGGCGGGAAGTGAGGAAGTTTTTGCGGCGGTCGATAAGCTCGCCAAATCAGGGATCACGATCATTATGGTGGAACAGAAGCTGGAAAAATTGGCAGAATACTGTGACAGGATTTTGCTGTTGCATCAGGGAAAACAGATTGCATTCGATTCACCGGAACAGATTTTCTCCAGAGAAGATCTGCAGAACTATGGGGTAAATCCACCGGCTTATACAAGAATCTGTCAGGCATTTGGCGTGAAGAAGGACAATGGATGTTATCCGGCTTCGCTTAAGGATGCGTTGGTGTTAAAAGATTTGTTCCCTGAGGAGAACGTATTTGGCTTGGGGAAAAAATCATTAGACCATAACGCAGAAATAAGAAGTGAAAGAGGGGAGACAACAAGCTGTAAACAAAGTGTTTTCAACATCGAACACCTGAAATTTCAATATGTTGAAAATGTTCCGGTTCTGCAGGATGTAAACCTTACTATTGACAACAGACTAACTGCGATTATCGGTCAGAACGGTGCAGGAAAAACGACTCTTGTAAAACTGTTAAAAGGTCTGTTAAATCCGGTGGGCGGCAGTATTTACTACGGTGGAAATGACATGGCAGAAAAGAGCGTTGCAATGTTGGCAGGGGAGATTGGCTATGTATTCCAGAATCCGGACGACCAGATTTTCAAATATCATGTGATCGATGAAGTCATGTTCGGACCGCAGAATATCGGAATGACAAAAGAGCAGGCAAGGGAAAAAGCAGTTGCGGCATTAAAGTTGGTCGGGTTGGAACAACTGGCAGATGAAAATCCTTATGATCTGGAATTGGCAGAACGAAAACTGGTTGCAATCGCATCTGTTCTTGCGATGGACACAAAAGTGATTATCCTTGATGAACCGACGATTGCACAGGATTGGAAAGGCAGAAAGATTATTCAGAAAATGATCAGAGATTTGAGTAGTCAGGGGAAAACAATTATTGCGATTTTACATGATATGGATTTTGTGGCAGAGAGTTTCGAGCGTGTGATCGTTATGGCACACGGAAAAGTGCTCGCAGATGGCACAAAAGAGGAAGTGTTTGCACAGAAGGATATCCTGGAGCAGGCAAGGCTCGACCAGCCGTATCTGACAAAGCTGTGTCAGCGGCTTGGGTATAAGAAGTTGTATTTTTCATTAGAATAAGAAAAGGAATATAAACAAAAGCGGAGGTTTAGATAATGAGAAATTTGTTAGTAGTGGTAGATATGCAGAATGATTTTATCGATGGTTCACTCGGAACAAAAGAGGCAGTAGCTATCGTGGATAATGTAGTGGCAGAGATTGCAAAGTATGACACCAAAGACATTTTTGCAACAAGAGACACACATCCGGAAAATTATCTGGAGACACAGGAAGGAAAAAATCTTCCGGTTGTGCATTGCGTGAAGGGAACAGACGGCTGGCAGATTAATGAAAAAGTGAAAACTGCATTAAAAGATGCGGCAGTGATTGACAAACCAACGTTCGGTTCAAAAATTCTTGCAGACGAGATCGCAAAAATCGCAGAGAAAGAAGATATCACCGTTACATTGGTCGGACTTTGCACCGACATCTGTGTTGTCTCCAATGCAATTTTAATTAAGGCATATCTGCCGGAGATTCCAGTAAAAGTCATTGCTTCCTGCTGTGCAGGTGTCACACCAAAAAGTCATGAAGCAGCATTGACCACGATGAAAATGTGCCAGGTGCAGGTGGAGTAAATTGATGAGAGATGAAATTTACGAATCTTAATATAAAATGTAAAAGCAGCTTTGACGGCTGCTTTTACTATCTGATAAACAATTTAAATATATTTTCGTGGATATTCTGCGGATATCTTGTTGTTGATTGTTTTGTTTTCAAAGTCACGCCCTAAGTATAACGGAATCAACACTGCTAAAATGATATATATCAGGGCAGAATTTTCCAATTGCAGGTACAGAGATTAACATCGTTCTTGATGAAGATGAGAAGTTTACTATTATATTTAATCATTATAGAAATATAAAAGGCTCTTTTAATAAAAATAAATAGATCGAAATCCAAGAAAATACACTAAACGAGGAAGAAAATATTTTATATAACGAAAATAGTGAAGTAATAGAAAATATATTAAAGAAGTTGTTGCTAATTCATGAAAATGTTTATAGTTAGCTATCGGTAGAATCGGCAGAAAGATATGATAATATTATCCAGAACGGACTATGAAAAGTAACAAATGATGAAAATTGGCGCACTTTTATAGACCTTGCATAAAACATGGCTTATAATGGTATTGTTTGAGTAATATGTGGAAAATATCAAAACAGGGATTTGAATGGATAATTTGCTGGAATTATCGTAAAAGGAGGGCTTGTGTATGCTGACGGATGAAAAAATCAAAAATTCCAATGAGTTGGAATTTGCTGTATTTTGTATTGAAAATGTAGCGGCAAAGCTGGGGGTGAATGCAGAGCGCGTCTATCAGGCATTTACCGAAAAGAGCGACATTCTGAATGGCTATATTGTGCCGGAATATGAAGTGCTGCATACCCAGAGCCGGGAATATATCGTTGAGGACCTCCTTGATGTGATAAAAGAAAGGGGAGTGGAAGTGTGATTCTTTATCATGGTTCTTTCTTAGAGATTGCGAAGCCGGATTTGGTTCATTCGCGTCCTAATGTGGATTTCGGGCGTGGCTTCTATGTCACGCCACTGTATGAACAGGCGGCGAAGTGGTGTGGCAAATTCAAACGCCGTGGGAAAGATGGTATTGTTTCTAAGTATGAATACGATGAAGGTAGAGAAGCCGAACTGAAAACACTGAAATTTGATTCCTATTCCGAGGAGTGGTTGGATTTTATTTTGAATTGTCGCAGTGGAAAAGATTCGACAGATTATGACCTTGTAGTGGGCGGAGTTGCCAATGATAAGGTGTTCAATACGGTGGAGCTGTTCTTTGATGGTCTGATTGATAAGACAGAAGCAATCAACCGTTTGCGTTACGAAAAACCGAACCTGCAAATTTGTTTTCGTACAGAGAAAGCATTGTCTCTGCTGTATTTTGAAGGGAGTGAAACACTATGATAGCAAATCCAATTTTGCTTCAGAAAAAATATAGCCGTGTTATCGAATGCTTTGCTAAACAGCAAGGGCTTTCACTGAATGCGGCGTTGGATTTCTTTTATCATTCCCAGGTTTATCAGCTAATCCGTGACGGTGTTTCTGATATGCATTGTATGAGTGATATGTATCTGGCAGAGGAATTAAGACAGGAATATATGGAGAAGGTTCTGGGAAATTACCAATAACACAATGATTAACGCCAATGGCACTGAAAATGGCGCTAATGGCATTAATTTTGGCGTCAATGATGACACCACTGAAGTGTCGGATAAAATAGAAACAGTGCCAGATACTATGAAAAAATGCCGGATAGTGAGCAGGAACGTGCGATTTTGAAGATAAAATCAATCTCATATAATTGGTTGCAATGGTATTGAGAAAATACAACCTTAAATGTATAATGGGAAAGTAGCATTGCAGGAATGAGGTAGGCTAATGAATAAAATATTGATTATTGAAGATGATTTAGAAATAAATGCGTTATTGGCTGATTTTCTAAAAGAAAAAGGATATGCTGTGCATTGCCAATATGATGGACTTCATGTTCTGGATTTTTTAAATAAAGAAAAAATTGATTTGATTATACTTGATATTATGCTTCCTTATCGGAGTGGTGATATTATTTTATCTGATGTACGCAAGAAATTTACGATACCTGTTATTATTATTTCAGCGAAAGAAACTACACAAAATAAAATCGATTTGCTTCGTCTGGGAGCAGACGATTATATCACAAAACCTTTTGATATGGAAGAAGTGCTTGCCAGAATTGAAAGTAATCTGCGAAGAGTACAATTTCAAAATAGCCAGACAGAATGTTTGCAATATAACAATCTGACTTTAGACCTAGAGAAAAATACAGCATTTTTGAATGGAATAGAATTATCTTTAACCGCTAAAGAATTTGGCATTTTAGAATTGTTGATGAAATATCCAGATAAAGTATTTTCAAAATCGAATCTTTTTCAAAGTGTTTGGGATACAGAATATATTGCTGAAGATAATACACTTAATGTTCATATCAGTAATTTACGCAATAAATTAAAAGCGATATGCTCTGATACAGAATTTATTGATACTGTTTGGGGCATTGGCTACCGCCTACATAAAGCTAAGGATTAAACGTTCCTTAGCTTTATTATTTTTTAACTTTTCTCATTACGATTTAAGAAATTCTTTAAAATTGCCCGTTATACTGGTTTAAGTAAAGGAGGTTTGGGATATGAGTTCAATTATTTTAGAAGCAAAGTCTTTAACCAAAGAATATAAACAAACATTAGCATTAGACCACATAAATTTACAAATAAAAAAAGGAAAAATTTATGGATTTATTGGTCAAAACGGAGCAGGTAAGACTACTTTTTTAAGATTAGTCACAGGGCTTGCGTTTCCAACAAGTGGTACACTTTCTTTATGGGGAAATTCTGGAACAGAAGAATTGCAGAAACAGCGTAAACGAATTGGAAGTATGATTGAAACGCCTGCTCTATTCCCGTCAATGACTGCCTATCAAAATATGGAAGTACAGCGTATTCAACGAGGCATACCAGATAAATCAGTTATTAAAAGGACATTAGATATGGTTGGATTGCAAGATACAGGTAAAAAGAGTGTCCGCAATTTTTCATTAGGTATGCGTCAACGATTGGGGATAGCGATTGCACTTTTAAATACACCAGAACTATTGATTTTAGACGAGCCTATCAATGGTCTTGACCCTGCTGGAATTGTAGAAATCAGAAATTTATTAAAAATTTTGAATAAAGAATATGGTATGACCATTTTGGTTTCAAGCCATATCTTAGAAGAATTGTATCAAACAGCATCAGAATTTATTCTGATTGACCATGGGAAAATTATAGAAGAGATTTCTGATTATGAATTAAATGAACGGTGTAAACGACATATAGCAATTAAAACAACAGATGTTCAGAAAACAGTTCTGGTTTTGGAAGAGAATCTTCATACAGATAACTTTAAACTAATGCCAGATGGCATAATTCGTTTGTATGATTATTTGAATGATTTAGAGACAGTTGCGTCTGCTTTGGCAGAATCGCACATTCTTGTAACAGGACTTTCTGTATCTGGCGATACTTTGGAGGACTATTTTTTGAGCAAAATAGGAGGAACAAAAGATGTCAAATCTCCTAAAAACTGAGTTATATAAGTTGTTTCACAGTTGGTATTTTTGGGGAATTGGAATATTCAATCTCCTTTTAAGTAGCATATTGCTGTTAGATAGTAAAGAACGATCTTCAAACTTAATTATGGCATCATTGTACAATATTCCGTTACTCTATTTTTTGATTATAGTGTTTATAGCATTGTTCATTGGAAGTGATTTTAGTGGAAGAACTTTAAATACTTATATTACTGCCGGACATAAAAGAAGTTCTATATTTAGAGTAAAGTTAATTGTATCTCAAATAGGTTGTATTATCATTCTGGTATTTCCATTATTTGTACATGGAATTATTAGTCAATTTTATATTGAAGAAAAACTTTTTTGGAATGATAGCACATATACTATGGTTTTACTAACTCTGTTTGCCATGATAACACTATGTGCATTACCGATGTTTTTTGCTTTTATTTTTCGTGATATGGGGAAAACACTGACAGTTTCAATGGTTTTATTTTTTGTTATGATTTTTTTGCTGAACAGTGAATCTGCACAAATAATCAGCAGAATAATACCAATGGGACAACTTAGGTTAATTTCATTGCAAAAGATCTATTCGACAAACTTTTGCTTGTTTGTAGATTTTTTATGGAATTTTATTTTATATTTCATTGCAGGTAGTGCTTTTTTACATACAGACTTGAAATAACCGGAGGTGTTTTTTATGGATAAATTATTAAAACTGGAAAAATATCAGTTGTTACATAATTCTATTTACTGGTGTGGTATGATTGGAATATTTATTTTAGGATTTTTTACAGCAGATACTTATGTTACAGAGGTCATGGGACCGACAGAGGAAATTGCGTCTTCTCTTGCTGATATTTTTAATGGAATGGTGTATGATTCTACGTTTCTTCTTATCATCATATCAGCTATACTTGCATTGATTTTAGGACAGGAATTTTCTAAGAGAACAATAAACTTAGAGGTCAGTGCTGGACATTCCAGAAAACAAATTTTTACAAGTAAAATAATATCGTATTTAATTGCTTTTAATCTTATGGCTCTTGTCTATCCAGTTTCAGGGTGCATAAGGGAATTTGGACGCTTTGGTGTTGCAGACGTGGGAATGTTTTTTTACAATATTATAAAAGCAATCAGTTATTCTTGTCTGCTTAATAGTGCGATATTTCTAATTGCAATACTTATTTGTTGCTATTTACAGGATGCTGTAAAAGCAACTTCGGTTACAGCAATTATTATTTTTGGTCTTAGCTTATATCTTGGCTATGGAATGATGTTGAGATTACCAGTCGGTTTTTTACCTACTTATCAAATCAGAATCGTTGTCAGCATGAAAACCTTTTTTCAACCGATAGCTATTTTAGTAGGATGTATATGGTCTGGTATATTGGCATTGCTTTCGTGGATAAAATTTTGTAAATGTGATTTTAAATAGGTGGAGAAAATGTCTAACATAGAATGGATTTTAATTATCATAACAATATTTTTAGTAATACTGCTATTTCGATATATTCAATTAAAAAAACAAATCCGTAATCTTGCGGATCAAGTTAATGAATTGAATTCTGGAAATTCACAGCAGATGTTAGACATTTCGTTGATTGATAAAGATTTAGAAAGGCTGGCTGGTATATTGAATCAATATAATATCAGACAACGACAGGCTGTTGCAGGCGTATTACGCAATGAAGAGTATTTAAAAGAATCTGTTGCTAATATATCACATGATTTGCGTACACCTCTTACAGTCATTCTTGGTCATTTACAATTATTGCAAAAAGAAAATTTGGAATCCAGTCAAGCACAGCGTGTAAAAGTGATTTTTAGCAAAGCCGAAAAAATGAAAGAATTGGTAGAAACATTCTATGACCTTTCTATTTTGGAGGAACAGCAGACAGTTCCAGAAAAAGAAAAGTTTAATATATCTAATATGTTAATAAATTTAATTACGGAAAATGCCGTTGCATTAGAAAAGGAGAATATTTTACCCGAAATAAACCTCCCAGATTATTCAATATACGTATATTCTGATAAAAATATGGTAGAACGAATTTTACAAAATCTGTTGACAAATGCAATTAAGTATTCTGTTGGAACGATAAAAATAACACTTATGGAGAAAGAAAATAATAATATTATATTTACCATTGAAAATCCAATGAGTGACAGTTCAGAAATTGATTGCAATCGACTTTTTGACCGTTTTTATATAGGCGATAAATCAAGACATAATGGAAGTACAGGATTGGGACTTGCGGTAGTAAAAACACTTGTTGCCATTCTTGGCGGAAATATTGTTGCAAAAGTACATGCCAATAGCCTTATTATTACTCTTGAATTATAAAGTATTGAAGATATATTCGTATGATAATTCATTGAAGAGTGGACATCAAAATGTAAAGTCAATAGTTTGTAAAGTCCAGTTACAAACTATTGGCTTTTTTCATTACTGTGTAACAAATAAATTTACGGTAAAGAAATAAGGATAGTCGGCTCTTATGTTAGGAACTGGTGTAAGGTGCGGAGAACTGATTGGATTGACTTGGGAAGATGTAGATGTCAGAACAAAAGCGGTAAGTATTGACCATCAGTTGATTTATAAAGATTTAGGAGATGGCTATAAATTCCATATTTCCACGCCAAAGACGGATTCTGGAATCCGAACTATCCCTATGACATCAGATGTACAAAGAGCATTTGAAGAACAAAAGAAATTAAACTTTATGCTTCAAAAAGGAAAAGATGTTGAGATAGACGGTTATAAAGGATTCATTTTCATGGCAAATCCCGTAAAATCAAGGTTTGCAAAAAAATCTCAAAAAATTAGCACTCACCTCTTGACTTGGCTAAAAACTGCGTGCTATATAATAAGTAGAACAAAGGAAGACAGAGAAAAAGATAAGAAATGAACTTCTGAATCCTCCGAATGTTCTGACAACAACTGCGAAAGCAGCTTATATAAATTGTGAGATCTTCTCACAAAAGGCAACAAAGTTAGTTAGCATTGAAAGGAGAAATGACTTATGATGATGCCTAGTATTTTTGGAGAAAACTTATTTGATGATGATTGGATGAACTTCCCGTTTGAGCAGGATTTCTGGGGAAAGAAGAATCCGTTATACGGTAAACACGCTAAGAACATGATGAAGACAGATATCCGTGAGCATGACGCAGGATATGAAGTAGATATTGATCTTCCGGGATTCAAGAAAGATGAGATCAGCATTGAGCTTGAGAATGGTTATCTGACTGTATCAGCTGCTAAGGGTCTTGATAAGGATGAGGAAGACAAGAAAGGTAAATACATCCGTAAGGAGCGTTATGCCGGAGCAATGCAGAGAAGCTTCTATGTAGGTGAGAACCTTACACAGGAAGATATCAAAGCAAAATATGAGAATGGTATTCTGAGACTGTCAGTGCCGAAGAAAGAGGCAAAACCAGTTGAGACAAAGAAAACAATCGCAATTGAAGGATGATTTGAACACTGATGTGAGTCAGGTGTCAAATGTCGGAGGGGCTTATGTAAGCCCCTTCTTTTTGTGCGTAAATCCAGCAAGTTACATGATACATGCATAAAACATAAATTTTTTAGCACGAAAACGTTCATAAATTCGGTCGTAAATATTTACGATTGTTTTTATGGACGTTTTTGTATATAATAGAATCAATAGGACTGGAAAGGATGTGGGTGATATGCGTGAAACACGAACATTAGAATTCAAGGAAACGATTACAAATACTTTTTTGAAAACAGTAAGTGCCTTTTCGAATTATGATGGAGGAACCATTGTCTTTGGGATTGATGATGATGGAAAGATCAAAGGGTTGGCAGATGCTAAGCAATCGTGTCTGGATATTGAAAATAAAATAAACGACAGCATTTCTCCACAACCGAATTATACACTTGAGATACAGAATAATGATCAGACAATAAAACTTACTGTAAAAAGTGGACTTCAAAAGCCGTATTTATACAAATCAAAGGCATACAAACGAAACGATACAGCAACGATAGAAGTCGATACACTAGAATTTTCAAGACTTATTTTAGAAGGTCAAAATATTAGATTTGAAGAACTGCCATGTAAAGACCAGGAGTTATCTTTTGAAGTGTTGCATCGCAAATTATCAGAATGCATTCAGATTGAAAATTTTAGCAAGGATACACTGAAAACACTAAATTTATATGATAACGACAATGGTTATAATAATGCAGCAGGGCTTTTAGCAGATAAAAATCATTTTCCGGGAATTGATATGGTGAAATTCGGTGAAAATATCAGTATCATTCAAAAAAGATCAACATTTGAAAACAGGTCGGTATTAGAAGAATATGATAAGTCAGTCGATGTATTTAGAGATTATTATCAATATGAAGTAATTCAGGGGATTGACAGGAAAAAGGTCGAGAAGATTCCGGAAGCTGCATTTAGAGAGGCGATTGCGAATGCATTGATCCACCGGGCATGGGATGTTGAAGCGCAGATCAGAGTACTGATGTTTGATGACAGGATTGAAGTTATTTCTCCTGGAGGCCTTCCATCAGGAATAACAAGGGAAGAATATTTGTCTGGTAAACTTTCTGTTTTAAGAAATCGGAATCTTGCCAATGTATTTTATCGTTTAGGTTTTGTTGAGATATTCGGAACAGGAATCACACGAATAAAACAACTGTATGAAGAAGGGTTAATGAAACCGGAATTTGAAGTATCAGAGAATACGATTAAGATTGTACTTCCGTTATTTGAAAGGAACATGAATCTTTCAGAGGATGAAAAGATAATTTATCGACTTCTTAGCAGAACAATGTTGAAACCAGTGAGTGAAATCGTACCATATGTACCATTTGGTAAATCAAAGGTAACAAAGTTATTGAAAGAGATGGAACAAAAAGGTGTTATAGATATTCATGGAAAAGGTAGAGGTACGAAATATATAATAAGATAAATATAAATCATAAACGCACAAAAAATCAGCCGTAAATATTTACGACTGATTTTTTAACCATTTATAATTCATTTGCAATTTATTCCGTTTCAGCTTTGATTCCCTGCTCGAAGATTTCAACAGCTTTTTTATTCGGTTCAGTAGTAAGTTTTGCCACAATAACAGCAATCAGAAGACTTGCAAAGAATCCAGGGACAATCTCGAAGATACCTGTGGCATCTGTCATTCCTGTGAGCAGCCATCCAAGGTCTACAACGAATCCGGAGATTACACCTGCTACAGCTCCCTGATAATTAAAGCGTTTCCAGAACAGTGACAGCAGAATTGTAGGTCCGAAAGAAGCACCGAAAGCACCCCATGCATTTTCAACCATATCCATGATAGCCTGAGCACCGCTTCCTTTAGAGTTTGCGATACCGAAAGCAATCAGGGAGAGGATCAGTACGAGGATACGTCCAACCATCAGTGTCTCTTTTTCAGAAGCATTCTTTCTGAAGAAAGGTTTGTACAGATCTGCTGTGAAAGAGCTGGATGCAACTAACAGCTGGGAATCTGCAGTGGAGATCGAAGCGGCAATGATCGCTGCAAGCAGAAGTCCACAGATGCCGGCCGGGAAGAATCTTCTGGCCATGGCAATGAAGACAAGTTTCTGATTTCCCTGTGTGAGCAGTTCAGCGCCCATAACCATTCTGCCTAAGTAAGCAATCAGAACAGCAGAGAACAGGGAGATGATTACCCATACGATCGCTACGATAGAAGATTTCTTGATCATGGATGGTTTCTCGATAGACATAAAACGCACCAGAATATGTGGCATACCGAAGTATCCTAATCCCCATCCAAGTCCGCTGATGATATCCTGCCAGCTGGCATCAAAGATACCGCCTCCGAAAGCACACTGTGTTACGGCACCTGTAGCAGCATCTGTGTATTCATATACTGTAGTAAGAGCAGTAGGGTCCAACAGATCACTGTGACCGATGCAGACTACAAGAGGTACAAGCATTAGTGCAAGCATCATCAGTAATCCCTGGAAGAAGTCTGTCCAGCAAACAGCAGCAAAGCCACCAAAGAATGTGTAGGCAACAATGATCAGCAAGAATGCGAACATAGCAATCTTAGGAGAAACTGTCGGGAACAGAGTTGTGAATACGGAAGTACCGGCTACCAGTGCAGATGCTACATAAATCGTATAAGCAAACAGGAAGATCAGTGCGCAAGTTAACTGCAGTGATCTGGAATCTGATGCGAAACGATTTGTCAGATACTGTGGTAATGTGATCGCATCATCTGCTGCTTTAGAAAATGTACGCAGACGTTTTGCACACAGAATCCAGTTAGCAGCTGTTCCTAATGCAAGACCGATACCGATCCACATCTGTCCGAAACCGAAAGCTAAGATCGATCCCGGAAGTCCCATCAGCAGCCATGCAGACATATCGGATGCCTGTGCGGACAGTGCTGTGACCCATGGTCCCATAGATCTTCCACCAAGGAAGAAGTCCTCAGAGTTCTTATTGGTACCGTTAAAGTAAAATACTAATGCTACGCCAAGCAAAATGACGAAATACGCAATAAAAGTAATGATTTCCCAATTCATAATTTTTTATCCTTTCCTTATATTAATTGATATGATGATATCGGGCAGGATCGCTAAAGTGCGTAGCACAAGTACAATCCGTAGGTATCATAATTGAAGGCAGTTTTAACCCACAATAACATTTAATTTACCGCAATTGGATGGATATTGTCAATAGTTTGAGGAAAATACGAGTTAATACGAGCTGAAATACAGCGGTTTGTCAGCTTTTTTATAGAGTATAACCAGCTTTTTGGTGTTGCGGGAAAGAACTGCCAGGGATTATAATGTGTATTAAATAAGTCAAATGATCGGAGAAAGGGGAATCATGAAAAAAATAAAAGACATTTACAATAACAGTAAATTCAGGACAAAGCTTATCGTTATTTTTCTGACGGCAGCAGTGATTCCAATTCTTTTGATCCTGATATTTTCGTCAGTATTGAATACGAAGAATATGTCGAAAAAAGTAGATGAGTTGATGACAACTAATCTGACTCAGATTGCAGAAAGAACGAATTTGAACCTTGAAATCTATACGAACCTTGCATATCAGATTTATCAGGATGAAGAGATCAATCAGAATATCAAGAATCTGATGGTGGATGAAGGAACAGCGCATGTTACGGCCTACAATCAGATCAGTAAAAGATTAAAACAGTACAATACAACAGATGCGGGTGTCCGCTGTATCAGTATTGTGTGTGCAAATGGTGATTTCGTTACTTATGATTTTGATACAGATTCTTATTTCAATAATCTCTGGAAAGATTATATGGATTTACGAGAATCAGAGCCTTATAATCAGGCAATAGATCAGCCCGGAATGGTTATTGTTCCAACGATGAGCTTCTATGAAAATGGAGAGAAAAAAGAATATTTTCATGTTGCAAAAAGAGTATTTGATCTGAATAATCTGGAGCAGGGAAGCATTGCAACAATCATTGTTTCAATTAATGCTGAAGTTCTGAATCAGATCTGCAATGTGTCTGATGATGTGGAAGGTGAACATGGAATTAATTTCATTATGGATGAAGATCAGCGGGTTATTGCTTATCCGGATATGGATTTTTCCGGAATTGAAAAATCTCCTGATCTGTCAATCCAGCAGTTTGTTGTAACATCCGGATATATGAAGAATAAAGAAATTGCAATCAATAGTTATGAAGATCCGGTTACCGGATGGACATTCTATAATGTATACGATAAAAAGTACATGTTAAAAGATGTGACAAATGCACAGCGATTATATGTGTCCGTCGGTATTTTTGCATTGCTTGCAGCTGTTGCAGCAATATTCTTCCTGAGTCGTCAGATTACAGAATCTGTAAATCAGGTGGTAGATGGAATCCGGGTGATTCAAAATGGTGATCTGGATGTTAAGATTAAAGTGAAATATCATGATGAAATCGGAGATATTGCAGAGAATTTTAATATAATGACTGATCGGGTCAAAGGACTTATTCAGGAAGTAAAGGACGTAACCGATAAGCAGAAAAACTCAGAGATCCGCGCACTGGAAGCACAGATTAATCCGCATTTTTTGTATAATACATTAGACTCGATCAACTGGATGGCGATAGAAAGTGGACAGTATGAAGTCAGTAAAATGATTCGTAACCTTGGAATTATCCTGCGGTACAGTGTGAATAAAAGTAATTCAATCGTAACGATTGAGATGGTCGGAGACTGGCTGGAAAAATATATTGTATTACAGCAGATGCGATTTGAAGGGAAATTTGATTTTCAGGTACATATTGATCCAAAAGCAGAAAAGAAAAAGATCCATAAACTGCTTCTTCAGCCATTTATTGAAAATGCAATTCTGCACGGCCTGAAGGAAAAGGAAGGATATGGACGTTTATGTGTTGATATTTCTTTATCAGAGAATGAAAAGCAATTGATCATTATTATAGAAGATAATGGAAAAGGAATGCCGGAAGAAGAGAGAAAGCACTTTAATAATATGGAAGAAGCGATTATTGATGATGGAGGAAGCATAGGGCTTCATAATGTATTTTCAAGAATTCGAATGTATTATGGAGAGGAAGCCTTCTGGAATATAACGAGTTTTCCGGAGATGGGTACAGTAATCACATTGAAACTTCCGGTAATAGAAGAGGAAAGAGCATGAGGATATTAATTGTAGAAGATGAAGTTCGCATCCGAAATGGAATGGCGAATCTAATTGAACATCATACAGAACATACGGTGATCGGAGAGGCGCAGAACGGAGAAGAAGGACTGGAGATGGCTCTCCTTTACATGCCGGATCTTATTATTACAGATATTCGTATGCCTGTAATGGATGGTTTGGAAATGATGCGAAGATTACGTGCCCAGGATGGAGACTGGCATTTTGTGATTCTGAGTGGTTATTCAGAATTTGAGTACGCTAAGAAGGCAATTCAGTATGGGGCAGATGATTATCTGATCAAGCCGCTGGCACCGGATGATGTTATGAATCTGTTAGATTCCATTGAGCAGAGAATAAAAAAAGAAGAGTTAAAAAAACAAGAGAAGCCTGAACAGATGTTGCGCAATTATCTGATCGAAAAAGAAGAAATTCCGATTGAAAAGCTTCAGATGAATTGTGGATTTGCAGAAGAAGAGGAGCTTCAGCTGGTTTGTGCCTATGTGGGAAATATCTCCAAGGATGACAGGGCAGGATGTATAGACAGAATGAAGCGCTTTCAGATTACGTTTCCGGAAGAAAAGATTTATTACTTTTTTATGGAAAGTACGCGAGAGTTCATTCTTGTAATAAGAAAAGAAAACTGGGAATTTTTGAAAGGTGAAATTGAGAAAAAATTACTCAGTCGTAAAGTAAAAGAGAAACTCTGGGTGTGGACAACCGGAAGTGCAAAGGGATTCGGTGAATTGAGAGAAGAGTATGAGAAACTGAGAAAACTTTATCCGTATGGCCTTGTATTTAATACCGGAGAAGTACTGGATTTTGAAAAAGTGCAAGTATTTGAGCCGCAGGAAATTGTTTCTCATCAGAAGAATAAGAAGGCAATTCACGATGCATTTTATAAGAAAGACAGGGAAGAGCTGGAAAAAGAAATTTCACTGTTTCTGGAGGAGCTGGATTCTTCCCAGGCAAAACCACATGAAATCAGAGAAGAATATATACAGATGATGTATTTTATTCTGAATCTGACAAAAGAAAATAACAGCAGAGTTTATGAACAACTTCTGAAATTGAATGCGGTTCAGAATCTTGGAAATGCAGTTACTTATTATGAAATAAAAGCAATCTTTCAGGCAGTTTTGCAAGTACTTGTATCGAATATGGATGTGCGCCAAAATATCAGTAACTATATTATTTTGAGGGCAATTGCATATATTCGTAATCATTACCAGGAAGGAGTGACTTTGGAAGAAGTTGCGGATAATCTGGATATTACACCTGAATATCTCAGTACTTTGTTTAATAGAGAGACAGGAGAAAATTTTACAAGCTTCTTGAAAAAGTTCCGAATGAGTCATGCAAAGAGACTTCTGAAGGGAACGGATAAGAAGATCAGTGATATTGCAATTGAAGTGGGGTATTCTGATCCGAAATATTTCAGCCGTGTGTTTAAGGCAGAAGAAGGTATTTCACCAGGGGATTACAGAACATTGAATTCATAAGAAGACCGGCGAAAAAGCAGAGGAGATTATTAGTATGAAGAAGTTGAAGATTCTTATCAGTCTGCTTTTGATTTTTGTTTTGACAGGATGCGGAAAAACAGAAATAAAAACAAATGATACAGAAAATGAAAAAGAAAAACTGGTCATATGGAGTTACTATGAGACAGAAGCACAGCAGGAAGGATTGGACTGGCTGACAGATGATTTTAATAACTCTCAGAATAAATACGAGATATCCTGGGAGTATGTACCGATGACAGATTTTACTAAAAAGCTGGCAATGGCATACACAGAAGAAGCCCTACCGGATATTGCTCTGTTGGATAATCCGAATATGATGGCATGTATTCAGATGGGAATGTGCGAGGACATTACAGATTTTATTCAGGAGATCAAAGCGGAACAGAATTATTATTCTGCAACAATGGAGACGGTTACTTATGAAGGAAGAAATTATGGCCTTCCGGCAGTTTGTAACAATCTTGCATTAATTTATAATAAGAAGATGCTTTCCGAAGCGGGAATCAATCCGCCGCAGACCTGGGAAGAATTGAAAGAAGCAGCAGGATTGCTTACTACAGATACTACAAAGGGGTTTTTGATTTCAGCGAAAGAAGGAGATCAAGGTGCATTCCAGCTTCTTCCGTGGATTCTCGAAACAGGAGAATCAGAGGATACGATTGGAAGTGAAGGTACAGAAAAAGCTTTTTCGTATCTGAATGATTTGATGGAAAATGGTTATATGACGCAAAATTGTGTGAACCTGTCACAGACGGATGTTGCTCAGGCATTCATAAAAGGCGAAGCAGCAATGATGGAAAACGGACCATGGGTACTCTCCATGCTGGATGAAGCAGGGGTAGATTATGGAATCAGTAAGCTTCCGGGTGATGTGAAAAACTGTACGATCGTTGGTGGAGAAGATTTTACTATAATGAAAGGAAAGAATGTGAAAGGCGCGGAAGCGTTCCTGAAATATTACGATCAAAGTGAAGTAATGAAACGTTTTAGTGAAAAGACAGGTGTTCTTCCGACAAAAGTAAGCATGAAGTTGTCAGATGAACGAATGATGATCTTTCGGCAGCAGATGGATGATGCAGTTGTACGTTCATCCATTCCGCACTGGTCAACGTTGTCAGACGCGTTACCCGAAGCATTTTATCAGATGGTGTCTGGACAGAAAACACCATCTGAAGCAGCAGAAGGGTTAAAGGGTGGACAATCCTAAAGAAATTATAAAAAATCTATTTTAAGATTGTCCACCTATCTTAGATTATTAGAATTAAATTTAAAAGGAACCTCTTTTATAATGAGTTTATCAACGAAAGGGAAATGATAAATTTCATTGTGAAGGAGGTTCTTTTATGAAAATGAAAAGATTAGCAGCAGCCGGACTTGTGGCAGCACTTGCGTGCTCTACCGTACTTGCCGGATGCGGAAGCTCAGGAAGTGGAAAAACAGCAAAATCCGATAAGAGTGGAGGAGACAAAGAGGTAGTGATCTGGGATTATTTTGAGACAGATGCCCAGAAAGAAATGATGCAGAAGCTGATCGATGGATTTAATGAGTCACAGGATGAGTACACAGCATCTCACGTATATGTTCCATTTGCAGATTATGAGAAACAGCTTACACTTGGAGTTGCATCCGGTGAGCTCCCTGACATTGTAATCATGGATGGATGTGGAATGGCATCATTCATTTCCATGGATCTGTTTGGAGATATTTCAGATGCGGACATTAATTGGGACGAATATATGGAAGGACCAATGGAGTCAACAATGCTTGACGGAAAACATTACGGTATTCCATTCGCAACAAACTGTACAGCACTGTTCTACAACAAAGACATGTTTGACGCAGCAGGAATTGCTTATCCGGATGAGAACACAACATGGGATGAATTCCATGAGATGGCAAAAGCACTTACAAAAGACGGTGTAGCAGGATTTGGAAATGCGGCTACAAACACAGATGAAGGAACATTCCAGTGTCTGCAGTGGATCTACACAGCAGGTGGATCATACACAGATATCGAAGCAGGTAAAGATGCTTACACACTGATGCAGGATATGATCGCAGACGGTTCCTGGTCAAAAGAGTGTGTGAACTGGACTCAGTCAGACGTAAATAACAACTTCATGGCAGGAAACCTTGCAATGCAGCAGAACGGACCATGGCAGATTCCTGGCATTGAGGCAAATGCATCTGACCTGAACTATGGAGTAACAACACTTCCAAGAAAAGATGCTAACTCTGAGCAGGCAACATCAATCCTTGGTGGAGAGAATATGGGTGTTGTAAAACAGGACAACATGGATGGAGCAGTTGCATTCTTGAAATACTATGACCAGACTGATGTTATGGTTGATGCTATGAAGATGTACGGAAGCTTCCCTCCAAAAACAGAGGCAGCACAGGATTCTTACTGGACAGATGATCCGATTCAGTCAGCATTTATTACACAGCTTGATACATCTATCCCGAGAGGACCAAGCCCGTCATGGCCATCCTACTCTTCTGCAATCCAGAAAGGATTCCAGGAAGTTATGACAAATGCAAAGACACCGGATCAGGCGGCAACAGATACACAGGCTGCTGTAGACGCGGTAAAATAATAAATTGTAGCTGTTCGAAGACAAACATTTAGAGAGCATTTGAACAGACACAGTAAAACAAATGCCGCAAGACGAAAAGTTTTGCGGCATTATTAGAAAAGGAGAAGTGAAAATGAAGAAAGGAAAAATGAAATCAGGTACTTACCTGGGATTTATGTTTGCTCTTCCGGCAGTTATTTATATGCTGATCTTTATCGGATATCCGATGATCCAGAACTTGATCCTTAGTTTAAAGGATGTAAATGTATATAATTTTGCAGCAGCAGATCAGCAGAGCTTTGTTGGATTTAAGAACTTTATTGAGTTGTTTACCGATGGAAATTCCATTATGGCACTTTCTATAAGGAACACATTGGTCTTTACAGTGGGATCTATCTTCTTCCAGTTTTTTATTGGATTTGCGCTGGCATTATTGTTCAGCAAGAAGTTCCGCGGATGTACATTCTTCAGAGGAGTATCAATGATCTCCTGGCTGCTTCCTGTAACTGTTGCAGGTCTTCTGTTTAAGTTTATGTTTGCAAGCAGCGGTGGTATTGTAAACCAGATGCTGATGTCACTTCATCTGATCGATCAGCCGTTAGACTGGCTGTTGAAACCGGGAACAGCGATGGTTGCGATCATTATAGCAAATATCTGGATCGGTATTCCATTTAATATGATGCTTCTGATCACAGGACTTACAACAATCCCGGAAGAGATTTATGAAAGTGCGAATCTGGATGGAGCAAGTAAGCTTCAGACACTTTTCAGTATCACAATTCCAATGATCAAACCGGCAATTATGTCTGTTCTTACACTTGGATTTGTATATACATTTAAAGTATTCGACCTTGTATGGGTTATGACAAAAGGTGGACCTGTCAATTCAACCGAACTGGTATCTACATATGCATACCGCTTATCCTTTGAGGAATTCCAGTTCAGTAAAGGTGCGGCAGCAGCAAATGTGCTGTTCCTTATCCTTCTTGTAGTTGGATGCTTCTACATTAAACTGATCAATGATGAAGAGGAGGCAATGTAATGAAAAAGCAAAAAAGAGCGAATAGAATTTCATTTATACTTGGATTTTGTATCTTCATCGTACTGATCTTTCCTCTTTACTGGATGATTGTTACAGCTTTAAAAACGCAGACAGATATTTTTGCAATTCCTACTCCACTCTGGCCAAAACATTTGTATCTGGATGCTTTTAAAGAACAGCTGAGTCTGTCGGGAGATACACTGAGAGGGTTTAAGAACAGTGCGATTATTGCAATCGGATCGACAATTATCTCAACAATCCTTGCAATCCCGGCAGCATATGGGCTGGCAAGATTCCGTTTTAAGGCAAAAAAAGGGCTGATCCTGTTTTTCCTGATTACGCAGATGTTGCCATCCACACTGGTACTTACACCTTTATATATCATGTTCTCAAAGCTCGGATTATTAAATACTTATATTGCACCAATCCTTGCAGATGCAACACTTGGAATTCCATTTAGTATCATTATTCTGAGAACCTACTTTATCTCGATACCAAAAGAATTGGATGAGGCTGCTAATATCGACGGATGCGGACATGTGAAGTCCTTCTTTATGATTATGCTTCCAATTGCTAAACCAGGAGTTGTTGTAGCGGCAGTATTCTCCTTTGTTTACGCATGGGGCGATCTGATTTATGGTATTACATTTATCACAGATCCGACAATGAGACCGATCACATCAAGTATTTACAATTATGTACAGCAGTATCAGACATTGTGGAACTCAACAATGGCATTCGGAATTATTGCGATTTCTCCGGTTATTCTGATCTTTATCTTCATGCAGAAGTACATTGTAAGTGGTCTTACAAACGGAGCTGTAAAAGCGTAACAAGATTGCTGTTCACAGTTGATGTGAGCAGCAATTTAATAATAATAGAATTTATGAGGAGCAATCAATATGAGAGCAAAATCTTTAAAATTGAAAGATATAAAGATCAACGATACCTTTTGGTCAAGCCATGTTGATCTGGTAAGAAATGCAATTATTCCGTATCAGTGGGAAGCAATGAATGACAGAATCCCAGATGCGGAGTCCAGCCATTGCCTGGAAAATTTTGAGATTGCAGCAGGAAGAAAAGAAGGCAAGTTCTATGGTGCTGTCTTTCAGGATACAGATGTAGCAAAATGGCTGGAAGCAGTTGGATTTTCACTGGAGTGTTATCCGGATGAAGAGCTGGAGCGTACAGCAGATGAAGTGATCGATCTGATTGCAGAAGCACAGCAGGATGATGGCTATATTAACACCTATTTTACAATCGTAGCACCGGAAAAAAGATGGAGTGACCTTTGTGAAGGACATGAGCTTTATACAGCAGGTCATTTGATGGAAGCGGCGGTTGCTTATTATAATGGAACAGGAAAGAGAAAATTCCTGGATTGCATGTGTCGTTTTGCAGATCTGATCTGTGATACATTCGGATTTGAAGAAGGAAAGATTCATGGTTATCCGGGACATCAGGAAGTAGAAATCGGACTTGTGAAATTATATTATGCTACGGGAGAAAGAAAATATCTGGATCAGGCAAAATATTTCATTGATGCCAGGGGTGTCGGTAAGAACTATTTCCTTGAAGAAATGAAGAAACCGGATTTTCTTAAGATCTTTCCGGAGTTTGTAAACTATGATCCAAGATATTCACAGTCACACCTTCCGGTCAGAGAGCAGACAACAGCAGAAGGACACGCAGTCCGTGCAGTTTATATGTATTGCGCAATGGCAGATCTCGCATATGAATATCAGGATAAAGAATTGATGAAAGCCTGCGAGACTTTGTGGAACAATATGGTAGAGAAGAGAATGTACCTTACAGGAGGAATCGGTTCTTCGGGTATTCTTGAACGCTTCACTACAGATTATGATCTTCCGAATGGATATAACTATGCAGAGAGCTGTGCATCAATCGGTCTTGCATTATTCGGTATGCGAATGGCTCAGATTACAAAAGATGTGAAGTATGTAGATGTATTAGAGAAAGCTCTGTATAATACAGTACTTGCGGGTATTGCGCTTGACGGAAAGAGTTTCTTCTATGTAAATCCACTGGAAGTGTGGCCGGTAACATGCATTGACCGTACTTCAAAAGAACATGTAAAACCAATTCGCCAGAAATGGTTTGGAGTAGCATGCTGTCCTCCGAATATCGCAAGAACACTTGCTTCTCTCGGACAGTATATTTATAGCTGGGAGAAGGAAGACAGAGCTTTATATATCAATCTTTTTGTATCAGGAGATACCGTTGTTGATACAGAAGACGGAGAACTGAAGATTAAGGCAGAAACAAAATTCCCTTGGGAAATGCGTGCGACATATGCAATAGAAACAACGGCAAAAGCCCCTGTAAAGATCAAGATTCGTGTTCCTGAGTATGCACAGAATTATAAGATTCTTTGTGACGGAAAAGAAGTTGAATACAAAGAAGAAAAAGGATTTGCCGCAGTGGAAGTCAGCAAGAATGTGAAGCTGGAGGTCGTTTTTGAAGCTGATGCGAAGTTTGTAAGAGCAAATCCTCAGGTGCGTGAGGATGCAGGAAAGGTAGCAATTACAAGAGGACCTCTTGTTTATTGTCTGGAAGAAGCAGACAATGGTGCAAACTTGTCAGCGATAACTGTTGATACTGAGAAAGAACTTCGAAGTGAAGTAGATGAAACACGTAATGGTTATGTGGTTGTAAAAGCACATGGTAAAAGGCTTTGTGAAGAACAGTGGAAAGATGGTCTTTACAGTAGCCAGAAACTTCAGAAAAAGGATGTTGAGCTTCTTGCAGTACCTTATTTCTACTGGAATAACAGGGGAATGGGCGAGATGGAAGTCTGGATTCGCGAAGATTAAGCGTGAGTAAATTAGAAAAATAAATGATATAGTAAGAAGAACGGGCCGGTACAGGATAAAGTATATTTTGTGCCGGTCTTTTTGTCGTAAATGAAAATAGAAGTTGTGAACAGATAAATTTTTAACAAATCACGAAATATAGATGGAATATCATCCGGTATTGTGAGATAATAGGAAGGTAAGAGTTGTGTCACTGTTCACAGAACACTGCGAACAGTAATGCAGTCGTATCTGTTCAGTATCTTCACAGATACCAGTATTCTAAAAAATAGAAAACGAGGTAGAACAACATGAAACTGATCAAAGAAAAGAAGATCTATACCGGAGACGGTATGATCGAAAATGGCTATATCCGTTTTGGGGAAAAGATTGAAGAAATCGGTGATATGGCAGGATTCGAGCCAAAAGGGGATGATCTTGATGTGGAGTGTGCAGGAACTATAGTTGTTCCTGGATTTATCGATATTCATAGCCATGGTGGTTATGGGAAAGATAACATGGATGCCACACCGGATGAGATCGATGAGATGGTTAAGCAGATGACAAAGAAAGAGGGAATCACAACTTACTTCTGTACAACCATGACTCAGACCTATGAGAACATTGAGAAAGCGATGCAGAATATCCATGATGCAGCACAGAAGAATCCGGTGATCAAAGGAATCCACGTAGAGGGACCATTTATTTCAACGGTGTTCAAGGGGGCACAGGATCCTTCTTATATTAAGAAGCCGGATGAAAACACACTGGCAAAATGGAATGAGATCAGCGGTGGACTGATCCGCATTGTTACTTATGCACCGGAAGAGGCGGATCCATCATTTGAGACATGGTGTAAAGAAAATGGAGTTGTTTTAAGTGCAGGACATTCGAATGCATTATACGGGGAACTGAATGCAAGCGGAGCAACTCATGTAACACATCTTTATAATGCTCAGAAAGGATTAAATCACAGAGAGCCGGGGGTGACAGGATATGGTATGCTGGCAGAAGGGGTACACGCAGAGTTGATCTGTGATGGAAAGCATATTGTACCGGATATGGTGAAACTTGCATGCAAAGTAAGAGGATATGATGGAATCGAACTGATCACAGACTCTATGCGTGCGAAAGGAATGCCGGAAGGAAAGAGTGAACTGGGTGGACAGGTTGTAATCGTAAAAGATGGTATGGCAAAACTGGAAGACGGAACGATCGCAGGAAGTATCCTTACATACATTCAGGCATTTAAAAATGTCATGGAATTTACAGGAGCTTCTGTTGAAGAAGCGGTTAAGATGACATCCGGAAACCAGGCAAAGGAGTTCGGACTTGAGTCTAAGGGCGCAATTGCAGTCGGAAAAGATGCAGATATGGTTGTATTAAATGATGCGTTTGATTTAGTACAGACAATCAGCTATGGGGAACTTGCATAAGGAATAAGAAGTTATAAAATATATCTACAGAAGCAGGAAGCGAATAGATTTAATCTATGAAAATATGGGGTGGCTTCCAAAGCACTCGATATAAATATAATGAAATGAGAGGGTATTTAATATGGAAGTAATTGTAAAGAAGAATTATGAAGAGATGAGCAAGGCAGCAGCAACACTGTTTGCAGCAGAGATTATGGAGAATCCGAAAACAATCCTTGGAATGGCAACAGGATCTACACCGGTTGGTCTGTACAAAGAGCTTGTTAAGATGTATGAGGCAGGCGACCTTGATTTCTCTCAGGTTACTACATTCAACCTGGACGAGTATATCGGACTGGCACCGGAGCATGACCAGAGCTATCATTATTTTATGAATGAAAATCTTTTTGATCATGTAAATATCAACAAAGAGAATGTACATGTACCGGATGGCATCGGATTCGAAGCTGGAGAGGCAGGAAAAGCTTATGAAGAACTGATGGCAAAGACAGGACAGGTAGAAATTCAGTTACTTGGACTTGGATGCAACGGACATATCGGATTTAATGAGCCGGCAGATGATTTTACAAAAGTAACAGGTGAGATCGACCTGACAGACAGCACAATCGAGGCAAATAAGCGTTTCTTTGAGAAAAAGGAAGATGTGCCGAGAAAAGCTGTTTCCATGGGAATCGGAACAATCATGCGTGCAAAGAAGATCGTACTTCTTGTAAACGGAGAGAATAAAGCAGAGATCCTGAAAGAAGTAGTAAACGGACCGGTTACACCAAAGGTACCTGGAAGTATCTTACAGTTCCATCCACATGTAACAGTGATCTGTGACGAAGAGGCAGCGAAATACCTGTAAGAGACCTTTTAGTAAACGATAAGAACAATGAAGAAGCTGCCAACGGCAGCTTCTTCTACTATATAAAGCTAATATAGAAGGAAAATAAAACATATGAAAACAACAATATTAGAAGCATGCACAGATTGTGTACAATCAGCAATCAATGCACAGGAAGGTGGCGCAGACCGAATCGAACTTTGCAGCAACCTTGTGATCGGAGGACTTACTCCGGGAAAAGCATTATTTGACCTTGTAAAGAAATATACGGATATCAAGACGAGGGTTCTTCTTCGTCCGAGATATGGAGATTATTGCTATAACCAATATGAATTTGAACAGCTAAAAGAGGAAGTTCAGATGTACTGTGAGATGGGAGCTGATGGAGTTGTCATCGGAATGCTCAATCCGGATGGTACATTGGATACAGAGCGAATGGCAGAACTTATCAAGGCAGCAGGAAATAAAGAGAAAGCGCTTCACCGTGCATTTGATGTCTGTATAGATCCGATGAAAGCACTCGAAGAAGCGATTGATCTTGGGTTCGATACGATTCTGACAAGTGGACAGAAAGAAACTGCGTGGGAAGGAAAAGAGATGCTGAAAGCACTTCAGGAGAAAAGCGCAGGAAGGATTGAGATCCTTGCGGCAAGTGGGATTGGTGCAGAATCAATAGAAAAGCTTCTTCCATATACTGGAATTACTTCTTATCATATGTCTGGAAAAATCGTAGTGGACAGTGCGATGGAATATAGAAAAGAAGGAATAGGACTTGGATTGTCAGAGCGTGGAGATTATGCGCTCTGGCAGACTTCGGAAGAAGAAATCGTGAAAGCAGTAAAGGTTTTAGTTAGTGTTCACTCCCGTGCCAATCACTTCGCTGATTGACACGGAGGATGTATGTTTTGGCTTGAATGCATCTCGCCCCATCGCCAAAGGCGATTTAAAATGGCGAGATGCGTTGCTGGTCGCACATCGTGTGAACAGTAACAGGTTTTAAAAACAACAGGTTAACTTCAACAGACGTATCTTGCACAGCTTCACAAAAACAGTTATACTCATAGGCAAAGGCAAAAAATATATTTATAAGACAAGAAAGTTTTAACAGGAGAAAGCGGATTATGATCAAAGTAATAGCAAGTGATATGGATGGAACACTTCTTGGAGACAATCATAAAGTAGCACCGGAGACAGTAGAAGCGATCCGTGAAGCACAGGCGGCGGGAATCCGTTTTATGATAGCAACCGGAAGAAGCTACAATGGAGCCATGGAAGAATTAAAAGGTCTGGATCTTGGCTGTGATTTTATTGTAGGATCAGGGGCAGAGATACGCAATCCACAGGGAGAAATTCTCAAAAGCGTGGGATTTACTTATGAGGTCTGCAGTGAGGTGGCAAAGGTTTTGGAGGAATATCCAATCTCAGTATTGTATTGCGCCGGACCTTATGAGTATCGTGTGGGAACACCGGAGGAAGTGGAAGAGAGTATTGTCCGTCAGATTCAATTATTCCATCTGTCAGAATGCCGGGACAAGATTGAACAGTCAGAACTGTATAAGCGGGTGAAAGCAAGCGCAAGACAGATTGATTCTGTAGAAGAATTGAAGAAACAGGGAATTAAAGTTCATAAGATTTTTCTTTTCACAGGAGATCTGGAGATGCTTGATAAGATCAAGCGCAGACTGATACAGAATCCAGAACTCGCAGTAGCCTCTTCCTTTTATAATAATCTGGAAATCACGGCAAAGGGAGCTGAGAAAGGACCTGCAATTCAGGAGTATATTGAATCTTTGGGTTATACGAAAGATGAAGTGATGGTATTTGGTGACAGCCTGAATGATTACTCTATGCTGTCTATGGATTTTGGCGCAACTGTTGCGATGGAAAATGCAGATGAAGAAGTGAAGCGGGTTTCAAAGTATATCACAAAGTCAAATGAAGACTTTGGGGTGGCATATACCATCCATGAACTGTTGAAAAAGCAGGGGAAAATCAATTCAACTTGTGAATAACTTTTCAAAAAATGAAAATGTATGTTGATAACACAAAATGAAAGCGAGGCAATTAAGATGGATGTAAGACAGAAAAGAAACAAAGTACTCGGAGAACGTGTGGTGAAGGCACTTGAATCCAGAAATATGGATGCTTATTATGCTGAGACGAAGGAAGAAGCAGTAAAGAAAGCACTGGAGTGGATTCCGGAAGGAAGCACGATCAATATGGGAGGTGCCTCTTCTGTTCATGAGTGTGGGCTGATTGATGCGATAAAATCCGGAAATTATAATTTCTGTGACAGAGATAAAGCATCTACACAGGAAGAAAAACAGGAAATCGAGAGAGCAGCTTTTTCCTGCGACTGGTTCCTCGGAAGTGTGAATGCGATGAGTGAGGACGGTGTCTTCATTAATATTGACGGAAATGCAAACCGTGTGGCAGCATATGCATTTGGACCAAAGAATGTACTTCTGATCGTTGGTATGAATAAGGTCGTAAAGACGCAGGAAGATGCAATGAGCAGAGCAAGAAATGAAGCTGCTCCGGTAAACGCACAGCGTTTTGGGATTGATACACCATGCTCTAAAGCAGGAAGCTGTTTTGACTGTAAGAGCCCGGAATGTATCTGTTGTCAGATTCTGGTAACAAGATTCAGCCGTCAGAAAGGTCGTTTCAAAATTATTCTTGTCGATGAGAATCTTGGTTTCTAGTAGCTGGAGAAGGGAAAAAGAATGGGGAGAAATAGAAAGAAGCCGGTGCGCCACAGATTAGAAAAGCGACAGAAACGAAGCAGGCAAAAGAAAAAAAGCGGTTTATTTGACAAAGTAACAATGGTGATCCTGGTTGTGGCAATCTGTGTTTTCGCCTTTTCGCTTTATCAGCTGGTACGCACAATGGTGCCATATTATTCCGGTGGAAAAGAGTATGATAAGCTTAAAGATAAAGCAATCACTGTACAGGAGAAAACAGATGATCCGGGTGATTCGGGAGATACATTTAAAGTAGATTTTGATGTGCTTTTGCAGGAGAATCCAGATACGGTAGCCTGGATCCGGTTTGATGAACCATCCATCATCAGTTATCCGGTTGTAAAAAGTGCAGATAACAAAGAGTATCTGACAAAGACGTTTTCTGCAAATGATAATAAACTGGGTGCGATTTTTATGGATATGAGAAATACGAGTGATTTTTCAGATAAAAATACAATGATTTATGGACACAACCTGAAAGTTGGCGGAGAAATGTTTTCGCAGCTGAAAAAGTATGAGGAAGAATCCTTCTATAAAGAACATCCAAATTTCTACATTTATACACCGGATGGAAAAACAAGGACTTATACCGTGTTTTCAGCAGCTGTTGTGAAGGATACTGCAGATCAGTATAATCTGACTTATGCAACAGACGAAGCGTTTGAGAGTTATTTGAAAATGTGTAAAGAAGATTCTGCATATGACACGGGAACAGAAGTGAATGCGCAGTCTCAGATTGTCAGCCTGTCAACTTGTACCAATGTAAGAGAAGATGAGAGATTCCTTTTGCAGGGAGTATTGACGGCGACAGACGGAGGAGAAAATTAGAATGGCAGACAGATTTGATGTAGGCGACATTATTAAGATGAAGAAACCGCATCCATGCGGAAGTCAGGAGTGGGAGATTCTCCGGGGCGGAGCGGATTTCCGTCTCAAATGTATGGGCTGCGGGCACCAGATCATGGTGCCAAGAAAATTAGTAGAAAAAAATACAAGACAAATTACAAAAAAAGCTTGAAACAACATATTCTTTATGGTATTATAAGAAACTGTGACATGCTGATGGAACAATTCCAGTCAGTCATTCAATTTCCTTGTTCCCGGGAGGAACCGGGGGCCAAGAGACCATAAGGAGGTAAAATAAGATGAATAAGTATGAATTAGCTGTTGTTGTAAGCGCAAAACTCGAAGACGAAGCAAGAGCAGAAGTAATCGAGAAAGTGAAAGCAATGATCACTCGTTTCGGCGGTAATGTAACAGACGTTGATGAGTGGGGCAAGAGAAGATTCGCTTACGAGATCCAGAAAATGAAAGAAGGATTTTATTACTTCATCCACTTCGAGGCTGAAAGTACAGTTCCAGCTGAAGTAGAGCAGCGTATCCGCATTATGGACAATGTACTCAGATATTTATGCGTGAAACAGGAAGCATAAGCGGAAAGAGGTATATATGAATAAAGTAGTTTTAGTAGGACGGTTAACAAGAGACCCAGAAGTGAGATATTCACAGGGAGACAGTGCTACAGCGGTTGCAAGATATACACTTGCTGTAGATCGCAGATTCAGAAGAGACGGTGAACCGACAGCGGATTTTATTCCGTGTGTTATATTCGGACGTTCCGCAGAGTTTGCTGAGAAGTATTTCCATCAGGGAATGCGTGTCTCTATTTCCGGACGTATCCAGACAGGAAGCTACACGAACAAAGATGGTGTGAAAGTATACACAACAGAAGTAATCGTGGAAGAGCAGGAGTTTGCAGAGAGCAGAGCCGAGGCCGAAGCTAACAGAGCAAGTTTCCAGCGTCAGTCTGCACCGAGTCCGGCACCTAGCGCAGATGCAGGTGATGGCTTCATGAATATCCCGGATGGTATCGATGAGGAGTTACCGTTTAACTAAGTCGGAAAGGAGATAACCATCATGGCTTACGAAAAAGGAAGCAGACCAGAGGGTGGATTCAAAAGAAGAGGCCCAGCTCGTAGAAGAAAAAAAGTTTGCGTGTTCTGTGGTAAAGAGAACAACGAGATCGATTACAAGGACGTTGCAAAATTAAAGAAATATGTTTCTGAAAGAGGAAAAATTCTTCCTAGAAGAATTACAGGAAACTGTGCTAAGCACCAGAGAGCTCTTACAGTAGCGATCAAGAGAGCTAGACACATTTCTCTTATGCCTTACGTTCAGGACTAATTGAGATAATTAGCTAATAACAAGATCGAATTTTTGGAGAAATTCAGAAATTCGATCTTTTGCTTTTTCTAACTCATTTTTGCGTGTTTTTTGCATAATACAACCTATAGCATCTTAGGGGAAAAGATGCTATAATAGATTAGCTATATTGTAATTAGTCACAGATGATGGTGATTGATAGTAGTCCCAGGTGAGGTATTAGTTATGAAAAGGAATAAAATGCAGCTGAAGGGACAGCTCAGAATGTACATGCGATGGCCGCTGATCATGACACTTCTTTTGATCGGCATGGATGTATGGATGTACATGGTGGACAAGAAAGCCGGACTTTTGATGTCAGTGATCATAATTATATATGTAGGAATCGCTTTTTCGCTGTATTTCTATAACAGATCTTTGATCCTGGCAGATCTGATCCAGTTTTCAGTACAGTACAAAGGTATTGAAAACCGGCTGCTCAAAGAACTGGCAATTCCCTATGCGATTGCGCTGGAGGATGGGAGGATTCTGTGGAAGAATGATTGCTTTTTGAATCTGACAGAGGGTCAGAGAAAAGAACGTTATCTGAACCGTATGATTCCGGAATTGCATCCTGGCGTGTTTCCAAAAAATGATGTGGATCATGTAGAATTGGAAGTAACTTATCGTGAAAGAAGTTATCAGGCAGAGCTTCGGAAAGTATCACTGGAAGGATTCAGCGAGAAGGAGGAACTGCTTCAGATTCCGGAAGAACAGGAATATTTTGTTGCAGTTTCTTTAAGAGATGTGACAGAACTGAATGCCTACATCCGAGAGAATGAAGATCAGCGAATGATTGCCGGATTGATTTATATCGATAACTATGACGAAGTTATGGAAAGTGTTGAGGAAGTCAGACAATCCCTTCTTGTGGCACTGATCGACCGTAAGATCAATAAGTATATTGGGGATGTAGATGGTATCGTAAAGAAACTGGAGAAGGATAAATATTTTATCGTACTTCGAAAGGATGCTTATAAAAAGCTGAAAGAAGACAAGTTTTCCCTTCTGGAAGAGGTAAAACAGGTTAATATCGGTAATTCAAGATCTGCAACACTGAGTATTGGTTTGGGATTGAATACGGCAACCTATGCGTTGAGTTACCAGTATGCGCGTGTAGCAATCGACCTTGCACTTGCCAGAGGTGGGGATCAGGCAGTTATTAAGGACTGTAACGGAATTACTTATTTTGGTGGTAAGAAGGAGCAGACAGCGAAGAATACACGAGTGAAGGCGCGTGTTAAGGCTGAGGCACTTCGAGAGTTTATTGTGACCAGAGACAAGGTTATTGTTATGGGTCATAAGATTGCTGACCCGGATTCTTTTGGTGCATGTATGGGTATTTACCGTGCGGCAGTAAGTTTGGAGAAAAAGGCACATATTGTGATCAATGAAGTTACAGGATCTGTCCGTCCGTTGTATGATGAGATTCTGGAGAGTCCTGCATATGAGGATGATATTTTTATTACGTCAGAGCAGGCATTGGATTATGTGGATGACAATGCAATGGTCATTGTGGTAGATACGAACAAGCCACAGATGACAGAGTGTCCGGAACTCTTGAAGAGATCAAAGATGATCGCAGTTCTGGATCATCACAGGCAGAGCAGTAATATTATTGAAAATGCGGTACTTTCTTATGTGGAGCCGTATTCTTCCTCCACTTGCGAGATGATCGCGGAAGTTCTGCAGTATATGGTAGATGACATAAAATTCCCGGCACTCGAGGCAGAGTGTATGTATGCCGGAATTATGATCGATACGAGAAACTTTATGAACCGCACAGGAGTGAGAACTTTTGAAGCGGCAGCATTTTTAAGAAGATGTGGAGCAGATATTACACGTGTACGTAAGATGTTCCGTGATGACATGGCGTCTTATCAGGCAAAGGCTGAGGCAGTCCGTAATGCAGAAGTTTATCGTAAGGAGTATGCGATCGCAGTATGTCCAAGTGATATTGACAGTCCTACGGTACTCGCGGCACAGGCGGCGAATGAATTGCTGGATATCAGCGGAATAAAGGCTTCTTTTGTATTGACGGAATATGAAAATAAGATTTATATGAGCGCGCGTTCCATCGATGAGGTGAATGTTCAGATCATCGCGGAGAAGCTTGGTGGAGGCGGTCATATTAATTCTGCGGGAGCACAGTTTGACCATACGAATATGCACGAAGCAGTTAGTGCATTGAAAGAAACCATTGATAAAATGATAGAAGAAGGAGATATTTGACAATGAAAGTTATTTTATTACAGGATGTAAAATCTCTTGGAAAAAAAGGAGAGATCGTAAACGTAAATGATGGATATGCAAGAAACTTTATCCTTCCAAAGAAGCTTGGACTGGAAGCAACAGGAAAGAATCTGAATGATCTGAAGCTTCAGAAGAATAACGAGAAAAAAGTTGCTGAGGAGAACCTGGAGGCAGCGAAAGAACTTGCAGCTAAGATCGCAGAAGCTAAAATCGTAACACACATCAAAGTCGGAGAAGGTGGAAGAACTT
Organism: uncultured Mediterraneibacter sp.; assembly: GCA_934309345.1. GTDB lineage: Bacteria > Bacillota > Clostridia > Lachnospirales > Lachnospiraceae > Mediterraneibacter. The sequence goes on along the minus strand of CAKRDD010000023.1, from coordinate 22,897 downwards.
TCGGCTCTGTATCAAGCAAAGAGATTGCAGAGGAAGTAAAAGCACAGTTGAACCTTGATATCGATAAAAAGAAGATCCAGTTAAAAGAAGCGATCAAGACACTCGGAACACACAATGTGTCTGTAAAGCTCCATCCACAGGTTACAGCAGAACTGAAAGTAGTTGTACAGGAAGAAGCATAAGGAGACGAAATCTTTATGGATATGGAAGCAGCAATGAAACGAATTCCTCCGCACAGTGCGGAGGCTGAGCAGGCAGTGCTCGGTGCGATGCTGATGAACAAGGAGGCCATTACGGTGGCCTCCGAGATATTATCAGGGGATGATTTTTATCAGACAGCATATGGAATTTTGTTTGATTCTATGGTGGAACTGTTTCATGCGGGAAAACCGGTCGATCTGATCACCTTACAGGAATATCTGAAAGAAAAGGATGTCCCGCCGGAGATCAGCAGCATGGAGTTTGCAAGAGATTTGCTGATGGGAACACAGACTTCTGCGAATATCAAGAGCTATGCTGAAATTGTACGTGAAAAATCGATCATGCGTCGTCTGATCAAAGTAAATGAAGAGACGGCAAATGCCTGTTATCTGCAGAATCAGCCATTGGAGGAGATTCTGGAAGATGCACAGAAGCAGGTTTTTGCACTTGCAGAGACTGGAAATTCAGAAGAGTATGTGCCGATCAAGCAGGTTGTACTCAATGCATTGGATGTGATCGAGCGTGCATCTAAGACAAAAGGAACCGTGACCGGAATTCCGACAGGATTCATTGATCTTGATTATAAGCTGTCCGGTCTGCAGCGCTCAGACCTTGTACTGATCGCAGCCCGTCCTTCTATGGGTAAGACCGCATTTGTATTGAATATCGCACAGCATGTGGCATTTCGTCAGAATAAAGCAGTAGCAATCTTCAGTCTCGAGATGTCCAAAGAGCAGTTGGTAAACCGTCTGTTCTCATTGGAGTCCCATGTTGATGCACAGATACTAAGAACCGGTAATCTGTCAGATACGGATTGGGAGAAGCTGATCGAAGGAGCCGGAACAATAGGATCTTCAAGAATGATCATTGATGATACGTCAGGTATCACGATCTCCGAGATGCGCTCAAAGTGTAGAAAATACAAGCTGGAGATGGGACTTGATCTGATCATCATCGACTACTTACAGTTGATGAGTGGAAGCAATTCAAGAAAGAATGAGAGCCGTCAGCAGGAGATTTCTGAGATCTCCCGTTCTTTGAAAGGTCTTGCCAGAGAGTTGAATGTGCCGGTGCTTGCACTGTCACAGCTGAGCCGTGCGGTTGAGCAGAGAACGGATAAGCGTCCGATGCTTTCAGACCTCCGTGAGTCCGGAGCAATCGAGCAGGATGCCGATGTCTGTATGTTTATCTATCGTGATGATTATTATAATCCTGACACGGAAGATAAGAACATTGCAGAAATCATTATCGCAAAACAGAGAAACGGCCCGATCGGTACAGTGCGTCTTGCGTGGATGCCACAGTACACTCGTTTTGGAAACGAGCTGCGCCAGCAGGATCAGGAGATGTAAAAAAAGAAAAGGACAGGTACTTGTTGGAGAGTGCCTGTCCTTTTTCGGTATACAAATCCAATAAATCCGCCGGTATGTGAAGTGGGCGATTAGAAATCGCAGAAATGCTATGTAAATCTTTTTTTGAATCTCAGTACCGGACTATTCTTTACACTTTCCCTTCGGGTCGCCTGTTGCTGGCGAATCAGGCTGTCCAGTTTACGAAAATGTTCTTCTTCCTGCCGTTCTTTTGCCTGGAAAAGAAAATCCATCTCACGTATGACATCTGCGGTGACCTGAGTGCTGATTTCTTTTTCTAATGCTTTGTTATTTTCAGCAACGACTTCCGTAAGAACCTCTCCGATGAGTGAACGTACATGTTCCAGCTGGGTTTCCGTGATGACTTCAACCGGAGCAGCGGTGGTGGCCGGTTTGCACTCAGATGTCAGATCAGGTGCAGGTGTTTTGGCGATGGCATTCTTTTCCTTGTTTTCAGCGTGTTTCATTATCTGACGTGTAGATTTCAATTCTGGGATCAATGGCTTCAGATCACGAAGCAGAACCCCTTCATTCTTAAGTTTCTTAATACAGCAAAAGAGCTGGATATCATCCTGGGTATAATATCGATGTCCCATCTCTGTGCGTCCGATCGGAATATGAAGTTCCTCTTCCCAGTATCTTAAGACATGGGATTCTACCTGAACTTTCTTGGCAGCTTCAGAGATCATAAATCTGGCTTCACCCATTGATTTTCTATCCTCCTGTCAGAATCATTGCGATTACTGTTCTGATTTCGCTACATTTATTATAACATAGAGAAATTATGAAAGGAGTGCTAATCGTTCGTCAAATTATGGCAAAAAATGGTAATTGAAGAAAGGTATGGAGCACAAGGAAAAGAGCTGTAAAAAAAGAAATCCTGCCGCATCTGAATCAATCAGACGGGCAGGACTTCTGCGTTTTGTGATCACTTAGCGCTTATAAATTATGCTTCAGAGATAGCGCCTGTAGGACAAGCAGCCTCACAAGCTCCGCAATCTACACAAGCATCAGCATCGATCTCATATTTGCCATCTCCTTCAGAAATAGCGCCTACTGGACATTCGCCTTCGCAAGTACCACAGCTTACACATTCATCACTAATTACGTGTGCCATTGTATGTACCCTCCTTTTTTGGATTACGATAGGTTTTTCCCTTTTCGTTATCCTCATTTTAATACAAGACGGGGAAATATACAAGAGTTCCTGATGTATTTATTTGAGTAATTTATAAGTTAGTCTTATAGAACTTATAAACGTGAAAAATAGAAGATTTCTATCCTGAATTAGTAAAAAAACGAAAATTCACGAGATTTTAAGAAATTATCTCTTCCATTTTTCAAGGATTCGTGTATCATAATGGATTGAGAGTTAAAAAGTAGAAAACATAGAGATAAAATTGTGTAAATGAGAAGAAGGAGAAAGTTATGCGGAAACGAAATGTAAGAGCAGCGATTGCGGCAGCACTTTGTATGGCGGTGCTCGCAGTCGGCTGCGGAAAGAAGGCAGATGATCCGGTTTTTACAGGGGATAAGACAGAAGCACCGGCATACCAGGCGAATCTGGATGCGATCAAATCTTCTGCATATGCATCGGTAGACAATCTGGATCTGGAACCTGGAACTTATATTTCTGTAATCGGAAGGGCATCTTCAACACCATATTGGAATCAGGTGAAAGCAGGTGTAGAGCAGGCGGCAGCGGACTTAAATACAGCACTTGGCTATTCTGGAAATGATAAGGTGAAAGTATTATACAGTGCACCGGACGAGAATGACAATATTGATCAGCAGGTGAATATTCTGGACGAAGAGCTTGCACGTTATCCGGATGTGATTGCAATCTCCAGTGTAGATGCAAGCGCATGCTCTGTCCAGTTTGACCTTGCGATTGAGAATGGAATTCCGATCGTAGCATTTGATTCGGGAAACAGCTATCAGAATATCCAAAGTACTTGCAAAACGAATAATACCGAAGCGGCAACAACAGGAACAAAGAATTTCTGTGAGAAGATCGGTGACAGTGGGGAGATTCTGTTACTTGTGCATGATACAGTATCAGATACTGCGAAAGAGCGTGAAGCAGGCATCAAAAATGAACTTGCAGCAAATCATCCGAATGTGACTGTTGCAGAGACAATTTATCTAGATCAGCTGGAAATGTTGAAGAAACAGATTGTGGCGGAACAGGTCGGGGTGACACCAGAAGAACTGGCAGCTGCAGAAGCAGGAGAAAAGAAGGAAGAGACAACAGGAACAGGTGATGCTTCTGAGACAATTGCAGATGCGGCATCGAATGTGGCTTCTTCATCAGCAGACGAAAGTGCGAATGAGACAGCACAGGAAGCGGACAATGAATTGTCCGAGAAGATGCAGCAGGTCAATGATGGCGCGGCAAAGATGAGTGATGAAGATGCAATTCAATATTATATGGAGAAACATCCTGATTTAAAAGGATGTATTGCTACGAACGAGACAGTAACCCAGCTTGCAATTAAGACGCTGGATCAGATCGATACAGAAAAACATATTACATTAGTAGGATTTGATGCAGGAAAAGATCAGGTCAATGCATTGAAAGATGGAAAGGTGGATGGGCTTATTGTGCAGAATCCTTTTGGAATGGGATATGCGACAGTAGTTGCAGCGGCACGTACAGTTCTTGAGATTGGAAATGAAGCTGAGGTCAACACAGGATATGTGTGGGTGACAGCAGACAATATGAATGACGACACGATAACACCGTTTCTCTACGAATAAGTTGAAAATAAGTCGAACGATTTCATAAAAGAAAAGAGCTTGTCAGGTAAAATAAAAACATCAGGGTTTATACTTCATTCTGAAATTCAGAAGTATAGAAGTAATAAATCCTGATGTTTTTATTTTATCCACGTTGTCCTTTAAGCTTTGCTTAAAGAAAAAATAAATTCAGTGCCAACCCCTTCTGTACTGATCACATTGATATGTTCATCGTGAGCCTGTATGATTTCTTTTACGATCGAAAGTCCAAGTCCGGTTCCTTTCTTATCTTTTCCACGGGAAAGATCTGATTTGTAGAAACGCTCCCAGATCTTATTGATTTCCTTTCTTGAGATTCCGATTCCGTGATCCTTTACGGAAACAAAGACTTTATCATTTTTTGTTGTTACTTCTACTGTAATAGAAGAGTCATTCTCACTGAATTTGATCGCATTGTCCAGAAGGTTATAAAGAACCTGTTGGATTTTGCGTCGGTCTGCCATTACGTTGATCTGTTCAGACAATAGAAAGAGCTTGATGGATATATGTTTCTGAGTACAGACCCCCTCGAAAGACTGGGCAGTATGTTTGATCATTTCCTGAATATCAAAGGAAGTTTTATTGAGCAGGAGCTCTTTTGTATCAAATTCGTTCAAGGTAAGAAGATCCGTTGTCAGATCAGTCAGTCGTTCTGTTTCGAAGAGAATGATATTCAAGTATTTCTCATGAAGCTCCGGTGGGATGGTTCCGTCTGCCATTGCTTCTACATAACCTCTGATGGAAGTCAGCGGAGAACGGAAATCGTGGGATACATTTGCTACGATCTTTTTCTGATAATCATCAGAATCCTTCAGCTGTGTAGCCATATAATTCAGTGATGCGGATAAATATCCGATCTCATCATGCCTGTTTACCGGAATCTCGTAATCCAGATTGCCCATGGCATACTGCTTCGCAGCTTCTGTAATCAGCAACAATGGCCGATGGACGAAGAAATGGAATCCGAGCAGGAAGATGAAGGACAACAGGAAAATAACCCCAAGAGAAATATAGACCGGAACCATCAGCGTGCGGCATCTTTCGTTGATCAGAGAGACTGGGCTGTGAATGATAAGATATCCCTTTGTATAAAATCCCTGCGTGACAGGAGCCATTACCGTAATCATATCTTCCCGAAAATAATTATGATAGGTTCCAATCATGTATTGGTTGCTCCCAATCTCAGCCGGATCAAAATCAGTAATTGATTGTGGCGCAGTAGTATCCTTCAGGTTGGCAGAAGTGATCATTGTACCATCTTTTTCCACAAACCACAGAGAAGAATTAAGATACGTCTTCATGGCAGATAACTGAGAATGAACAGCCCAGCTGGAAGATTCGTTTGAAAAATAGGAAGGCAGATAATTATCCGCAATCATGGTCGCTTCTCTGTATAATGTCTGTGAAGTATCTTTTTCCAGACGCTCGGTGATCAGTTCTGTGGTTAATGTTGCTGTTGTGAAAACACACAGAAACCCGAAGATAATGTAAAGTACAATAAATTTTAAATGCAGAACTGCTTTCATAATTTCTCCCTAAGTACTCATCGGCCACCAGATACTGTTTACAGTATCCAGGACCGATGATTTCAATCTATTTTGTCTCAAATTTGTAACCAATTCCCCATACAGTACTGATATTCCAGTGAGGATGGTCCTTGATCTTTTCACGCAGGCGTTTAATATGAACATCAACAGTACGAGTGTCTCCGATATACTCATAGCCCCAAATACGGTCTAAGAGCTGCTCTCTTGTGAAGACCTGATTCGGTGATGCAGCAAGACAGTAAAGGAGTTCTAATTCTTTTGGCGGCATATCGACAGGATGTCCGTCACACACGACAGAGTAGTTTGTGAGATTGATCGTCAATCCGTCAAACTCTGCACATTTTGCTTTCTCAACGGAAGAATCACTTTGTTGTCCAACCTGATATCTTCTCAGAACAGCTCTTACACGGGCAACCATTTCTTTAGGGTCAAATGGCTTCATGATATAATCATCTGCTCCGAGTTCCAGTCCGAGAACTTTGTCAAATACTTCACTTTTTGCAGAAAGCATGATGATCGGTGTGGCAGCTTTGGAACGAATCTCACGACAGACCTGATACCCGTCAATTCCCGGAAGCATCAGATCAAGAAGGATCAGATTCGGCTGATAAGTGTCGAAAGCTGCAAGCGCGTCTTCTCCATCATATACTAATTTTGTATCAAAACATTCTTTTGTGAGATAAAGAGAAATCAGTTCAGCGATATTCTCATCATCATCTACGATCAGGATTTTCTGTTTTCCAATCATTCTTTTTTCCCCCATTAACCATGATAAGACAATTGGTAACTGTTTAAAACAATTAGCCAAGTTCTACAATTGTTACACCAGCGTCACCTTCACCGAATTCGGCAAGATGATAGGATTTTACATGTTTCTGACGACGCAGATATTCATGGATTCCCTTTCGGAGTGCTCCGGTTCCCTTTCCGTGAACTACGCGTACAGTATTCAGGTGAGCGAGGATTGCGTCATCCAGGTATTTATCCAGCTCAGCAACGGCTTCATCGACAGTACGTCCGAGCAGATTGATCTCAGGACGGACAGAAAGAGATTTTCCCATCTTAATTTTGCCTTTTGAAGTACGATTCATCTTTTTCGGTGCATATGGAGAGACTTCCTCGATAATCTCCAGATCAGAAATGTTGACCTGTGAGCTGAGGATTCCCATACGTACAGTAAGGTTCCCTTTTGCATCAGGAAGAGAGCTTACGGTTCCTGTCAGGTTCATGCTGAGAACTTTGACGGATTCTCCGAGCTTGAAGTCAGATGCTTTATGTTCTTTCTTTGGTTTCTGTGCTTTCATTGCAGACGCAGAGGCTGTATCTTTGATCTTCTTACGCAGCTTCTCGCGTTCTTTTTCCATCTCGGCGGCAGAAATATTTTCCTTGCCAAATTTACGGAAATCCTTGATCGTCTTGTCTGCAACTTCTTTTGCTTCACGAAGAATTGCGTTTGCCTTTTCATTCGCCTCGCGTAAAATGCGGTCGCGCTGATCGTCTAATTTCTCCTGGCGCTGTTTTGCCTGGGCTTTCAGGTCTTCCGCTTCTTTCTTCAATCGTGCAATCTCTTCCTGCTCTTTTTCAATTGTCCGCTTGCTTGTCTCAAGATCAGTAAGAAGATCTTCAAAGGAAACGTCTTGTTCACTGAGTCGTTTCTTCGCATCTTCAATAATATAATCCGGCAGACCTAACTTCCCGGAGATTGCAAATGCATTACTTTTACCAGGAATACCGATCAGCAGACGGTAAGTCGGACGAAGGCTTTCTACATCGAATTCACAACAGGCATTCTCCACACCCGGAGTGGAAAGTGCATAGACTTTTAACTCGCTGTAGTGTGTGGTAGCCATTGTGCGGATTCCTCTCTGGTGAAGATGGGACAGAATAGAAATTGCAAGTGCGGCACCTTCCGTCGGATCTGTACCGGCTCCAAGTTCATCAAAGAGAACCAGCGAACGTTCATCTACTTTCTTAAGGAAAGAGACAATATTGGTCATATGAGAAGAGAATGTACTAAGGTTCTGCTCAATACTCTGTTCATCTCCGATATCTGCATAAATCTGATGGAATACAGCCAGTTCACTGCGGTCTCCGGCAGGAATGTGAAGTCCGGACTGTCCCATCAGACAGAACAGGCCGACCGTTTTCAAAGAAACAGTTTTACCACCGGTATTTGGTCCGGTGATGATCAGCAGTGTGAAATCTTCACCAAGTGTCACAGTGATCGGAACAACTTTTTTCGGATCGAGCAGTGGGTGACGTCCCTCACGGATACGGATACGTCCCTCTTCATTCAGAAGCGGCCGGCTGGCGCGCATGGACATTGCCAGAGCACCTCGTGCAAAAATGAAGTCAAGATCCGTCAGAGAACGGTAATCCACACGGATCTCCTCGATATATTGTGCGGCTTCTTCACTTAGATTCGCAAGAATTACCTGAATCTCTTCCTGTTCCTTTGCATAAAGTTCTTTTAAGTCATTGTTCAGTTTTACGATTGCCATAGGTTCGATGAAAAGAGTAGAACCTGTTGAAGACTGATCGTGAATAAGTCCCTGTACCTGTCCGCGATATTCCGCTTTGACAGGTACACAATAGCGGTCTCCACGCATAGTAATGATCGCATCCTGCAGATAAGTGCGAAGGGAACCGTTGACCAGTGTAGTTAAAGTGGCATGTACTTTGTCATTGATGTTATTAATACTTCGACGAATCTGCTTCAGTGTGGAACTGGCATCATCACTGTATTCATCTTCGCCAATAATACAGCGGTCGATTTCATTTGAAAGTGGTGTCAGTGGCTCAAGCTGGTTGAAATATTCATCCAAACAGTCGAAAGATTCCTCTTGTGTATCATGTCTTCCGTAGGCCTTTACCCGGGCTGCATTTACAAGCAGGCGGGAAATGCGGAGAAGTTCTGTGCTGCTAAGTGAGCCACCAATCTCCAGACGTTTCATGGACTCTTCAACCGGCGCGGCGTCACCAAACGAGATACGTCCCTTTTGCACGATTCGTGTATAAGCGGCAGCAGTCTGTTCCTGATAAGTGTTGATCTTATGCAGGTCGGTCATCGGCTTCAAACGACGGCAGAGCTGTCCTCCGCGGAAAGATGTCGCTTCCTTCTCAAGAAGAGCAATGATCTTGTCATATTCCAGTTTAAATAATGTTTTTTGATTCATTTATTTTCCTCTGTCATTTCAACTTAATACTAATTTTTAAATTATACAGCTGTTCATAAACGTGTGAACAGTAACTGTTTCCGAGTCTTATTGTACCTTATTATTTCATTAAATAAAAGGTTTTTATAGATATTGAACAATCTATATGAATCAGTTATACTAAGTAATGGAAATGTCCGTGTCAGTTGATTTTGTAATTGACACGGAAGTGAACAGTCACGAATGAGGTTCATGTTAATGTCAGAAAAGAGAAGTAATGGTCAGGTTCCGGAAGAGGGTCCTGACGGGAAAAATTTAGAACAGTCAGAGAAAAAGGACTCTTTTGCATTTCTTGAGGAGACGATAAAACCAAAGCAGATCAGCAGACAGCAAGGAATGAAACAGCTCATCCGGATTGCAATATGCGGACTGGTTTTAGGTGGCTTTACGTGCCTGGGATTCTTTGCGTTGCGTCCGCTTGCACAGAAGTTGTTTCCAGAAAAGACACAAGTTGTGACAATTCAGGAGGACGATCAGTCAGGGGATCAGTCAGGGGAAGATTCGGCAGAAGATGGCAACACGACAGAGCAGAATGATGCGCAGGATCAACAGGAGATCAGTTATGTACAGATGATGTCCAAAGCATATGAGAAAGCACTGACAGCGAAGAAAAGTGTGGTATCTGTTGCGAAGGGGACAGAACAGGAGAACTGGAATGCAGAAGCAACCGGGATTGAAGAGTCAGTGTCGGGCGTGGTAGTTGCAGATAACGGACAGGAAATATTGATTTTGTCTTATGCTTCAATCTGTGAAGATGCAAAAGAATGGAAAGTGACATTTTCAGATAAATCAGAATATAAAGCAAGTTTGAAAAAGCAGGATAGAAACAGTGGATTTGCAGTATTTGCAGTAGATAAAAAAAGCCTTTCAGATTCCACGTGGAATGCTACAAGTGTAGCAACTCTTGGTAATTCGAATCTGACAGAACAGGGAGACGTTGTATTTGCATTAGGAAATGTATTCGGTTATGCCGGAGGAAGTGGTTATGGAATTGTCAGTGCATCGAGTTATAAAGAGATTGGACGTGACGGAGAATATAGCGTGCTCGCAACTGATATGAACAGTGCATCAGGTGGAACTGGTATTTTATTTAATCTGGATGGAGAAGTGATCGGAATGATTTCTTCCGATATCTGGAAAGACCGGGGAGTACGTACCGCAAATGCTTATGCGATTTCAGATCTGAAGTCAGTGATACAATTACTGGCGAATGGAGCAAAAGTACCGTATATTGGTGTGTCAGGAACTGCTGTAACGAGTGGAATCCAGAAAGAAGAGGGCATGCCGTCAGGAATCTATGTGATTGATGTGGCAGCAGATTCACCTGCGATGGCAGCGGGCATACAGAGCGGAGATGTGATCTGTTCCGTGAATGGTGAGAAGATTGTAAGCATGAGTGCTTACCGCAAACTGATGTTGACATTGAAAGCAGGAGATCAGATCAAAGTGGAAGGAAAACGTCAGGGATCTGAAGGATATGTAGATATTGAATTTGACGTTACGATTGGAAGTAAAGAATAATAAGTGAAAGAGGCAGAAAATGAGATTTATAGATGGATTATGCGAGGGAGAAACAATCAGGAATGTATATCTTTGTAAAGGAAAACGTTCCGCAGAGACGAGAAATGGGAAACCATATGATAATCTGATCCTTCAGGATAAAACAGGAACATTGGATGGAAAAGTATGGGATCCGAACTCCCAGGGAATCGCAGATTATGACGAGAAAGATTTTATCGAAGTTTTTGGAGATGTAATTAATTATAACGGAAATCTTCAGCTGAACATTCGCCAGATCAGAAAGGCGGAAGAGGGAGAATACAATCCGGCAGACTATATGCCGACAACAGATAAGAGTGTAGACGGAATGTACGAGGAACTGACAGCTTATATTCGTCAGATCTCTAACAAATATTTGAGACAGGTGCTGGAATTCTACTATATAAAAGATGAAGCATTTATCAAAAAATTCAAGGCACATTCCGCAGCGAAGACAGTACATCACGGATTTTCCGGAGGATTGCTTGAGCATACACTCAGTGTAACCCGTATGTGTGATTATTTTGCGACAAGCTACTCTATTTTGAATAGAGATCTGCTCCTTAGCTCCGCAATCCTTCATGATATCGGAAAAGTGAAAGAACTTTCTGATTTTCCGGACAATGATTATACAGATGAGGGACAGCTGATCGGACATATTGTGATCGGTGTCGAGATGATCGATGATGCGATCCGTTCTATCCCGGACTTTCCGGTGAAGCTTGCCCACGAACTCAAACACTGTATCGTGGCACATCACGGTGAACTGGAATACGGTTCCCCGAAGAAACCGGCACTGGCAGAGGCAGTGGCACTGAATATGGCAGATTCAACAGATGCAAAGCTTCAGACATTGACAGAACTGTTTAAAGGAAAAACAGGAACAGAATGGCTTGGATATAATCGTCTGTTTGAGTCTAATTTAAGAAGAGCATCTGAGGATTAAATCTAACAATGAGAACAACAAGTGTCACTGTTTGCAGAATCTATGTGAGCAGTGGCTATTTGTATAATTAAGAGTAAAATAGAAGAGAGAAAAGAATGAACAAGAATGATATTGTAACAGTTGAAATAACAGATATCGGAGTGAGCGGGGAAGGAATTGGCCATGTGGATGGCTACACGCTCTTTATCAAAGACGCAGTGATCGGTGATGTAGTTGAAGCAAAAGTCATGAAGGCAAAGAAGAATTACGGATATGCCAGATTGATGAAAGTTGTTACACCGTCAGAATATCGTGTAGAGCCAAAGTGTACATTTGCCAGAAGATGCGGAGGCTGCCAGATCCAGGAAATGTCTTATGAGCGTCAGCTTGTCTTTAAAGATCAGAAGATCCGTGGTAATCTGGAACGAATCGGTGGATTCACAAAAGAGCAGATCGATGCAGTGATGCAGCCGGTTGTCGGAATGGAGCATCCGTTTGGTTATCGTAACAAAGCACAGTTTCCGTTCGGAACGGATAAAGAAGGTAATCCGATTACAGGATTCTATGCCGGAAGAACACATGATATTATTGCAAACACAGATTGCGCTCTTGGCGTAGAGCAGAACCAGGAAATACTCGAGATCATTTTACAATATATGCGTGAAAACAAGATCAAATCGTATGACGAGAAGGCCGGAAAAGGTCTGATCCGGCATGCGCTGATCCGCTATGGTTTCAAGACAAAAGAAATCATGGTCTGTCTTGTGGTCAACGGAAAGAAACTTCCGAAGGCAGAGCGTCTGACTGAAAAGCTTATTCAGATTGAGGGCATGACAAGTATCACGATCAGCTCGAATACACGAAGAGATAATGTAATTATGGGAGATTCCTATGAAATTCTCTGGGGACAGGGATATATTACAGATTATATCGGAAATGTAAAATATCAGATTTCCCCACTATCATTCTATCAGGTGAATCCGGTACAGACAGAGAAGCTATACGGACTTGCACTTGAGTATGCAGACCTCAAAGGTGATGAAACCGTGTGGGATCTGTACTGCGGAATCGGAACGATTTCCCTCTTCCTTGCCCAGAAGGCGAAACAGGTTTACGGAGTTGAGATCGTGCCTCAGGCAATTGATGACGCTAAGGAGAATGCAAAGATCAATGCGATTGATAATGCAGAATTCTTTGTCGGAAAAGCAGAAGAAGTTCTGCCGGAATATTATGCAGAGTATGAGCGAGAGCATAATGGCGAGACAGCTCATGCAGACGTGATCGTAGTGGATCCACCGAGAAAGGGATGTGATGAAACACTGTTGGAGACAATTGTAAAAATGCAGCCGGAGAAGGTTGTGTATGTAAGCTGTGACAGTGCGACATTGGCGAGAGATCTGAAGTACCTGTGCGCGAATGGGTATGAGATCAAGGTGTGCAGGGGTGTGGATCAGTTTCCACAGAGTGTACATGTGGAGACGTGCTGTCTACTCGTTAGGGAATGTGCAAACGATGATGAGATGGTATCCATAAAGGTTGATTTAGAAGGAATTTCATTAGATTAGGGCAAATTTGAGCCTGATGAAAAGCCGACATATGGTAACATTAAGAAGTGGATTAAAGAGAAATACGGCTTCAATGTAACTAATCTTTATATTGGACAGATTAAGGATAAGGTAGGTATGGAGAAGCGTAAGAACTATAATATCGGCGCTGGAGAAAGTAGGGTGCCTACTTGTCCACCTGAAAAAGAAGAAGCCATTATGGAAGCATTTAGACATTTTGGATTGATATAAAATGTTATATTCATATGAGCTTCTTTTCTAAAGTGATTTATGAATTTGCCCGCTTACAGAATTATTGTTTCACGACATAATTGGAACTGAAATAATATTTCTTAAAGGAGGGCATAAGATGTTGCGCAGAGACGAGGTTGAAAGGCTTAAGCAAAAATACCGAGCAGGAATGAGAGTACGCCTAATAAAGATGGATGATATTCAAGCACCACCAAGTGGAACAGAAGGAACAATAATAAATGTGGATGATACGGGGACTATTAGGGTTTATTGGGATACAGGCTCTAGTTTGAGTATTATTACTAATGAGGATAAATTCGAGATATTAACTAAATAATTTTTCTAAAATGTGAAAGGCGGATTGCTATTTTGGCAGTCCGTTTTTTTGTACATGTTATCTAATATAGTATAGAAAATGTTAATTTGAATCTTGAAAAAATGTTATATAATGTTATACTATATTATAGATTGCTATAAAATGTTATGAATATATTTGGAGATTATTATGGAATTCAAAGACAAAATGATATATGCAAGAGCAATGCTTAAATATAGTCAAGCAAAAATGGCAGAGGAACTGGGAGTTTCTTTTGCAACTATAAATCGATGGGAAAATGGAAATAATGCACCATCGAAGACAATGATTGTGCTTTTTGAAGATTATTGTAAAAAGCATAATGTATATTTTGATGAGGAGAGTGCTTCAAATGATTAATGGTTTATCTTTGTTCGCAAATGTAGGAATTGCGGAAACTTATTTACATCAAGTTGGGGTAGATATTGTTGTTGCTAATGAACTGTTGCCAGAACGAGCACGATTTTATCAAGACTTATATCCAGAATGTAATATGATTTGTGGTGATATAACGAATGCTATTACATATAACGAAGTAATTGAAGAATCTCGAAGGAATAATGTTGACTTTATAATAGCAACGCCACCATGCCAAGGAATGAGTATAGCAGGACAAATGGATCCAGAAGATCCAAGGAATTATTTGATTACTTATGCTGTGGAGGCAATTAGAGATTTAGGACCATCATATGTATTTATGGAAAATGTATTTATGCAACTTCAGACATACATAAACTACGATGGTGAAAGAGTTCTTATTCCGGATTTTGTAGATGCTGTTTTAGGAGATGATTATTACATTGAGAAGAAGGTAATAGATACCAAATTTTTAGGCGTGCCACAGCAGAGAAAAAGGGCAATAATGCTTTTGTCAAGAAAAGATAATGGAGTACATTGGACATTTCCAGAGAATGATACCAATATTATTACACTTGAGCAGGCAATAGGTGACTTGCCTTCGTTAGATCCGTTAGTAAAAGAAGTACAGTATAGAGATTTTTTCCCTGATTATGAAATAAAGAGGCAAAGAGGGTTAGAGGTGTCACGATGGCATTGTCCTAGACCACATGTGTGGAGAAATGTTGAATGTATGCTTCATACTCCAACTGGATGTAGTGCAAGGCAAAATCCGGTATATTTTCCAAAGAAAAAAGATGGAACAATGGTTGGTGGAGCCCCAAGAACATATATGCGTATGGATTGGGATAAGGCGGCACCGACAATAACAAGTTACAATCATACAATTTCGTCTTTTCAAAATGTTCATCCAGGAAGGTTGATTGAAGATACTGGATTATATTCAGATCCAAGGGTACTTACTATTTTTGAAATGATAAGGGTAATGAGTTTACCAGATAATTGGAATATTCCAGAATGGGCATCAACACAATTAATTAGGCAAGTGATTGGCGAAGGTGTTCCTCCAGAAGCGGTAAGAAGAATCGTTGAGGTATTAAATATAGATAGGTAGGTTAAGTTTAATGAAAGCATTATCATTGTTTGCAAATGTAGGCGTGGCAGAAACATATTTGCAAGATATTGGTCTAGAGGTTGTTGTTGCAAATGAATTGGAACAGAAGAGAGCAGACTTTTATCAACATTTATATCCGCAGTGTGAAATGATTTGTGGAGATATTACTGAAGAAAATATATATAATTCAGTTATTGCTGAGGCAAAAGATAGAAGAGTAGAGTTTATAATTGCAACACCTCCATGTCAAGGGATGAGTATTGCTGGGCATAATAGTCCATACGATGAAAGGAATAGCCTAATCAAGTATGCTGTAGATGCGATTATTGATTTGCATCCAAAGTATGTGTTTATGGAGAACGTTCCACAGCAATTAGATACACCTATAGAATATCATGGAAAAGAAATGCTTATTCCAGAATATTTAGAATTAAGATTGGGAAAAGAATATAGGTTCAATCAAGATAAAATCACAAATACAATGTATTATGGTGTTCCACAGATGAGAAGGCGTTGTGTTATCTTACTTGTTCGTAATGATATTGATTTTGTTTGGGAATTTCCTGAGCCGGAGCAAGAAGTAGTTACTTTGGAAATGGCTTTTGCAGGGATACCAGATTTATGGCCTGAAATCCAAGAAAAGGAATATAGAAATATTTTGCCACAAAACACAGAAGAGGCAATGTCTTTTCATAAATGGCATAAACCTCCAAAGCATGTGTGGAGAAATGTTGAGTGTATGCTTCATACACCAGCAGGTAATACTGCTTTCGATAATTCGTTTTATTATCCTAAAAAGAAGGATGGCAATCGAGTTAAAGGGTATGATACCACATATCATAGATTATTTTGGGATAAGCCCTCTGCAACAATAACCAAGTGGAATGGAATAATGGGATCTCAAAATAATGTACATCCAGGAAGATTTTGGAAGAATGATGAAAACGGAGATCCTATGTATACAAATCCTAGAGTGCTTACTATTTATGAATTGTTAGTAGTCTCATCACTTCCTACGGATTGGGATATACCTGATTGGGCAGATAACCAACTGATTCGATTTGTGATTGGTGAGGGTGTTCCACCTTTGATGGTAAAGAAAATAATTAAGCAAGTTATGAACTATGAAGAAGGGATATAGATATGGCTAATAAGCGAAATCATGATAAAATTGCACTTCCAACAAACACAACGCATATTTCAACATGGTGTATCTACTTAAAAAAAATCAAGAATAATGAGCCGATAAAAAGGAAAAATTGTGAATGTCTGCTAGTTAATCGAAAGCCTAAGCGCTCCAAACTTGGTGATTTTGAAAAGTTTGGATTGGTAGAAATAGTTGATGATTATGTTATGGTTACAGATTTAGGCTGTGAATTGATTGAAATTTTTGATGAAAATGATGAGTGCATTGTTGATGAAATAACTAAAACAGCACTGATGCTAAAAATATTTAAATCGTGGCACGTAACCAACAAGGGGCGTGATATACATCCTGGATCAATAATAATTGATTTGTTAATGGACCCA
The DNA here is from genome assembly GCA_934309345.1 of uncultured Mediterraneibacter sp. Classification (GTDB taxonomy): domain Bacteria; phylum Bacillota; class Clostridia; order Lachnospirales; family Lachnospiraceae; genus Mediterraneibacter. The sequence goes on along the minus strand of CAKRDD010000023.1, from coordinate 6,170 downwards.
CTTATGGAAGGATATATATCAGATCATGAACTCGCACACTTTGTGTCAAATAAAGATTTTAAGTATGATAATCAGTATGAAGAAATACGAGAATACATATTGGAGTTTAGAGAAAAAGAGAGCCTTTGTATAGCAAAAACTAGATCTACAAAAGCCCATATCTTTATTCCAACTTTTGTATCTGATTGGGAAATTTTTGATAAAATAATTGATATCTCAATTATTTATGATGAAACCACAAAGACGTTTAACTTGAATAATTAGGGAAATGGAGGACTTAGTATGCCAAATAATGATAACAGTGTAGAAGAAGAGGTATTTAATGGTGAAGGTATTGATGTAGAGGACTTAGAAGATGATGAAACAGATGATTATGATGCTTATTTTACAAAAAAAGATCCAGTAAAGAAATTATCAAAATATGGTATGTCTGATGTTTCAAAGGAATTGACGAAGACATATAATTCTTTGTTTAATGGGCCTGATAAAATGCCTGAACAAATAGTATATTTTGGAGCTCCAGGAACAGGAAAGTCGTATGGAATTGATAAAAGACTAAAAAAGATGAAAGTATACTTGTCAAGTGTGTGGAGAGTAATCTTTCATCCAGATTATACTTATGGTGATTTTATCGGCGGAATTAGACCTCATAAATATGGGAACAGTGTGGATTATAGATTTGCTCCAGGTCCACTAACAAAGGCACTTAAATATGCATTTGAAAATCCTAATAAGGAAGTGTATATCGTTATTGAGGAAATAAATAGAGGAAATGCTGCTGCTATATTTGGAGATTTTTTTCAACTTTTGGATAGAGATAATAGCGGTAGATCTAAGTACAAAATTACAAATTATGAAGTGGCATCAGAGATTAGTAAAAATGAATTTCTTCGCCCATTTTTCAAGAATGACAAAATATGGTTCCCTAATAATCTGAATATATTATGTACAATGAATACTGCTGATCAAAATGTATTTGTTTTGGATTCCGCATTTAAACGTCGTTTTCATATGGAATATGTACCAATTGAATACACGATGTTTAAGAAGGATATTAAACTTAAAGATTATCTTGATGAAACTGATGTATTTAAGGGTAGTGAGTCATTGGTAACTATGTTTGCCGGAACAGAACTTCAGACCATTGTGAATATTATGGATTCTGAAGGAACGCTTAAGCGAAATTGGCCTACATTTGCAATTTTGCTAAATGCGACAATAGATATTGTGAATAAAAATGAAGGAGAACAGATTTCAGAAGATAAAAAATTAGGCCCATTTTTTGTTTTGCTTGATGAATTACAAAGTAAATCTAAGTTTTCTGATAAAGTTTTATATTACCTTAAACAAGATGTTTTCAAATATGTAGATACATACTTTTCAAAATCATATCAAACAATGTATAAGGATTATATTGATGGAAAAATAGATTTGTTTAAGTTGTTGATTCCTGGAGGATATTAATGCAATATAGAATCAAAAAAATGCAAGAAGAAACTGAATTAACGGGGCGTGATTTTGTAGGTGTTTTAGAAGGAATCAATGGTGATTTGGAAGTTTCAGTGCCATATGGAGTTGTTATTGAGTCTTGTGTTAAACGTTCTGATGCGGATAGTATGCGACTATTAAAGACATATGTAAAATCGATTCAGAGAGCATTGAATTCTTCGAATGTTAAAAACGATATAGATGACAATTCCGCGGGAATGAAGCATCCATTAGCAGCAGTGAGCATTATCTGTGATTATATTACGATGGGTTTGCTTTTCGATTATGAAGAAGAAAAAAAACTTACAAATACAGGTAAAATGGACTTTGGCACAACATTTAAAAAAGTGGTGCCAAAATACGTTAATGGTAATTTTATTTATGATGAATACTATACACGCCGCAAGCATATTGTAACGGATAATTATGTTGCAGTAGTTCAGGGTAATATAATAAATCATTTTATGCAGCATGGTGGAGAAATACTTTTTGGTTCCAAATTATCAGTTGAAATTCGTCCTATTAAGCTAGATAAAACAGTCATAAATAAACTTCGTCGAGAATTGTTGCAGACGAATAATTCTCGACGACAGAATATTATAAGATTGATGATTGAATACATAAAAGGTATGACGATAGAGAATTCTTCAAGCAAAGATGGAAAATGGGATTATGCAATAATAGCAAGTACACTATGGGAGAATATGATTTTATCTGTTTATGGGAATCAATACCCTGTAAATAAAGCTAAATATGGAAAAAGATATTCGTTCCAATCTCTTGCAACGGGTTCTAGCGTAATGGTAGGAAGGCCAACGGAACATGACACGCTTTATGAAGATGATAAACAGATTATTATTATAGATGCTAAAATGTATGGCAATCCTAAAAACTTATTATCTGAAGAGGTATTGGGAAAGCAATTCGGATATTATGTTGAGGCGAAAAAAAGAAATCCAGGAAAACGAATAATCAATATTCTTTTTGCTCCTACAATCAAAGAAAAATCTGAAAATGATGGTTTTGCCGATATAGTTATTACAGATCCACATGTTGACAGTACAATAGATCCTGATAGGATAATATATTTATATAGATGTTCAGCAAATAAACTCATATTTGATTACTACTATTCAAGAAAAAAATATACTAATCTTTTAAAGGAATTTGATGATTTTATTTCTTTGGATACAGTAAGAAAATTTCTTGATGATAGAGGTGCATCATATTAATTATAGTGATTGCATAAATACAATATTTTTTCTAAAAATCGTAAGATTTTACCGTTTCCCAAAGCTACATACTAGGAGGCGGTATTTTTCTGTTTTCTCCGTTTCATTGCTCTCGCAGATTTGCCGTCTCCTAAAAATAAATAAAGCCTGATTACGTATAAGGGCTGGTATTTCATATCTGTAACCACAAGGTTAAGGATATGAGTTACTAGGATAACTATGCCCTTTTCTGTAATCAGGCTATTATTATGTCCTTTTATACCAGCTCTTTTCGTGATAGATGGGAAGGACGGTATATGAAGACAGTAAGTTACAAAGATCCGTATGAACCACTCCCTGTGGTTATACAGATTGAGGACGATGATGAGGAAGGCTTGGAGGAGATATTGGCATTTCTAAACGATGATGCAAGGCTGACGCAGAACATGGAACGAAAGGAAAGATACCACACAAAGTATCACTTGGAAGGTCTTATCTATGAAGGAGTAGAGTATGCATCGCAAGAAGATTTGGAAGCAGATGTGGAGATGAGTGAGGAGGAGAAGCTGATTGATGCTTGGATGCGAGAGAATCTTACGGTTGTGCAGTATCAGAGGTTCAAGCTTTTTATGGAAGGTTTATCCATACGTGATATAGCAAAAACAGAGGGTATTGATTACAGTTCTGCAAATGAATCTATCAAGGCATCACAGAAAAAACTTAAGAAAATTTGTGGAAATACCCCATCAAAATGTCCTTTCAAATCTCCGTATAGTGAGAACAAAAGAAAGGAGGGATAAGCCAATGTATGAGAAACTACCGCAGGAATTAAAGGATTATCCATATTTCTGTGGATGGAAGTATGAGACCAGAAATGGCAGCAGGACAAAGGTTCCCAAGTCGGTGAAAGGTCATAATGCGGATAACAGTAATCTTGATGACTTCTGTAGCTTCTCTGAAATTATAGGCCATATGGATAAGTATGATGGCCTCGGTATTGCCATTACTGGTGATATGGCTGCTATTGATATCGACCATTGCATTGAGGATGGAGTGCTATCTGATATGGCTTCTGAAATTGTTGAGAAGGTCAATACCTATACAGAGATAAGTCCATCTGGTACCGGCATTCGTTTGATTGGTAAGACGCATGGATATACTTATGACAGAGAGAAATATTACATCAACAATCGTAAGTATGGTCTTGAGGTTTATGCATCAAGGGATAAAGGTCAGTTTGTCACCATAACAGGAAATGCAATCAATGATTTGTCAATCAGGAATATCACAGATGTGCTTCCGGACATTCTTGATAAATATATGTTTCGTCCTGTTATCAACAGACCAAAGTGTTCCATTAATGCACCGGGAAGCTTCTTAACAGATGAAGAGGTTATCAAGAAAGCATCGGCAGCAGGGAATGGGGATAAGTTTGTAAGACTCTATAACGGAGATATTTCTGATTATCCATCTCAGAGTGAGGCGGAACTTTCATTTATGACTTCACTTGCTTTCTGGTGTGGTGGGGATGAAGAGCAGATGGAGAGAATCTATCTTGGTAGTGGCCTTAAGAGAGAAAAATGGAATCGTGTTGATTATCGTAATTCAACCATTAGTAAGGCATTAAGAGGTGTGACAGATTTCTATAAGCCTATTCCTGTTTCATCGGTGGTGTCCGACTTTGGGACATCGTCTTTTCCAGAGAAGCCTATCTCACTTGATGGTATGAAGGTGCCACAGTTCCCTGTGAATGCACTTCCAAAAGATATCGCAGATTATGTTTGTGCGGTTGCTGAGAGTACGCAGACGCCTGTGGATGTTGCTGCATCTGCTGCACTATCTGTTTTGTCTATCGGTATGCAGGGCAAATATGTTATTAGAGCGAAGCCAGATTGGACAGAACCGGTAAATACCTTTATTGCAATCTTCATGCCACCGTCTGAAAGAAAATCTGCGGTCTGCTCGTTAATGGGAAAGCCGATGAATGAGCATGAGAAGGAATGGAACAGACTTCACTCTGCAGAGATTGATTTCAGTAAGACGGAACGAAGCATTCTAGAGAGAAGACTTAAGTCTCTTGAAGACCAGGCATCCAAAGGGAAGGCTGAAATGTCTGATGTACGAAGAGCTTCTGAAGAGTTATCTGCATTTAAGGATAAAAAGCCTCTTAGGTATTATGGCAATGATGTAACCACAGAGAAGCTTGTCAGTATGATATCTGAAAATGATGGCAGAGCGGCTATTTTCTCACCAGAAGGTGGAATATTTGATTTGCTTAAGGGTATGTATACCAAATATGTAAATATCGATGTTTTTCTGAAAGGCTATTCGGGTGATCCAATCCGTGTGGATAGAATAGGCCGTGAAAGTGAGACGATTTACAATCCTGTTCTTACTGTGATGCTTATGGCACAGCCAAGTGTACTTGCAGGAGTGATGGAGAATGGCAATTTCAGAGGCAGAGGACTTACGGCAAGATTTTTATACTGTGTGCCTGAGTCGAATGTTGGTCATAGAAAATATCGTTCCATGCCAATACCAGAAGACGTGTATTCAAGATATGACAAGTGCATTCGTAACATCCTAACTGATGAACCAGAGCAGATGCCAAGAATAATCACTTTATTTACAGAAGCAGATGAGATGCTTGAAGCCTTTTCAGAAGAATTAGAGCCAAAACTGAAAAATGAATATGCAGACTTTGCAGATTGGGCAGGAAAGCTTGTGGGAAGTACGGCAAGAATAGCAGCACTACTTTGCAGGGCAGATACAAACATCGTTTATGAGTTTCTTACTGATCCAGAGCCTTTGGTAGTAAGTGGTGAGATTATGGAGAAGGCCATATGCATTTCAAGGTATTTTACAGAGCATGCAAAAGCCGCATTTTCACTATTTGGAGCAGATGAAGGTATCAGGAACTGTAAATATGTTCTTTCTGCTATTAAGAAAGCAGGACTTGCTGAAGTGAGCCGAAGGGACATTATGAGGCTATGCAGGGCACTTAAAACAAAGGAAGCGGTTCAGCCTGTTATCGACCAACTTGTTGATTATGGATATCTTGCTGAAAAGCAGATGACAAAGACAGGGGCAAAAGGAAGACAGACAATAATATACCTTGTTAATGAATGTATTTATGACGAGGAATGATGATTGTCCTTTCTGTCCTTTGTCCTGAGGGTATAGGAATAAAAAACGGAATATGTATTCTGTCCTTTTTGTCCTTTGTCCCAAGTAAGTAAATATATAAAACACAGAGTAAATTGTCCCTTATGTCCTTATATCTATATATAAAGCATAAAAATATATATATTTTATATATTAAATACTAACTTTTTCTACGGTAGGATTGTTATATTATGTAGAAAACGAAGGGGAGAATAAGTGAATGAAGTATAAAATGGATTCTTGGTTAGTACATCTAGCAAGAGCAGGAGATGAAGATGCGTGTGAAAAACTGGTCAAAAAATATTA
>CAKRDD010000022.1 GCA_934309345.1 uncultured Mediterraneibacter sp. | reverse complement strand
TAAAACCACTTCATTCATGATTATAACGGAATCACCGGACCGGATTAGGGCCACTCGGAGGTAGTCTTCAAATGATTCCTGCTAAGATACTTCCAGCAAATGTATCTCTCTCTGTAACATTCCACATCCTACTCGTCTCGTCATCGTGTTATCGGCTAAAAACTATGTTGCTTTATAGTTCTTAACTTCTTCTGACCATCATTATAGCATTCAATCAAGGATTGTCAACGCTATTTTTACAGTTTTTTCAGTTTTTTAGATGATCTTCTTTTTCTTGAAGATCAAGATACAGATCACGATAATGACAATACTAAGTGCCATTACCGCCGGATATCCATTTTCAAGTCCAGGCATATCTTTAAAGTTCATTCCAAACCATCCCGTGATCAATGTCAGTGGGAAGAAAATCGTAGAAATCACTGTTAAAAACTGCATGTTGTTATTCTGTCTATTATCAATCTGAGACTGATAAGCCTCCTTTACCTGACGGGCATATTCCAACAGATGAGAAGTACGGCTCATCAGACGGTCTGCACGGTCAGTAAGTGTTCCGAAGTATTTCAATTGATCATTCAAAAACAATCCATTCTCGTTCTCTTCAAGCTCTTTTGTCAAGTCCATCATCTCATCATAATAGCTTCTCAGATTCAGAAGTTCCCTCCGGATTGGCATCAGTCGGTTCTGGATCGTATCTGTATGATCCTGAGACACATCCTCTTCCATGCGAAGAAGTCTCCGCTCATAGGCCACAAGAATCTCCAGATCCCGGCTCATGAATTCTGCTATGTAATTATAGAGGAAACGTTCTTTTGTCTCGCCCTGATGCATTCGTTTCCTCTTGATTCTATTAACAAGCCGCTCAGAAAATGTCTCATCATCTACGATAACAACATTATTTTCATTTACAAACATGTACATTCGGTATCTGCTTCCTAATACGTCAAGAAGCTTTGGAATACAAAAAGTTCCTACCATACATTCCTGCTGATTCTCAATCTTACAAAATCCAATCTTCGCAATCTGGATCTCTGCTTCATATACAATCCCTGCTATTGCTAATGTCTCCTCCGCATGATTGGAATCTGTGAGGAACACAGCAGGACACTTCTCTTTCTCCCATTCTTCCTGACTGATCTCTGTCAGACGTTCCCCGAATTTATAGATCATTCTATCACCTTATTTTCTGTCTGTTGTACAGCCTCCCACTGGTTGTTGCCAAGTGCAGCTTTCGCATAGGCTTCCTGATAAAGAAGTTCCTGTGAGTTAATTGGCTGTCCTTTACATTCTACCACAGAATAGGTTCCTTTTGTATCCTCCTTTCGCGCTTTTTTGTTATCACTTAACATCAGATCAAAAAGATCCTGCAGACGTTTCTTTAATCTTTCAGAATAAACCGGTGCTGCAACCTCTACACGCTTTACTGTATTTCGTGTCATGAAATCAGCAGATCCGATATAATACTGTGCTTCTTCTCCTTTTCCGAAGATGTAGATTCTGGAATGTTCCAGAAATCTTCCGACAACACTGATCACATGAATATTCTCTGTCTCACCTTCCACGCCCGGGATCAGACAGCAGATACCTCTGACGATCATGTCAATCTTCACACCAGCTTTAGACGCATCGATTAATTTATCAATGATACGCTTATCTGTCAGGGAATTCATTTTCAGGCCGATGTACGCAGTCTCTCCATTTTTCTGTTTCTGGATCTGTTCCTCGATTTTCTCGATCACTTTAGACTGAAGGCATTTTGGTGCAACGAGTAAATGTTCCATATCTTCAACCACTTCACCTTTAGCCAGTGCCTGGAAAACTCTTGCGGCGTCCATTCCAATCTGCTCATTCGCTGTCATAAGAGAGAGGTCTGTATAAAGTCTTGCTGTCTTCTCGTTGTAGTTTCCTGTTCCGATCTGTGTGATGTACTGGATTCCATTCTCCCCTCTTCGTGTGATCAGACACAGCTTGGAGTGTACTTTATAATGCTCCAGTCCATAGATAATCTGGCATCCGGCCTCTTCAAGCATTCTGGACCAGCGGATATTATTCTCTTCATCAAAACGTGCACGAAGCTCTACAAGAACAACAACTTCTTTTCCGTTCTCCGCCGCTTCGCAAAGTGCCTCAATAACCTTACTCTGTTTTGCCAGTCGGTACAATGTCATCTTAATGGAAATGACACTGTCATCTTCGGCTGCTTCTGTCAGCATTTTCAGGAAAGGTCTGATAGAATCATATGGATAGGATAACAGCTTATCTTCCTGTGTGATCTGCTGTAAAATGCTCTGTCCATCCTTGAACTCCGGACTCTTCTGCGGCACGCGCTTTTCATAGAAGAGCTCTGTGTTTCTGCGCAGAAGATCCTGAACCTGGAATACGAAAGAAACATCCAGCGGTGCTTCGCTTCGGAATACTCTGTCCGGAGTTACATCCAGATATCTGCACAGTGCGTCTACAACTGTTTCATCCATCTCTCTGGAAAGATCGATTCGTACCGGGGAAAGTTTCTTTCTCTGCTTCATCAGATCTTCCATAAATTCACGATAATCAAGATCTTCATCATATGCTGCATCTGCATCAATATCCGCATTTCTGACTACTTTTAATAATGATTTTCCTTTTACTTTATAGCCCTTGAAAACTTTTCCGATATAATGAAGGATCAGTTCTTCAATGAGCATATATCTTCCTTTTCCACCCGGAAGCTCAACCATTCTCGCCAGCATATTGTTGGAACATGGAATGATTCCGATTCTTTCCTTCTTATTTCTTGTCTCAAGAACAACAACTGCGTAAATTTCTCCATTTTTTAAGAAAGGAAATGGTTGTCTCTTGCTTACAATTGTCGGTGAACTTAAAGGCATGATCTCCTTCATGAAATATTTCTCAAGAAACTTTTTCTCTTCTGTTTTTGCGGAAGCGAAATTGATAAATGTAATTCCATAATCTTCGATCTTCTTCATTAATTTCTCGTAAGCTTTGTCTTTTCTCTGATTCAGTTTTTTGACTTCTTTAATAATTGCACGGATCTGCTCCGCGGAAGTCATCTTTGTCTTATTCTCTCGGATCTCTGTGCTGATCAGCATCTGATCCTGCAGGGAACCGACGCGCACACGGAAGAATTCATCCAGATTACTCTGATAGATTGACACAAATGTCATACGCTCGCACAGCGGTACCTCCGGGTTCTCTGCTTCCTCCAGTACTCTTTCGTTGAACTTCAACCAGGATAATTCACGGTTCATGTATACATTACTCATTTTATTTTCTCCATTCTTTAACACATTTTGTTTTGTTGTCCTCTTAAATGTAAAGCTGACGACATTCTTTTCCATTTTTCTGTTTTATTTTACAAATGCTGCTTTACATTCTGATATGATTTATGTTAAATCCAGGTAAAATAATATTGAGATCTCTTCTGGAGCGCACTTTTTTAATTATCAATGTAAAAACACCCTGGAAGCATATCTTATCTATGATATACTCACAAGGCGCTTTCTGATACTCTGTTTTTATTTTACATTCTCACCGCGCTCTTACACTTCCGGCAGTTCTTTTACAAATTCCAGTAACTCTTCCATCGAGCCATGATATTCAGAGTCAATCGGAAGGTTTTTCTTATTCTCCATCGTATCTGTGATAAGAAATACAGGAACTCCAAGCACACGGATCGCAAGATCTTCCTCCACGTCATTTCCAACCATCAGACATTCTGACGGATCAAGTTCAAACTGTTCTAGAATTTGACGGAAATATTCTGGATTCGGTTTACAGTATACATGATCTTCATATGTTGTGATAATCTTAAAATCTTCCGGATCCAGTCCTGCCCAGTTGATACGGTTCATTGTTGCACATCTTGGAAAGATCGGGTTCGTTGCAAGATAAACTTCAATCCCTTTCTTCTTCGCCTCTTTTATAACCATATCTGAGAGTGGTGTCGGCTGTGTCGTACATTTGGCCTGATTGAATTCATCCTCATAAAATGCATCTGCGATTGCCTCTGATTCTTCCACAGAAAGCGGCAGGAATTCATCAATATAACTCCAGAATGCCTCTCGATTAGTTCTGGAACCATCGTTTTTCACCATCGCCTCATAGCCTTTCCACACAGCACCAATGAATCCTTTTGGATCCATTTCCACGCCATTCTTCAAGTAAGCCTTTGCAAGAAGCGGCATATAAAAACGAACAAATTCGTCCTGTACCATCGGTAAAAGTGTTCCATCCAAGTCAAATAAAATATGTTTAATCGCCATCGTTTTCTCCTCTTTTCAATCTTTGTATTCTCTTCTGATTGCTGATAACTGTTATAATGTCGGTCATTGAATAAGCACTTTTTATCATAATAATAGTAACATTATACTCCCGCTTATTTCCATCTATCAAGCTATTTATCTTCTGTAATCTAGCCTTCATAAAATTTTCACAATTCCTGTTATCTATACTGCAGATACTCCAGGAACCGCTTCACCGCCGGGGTTGCACCTTTTCTGTTACGCATGGCAAGCCCGATATTACGATACGCAGGGATCTCCAATTCTCGTGTAACAATTCGATATGGAATCCGCTTCAAGATCAGTTCCGGCAAAACACTGATTCCAAGTCCACTCTCGACCATAGACATAATCGCATAGTCATCCCATGTTGTAAAATGTACTTTCGGCTTTAAATTACTTCTCTCAAATATCTCAGAAACTTCTGCCTTTGCGCCTTTCTCCAACAGCATAAAAGGCTCCTCACAAAGCGCACTGACCGGAATCTTCCGAAGTTCTGTCAGTGGATGTCCTTCCGGAAGCACGACAAGCAGCCTGTCCTGCTCCAGAAAAATAGTATCCATCTCATCCCTTACCGGCAGTCTTGTGAATCCACAGTCAATCCGCCCTTCCATGATCCATTCTTCAATTTCTGTATAATCCCCCAAAAGCATCTCGTAATCAATATTCGGGTAATTTTTCTGAAATTCCTTGATAATATTCGGCAGCCAGTGTGTTGCCACACTGGAAAATGTCCCGATGCGGATCAGTCCTGACTTTAACCCTTGCAGCTCATCAACTTCCAATTGAAGCTTCTCATATTCTCTGCAGACCCGTTCCGCATAAGGAAGTAACTTCATCCCACTGCTTGTAAGCTTTACTCCTGACTTGCTTCGTTCAAGCAGAACTACCTTCCATTCCTTTTCCAGATCATTGATCATCCGGCTGATCCCTGACTGGGAATAACTCAACTGTTCTGCTGCCTTCGTAAAACTACCGCACTCTACTGTCTTAACAAATGCCATGTATTTCTGAATACTTCCATCCATGAATTCAACACTCCTTTCCCCTGACATTTTCTCATTTGTTTTCTCTCTAAAATATCCACCTGTTCACTTTGTATCTGATTTTGTCATGCAATCTATGAGAAACATTCGCTTTTGTAATTTATAACTGTATGATACTATAAAACAGTCGATGAGACAAGGATGGTTGTTAATCAGCAATCAGAAATCATTTTAAGCAATATTTATCAAGGAGTTATGTATTATGGGACTTTACAATAATCGAATCGTAGTAAAAGTAGGAACATCCACACTTACCAATGATACCGGAAAAAGTGATCTTCGTACAACAGACCGTCTTGTCTGTGTACTTTCTGATATCCAGAACATGGGATATGAAGTCGTACTCGTTTCCTCCGGTGCAATCGCAGTAGGAAGAAACAAGCTGAACATGACTACAAAACCGGACAGCATGCGTATGAAACAGGCTGCCGCCGCTGTCGGACAGTGTAGTCTGATGTATCTGTATGACAAGTTTTTCGGTGACTATGACAAGACTGTAGCACAGATTCTGCTCAATGCAGATGATATCGAAGAAGAAGAGAAAAAAGAAAATCTGATCAATACATTCAATGCGCTTCTCGAGATGGGTGTAATCCCGATTGTAAATGAAAATGACTCCGTAAGCTATAAAGAAATCGAATCCGAGGATCGTCTCTTCGGTGACAACGATATGCTCTCCGCTGTTGTTGCAGTACTCTGCCGTGCAAAGCATCTGGTCATCTTCTCCGATATTGACGGATTTTATGACCACGATCCAAGATTGTATCCAAATGCACAGCTGATCGATCAGATCGACACGATCGATGACAGCGTCTACGCTTTAGCCGGTGGCGCAGGTTCACGTCGTGGAACAGGTGGAATGCGTACAAAACTTCAGGCAGCATCCCTTGCTACTTCCCAGGGAACAAACACAATTGTTACAAACGGAAAGCGTCCGGAAGTCCTTTATGATATTGTAAAAGGCGGAAAAGCCGGCACATTATTCCCGGGAAAAATCTAATTCTTTCAGTAACATATTTTGCTTGGCTCTGAACAGTTACCATACTTGAGTTAATAAAAAACGGATTAAAATCAGAAAATACTTTATTTTTGTTTCTTCTGACTTTAATCCGTTTCTTTTTATCATTCCTGCAACTCGTTCTCACGATCTTTTTGCTCCATCTCCTGATTCCAGTAAATACGAAGCTTCTTCTCATCCAATCCATTCACAAATCTCTTCTTGTATACAAGGAATTCCTCAAGATCCATCAAGATATGATACAGAAGTGCCCGTCCTTCGAACTCATCTCGGGTCTTTGGAAGTTCTTCCTGCTTCATCTGCTCCGAAATCTCTTCCAGCTTCTCGATCTGCTGATCCGGAATATTCATCTCAACAACATAATCCGCCATATACATGATATAATCTGCGATCACAAGTGCCTGCTTCGGCATCTTACGAATCTTCTTGATCTCATAATGTAAGTTATGAAGTACCTGCAATTGCGCCAGACGCATTTCAAAATAATCTATGTAGTATCCCGGATGCGAATGAAATGTATTGTCCTGATAATCATATGCCGCCTTGATAAATTCATGGAGTCTGCTCTCAAATGCGATGATCCGATCCCATACATTAATCTGCATATCTTTATTATGAAGATACGCTGCGAGTTCACATAAAATCATCTGTAGCTGATTCTCCGTCTCTCTCATATAGCGGATCAGATCCTGCTTCTGCCCTTCATAATCATAGAATAGATTCAATACAATCGCAATCGTAATTCCAATCATTACTAAAAACAGCTCATTACGAATAAATTCCGGACTAAAATCCCTTGTCATAAGAAAATGTGTACCAATAACGGCATTTACCGAAATTGTTGCCGACCATCCAAGACTATGACTGACCGCAACGATCAGAAATACATAGATTCCATATGCCAGCCAGGAACTCGTCATATGTCCAAATGTCAAGGCCGCCAGAACTACTGCCAAAACAAATGTCGCCATGCGGTAAAAAGATAATTTCACCGTCTCCCATTTTGTTGTTACCAACGTAAGCAGTGTGATACTTCCGGCAGATGCCTCATACTCCAATCCCAGTATATGTGCTAGATAAATTGCCACACTGCTGCCCACCGCAATCTTAATCGCCTGCAGCAGGACTCTTTTTACTTGTCGTGCTTTTTCCATCGTCCTCCCTTTCCAATTTTCTAACCCATCATCTGATTTATATTTTATCATCATAATTGTGATATAATCCAGTATTTTTTCAACACAGCTTGTACAAAATGACGAACATTATATAATGAAAAAGGATTGATTACAATCTCAAGTGTGTGTAATCAACCCTATAACAATTCAACCTATTTTTCTGTTTCTTCTGCCTGCTTCTTCCATCTCTCTACAAAAAGCATCTGCATAAGAAAGATAGTATTCTCGAAGTCCCATTCGAATCTTCTGTTCATTATTTTCTGCAATGCCTTCTGTAATACGACGGAGCTGCTCTAACTTCTGCTGCTTATCTCCCATCTTCTCGATTGCATAGGCTACATAACCATCCATTGTCTTCCCCTGAAGCTGTGACAGATAAGGATTCTCAAACAAACTGATGAGCCTTTCCTGATAAACCATCTCCCACTCTGCCTTCTTCTCTGGTCTCAACGCATTCTCCATACCGGAAAGTATCTGGAAAAGCTGCTCGCTTGGGGTTTTCTCGATCTCCCGCTCAAGGAAAAGCTTGCTCTGCCCATCTTCTTCGAATTCCGTCTGACTCGTTTGTTCCGCAGTTTTCTTTTTAATCATCTGCTCCTTCTTAGCAACCAGGATCGTATTCTCTGCTGCCATCGCTGCAATCACATGAAATACATCATGAATCTGCTGTGCACTCAAAACTACTGCCTGGATATGACGATTTGGAAGACGTACCGCAAATCCCTCCTGAACAAGATTCTGTAATGCCTCACGAATCGGCATTCTTGAAACACCAAGACGCTCTGCAAGTGCTTCCTGTGCCAGCTCTTCTCCCGGTTTCATGACTCCTGAAAGAATCTCCTCTTTAATTAACTGCACAATATAATCTTTTGTCTGTACTGATGCCATATTTTCACCCTCTGTATTTTCTCTATTTCTCTGATTCTATCTGATTTCATTTTAAAAGAATTTATTTTATTTCTTTTTTCACTTTATCAGGGAATAATTTTCTTCTCATTTTATAAACTCGTAACAATATTGTATCCATTTTCATTTCTTTCGTCAAGATACTTTTTCGTATCCGTTATAAGTCCGTTATAAATTCGTTATAAGTATCCATCAAAACTTATCTGAAAATACTGTTCTCTTTAACAGAAAAACCGCTGCTGATTCCAGATACAACTGAAACCAACAACGGTCTTTACTCTCCAGCCGAAAATCGGACTCGAACCGACGACCCCTTCATTACGAGTGAAGTGCTCTACCAACTGAGCTATTTCGGCATATGGTCGTCAATTCTGACGACCTTTGTTATTATATCGCGTTTAGATATAAATTTCAACCATTTTTTTATCAACTTCTATGGACTTTTATCATTCTAATAAACAATAACTAGTGATCTGCCATATGAATTGTCAGCTGGTTATATGGGATATCAATACCTTCCTCATCAAAAGACAGTTTGATTTCCTCTAGGATTCTCCAGCGTGTGGTCCAGTAAGCTTCTGTTTTCACCCAGGCTCTAAGTCCGATCACGACACTGCTGTCTGCAAGTTCTGATATGAACACTTTAATCTCTTCATCCTGAATCACATCTTCATCCTTCAGCAGAAGATTCTCTACGATCTCTTTTGCTTTCTTCAGATCAGATTCATAAGAAATTCCCACTTTAAGATCCAGCTGACGTTCCGGTCTTGCTGTTACATTTGTCAGACTGTTACTTGTCAGAATACTGTTTGGCACAACGATTGTCTTATTATCGATTGTTGTCATCTTTGTATAGAAGATCTGAATTACCTTTACAGTTCCTTCGATTCCCTCTGAATTCACAATAATATAATCTCCAACTGCAAATGGTCTGAGAAGAAGAATCAAGATACCTCCTGCAAAGTTCGACAGACTCCCCTGTAATGCCAGACCAATTGCCACACCGGCGGAAGCGATGATCGCTGCTACAGAAGAAGATTCCACGCCAAATTTTGTTGCGATCATAAAGATCAGAAGTGCGTATAACCCAAATTTCAACATAGAGTCAACAAACTGACGTACTCCGACGTCTGCATTGGATCTCTCCATTGATTTGCCTACCACTTTACGTATAACAGATATCACCTTAGATCCGATCAGGTAAAATACTATCGCGAAAATCACCTTCAACCCAAAGGCAATCAGATTCGGAATATTATCATTAAAATATTGTACAAAACGATTCACTTCATCTGCTGTGCTAGCTGTCACTTCCTGTGCAGAATCAAGCACATCATTGACGGAGCTGTTATTCGTCTGCGTTGCTGTTTGTATCAGTGCAAAGGCTGTCCCCTTTGTCAGTAATGCTGTTCCAAGTTCTTTCACTGTTGTCAGATACATACTTTTAACCTCCTTATTTTAGTGCAAGAAATGCACACAGATTTCCCCTGTTGTTCCCCATCGTCCGGTGAGAATATAGGATCTTACTATTGCAATGTGTACAAACATTTGTGATTGCCATATGCTCCGGCAGAATTCCACTTTCCAGGAAGATCAGCTCATTTGCCTTCCATAAATTCAACTGATATTTTCCGTTCTCTTTCTTATAGAAAAGATCCTCCCAGTATTTCTTTTCAAAAGCTTCCTTAAACTGCTCAATTACGTCCTCACTGACTTCATAACAATCCATACATACTGATGGTCCTACTGCTGCAAGCAGATCTTCCGGTTTGGATCCAAAATTCTCCTGCATCAGCTGAACAGTATTTTTTCCAATCTTTCCAACAGTTCCTCTCCAGCCGGAATGACTCAGCCCGATTGCCTTTTTCACCGGATCCACAAAGTAAAGTGGTACACAATCTGCATAGGAAGTCACAAGACAGATTCCCGGAACATTTGTGATCATCCCATCCACATCTGTATAATTGCGTTCCCGTATAACACCTTTTCCCTTATCTTCCGCTGTAACCACACGGACATTCGTTGTATGTGTCTGCTTTGACAGAACCATATCTTCTACAGCGACACCCATTGATGCTCCAATCCTTTTAAAATTCTCTAATACCCTTGCCGGGTCATCTCCACGATCAAAGCTTAGATTCAGAGAAGAATAATAGCCCTCACTGACTCCTCCAAGTCGTGTAGAAAAGGCACTCGTTACAATGCCCGTCTTCTGAAACAATGGATATTCCAGATAAGGAGTTTCCTTTTCTACTTCATCAAAAATATGTGCCGCGTTCTTATAAACCAATCCTAAACTCATATTCTGTCCTTTCTTCTCTATCCGCAAAATGCATTCTTCACCAGCTGGATTCTTGTCCCTTCAATACCGATCACATCAAATCTGCATGGGACATCACTAATATGATGTTCCGTGAGATAATACATTGCTGCCTGAAATATCTTTCTCTGCTTTCTTGCATCTACAGCTTCCAGCGGACTCCCCTTGCCAGGACCAGTCCTGTACTTCACTTCACAGAATACCAGATTCTCCCCCTCTTTTGCAACAATATCAATCTCTCCTATGCGACAGCGATAATTGTACTGTAGTATCTGATAGCCATGCTGTTCCAGATAAAAACCTGCTGCCTGCTCATAGTTTCCACCTGTCTTGCGGTTATTCTTTTCTTTTTTCGGATCCTTCATCTACCTGATTCCCCTCTTCTAATCCGTCGAACTTTCGGATTTAAGAAGAGCTGCCATTGGCAGCTCTTTCTTTTATACAACCCTGATATCATTAAATAAACTTCTTGATAAATGTCTTTCTATGTATCGGTGTCGGTCCATATTTCTTGATTGCCTCAATATGTTCTTTGGATCCATATCCTTTATGGCCTGCAAATCCATACTCTGGCATCACTTTATCATATTCTACCATCAACCGGTCCCTTGTCACTTTCGCAAGAATACTTGCCGCTGCAATGGATACACTCTTCGCATCTCCTTTAATAATCGGAACCTGCGGGATGATCATCTCCGGAATTGTCACCGCATCATTCAAAAGAATCCCCGGTTCTACTGTAAGCTTTGAAATTGCTTCACGCATTGCCTCATAAGTTGCCTGCAGAATATTAATTTCATCGATTCTCGCAGGACTTGCCATGCCTACTGCCGCTGCAACCGCCTTCTCCATGATTTCATCATACAGCTCTTCTCTCTTTGCGGCTGACAGCTTCTTCGAATCATTCAGATAGAGAATCTCACAATCTTTGGGGAGAATCACCGCACCAGCTACTACCGGTCCTGCCAGGGGACCTCTTCCTGCCTCATCAATTCCACAGATAAAGCTATAATCTGCATATTTTCTCTCGAATGTTTTCATTACCTCAAGGCGTTCTCTCTCCTGCATAAGTGCCTGTAACTTCTTCCGGTATCTTGCTGTCAGATTTTTTACACCTGTTCTGGAATCTGTCTCATATTCCTGACAAAGTGCTTCCCACTGCTGTTCTCCGGCCTGTTCAAATTCTATCTTGATCTCACTGATGCTTTTACTCATGATATATCACCCCAATCTGGCTCAACGGCCACACGCGAATCCAGGCTCGTCCGATCAGGTCTTTTCTATGGATCAAACCGACATCTGACGCTCTGCTGTCGCTGCTGTTATTCCGATTATCTCCTAGTACAAAATACTCATCTTCACCAAGTGTCAATGGTTCCTCTGCAATACCTGGATTCTCCATGATCTCATTCCCATAATGTTCATCCAGACGCATCCCATCAATATAAACCATTCCAGATAAAATCTGTACTGTCTCTCCCGGCAGCCCGATGATCCGCTTAATATAATATGTATTTTCCTGATATTGATATGGAAATACTACAATTTCATATCGTTTTGGATCTCTGAAGCGGTAAGTCATTTTATCAACAATCAGCTGATCCTTATCTGACAGTGTAGTTTCCATAGAAGAACCACTGACTTCCGTTCTCTGCCCTACAAAAGTGACCACACACCAGGTAAAAGTGATGATCAACACAATATACAGAAGCCATCCCGACAGTTCTTTTATAATTTCTTTCATACTGTATTAATTCTCCTCTGGAAGCTCCAGCGTAAGCCGTCCAAGGCGTCCATTACGGAAATCATCCAAAAGAATTGCTGCTGCTTTTTCCACATCCAGTTCGCTTCCTCTGACCAGGCAATGTCTGCTTTCGGCAATTCTTCTTAATACTTCATAACTGTCATCTGAAGATTCTATCGTATACTTCTCTTCAAGAACTCCCGGATATGACTGATTTAAGAATTTCACAAGCTCGCTTGCCAGTTCTTCTGTCTGAAGGATCTCATCCTTGATCGAACCGATAAAAGCAAGACGTAACCCTACTGTCTGGTTCTCAAACTTCGGCCAGAGAATTCCCGGTGTATCCAAAAGTTCTACATTCTTATTCAGACGGATCCACTGTTTTCCCTTTGTCACTCCAGGCTTATTTCCTGTCTTTGCACAGGCTTTTCCTGCCAGCGCATTGATAAAAGTAGATTTTCCTACATTCGGAATTCCTACTACCATGGCACGTACCGGACGGTTCAGAATTCCACGCTTTCTGTCACGTTCCATCTTCTCCTTACATGCTTCCTGGATCACGGACTGGATTGACTTGATTCCGCCGCCTTTCTTAGAATTCACTTTCACGACAGAATATCCCTGCTTCTTGAAATATTCCATCCACTCATCATTTCTTCTGTCTTCCGCAAGATCTGCCTTATTCAAAAGAATTAGTCTCGCCTTATTCTTTCCAAGCTCATCAATGTCCGGATTACGGCTGCTGAGCGGCACTCTTGCGTCCACCAGCTCAATAATCAGATCAATCAGCTTAATATTCTCCTGCATCATTCTTCTGGCCTTTGTCATATGGCCAGGATACCACTGAAAATGCATTGCATTCCTCCTGTTATTTTCTCATTCTGTTTTATCTTTTTACAAATCCGAAATGTTCCCCGGAGCTTACATTGAACCAGACCTTTCCATAAATCTCATCCTTCTTTACCACTCCGATTGTCTCAGATCTGCTGTCTTCGCCTGACTCCCCATTATCTCCAAGCACAAAATACTCATCTTTGCCAAGCTTTATCTCATCAAAAGCTATCCCCGCATCTTTTATCTCTGATACATGAATATGTTTCTTCTGCTCTTTCCCATTAATATAAACGGTTCCATCCTTGATCTGGACAGTCTCTCCCGGAAGACCGACAATCCTTCTGATTGAAAGATGAACTTCACGATTTCCATTTGGTCGAAATGCCACTACAGTTCCCCTGGAAGGTACCTTCATATCCACGATCAGACGGTCTACAAGAACAACCTCTCCATTCTCGATTGTCGGGTTCATGGCATCTCCTGCATTACTTACACGATGCCCGAAAAATGCGATCAAAAGCACTGCCACCAGACAAACACACAGTATCTCTCCTGCGAGAATCAAAGAACTTTTTGTTATATGATAATTCTTCTTTTCAAACTTTAATTTCTTACTGCGGTTTGTAAATTTCAGATGGCTTTTCTTCTTCATCTGCGGCTTCTTCTTTTTCTTTCTTCTGTTGTTCTTTCGAAAACTCAGATTCTGCCCCATAAATTCCTTATTTTCCTTCCCAACTATGAGAAACACGCTCCACGAGTTTCTCAAGTTATCGCGGCAGTCGCCAAGGTCTCGTGCAAGCACGGACTTTGGCTCGTTGCTCGCGTAAGCTATAAGAAAAGGGACAATATACAAGTTCTGTAATTGTCCCTCTCATAGTTACTATTTTACTAATTCTTTTACCTTAGCAGCTTTACCAACACGCTGTCTTAAGTAGTTCAGTTTCGCTCTTCTTACTTTACCTCTGCGAACAACTTCTACTCTCTCAACATGTGGAGAATGTACCGGCCATGTCTTCTCAACACCGATTCCGTTAGATGTCTTTCTTACTGTGAAAGTCTCTCTTGCTCCGCCACCCTGTCTCTTCAGGACTGTTCCTTCGAAAACCTGGATTCTTTCGCGGTTACCCTCTTTGATCTTGGCATATACTTTTACTGTATCACCAACATGAAATTCAGGTGCGTTCTCCTTTAACTGTTCTGCTTCGATTTTTCTAATGATTTCGTTCATTTTGTGTGACCTCCTTAATATTTGACGTTCTTAACACTTCACTTTTGTGCCAGAGGACCATCGCGCTTCTTTTCACAACTTTTGTAGTTTACCACATTTCCGGGCTTTTTTCAAGTCCCTATTTTATTTTTTCTGCTTCTTCTGCTTCTTTGCGTTCCCGTTTCACCTGGCGGATCCATTTCTTCTCTTTATCCGTCAGATTGCTCTCCTTGAGAAGATCCGGCCTACGCTCCATTGTACGAAGAATTGACTGTTCTCTTCTCCATTTCTCAATATTCGCATGATGCCCTGACAGAAGGATCGGCGGAACTTTCTTTCCTCTCCACTCTTCCGGTCTGGAATACTGCGGATACTCCAGAAGATTATCCTGAAATGACTCGAATTCCGCAGACACATCATTGTGAAGTACTCCCGGAACCAGTCTCGAGATCGTATCGATCATGACCATTGCCGGAAGCTCGCCTCCGGTCAGGACATAATCTCCGATGGAAACATAATCTGTCACGATTTCTTCCAGAACACGTTCGTCGATTCCTTCATAATGACCGCAAAGCAACACAAGATCTTCCTCCTGTGCCATCTCCTCTGCCATCTTCTGGTTAAATACATCCCCCTGCGGTGAGAGATACACTACACGGAGCGGACGCTTCTTCGAATTTTCATCCTGAAAATCACTATCGTGTACTTCAGAACAATCCACTGGTTCAGCTGACACAATTTCTTCTGCCGCACTATTCTCCTGCTTTCTCCTGTTGATCTGCTCTTTCACTGCCTCATAAGCCAGATACACCGGCTCTGCCTGCATCAGCATCCCTGCGCCGCCGCCATATGGATAATCATCTACACTGTTATGCTTGTTAAATGCATAATCACGGATATTCACTGCATTGATCGAAAGAAGTCCATTATTGATCGCACGGCCTGTAATACTTGTATTCACACCCTGCTCGATCATCTCCGGAAATAAAGTCAATACATGGAAATTCATTACAGCAGTCCCTCCATCAGATGTACTTTCATCTTCTTCGCCTCTACATCAATCTCCAGAATACACTCGTGAATTGCCGGGAGCAGCACTTCTCCGTGATTCTCAGAAGTAATGATATAAACTTCATTTGCTCCTGTCTCCATCACGTCTTTGAGTACTCCAAAACGCTCCTCACTGTCATCTGTATAAACCTCCATACCGATCAGATCGCCGATATAATACTCGTCCTCTTCCAGTTCGACAGCATTTTCTCTTGTTACAAAGAGACTTTTCCCTTTATATTTCTCAATATCATTAATATTATCAATGCCCTTGAACTTTACAATTACAAATTGCTTGAAGAAACGTACAGACTGAATCTCAAGATCCAGCTTTTCCTTTCCTGTATCAAGGACAACATTTTTCAAAGTTTGAAAACGCGCAGCATCATCCGTTGTCGG
The DNA here is from genome assembly GCA_934309345.1 of uncultured Mediterraneibacter sp. GTDB lineage: Bacteria > Bacillota > Clostridia > Lachnospirales > Lachnospiraceae > Mediterraneibacter. The sequence goes on along the minus strand of CAKRDD010000022.1, from coordinate 47,446 downwards.
GAATACCTTAACTTCACCACGCAGACCATGTGTGGAAGAAATCACTCCCACCTGAAGAAATTGTTCCATTCCTGATTCCTTTCTTATGAAACTATAGAGAAACACGCTTCGCGAGTTTCTCAAGTTATCGCGGCAGTCGCCAGGGTCTCGTGCAAGCACGGACTTTGGCTCGTTGCTCGCGTAAAAAGAAAGGGGCAGTCTCTTCTTTATGAAGGCTGTCCCTTTTTTTAGCCCTGCTTCACCAAGCAATGACTTCGTTACTCTTTTCTTTCGTCCTGATACTGTTTTTAAACAATATCGACAACGACTTTCTTGTCTTCCTTTGTTGCTGCTGCCTTAACAACAGAACGGATTGCTTTTGCAATGCGGCCCTGCTTACCGATCACTTTACCCATGTCGCCATCTGCTACATGAAGTTCCAGTACAGTAGTTCTGCCTTCCTTTTTCTCAGTAACTGAGACTTCATCCGGCTGATCTACCAGTGCCTTTGCAATAACTTCAACTAATTCTTTCATGATACTCGCCCTCCGCGGAGACATCGTTATTTATCTGCAGCTGATCACTCAGCCACAGGCATTACTCATACAGATTCGATTATTTCTCGATTCCTGCTGCTTTGAAGATCTTTCCAACAACTTCTGTTGGCTGAGCACCATTGTTGAGCCATTTCTTAGCTGCTTCTTCGTCTACTTTGATTGCGCTTGGCTCAAGGTTCGGATCGTATGTTCCGATTTCCTCGATGAATCTTCCGTCTCTTGGAGATCTAGCATCTGCTACTACGATTCTGTAAAAAGGAGCCTTCTTCTGTCCCATTCTCTTTAATCTGATCTTTACTGCCATTTTTTTCACCTCATAATTTTTCTTAATTTTTTGTTATTGTTTCATTTATATGTCAAAAGGGAAGCTTGAATTTGCCCCTTTTTCCACCTTTACCACCCATCATTCCAGGAAGTTTCTTCATCATCTTTCTGGATTCATTGAACTGTTTTACCATACGGTTCACATCTGCGATATCCACACCAGCGCCCTTGGCAATTCTGTGCTTTCTAGATGGATTCAGCAGATCCGGGTTTCTTCTCTCTTCCAAAGTCATGGAGTAAATGATTGCTTCCATCTGAGCCATCTTTTTCTCATTCTCTTCGGAATCAAGATCCGGCATCTTACCTCCGAGATTCCCCATTCCCGGCAGCATTCCCATGATGCTGGACAAACCGCCCATCTTACGCATCTGTTCCATACTGTCAAGGTAATCCTCAAAGTCAAACTGAGCTTTCTTCATCTTGTCAGCCATCTTCTTGGCTTTCTCTTCATCCAGCTCGGCACCGGCTTTTTCAATCAGGGAAAGGACATCTCCCATTCCCAGGATTCGGGATGCCATTCTGTCCGGATAAAACTGCTCCAGATCAGAAAGCTTCTCTCCCATACCGACGTAAAGGATCGGTCTTCCTGTCACTGCCTTGATAGACAGTGCGGCACCGCCTCGTGTATCACCGTCAAGCTTCGTGACGATCACACCGTCGATTCCAATCTTATCGTTAAAGGAACTTGCTACATTCACCGCATCCTGTCCGGTCATCGCATCGACAACCAGGATGGTCTGATGAACTTCTACAGCTTCCTTAATCTCCTGAAGCTCTGCCATCATATCTTCATCTACATGAAGACGTCCTGCAGTATCAAGGATCACAATATTGTTACCATTCTTTGATGCATGCTCAACTGCTGCCTTCGCAATATCCGCCGGCTTGTTCTTGTCTCCCATGGAGAACATCTCTACGCCCTGCTTCTCTGCGTTGATCTCCAACTGCTTGATTGCAGCCGGACGGTAAACATCACATGCTACCAGAAGTGGTTTCTTACCTTTTAACTTAAACTTTCCTGCAAGCTTTGCAGTTGTTGTTGTCTTACCTGCTCCCTGAAGACCTGCCATCATGATCACTGTGATCGCACTGCCCGGCTGAAACTTGATCTCTGTTGTCTCAGATCCCATAAGCTTAATCAGCTCTTCATTAACGATCTTGATCACCATCTGTCCCGGATTCAGTCCGTTCATCACATCCTGACCAACAGCTCTCTCCTGAACATCCTTAATGAAACCTTTCACAACCTTGAAGTTTACATCCGCTTCAAGAAGCGCCATCTTAACTTCCTTCAGGGCTGCCTTAACATCATCCTCTGTCAGTCTTCCCTTGCTTCGCAGGTTTTTAAATACATTCTGAAGTTTTTCACTTAAGCTGTCAAATGCCATTCTATAACTCCTCTATGATCGCATCCGCAATCTTACGGATCCGCTTCACCATCTCTTCCGGGTCATTCTTCTCGCGTTCCCACTCTGCAAGTGTATCATCAATCTTACTGACCTTCTCCTTCACGGAAAGGAACTTCTCTACAAGATGAAGCTTCATCTCATAGCCTTCGAGTGTCTTCTGACACCGCTTCACAAGATCATGTACACCCTGGCGGCTGATCCCCTTCATCTCAGCAATCTCACTGAGCGAAAGATCTTCCAACGCGAACTGCTCATAAATCTCCTTTTGATGATCCGTAAGCAATTCCCCGTAGAAATCAAACAATAATGCCTGCTCTAAAAACTTATTCATTATCTTCACCTCTGCTATCATACACGAAACGCAAGGTGGTGTCAAGTGTTTTTTCTTTACAGTTTGCTATCTCCGTGCAGACATCCTTATCACTTATTTAACATCCGGCATATAATATAGAAAAAACAAAGGCTTTTCCTTCATGAAATGGGTAAAACAATCCATTCACTACTGGTGTCCGGACACAAAGGAACACAAATTTCTCGGACAAAATGTCACTGTTGCTATTCTTGATACCGGAATTTCTCCTCATCCTGATTTTAAAGGTCGTATCCTTTCTTTTCGGGATTTTTCCAATACCACTGGTTCTTCCGAAGAAGATCTTTTTTCTTTCTCTCATTCCTCACCGCTGATCGACAACAGTGGACACGGAACTCATGTAGCCGGAATTCTTGCGGGAAGCGGACTTCTCTCTTCCGGAGCTTATGCCGGAATTGCTCCCTTCTGCAATCTTATTATTGGGAAAGTATTAGATCAGAATGGAAACGGATCTATCAAAAATGTCCTAAACGGGATTCAATGGATCCGTGACATTTACACGCAATTCCATATCCGAATCATTAACATTTCCGTAGGTACACGGCCGGATCTTTCCATTCATCAAAAACTTCTTTTATTGAATGCTGTGGAATCCCTCTGGGATCTTGGGCTTGTCGTAGTTGTCTCTGCCGGCAACTACGGACCTGCCCCCGGTTCCGTCACAGTTCCCGGAAACAGCCCGAAAGTTATCACGGTTGGTGTTCCCGACACTTTTCCTCTGATCCACACCCAAAGGCATCCTCTCAATTATTCCGGCCGCGGTCCTACAGATGACTGCATTGTCAAGCCTGATGTTTTTGCCCCCGGCACAGGAATTATAAGCTGCAATGCTTTTTACTCCCAATTTCCAAATGCTCCGCCTTATCTTTCCAAAACAGGAACATCCATGGCTGCTCCTGTTGTTTCCGGTGCAATTGCCTGTCTTCTTTCAAAATACCCGTTTCTCACCAATACAGAAGTCAAATTAAAACTTCACACTTCCTGTGTACAGATTCCGGGAACTGAATCCGGCTGGGGAATTTTAGATTTTTCCCGACTGCTTGAATAATTTTTGCCACTTCACATCTTTATCACTACAAATAATTTCTCATCTCACATTTTCTTTTTCTCCGCATACTATAACATTGTAAATCAAAAAATCTTTCGGAGGATTTAAAAATGAGTGAATTAACAGCTACAAACTGCGGATGCGGTTGTGACAACGGATGTGCAAACAGCTGCGGCTGTGGCGGATGCGGAAACGGAAATGGATGCGGACTGAATAACTCCTGCCTTTGGATCATCCTTCTCCTTTGCTGCTGCGGTGGATGGGGTAGTAATGGTTGTGGTGGATGCGGTAATGGCTGCGGCAACGACAGCTGCCTGTGGATCATCCTTCTTCTTTGTTGCTGCGGCGGCTGGGGCAATAATGGATTCGGATGCGGTTGTGGCGGTAATGGCTGCGGCTGTGGCGGATGCTGATATCTGTTCCTTCTTTCACTTCGAATGGGGCATGCGGAAAAACCGCATGCCCCTTCTGTCTTATCTTTTCAAACGATTCGGTTTCTCGGTAACAACACTCTGTTCCTCTTTCTTCTCATCTGATGTTCTCTTCTTTTCTTTCAGTTCTCCAAGCTTTTTCTTTAACATACACTTCTCATCAATTTCATATACTGCATTTCCATCAATAATTAACTTTCTGGACATTTTCGCTTTCCTTTCCTCTTCTTATTATTAAGATATGCCTCAGATTACAAAAGGGCTTTAAACCAGTATACGCATTTTCCGATTTTTCACGCCTCTGTATTCATGAACAGGAATATATTTTTTCTGCATCTCATATATATGTACCAGTTCAGCTGAAAGTCAGGAGGGTTTAATTTTTGAAAACACCGACGCCTATGACCCCCTTTGACGAAGCAACCGCTTCCGGACTTCGCATGCTGAAACTTTTCCTTCCTCTTTTCCCGCCCACTACACAGAGCATGCTTGCTGTCTTCATTAAATTCATCGAACTGCAAAATGTTCTTCACCGGCAGGCTCCGGTCCGTTATGATGCACTTTCTGCCTGCGACTTTTCTTCTGGACGGGGAATAGAAAATCTTTTTCAAGACAACGCAGATTCTATTTTTGACCATCTGTCACCTTATCTCACATCAGAAGAAAAACAGCTCTTTTCTACTTTTAAAAATATAAAAGAGATGATGTCTATGGCAGATATATTTACACAATTCTTTTCATCGGATCCACCTTCTGATAACGAATCAGAAGAGACTCTAAACAATAACTCACCGAAAGGAGATCTTAACAATGGAAAACTGGATGAACCACCCTGCAATGAAAACGATCGATCCACTCAAACTGGAACTGATCAGGACAGCTGCGAAACAGACGAAAGGAAAATCCGGAAATGAACTTGCCCCTGTCATGCTCGCACTTATCACAAATGCAAACCGACAGGGACTTCGTTTCAATCCGGATGAAGTTTCATTAATTCTTGAAGTATTAAAAGAAGGTAAAAGCAAAGAAGAACAAAATCAAATCGACCGTATGATGGAAATGACCAAAAATGTCTTCCGGAAACATTTCAAATAAAATCAGAATCCCTCTTTTCGCCTTTGCCGTCTTATTTCTCCTCTTTTCTCTATACATTTCCATCCGCATCAGTTAAAATACAGAGGATGACTTGTCTGGAAACAGACCTTATTTATAAATGGAGAACGATATATGCAGAATATTAAATTAATGCTTCAATATGACGGCACCCGCTATCTTGGCTGGAAACGTCCGGAAAAAGACCACAATGACCGCACAGTATCTTATAAAATCGAAAACGTCCTTGAAAAACTGACCGGAACGCCCGTCACACTATTTTCCGGGACAAGAACAGAACCGGGAGTACACGCCCGGAGTCTGACAGTTAATTTTCTTACAGATAGTCCCTTAAATCCAGAACAGTTCCGTACTGCACTGAATCAGTACCTGCCTCAGGATATCGCCGTCCTGGCAGCTGAAAAAGCACCGGAACGTTTCCGTGCAGACTTAAATGCACGCGGGATCACTTATGAATACAATATTGACACACTGCCGGTTGCTGATCTGTTCCAACAAAATTACAGATGCCGGATGGATAAGATTCCTGATATAGAACTCATGGAATCCGCAGTTCCATCACTCCTTGGCAAACATGATTTCCGACATTTTTCTTCCATCCGTAAGAAAAAAGGTACTTTGAAAGAGATCCAGGCTATTACTTTCTCTCAGGATGATTCTAAACTTTGTATCCGGATTACAGCCAATGATTTTCTCTATCAAATGGCCCCTTTTATTCTGGGAACACTTTTGGATATCGGCATAGGGAAAAGACCCGTCGAATGTATCAATGCAATCCTGGAAGGAAAGGAAAAGCCTTCTGCATCCTGCGACACAAAAGGCTTGATCTTATACGATATCGTTTATTAATTTTTGAGTAATACGAAAAAGGCTCTCAATTTCCATATTACCGAGGTGGGTTTACATTGTCTTAAGTGCAACGCTTAAAATATGTTTCGCACAGCGTTGTAAATCTGCTTTGGTAATTTCTTTTCCTCCGTTCACTGCTTCTATAATGTCATCCACATTCTCCTGGCATCCAGGCATCTGAAGGTCATTTCCTGCTTTAATACACTGTACACTGCTGGAATAAGTATATTTTCCGGATGGTGATACCATTCCCATCTCTGTTGTATCCTGTGATGTATACCAGTCTGTCATCACAAAACCTTCAAATCCCCACTCGTCACGTGCGATATTCTGCAGCATGTCATAGTTGTTTGCTGAATGAACTCCGTTGATCAGATTGTAGGAAGTCATAATTGCATACGGCTGAGCTGTCTTTACAGCTATCTCAAATCCCTTCAGATAGATTTCCCGCAGTGCACGCTCACTGATATGTGCATTTGTAAACATGCGGTTGTCTTCCTGATTATTTCCTGCAAAATGCTTGATCGTCGTTCCCTGTCCTCCATGAGACTGGACGCCTTTTGTATCTGCCGCCGCACAAAGTCCTGTTAATACAGGATCTTCAGAATAGTATTCGAAGTTTCGTCCACAAAGTGGATTACGATGAATATTCATGCCCGGTGCGAGCCACAGATCTACATGTAACTCCTTCATCTCTTCTCCGACAATCTCTCCCATTCTCCGGATCAGATCCATATCCCAGGACTGTGCCAGTGTTGTTGAGATTGGAATGGCAGTACAAGGTCTCTCTAAACGAAGTCCTGCTGGTCCGTCTGCCAGAATAAGTTTCGGCACTTTTCGTGTTTCAAGTAAGTTAGACGTTGTATCTCCTGCTGCTCCCGGCACACATACAGATGCTGAACCGATTACATTTCCTTCTCCGCTTCTTCTCTCTGTTCCAACACAAAGTTCTGCCATCTCTTCCACGGTAAGCTGCGCTGTCAGTTCATCCAGCGTCGCGTTGCCTGCTTTTACATCTTCCAGCGTCAGAACTTCATCTTTCCTCTTATCCATAAGTGTCCTGCGCATTACTTCATATTCTACAAGCTCTTTCTTAAAATTCTCTGCCTGAAGCATGATTCTAAACGGAATCGCCGGCACACCGAAATCAAATTCAATATCAAAAATCGGAATCATATGGTGCAGTTCTCTGACCGCAATTGTATCACGCATCAGACGTTTCAGCTGAAGTGTTGTTACCTGCTCATCAAGGTCGATGACTGCCACAGCCTCCGTATTACGTGAACTGTTTCCCACACGGATCGTGTATTCCCCTTCTTCCATAACCCAGGCTGCATCATACGCATCAAAAGAGGCCATATCTGTCGTTGCAAATGTGATCGTCACGACATCTTTTTCTCCCGGTGCAAGCAATCTGGTCTTAGCAAATCCTGCCAGTTCCTGTGTTGGTTTCTCCATGATTCCATCCGGTGCGGAATAATAAACCTGAACAACTTCTTTTCCAGGATATTTGTCACCGATGTTCGTAACCTCAACTTCAACCTGTACCTGTTTTTCATCTGCTGTTACATTGATCGTTTTCATTTCAAATTCTGTATAGCTTTTTCCATATCCAAAGCAGTACAGTGGCATCACACCAAACGTATCAAAATAACGATATCCCACATAGATTCCATCACTGTAGTATTCATCATCAAGATTTCCATCTCTGTGGCTAAATGTTGCTGAGGACGGATAATCCTCGTAAGATTTTGCCCATGTATCCGTCAGTTTTCCTGAAGGAATCGTCTTTGCAGTCAGCACATCAGCAACCGCATAACCTCCCATATTTCCTGTCTGTCCAACAAGCACGATTGCCTGCACACCTTCAATTGCCTTCAATGCAGTCAGGTCAATGACACCACCCACATTCAAAAGGACAATGCAATTCTTATAGTGTTCTGTCATAAAACGAATATTCTGAATTTCTCTGTCACTGAGATAATAATCTCCCTTTTCTGCCCTGCGATCTTTTCCTTCTCCGGAATTTCTTGAAACCACATAAATTGCCGCATCCGCTTCTTTCACATCCACTTCTGTAATCTCCGGCTGCTCCGGCTCCTCAAAAGGGTTCGCAAAGGCATATAACATCGATGGTTTTCCTGTTTTCTCTGTAAATTCATTTAACTTTTTCGCATACGCTTCCTGCGCATCCGCATAAAGTCTGTCATACTGATCCAGCCAGCCTTCTGTTACAAATTCAAATCCTGCACTCTCAAGCCCTTGTGCAATCGAAATGTTTTCACGTACATTTACATCACCGGATCCTGTTCCACCTTTGATCGTATGTCTTGCTCCTGTTCCGAATAATGCAAGCTTCTTCACATCAGACTGAAGCGGAAGTATTCCGTCATTTTCCAAAAGTACCATACACTCACCAGCAAGGCGGCGTACTTCTTCCTGATGTTCTGTCTCATAGTTCTGTATTTCATCTGTTTTTAACGCATCTATCTGTTCCATATATAATTCCTCTTTTCTGTCGATTATTATAATTGTAATAATAGAAACGTCAAATGTCCACCCCTTTAAAAAAATATCTTTTTTGTGTAAATTTTTATGGTATAATTATTCGTATGAATATAGGTAACAGGTTTCGCTATTTCCTGATACCTTTTTCAAATTTGACTAAAGGAAAGAGGGAGATTTTATGCAGTCAAACATTATTGTAACCGCTGTCGTTGTTGTTTATCTTCTTGTTATGTTATTGATCGGTTATCTGTCATCCAAGAAGATTGAATCCAACACAGACTTCGTTGTTGCCGGAAGACGACTCGGACCACTTCTGATGGCCGGAACTCTTGCTGCTACTGAGATTGGTGGAGGAAGTTCTCTCGGTGTTGTTCAGCAGGGTATGGAAAGTCACGGACTCAGTGCCGCATGGTATATTATCACAATGGGATTTGCTTTTGTGATTCTTACATTCCTTGCACCAAAATTCCGTGCAGCAATGGTAAAAACAGTTCCTGAATATTTCCGCCGTCGTTATGGAAAACCATCAGGAATCATTACATCTTTGATCATGTTCGTTCCATTGATCGGACTGACCGCCGGACAGTTTATCGCATCATCCGTTATTCTGTCTACGATGCTGAATCTGAATTATAAGACAGCAGTTCTGATCGTAGGTATCGTTGTAACAATCTATGCGATCATGGGTGGTCTCTGGAGTGTTACACTTACTGACTTTGTTCAGGTTTTCCTGATCGTGATCGGAATGATCATTGCACTTCCATTTGGATTGAATCTTGCCGGTGGATGGGATAATGTTGTTGCCAATGTTCCTGCCGAAACATTTGACATGTTCAAAGGTTATAATGTAATGGATGTGATCAGCTTAACGATCATGTATGTTGCAACATTTACAGTTGGACAGGAAGCCGTATCCAGATATTACGCTGCAAGAGATGGAAAAGCTGCAAGACAGGGATCTATCATAGCCGCAATCGTAAACTTTATTTATGCTTTTTTCCCGACCCTTATGGGAATTATCGTACTTGCACTGATCAACATGGGCAAATTCAATGCTGCTGACTTCCAGGATGTTGGTGCCCGTTATGCTCTTCCGGTTCTTGCTATGGAGGCAATGCCGGCAGTTATCTGCGGACTGTTATTTGCAGGTATCGTATCTGCCACAATGTCAAGTGCTGACTCAGACCTTCTTGGTGCCGGATCGATCTTTGCAAATGATATTTACAAGATTGTGATCAAGCCAAGTGCTTCTGATAAAGAGATCATGATCGTTACTCGTGTGACAATGGCTGCGGTAGGTGTTTTCGCTACTCTGATTGCATTGTTCAACACATCAAGTATTGTAACGATCCTGATGTTTGCCTTCACACTTCGTGCCGCAGGTTCTTTCTTCCCATATGTTCTCGGACATTACTGGAAGGGAGCTTCCCAGGCAGGAACAATGGCTTCTCTGATCGCCGGAACCATCGTTGTTGTATACCTGGAGCATGTTTCCAAAGGAAATCTGTTCGGTCTGCACTTCAATCAGCCAATCGTACCTGGACTGGTCGCTGCGCTGATCGCATTCCTTATCTTCTCACTGGTTATGCCGCCGAAGAAGCAGACAACAGAACTTGCACCTGAAGAGTAGTTTTCAGGAATCCTACATCAGACATAAGTTTATAAATATACTAAAACTTATTTTAAAAAAATAGCAGATAGAAGAAACAGCAGAGCTGCTGCCAAAAGCATTCTTATTAAAATGCTTTCCAGACAGTAACCCTGCTGTTTCTATTTTTGTTTGAATTTCTATTTTAGTTCAGATTTCTCTTCTTATTTAAATTACTTTATGATCCAGCCATTTTCTGCTGTGGAATCGCCAGGTGAAAATAATACTTCTGACCGTCCAGTCCGCAAACATTCCGATCCATACTCCCATCGGGCCAAATCCCATTACACGGATCAGAAATACACACAGGCAGAATCTGCATGCCCACATTGTACAGCAGGATGTGATCATGGAAAATTTTGCATCTCCTGCTGCTCTCATGCCATATGCCGGGATAAACGACATGATCCATACAAGCGGTTTTACAATTGTGATCCACATTACCATATGGAAACACATCTTCGCACTCTCCGGTTCCATACCGCCGAGAATCGTAATTGGTTTCGTCAGTGCAAAAACAATCACACAGCTCGCAGCCATAACGACCTCAGCAATCACGCAAAGCTTTTTGATATAATAAACTGCCTCATCTTTCCGGTCAGCTCCCAGACATTGACCTACAATCGTCATCAATCCGATTCCGACTCCGATACCACCGATTCCGTTCAGATTCTCCAGAATGTTCGTCATTGCCTGCGCAGCGATTGCTGTTGTTCCAAGTGTGGATACTGTGGACTGAATCGCCAGCTTTCCTAACTGGAACATACTGTTCTCCACACCGGATGGAATTCCGATTCCAAGGATCCTGCGGATCATTCTCCAGTCCGGACGGATCTTCAGATAATCTCGTACCACGATTGGCTGACGATCCAGACGAAGTTCTGCCAATACTACAACTGCACAGAAAATACGTGAGATCAAAGTTGCCAGTGCAGCTCCCGCAACTCCCATATGGAAGCCCCAGATCATAATTGCATTTCCAACGATATTCATCACATTTGATACCATTGATATAAGCATCGGATCTCTCGTGTTCTCCTGTGCCCTGAAGATCGATGCCGCCGCATCATATGCGGCAATAAACGGAAATGATAATGCAGTGTAGAAGAAATAGATTTCAGATGCTCTCATAACATCTGCTTCAACTGCTCCAAAAATCAGGTGAAGTAACGGTTTCTGAAAAATAAGACAAAATGCGCTGACAGCTACTGATATAAGAGTGATAATAAAAAGTACCTGCCGCGCAGACTCATTTGCCCGTTCTTTATTCCCCTGTCCAATATACTGTGCACAGACGATTGCACCTCCGGCTGCTAATGCCGAAAAAGCCTGAATCACCAATATGTTAATAGAATCCACAAGCGATACTGCTGAGATTGCCGCGGATCCCACATTACTAACCATCATCGTATCCGCGGTACCCATGATGGAATTCAATAACTGTTCCAGTATGATTGGTACTAAAAGAGCACGGATCATCTTGTTGCTGAACATATGTTGTTGATTTATGTTCGCGTTCATTTATATTCCCCCTGATCTTGTTACTACTTAGATTGTCTTTTTACATTACGACTTAGTATACACCCGACGAATGTAAAATTTCTATACTTTAACCTGTTTCTATTTAAGTACAATTGAGTACAACCAGAAAAAAGATCTTCATGCCAGACATTCTAAGTCTGCATGAAGATCTTGTCCCTTACTCTTTATTAACTATTCTGTTTATTCCAAAATAGTGTTATCCTCAACCTTATCTACCTGAGCTTCTTTCTTCTCTGTAAGCTTTTTAATTCCCTGGATTGCTACGATTACTCCAAGGATAAGAAGCAGAACAGCAAAGATCAGCTGTAATGTGTTTCCAAAGCTCAGACCAGTTGTCATAAACTGACCTCCCAGTTTACAGATTGTCATTCCAAGTGCTGTAAATGTTACCGCCATCATAAAGATCATTGGGATCCAAAGCATTGCTCCCTGGCGTTTTGTCTTCTTAAGGAATACTGCACATGCAATCAGTGCAAGTACTGACAGAAGCTGGTTTGCTGATCCAAACAGTGGCCAGATTTCTGCATATCCAACCTTTGCAAGTAAATATGCAAGTACCAGTGTAATAACTGTTGAGAAATATTTATTGGTTGCTACTTTCTTGTATAATGGCAGATTATCCATATCTGTGTCATCATCAATAAAGAATTCCTGGAAAGAAAGTCTTCCGACACGTGCAACGGAATCAAGTGATGTCAGCGCAAATGCTGATACTGCAAGGTTAATCAGTGTAAATACAAGTGAATGCGGTAATCCGATCACTTCAAGGAAATTTGCGATTGCTCCTGCAAAAATCTGTGGCTGTGTTGTCAGTCCCTGTGCTGCCGCCTCGCCATCAGCGAAGGAAGCAACTGCGATCAGTGCGATTACAGCAAGCATACTTTCCATGATCATTGCTCCATAAGATACAGGGAGCATATTCTTCTCACTCTTAATCTGCTTAGAAGCAGTTCCTGAAGATACCAGTGAATGGAATCCGGATACAGCTCCACACGCAATTGTTACAAACAAAATTGGGAACATATAACTTCCATCTACATTGAAACTTGTAAAAGCTTTCAGGTTACAGGATGGATTTGCTACAAATACTCCAACAACAGCTGCTGCAATCATAAAGATCAGCAAGTAACTATTCAGGTAATCACGTGGCTGAAGCAGCATTGTTACCGGTGCAACACTGGCAATCAGAATATAAATAAAGATCAGGATATGCCATGTCTCTCTTGTCAGATACATTGGGAAATAAAGTCCCAGTGCTACCGCTGCAACAAGCATAACAATTGCAATTGCTGTGTTAACCCATTTATTCAGTTTGGCATATTTCAAAATGCAGCCAAGTGCTACCGCTTCTACAATGAAAAGCATGGATGTCGTCGCAACAGCACCATTTGCTGCTACTTTGCTTACAACTCCGGCATCATCAGCTACGAATCCGTTGAATGTTCCTGCAACTACATCCGCAAATGCAGCAACAACAAGAATACAGAATAACCAGCAGAATAACAGGAATAATTTCTTTCCAAGTTTACCGATATACTCTTCGATAATGTAACCGATTGTACGTCCTTTGTTCTTTACAGAAGCATACATGGATGCAAAATCCTGCACTGCTCCGAAGAAAACACCTCCGATCAGAATCCATAAAAGTACCGGAAGCCATCCAAAGATTGCTGCCTGGATCGGTCCGTTGATCGGGCCTGCTCCTGCGATAGATGCGAACTGGTGACCAAATACGATATTCGTATCTGCCGGCACATAATCTACGCCGTCTTCCAGCTCATAAGCAGGAGTCTTTGCATTCGGGTCAATTCCCCATTTCTTCTCAAGATATCTTCCATAAAAAAGATATCCCCCACCTAATACAACGATGGCAATGACCATCATTATAACTCCGTTCATTTTCTTTCCTTCTTTCTTAACTATAATCCAGATGCTCTCGTCAATAAATAGATCGCACTCTGTTTTTATGTTAAGAGTTTAACACTTCATCACGCTAAATTCAAGAAGATTTTTATATAAATTTTATATTTTTTTAATATTTTGGATAAACATATTGCACAAGAGGGTTTTTATTGTTTTCTTATTCCACACTATTTCGCCCGAACCATCTGAACAATCGATACGATAACCAGTATCATCATCACTCCAAGCATCATATACATCGGCCAGATTGGATATCCTTCCACAAGACTGCTGACTCCACCATCAATCAGCAGGGCAGTAACCATAACCTTAATCCCGCCCATCATTATCAGGGCAATCTTATACAATCTCTCTCTGTTCTCTTCTGTAACAGCCACCGGAAAATTCCAGATTGCCGGAATTCTTTCCATCAATGAGAGGAACAGCAGCAGAAATGCAGCAAGAACTGGTTCAAATACAAGACTTCTTTTACTTCCATAACTATCTGCCACTCCTGCTGCATTAAAATGTGTCGGTACTGTATCAGGGATCCTGCTCCAGATGCTGATAAGAACGATGACGTAGATGAGCAGTATGATCGCGCTGATTATAGTTGACACTCTGCTGATTTTCTTCATAACATATTCCCCCTTTATTCCGCATCGAAATCTGTTTCAAATACTCCTTCCGGTGTTCGCATTGTCAAAATCCCCAGGTTGAAATCTTCATCCTGAATCGTGATATGATATTCAAAGATCACATCATCTTCGAACTTGGATAACAATACATAACTTCCATTCTCTTTTCCGTCAATCTGATCACAGATGTCATTGTATACATCTTCTCCGGAGATTGCTCTCGGATAACCGCTTGCTTTAATTTTTGCTTCGATTGCTTCGTATAATTCTTTCATTTTCTTATTGTCCTTTCTGTTGTCATGAATCACTCTATTATTTTGACCAGGTCGGTTCCTCATTTCCTGTATAATTAAACCGTCCGTCATTTTTCTCTTCTAGTGCTTTAATCATATGATATGTATACTCATTATACGGTGTCGGAATTCCAAGTTCCTTTCCCATACGGATCAGTGCACCTGAGAACATATCAATCTCTGTGTGTCTTCCTGCATCCAAATCCTGTAAAGTAGAATAACGCGCAGATGGTGGTACTGCACTTCCACGCCCGGAAGATGCCTCAGTCTTACTCAGATCAATCCCTTTCGCCTGTGCAATTGCTTCCAGTTCTCCTTTCAGCCCATCACTGATTGCCTTCATATGCACACTGTCACGGTAACATCCAACTCCCGCGCCGAGAATTGCCTGTGGAAGATTGTTACAGACATTCAGCCGGAACTTGCTCCACATCTCTTCTCTTGCATACTCTGTCGCCCGGAAATGAATTCCGGTATCATTGAACAGTTCTTCGATTGCCCGGATGCGCTCACTATCGTAAGGTGCAGTAAGTTCGCCAAAAATAATTCCGATCGTTGTCTCAGGATCAAAATGATAGCCATCTTCTTCCTTATGTGAAGCGACCTTGATCACTGCCGGAAGAAGATGCTCCTCTCCTACTTTTTCCGCAATAATCTCTTCACTGTCTACACCATTCATCAAACTCATAATTACCGTATTCTCTGAGGTCGTTTTCTGAATACTTTCCAATGCCACCGAAAGCGAGCCATACTTCAATGCAACAATCAGTAGATCAACAGCGTCTGTTTCCCCGGGGTTCCATACTTCGGGATGGTATATTTTTCCGTTAATTGTGCATCCATTCTGTTTCAGTCTCTCTGCTCGTTCTCCTTCTGCGATCACTCCAAGCTCTATGTCATTTCTGCTCGATAATCCCCAGATTACATAAGAGCCTACTGCTCCGGCACCGAGGACTGCCACTTTCTTAATTTTCATTCATTTCTCCATTTCTTATCCGATCAGGACTTTTTTGCCTTCAAAAGCGAAACCATAATGATGTATTCTTTCCTGCACTTTGCACTATACAAAGATGCTGTTCGCAGTATTTTGTGAACAGCAATCACTCATAAGTATTATACACTATCTTTTCCAAAAGAAACAGTACTATCTTACTCTTCCATCTGATCATCCATCTGATACTTTGTCAGATCAACCTTTCCATCTACTACTTCCACACCGTCTTCTCTCAAAAGCTCTGCCTGTACATCTGCTCCGCCAAATGCAAATGCTCCGGCAAGCTCGCCTTTCGCATTCACAACACGGAAACATGGAATGTGATCCGGATCCGGATTCTTATGAAGCGCATTTCCAACTGCTCTTGACATCTTTTCATTTCCTGCCATCTTCGCAACCTGTCTATAAGTTGCCACATGCCCTTTTGGAATCCGTTTTACGGCCTCATAGATCCTTTTCGTAGGGCTGTCTGTCACAAGATCATAGCTCTCACCAATCATCCGTTCAATATCCTTGTCCGGAACAGATCCATCCAAAATAATTGTGTTCCAATGCTCTTTATTCTGATGATATCCAGGAATTACTGCTGGATACGCTGCACGCCAGAAATCTCTCCATCTCGGATCCGTCTTTACATTCAAATGAATCAATTCGTCTTTCTCATAGATCCACAAAAATATCTTTTTCCCCGGCTTTACACGGATCACCTGCCATCGTTGATCTTTGAAAGGCCTGTCTTCATAGCTGTCCGGGAAAGTTAATCCATAGGCAGCAGCTTCCTCTCTTGTTTTCATCTCATCTTACCTCGCATATTTCTATTTACGTAATTATTTTCCAAACCGGAAGGACAGATAATAGACATAATCATTCTTCTCCCTGAAATTTCCCTGCTCCATTTCTTTTACCGGGATTGCTTCCAATCCATCTTCCCCATAAATCAATGCCATCAGCCCCTGTTCTGTATCCTGCTGAATTGAAACTTCGCCTTCCACTTGTGTCGCACTCCTCCCATAATATTCTCTGTTTTCTACACCTTCCAGAATCGGAAAATCTGTAGAACATTTGGAATAATCGTCTGCTACTATCAATTTCACTCGAAACAATTCAAAATCCGGTATCACAGCAATCACACCTCTTTTAGCCGATTCGATCCCATCATAGTCCAGATCTGCCACTTTACTTTTATTGATCAATTTTCCCGACTGATACTCTGACAAATAAATTGTCAATGTCTTATACTCTTCTTTTGCATAAAAATTGAAAAGATATGCCCCATCTGTTCCTGACAATAATTCTGCGGTTTTCATTTCTGCACTTGTCCGGTCAACTGCTGTAATATAATTCTTCGGCTGCATCACCTTATGAACGAAAACTGCTCCTAAAACCAGAACCATAATCACTGTAAATGTCGTTACCACTGCTAAAATGCTTTTTAAATTTTTCTGTTTCTTTTTACTGTCTTTCGCAACTTGTATAATGTTGTCTTCTGACTTTTTTTCTACATTTTCTGCGTCAATATCCTCCCCTGCAAGAAATTCATTTATGCTGATTCCCAATATCTTACATAGTTCCATATAAACCGACACATCAGGTAAGCAAATGCCTCTTTCCCATTTTGATACTGATTTGTCACTCATATTTAATTTTTCTGCAAGCTGTTTCTGCGTCATTCCCAGGGCTTTCCGTTTCCCTGCAATATATTTTCCGATTTTAACAAGATCCATATGCTTCACCTACTTTCTGTTTATACTAAGCATAAAGGATATTTCCCAAAATGAACACCCCTTTGGAGTAGAATTTGGCACCTATTCTTTTTTCTTGCATATTTTAAACGAGAATCTTATATCACTCTGGAGGATTTATGAAAAAGAAATTGATTTCCGTAATTCTCGCTTCTGCTCTGACTGTTGGACTGTTATCAGCCTGCGGTTCTGATTCTGCTAAAGATAATGATGCAAATTCTAAAACCGACACAACTGAAACCGGCTCCAACACAACCAGATCAGACGCCCGTTCTGCTCCTGTCTCTGTGACATTGAACGAGGTAGCCCATTCCATCTTCTATGCCCCTATGTATGTTGCCATTGAAAATGGATATTTTGAAGATGAGGGAATTGAACTCACTCTCATAACTGGTTTTGGAGCCGATAAAACAATGACTGCTGTCATCTCCGGTGAAGCTGATATTGGATTCATGGGATCCGAAGCATCCATCTACACATATAACGAAGGTGCTAACGACTCTGTTGTTAACTTTGCCCAACTGACTCAGCGCGCCGGTAATTTTCTTGTTGCCAGGGAAGAGATGAAAGATTTCAAATGGACAGATTTAAAAGGGAAAGATGTTCTTGGTGGTAGAAAAGGTGGTATGCCGGAAATGGTATTTGAATATATCTTAAAGCAAAATGGAATTGATCCACAAACAGACCTCAACATCAACCAGGGAATTGATTTTGGTTCCACTGCTGCCGCATTTTCAGAGGGAAGCGGAGACTTTACTGTTGAATTCGAGCCAAGTGCAACCGCTTTGGAAACGGAAGGAAAAGGATATGTTGTTGCTTCACTTGGTACTGACAGTGGCTATGTTCCTTACACTGCCTACAGTGCAAAGAAGAGCTATCTCGACAAACATCCTGAGATCATCCAATCCTTTACAAATGCGCTTCAAAAAGGTATGGACTTTGTTCAGATTCACACGCCAGAGGAGATTGCTTCCGTGATTGCCCCACAATTTCCTGAAACAGATCTTAAAACCATCACAGCGATTGTAAAACGTTATTATGAACAGAACACCTGGAAAGCAGATCTTATATTTGAGAAAGAAAGTTTCGAATTGCTTCAGGATATTCTGGAAAGTGCCGGAGAACTGGATTCACGCGCTCCTTATGAAAAACTTGTCACAACTGAATTTGCCAAAAAAGCTTTAGAATAAATCATTTCTTGCAGAAGAAAGCGCATTCCACTATAATAAAAATGAAGCCAGACCATTGGCTTCATTTTTTCAAAAATACAATAACAGAACAAAACGCTTTTTTTCGAAAGGACATTGTATCACTATGATCGATAAAAAACTAATCCCTTACGGGGGACTTAAGAAAGAACCATTTTCAGGTACGCATCACGGAATGCGCTACTTCTTCCGCGGAGATGACGGAAAAAGCAGCACAACCTTCACTGTGTTTATTTATCCAGAACCGTGGTGCTTTGAAGACACACCGGAAGAAGAGAAAGAACAAAAAACCTTTCCTCTCTCCGATGAGGGGATGGATGAAGCCATTGCCTGGCTTTTTGAACGCTTTGAGGCTGAAAAGTCAAAGTGGATGAATGCAAGCCGTGATGCGATGCACATTGTAAATAATCAGACCTTCTGATTATAATCCCCGAACAGCTTCTTCATATGTACATTCATAATATAATAATACATCGCGATCAGGAGTCCTCCTGCCAGCACCCATGCAGCCGGGCTGGCCAGGCAGACACCAAGATAACTTCTCTCTCTTGCTGCGATCCGTGCTACCACACCTCTTCCGATCAGTTCAGCAACACCGGCCATCATCGGCAGCAGTCCGTATCCGAGTCCCTGGATTCCATTTCTGTAGATATTCACGATTGCAAGCGGAATAAAGAAAAATCCGATACATTTCAGATAGATATCCACCGAACTCATAATTATATCCACATCTTCAGATACAAACAGGTAAGTCATATATTTTCCTATTGTCATAATAAATGTTGCTGCAACCAGAGAGTAACCGATACCAAGAATCGTACAAGCCTTGAATCCCTGACGGATTCTTGGTACATTTCCGGCTCCGATATTCTGAGCTCCGTAAGTTGCCATCGTCGTTCCCATCGCTACATATGCCTGTGTAACAACCTGCTCGATCTTACTTGCCGCAGTAAATGCCGCTACAAGCGTAGAACCTAAAATGTTCAGGGCAGACTGAACCATCATTGTTCCGATTGCAGTGATAGAATACTGCAGAGCCATCGGAAGTCCAATCTTCAGCTGGATCGCATAAATCTGTCCACCGACATGCCAGTCTTCCTTCTTCAGATGAAGAAGCGGAATCTTCCACATAATATAAATGAGACAGAGTACACCGGATACTCCCTGCGCCACTACTGTCGCGATTGCCGCTCCCGGTGCGCCCATCTGAAATACAATGATCAACACCAGGTCAAGCACGATATTCAGCAATGCGCTTATGATCAGAAAATACAACGGAATCTTACTGTTTCCAAGTGCTCTTAGAATACTGGATAACAAGTTATAAAGCATCTGCGCCAGGATTCCTCCGCTGACGATCATAATATACTTATATGCATCTGAAAAAATATCTGACGGAGTATTCATCAGATGCAAAAGTGGTTTCATAAATAACATAAAGGTAACCGTAAGGAACAGACCGATCAACAACGAAAGGATTCCTGCCCCTGCAACGGTGCGCCGCATCCCCTGCATATCTCCCGCACCGAACTTCTGCGCTGTGAGAACAGTAAATCCGGCTGTCATTCCAACTACAAATCCATAGATCAGAAACATGATCGTTCCTGTACTTCCAACTGCCGCAAGCGCTTTCGTTCCAACGAACTTACCTACGATCACAGCATCCGCCATATTATAAAACTGCTGGAAGACATTTCCCAGAAAGATGGGAAATGTAAAACTTAAGATCATCTTCATCGGGCTTCCAACAGTCATATCATTCTGTACTGATTTCATTTTGCTCCTCCTTTTCCATATTTATCAGTGACTACATACATAACACATCCCGTCCGTTGATTACTGTTCACAAGAGTTGTCTCGTAACCAACGGACGGGATGTTCTTTTTTCGAAAACGTGCTTATTATATACTAGTTTTTCCCTGATGTAAATATCCTGAAAAGGAGTTTTTTAATTTTTTCAGAATGTAACGGTTCGCTCAAAAAATCATCAATTTGAGAAGATTTTATTCCAGGAACAACACATCTTCCTCCACAATCTCCAGCGCATCCGGCATTCCTTTTTCCCTGATCTTCTCCTGATTCTCTCTCTGCACAAACCAGGAGATCACAGACGGATCTGCCGCTTCATTTGCAGGCTTCAGATAATAGTTATCTTCAAACGGAAGTGCTGCTTTACTCTCTAATCTAAATGGAATCTGATTCTTTCCACATGCTCCCCAGACCGGAACAAAATCATGTGCACGATAACCGATATAGTTCATATTTTCCGGGATATTTCTTCGCTCTGTATGTAATGTAATCCCCCAGTCTGTCAGTTCTGCCGTATGCTCATCCACATAAACTGCTCTTGTGAAATTCTTACATCCGGTCAGACGTGCCGCTTCTTTTCTCTGCGGATTCTGGAACAGTTCTTTCGTCTTTCCTGCTGCCACAATCTGTCCCTGATCAATGATCAGCAGTTCTTCGCTGAATCGGTACACTTCGTCTCTGCTGTGAGACACCATGATCACAGTACCTTCGTAATCTTCAAGAAGCTCTAATAATTCCTGCTGCAGACGATCCTTCAGATACATATCAAGTGCTGAAAATGGTTCATCTAAGAGGATCACATCTGGTTTGTAAACCATGATTCTCGCAAGGGCTACCCTCTGCTGCTGCCCTCCGGAAAGCTCCGATGGGAATCGTTTTTCCAGTCCTGTCAGCTGAAATTTCTCAATCATCTCACGCACACGCTTTGCATTCTCCTGCTTTTTCCCTTTTAATCCGGCGGCAATGTTTTTTTCCACCGTCATTGTCGGGAAAAGTGCATAATTCTGAAACAGATAGCCGATGTTACGCTTCTGTGGTTTTAAATTCACTTTATTTTCACTGTCGTAAACTGTCTTTCCTTCAATCTTGATCAGCCCACTCTCCGGTGGCTCGATTCCGGCAATACTCTTGAGTGTCATGCTCTTTCCGCATCCGGATGCGCCGAGGATTCCGATTCGTTTAGAATCACTTTTAAAATCTATGTTCAGCTCAAATGTATTCAGTTTTCTCTGAATCTTTACTTCTATCGCCATCTCTTACCACCTCTTGACATTCTTCATTTTCTTGCCTGAGATCAGATTCATCAGGAAGATCACCAGGAATGCGATCACAATGACAATCGCAACCCACACGCCCGCTGTCATATAATCTCCGTCCTGAATGACCATCGCGATCTTCTGCGAGATTGTTCCTGTCTTTCCCGGAATATTTCCGGCAAGCATAGATGTCGCTCCGTATTCTCCGAGTGCTCTGGCAAATGTAAGAATCGTTCCGGATGCGATTCCCGGTCCTGCGGTCGGGATCACTACTTTCCAGAAGATCTCCGTATCAGACATGCCAAGCGTCCTTCCTGCATAAATCAGATTCACATCGATCTGTTCCATTGCTGCACGGGCATTTCTATACATTAACGGGAATGAAATCACTGTAGCAGCAATGATGCAGCCAAGCCATGTCTGTACCACCTTGATTCCAAACTGTTCAAATAAAAAGATTCCAAACGGCCTCCTTCTACTGAAGATCAAAAGCAAGAAGAAACCTGCCACTGTCGGCGGAAGTACCATTGGCAATGTCAATATTCCATCAATGATCGCCTTTTTTCCAGGAGTTGTCTTCACAACTTTGCGTGCTGCATAGATTCCAAGGAAAAAGGAAAAGATTGTCGCTACGATTCCTGTTTTTATTGATATAAATAATGGGCTCCAATCCAGATTCTTCAAGATTTCCATCATTTCATCCATTTCATCACTCTCCTTTGTAACTATAAGAAAAAGGCTGTCCGAAACTTTTCATTTCTGGCAGCCTCTGCTTCTATAGTAACACATCCGTTACTATCACACTATCTTTATTCTACATTTGTATCGAAGTAATAAGACTCGAATACTTTCTTTGCATTGTCTGACAGAACAAACTTGATGAAATCATCTGCTGCTGCATTCTGTGCGTCGTCTGCTTCATCATTTACTACACGTGCGATTGGATAGATGACATTTCCTGTCAAGTCGTAGCCTACTGTCTGAAGAACATCAAGCTGATCTTCGAATCCGTATGTATCAGAGTAGTAAGTTGTTCCAACTTCACAGGATCCTTCCACTACTGCGGAAAGAACCTTGCTTACGTTGTCCTGCTCACTGATCTCAAGTCCGCCAAGTGCTTCTGATACTTCTTCTGTTGTGATTGCAGAAGGATCATCAACCTGCGGAAGAACTCCCATGTTCATAAGTGCAGTTCTTGTGTACTTTCCTACCGGTACACTTCCACCAGCAAGTGCAAAGCTTTCTGCTTCATTCAGATTCTCAAGTCCTGTTACCTTTGTTCCGCTGTCTTTTCTTGTCACAACTACTACCTGGTTGTTTACAACATTCGCTCTTGTTCCGTCTACTACAAGACCATCTTTCTCCAACTGATCCATCTGCTTCTGTGCTGCTGAGAAGAAGATGTCACACTCATATCCTTCTTCAATCTGTGTCAGAAGTGTACCTGAACTATCTGCATTATATGTAATCTTTACGTTCGGATGTTCTTCGTTGTACTGTGCTGCGAGCTCGTCCATTACATTCTTTAAGCTGGCTGCGATAAATACCTGGATCTCTGTCTCTTCTTCATCACTGCCTTTGTTGTCAGTTGCTTCTGTTTTTGCTGTGTCATCTGTCTTTTCGTCGGCTTTGGATCCACATCCAGCCATAGAAAATACCATTACAGCTGCCATCATTGCTGCTAAAATTCTCTTTTTCATCTTGTCTCCTCCCGACGGGTGCCTCGTTCATAAAATATTCCCTGTCTTTTCTTTCTAAATGATGTTATCATTATAACCGATTTGTTTTATTTTAACAATCGCTTTTCTAAAAAAAGTTGTGATTTACACAACTTTTTTTCATTAACTGTATTTTAATAATGTCATGTGACCGCTTTTTTCGCTAATATTAGCTTTCTTCTTTTCACACATTGCGTGTGAAAGACAGATCAGGATTCAAATATATCCTTATATCTTTTCTCTGCATATTTCGCCACATCTTTTTCCAGAAGTTCATATTTTCTAAGAATATCTTTCCCTGCTTCACTTACATTGGCTACACCGCCATGCTTTCCGCCCGGGCTACGCTCTACAACAGTATATCCAAGTTCTTTCTCTGCACTTCTGATCAGGCTCCAGCCTTTGCTGTAAGACATTCCTGTTTTCGCACAGGCATCTCTGACAGAACCAAGTGTATCAATCTGTCGCAGAAGAAATACGATTCCAGGACCGAAGAAGTTCTCATTTTTCTCCAGCTGAACCTTCACTCTTGGACGGATTCTTCTCTCCTTTTCCTTCTCTTTAAAAATCTCACGGAAAGGTTCTCCCTGTCCGGAGTAAATCGCTACACCGTTGTCTTCCACCGGAACGAAAATGCGTTCTACATTCAGCACATCCATGGCGCCTTTAAGTCCACCTTCTCCTTCATAAGAGGAAAACTGATCGATCATACTGCGATCCATCAGGATCGGATGTCCTTTTCGTTCTTCCCAGACAGGTACATAGACTTTCT
The DNA here is from genome assembly GCA_934309345.1 of uncultured Mediterraneibacter sp. GTDB lineage: Bacteria > Bacillota > Clostridia > Lachnospirales > Lachnospiraceae > Mediterraneibacter. The sequence continues at coordinate 23,336 of CAKRDD010000022.1, read as the reverse complement.
CATGATCGTTTTCATTTTCTTTCGCTTTTTGCATCAACACACGTACGGTATCTTCTGTGAAAAGAGAAACTCCTGCCGGACAGAAGAAGAATTTCTCACAGCGCGGTTTCAGGTAGTTCATCCCTCGAACTGCTGACGTGATCATCTCTTCCTTCTCATAATCTTCACTGCGAAGGAATACTGCACCAAGCTTCGCCAGTTTCTTCTCCACCTGCTCCGCCTGGTATCCTGTGATCAGCACGATCTCATCCACACCTGCTCTCTTGAAATTTAAAATCATCTGACGCAGAACCTGGATTCCATCCACCGACTTCATCTTATCATAACTCTTATATCCACCAGATTTTCCTGCTGCCGCAATCACTGCTCCTACCCGCATTTGCATTCTCCTTTCAGCTCACCGCTGCTATTTTTATTACTGTTCACACTATATGCAACCAGCAATTCTATCATTATGCCATTCCGAGGTCTTCTTTTCGATCAATATCCTGAAGTTCTCCCGCCTGTACCGGCACGATTTTCAGCGAATCTAAGTTTTCTTTCAATATCTTCTTCCCACCGATATCTCCATCTAACTCCAAAAGTTTATCAAAGAATCTCTTATCCCACAAGACCGGATTGCCATTTTTTCTTCCTTCGCCCGCACAGACGATCTTTCCCGGATTATGAAATGCTGTATTTATGATTCTCTGAATCGTAGATTTTTTTAATCTTGGCTGATCGCAGACACTGAACATGACTCCTCGAAGCTGTGTCCCTTCCTCTTTCGCATCTTCGATTGCCTTTGTAAGGCCGAGCTTTACAGAAAGGGAGATTCCCTTCTCCGGTTCTTTGTTGCATACGACTGTGCATCCGGCCTTTTCTGCTGCCTGTGTGATTTCTTCTTTTCCTGTCACTACATAGGATCTGAATCCCTGAAATGCTTCAAAACGGCTGATCGCACTTTCATACATTGCTTCGCCTTCTACAACAGCTTTCAGTTTATCTGAACCGAACCGCACGCTCTGTCCTGCTGCCAGTAAAATCAATGCATACTTTCCTCTGCTCTTTTCATAACTGCAGACTGCATCAAGAACACCACCACCGATTGCTCTTGCTTTGTCTGAGATTGTCCGGCAATGCTCCTGCTCTGCACGAGCATCAATATCTCCGATCTTGAGTCCCTTCGTTACCTGAACGCCCGGCTGAAGCATGCCGCGAACGATACCGTCCATCAGCGCATAGACCGGCTCTCCGCCTGTAAGTGCAACAATCTGTCCTTTGCGTACAAGATCTCCGATCACAGCCTTCGGTTCGATCACTCCATCTGCAGATGCTTTGATCAGACGCTCAATAGAATATCCTCCGACATTTCCCGGAACTCCGGTATTCGGGATTGCACTTCCGTCCCAGATCACATTGCCCAGTGTATGTCCTCTCTTTGTCTCGACCACACAGTTGCAGTCTTCCCCTGCTGTAAATCCAGGTCCGACTCCGATCACAAACGGTGCATCTGTGATCTTCGTTCCGAGATTTCTCTTTGCAAGGATTGCATCAACGATCACATCCGGCTGAAACCACTGTATACATTCTGCCTTTGGATCAACGATCACAGGGATATCTCCCTGTTCCATAATCTCCTCTGCTTCTTCCTGATTCTTTGCCAGGCGTGCTGTCATATCTTCTACAACCGCCTCACCTTCATAAACCGCTCTGGAAAATGCAACCAGTCTGCGGACTGTCAACGGCACAGCAATATCTGTCATCATGACCTGGTGTCCTGCACCATATAATCTGGATGCGATTCCTGTTGCCAGGTCTCCTGCACCTTTAATCAATATCTTCATATCAACAACTTCCTATCTATTTTCCTGAGAACCTTTTACAAATTCTCATTTATTTTCTTATTCATTAGCATTTTGGAACATATTCTTTGCATTCTTACTGCAATCCCCCATTATAGCATATAAGATGTCACAAATATATTCTTGATTCCATTTTCATGTAAACACTTTGCGATCTTACATGCTCTTTCCTGCTGCTCTTTTGTATCTGCCTTATTCAGCACAACAACATACTCCGCCTGCTTCGGACATCCTTTTCGTCCCCCCTGTTCCTGACAGGCAAGCTTTACCAGATCTTCTTCTGTCACCTTGTCTTCCGGCTTCTTTCCAAGAAGCTCTGCCGCCTTTTCACTTCGAAAGCAGATTTCTTCCAGCTTTTGATCCAAAGCGTCCATTCCATAAATAGAAAATACATGTGTTGTCTGTGGCAGGATCACAGGTTCTTGTTCTCCCGGAACTTTTAATGGCAGCATCCTTGCTCCATCTGCTTCAACAAGGAGTGGAATGTTCCATTTCTCTATTTCTTTCAAAATCGTCTCTGGAACACTGCTCATTTTCCCCTTTTTTGCTCTCGTCCCAATCCAGGCCTGTCCGTATTGTTCAAGACATTTTTTCACCTGATCCAGCAGTACTTTCCCTTCTCTAAGCCACTTTTCTTCCTCTGCCACACAACTCCACGGAGTTCTCTCTTCTCTCATATGAGTCGTCGTAAGAACGATTGCCTTCGTTCCGGATCTTGCATACTCTTCTGCCAGTCTTCTCAATGTAGAGGTCTTGCCTCCGGCACCGACAGCAGCAATCACCGGACAATCCGCAGAATCAAGCTTTACTGCTGACAAAAAAGATTCTGCTTCATAAAGTCTGCCGTCTCTGAAATAACTTATCATTTATACAGACCTTCCTTCTATATACTTGCTTCTTTTGAAAAGAAGATAGCCCACAGGCAGATGCCTGTGAGCTATCTTTCTCACGTATTATCACTCTGGTCTCACTCGATTTCCACCGGAGTAATCTCACCAAAACCTTCTGCTATTATCTTAACAGATATGTGTAGTCCTTGCAAACAGTCTCCATTAATTTCTGAAGTGCTTCCGGAATCTTTGTCTCTTCTCCAAGTGTCCAGTCGAGGATCTCTCCACAGAAACGAACCTTGCAGTGTACTGCATCTTTGTCCAGTACTGTGAATCCCTGATTCTTGCTGTCTGCCATGTCGTTCTCATCCATGAATAATGTGAATTTATCCAGGTACGGAGCGCTGTCATATGGACAGAAGCTCTTACAGTTACCACACTCATTACACATGTAATCTACGTGGATGATCTGGTGTTTATCCATTCCCGGAACCTTGATCGCTACATTTGCTCTGTTCGGGCAGACTTCCTTACAGTTCTCACAGATTCCTGCACAGTTGAGACATCTCTTAGCTTCTGTGCTGTCTTCGCGTACGTCTTCGAGGTTCCCCTTTCTTTCGTATACAACAGCTTCATCTGTCTCTGCATCGAAGTCTCTTACAAGAGTCTCTCCGATCACTGCCTGAGCAGCTTTGAGACCATCACGGATACCTTCTACTACTGTAGCCGGTCCGCCAAGTCCGTCACCAACAACGTAAACATTCTCTACATTTGTCTCTAATGTCTCTTCATTTACAAGAGCACGTCCTCTGTCATTTACATTGATTCCATTTGCTTCGTAAAGAGCAGTCGGAACCCTTTCACCAACAGCTGCGATCACTGTGTCAGCCGGGATCTCTTTGAGTTCTCCAGTCTTAACAACGCCTCTTCTTCCGGAAGCATCCATGTCGCCAAGAACCATTACTTCGCAGATCAGTTTTCCATTCTCAAGTTTTACAGGAGAAAGGAGTTCCATGAACTCTACGCCGTCTTCTACTGCCATTACCAGCTCTTCTTCGTCAGCCGGCATATAGCGTTTTGTTCTTCTGTATACAAGATATACATGCTCAACGCCTGTTGTACGTTTTGCAGCTCTTGCTGTATCCATTGCTGTGTTACCACCACCGATAACTACAACATTCTTACCGATGTCAAGTTTTCCATCGTTTGCCTTGAAGTCAGCCAGGAACTCGAGTGCATTCTTAGCTTCACCCTGCTCAAGTCTTAATACTCCCGGCTCAGAAGCTCCTACTGCAAGGATCACTGTTGTAAATCCTTCTGCTTTGAGTGCTGCTGTATCTTTTACTTCTGTGTTCAGACGAACTTCAACGCCCATCTTCTCAAGAAGTGCTGCATCTTTATCAATCGATGTTCCCGGAATTCTGAATTCTGGAATTACATGGCGAACAACTCCGCCGAGAGCGTCGTTCTTCTCAAATACTGTAACTGCCATTCCGGCTCTGCGCAGGAAGTAAGCTGCTGCCATACCAGCCGGTCCTCCACCGATTACTGCTGCCTTGCCTTCTTTTGTGATTGCAGGTGCTGTCAGCTTATTCATCAGTGCTTCGTATCCGTTCTGAGCTGCCTCAAGCTTCATCTCACGGATATGTACCGGTGACTCATAGAAGTTACGTGTACATTTGCCCATACAAGCATGTGCACAGATTGTTCCTGTGATAAATGGAAGCGGGTTCTTCTCTGTGATAACATCCATAGCTTCCTCATACTTACCAGCCTCTACAAGCTGCAGGTATGTTGTGATATCCTGATGGATCGGGCATCCCTCTTTACAAGGAGCAATGAAGCAGTCGATCAGTGGAACCTGTTTGTTGATCTTTCTGGATGGAAGTGGTTTTACAGCCTTTACATGATATGGGCTTGTCTTCGCTTCCTCAACCAGTTTCTCTGTCTTGGCAGCGTCGATACCTGTGAATACAACGCCTTCTTTCTCAAGAAGTCCTGCAATCTGGCAAAGTCTGTCGTATCCGCCTGGTTTCAGGATTGTTGTAGCCATTGTTACCGGCCAGATTCCTGCATCGATGATTCCTTCGATGTTATGGAAATCAGCACCGCCTGAGTAGGAGATTCTCAGTTTTCCACCGAAATCTCTTGCCAGCATATTTGCTACAGAGATTGACAGTGGGTACAGAGATTTTCCTGACATATACATCTCTTCACTTGGAAGTTCATTCTGTTTTACGTCAACCGGGAATGTGTTTGTGATCTTCACACCAAACTCCAGGTTTCTTTCCTGACAGACAGCGATCAGTCTGTTCAGCATTGGAACAGCATCCTCGTACTGCAGGTCATCTTTGAAGTGGAAGTCACCGAATGCGATATAATCGTATCCCATGTCGTCCATTGTCTTTCTTGCATACTCGTATCCAAGAAGTGTCGGGTTACATTTGATAAATGTATGGAATCCCTTTTCTGTGATCAGATACATTGCGATCTTCTCAATTTCTTCCGGAGGGCATCCGTGAAGTGTAGAGATTGTAACAGAATTACAGATATCTCCGGAAATGCTTTCGATATCTTCTGCTGTCACTTTCTCGAACAGGTCAACATGCTCAAGAAGATAAGCCTTGCAGTGCTTGAAAATCTCTGAGTCCTGTGCATGCTGCATTGTGTTCAGGAATGTGTCAACCTTCTCTGATTTGATTCCGGCAAGATCATATCCAACACTGATGTTGAACTGGAATCCGTCCATGCTTCCAAGTCCGAATTCTTTTGAGATCACTTTCAGAAGGAACCATGCTTTGATGTACTCCTCCATTGCCTGTGGAACAAACAGCTCTGTAGACCACTCACAGTTGTAGCACTCGTCATCAGCCTTGATACATGGTCTGTTGATGCATGCTGCAAGCTCGTCTCCGTCCATTACCTGAACTGTCTTCAGTTCGAAGAAACGGCTTCCTGTGTAGTAAGCTGCGATAATATTCTGTGTCAGCTGAGTGTTTGGGCCTGCTGCCGGTCCGATTGGTGTCTCAAGATCGCGTCCGAAAATTGTGCGGTTAAATTTGCTGTCCGCATGATATGGATGACGCTCTCCAAATACTGTTCCATTCTCTTTGTACTCTGTCAATGTCCAGTTTAAAAGCTGTTCAAATGACATAGGTCTCATAATTTCACTCATACTTTTTACCTCTCTTTTTTTCTTTTATCACGGAAAACCTGCCACCGACAGGTCTTTCCGTAATGATTCAATCTTTGAAATCTCTGACAGATCATTCCCCAAGGATCTGTCTTTTCCCAAAGATCTGTTTCCTTTTATTTTGCCTCCGGCTTTGGATCTTTCGGAAGAACCAGATTCAAAATAACTGCAAAGATCGTCGCCAGTACAACCGGTGATGATGCAAATGTATTATTGATAATGGACTGGAAGTTCTCAAGCCCCATTGTCATTCCCAATCCGTCGTAGATTGTTGATGTCATCTGATTTAAACATCCGCTGCTTAAAGAAACACCCATACCGATTGCAATAGATAATCCTGCAACTGTTGTATTTCTTGTAGACATTCCCTCACTTACGAGAAGCTTGATACCTGTCATTGCGATACCGGCAAATACAGATGCTACTGCTCCACCAAGTACACACTGTGGAATTGTTCTCAGAAGTGCTGAGAATTTCGGGATCAGTCCTGCGATCAGAAGGATGAATGCAGAAAGTGAAAATACCTTTCTTGATATAACCTTTGTAGCACCAACGATACCTACATTCTGGCTGTAAGTTGCTGTCGGAGGGCATCCGAAACATGCACTTACGATATTACTGATACCATAACCGATGATACCACCGTTGAGCTCCTGGTCAGTAGGAAGACGATCCATACCACCACTTGTTGTAGCGGAGAGATCTCCCATTGCCTGAATAGAATTGACAAGGAACAAAATTGCCAGCGGAATAATCGCTGAGATATCGAATTTCACACCAAAAGCGAACGGTTTTGGAAGCTGGAACCAACCTGCATTTGAAAGTGCTGAGAAATCAACCATTCCAAAGCACAGTGCAAGTACATATCCACAGATCAGACCGATCAGGATAGATGCGAGTTTGAAAAGTCCTTTTCCGTAATGGTTCAGACCGATTACGATTGCCAGTGTTACAAGGGATACGAGCCAGTTCTGCCAGGAACCATACACAAGTGCTGCTGTCTGACCTCTCTGCTCTACGATCACTTCATATGTGTTCGCGGAGTTTCCAGCCATGTAGTTGATAGCTGTCTTATAAAGAGACAGACCGATCGCAAAGATAACGGTTCCGATTACCAGTGGTGGGAACACCTTTCTGATCTGCTTAACAGTAAGTCCTACTACGATCGCTACGATACCACCTATGATCATCGCTCCAAAAATAGTGTTGACATCCTGTGCCTGTGCTGCAATTGCTGTCATTGTCGGAACATAAGCAAAACTTACTCCAATGATGACCGGGAGTCCGGATCCAAGATGGAACTTATTTCCATACAACTGAAGGAATGTTGACAATGCTGCAAATACAAGTGACATCTGGATCAAAAGACCCATGTTTACATTTCCGCCTGCATTGTTCGCTGCATTTGCAACCAGGATCGCCGGTGTAACACATCCTACAACTGCTGCAAGTACATGCTGGGCAGCCAGTGGAAGTATCTGACCGAATGTCGGGTTACCATCCCACTTAAACAGTTCTTCATTTCCTCTGCGAGGTGCTTCTGATTTCTTTTCTTTCATTATTTTATTGTCCTTTCCGGTTAGTTTTGACAAAATGTGCGACCAAAGATACTGTCCACATCTGTTATATATGTTAACATTAATGAACAGTATCCGTCAATCTAAGCCTAACGGCTGTTGATACGTTTTCCAAGTTCGGCTGCTGCCTGTCTGCAGTCTGCCATTACTTTTGCTTCATCAATCTCCGTCAGTCTTCTGTCTTTCATCAATACTTTACCGTTTGCAACAGTTGTTACAACGTCATGTCCTGTCACACCGAATACAAGATGGCCATTGATATTATTCTCATTCATTGGTGTCAGCGGATTGTAATTAACAATGATCACATCTGCTGCTGCGCCTTCTTCAAGAACACCGAGCTTCTGGTCGAAATAACGTCCTGCAATCTTCGCATTGTTCTCGAAAAGCATCTTCGGAACTTCTCCCCATGCTGCATTTGGATCGCAAAGGTGATGTTTATGAAGAATATTTGCCACTTTGAAGGATTCCATCATATCATGTGTATATCCGTCTGTTCCAAGTCCTGTAAGGATTCCTCTGTGTACAAGTTCCATTGTTGGAGGGCATCCGCAGGCATTTCCCATATTGGATTCCGGATTGTGAACAACCATTGTGTTTGTATCTTTGATCAGATCCATCTCATGTGGGTTGATGTAGATACAATGTCCAAGCAATGTCTTCTCCCCAAGAATATTGAAGTCCATCAGACGGTCAACAATTCTCTTTCCGTAATGTTTCAGGCAGTGATGCAAGTCTTCAATTCCCTCTGCAACATGAATGTGATAACCAACTTCATCCGGTTTGTTTGCTGCTGCAAGTTCCATTGTCTCATCTGAGATTGTAAACTGTGCATGCATACCCATCATTCCGGCGATCATTCCGCTGTCATCCTTCAGTGCATGACGGATAAATTCTGCATTCTCCATTACAGACTCTTTCGCCTTGTCTTTTCCATCTCTGTCGGAAACTTCATAACAGAGACAGGAACGAACTCCTGTTTCCTTCGCTGCTCTTTCGATTTCAAATAAGGAACCTTTGATAGCTCCAAAACTTGCATGATGGTCAAATACTGTTGTTACACCATTCTTAATAGAATCAATATAAGTAGCCATAGCACTTAAATAAGTATCATTCAGTGTCAGGTTTCTGTCCAGTGTCCACCACATTCCGTCAAGAATGCTGAGCAGTCCTGTTGGATTGTATCCATTAATAGAAAGTCCTCTTGCAAAAGAACTGTAGATATGCTCGTGCGTATTAATGAATGCCGGCATGATCACTCCACCTTTTGCATCAATAAACTCTGCGTCTGGATAAGCCTTCTTCAACTCCTCTGTCGGTCCAACCTTACAGATCACTTTGCCATCAATTGCTACTGCACCCTCTTCCATATAAGGACATTCAGGGTTTCTTGTCACAACTCTACCGTTACCTAAGATCAACATAATTGTAACTCTCCTTTTTTATGAATTTCTACACTTTGATGTAAAAATGCCATCTGCCTGTTATGTGCATTTCGTACATCAATGTCTCTGATACTCATAGAATAACATCTAAATTGTCTAAATGCAACAAGAAATCTAAAAAACTTTTTTGTAACCTAAAAAATTTTTAGGAAAGGTATTGACTATCGCGATTTTTATGATATGATGGGATTATGAAGACAGAAAGCATACAGAAAGGCAGGTGGACATATGCGTCATACCTTAGATTTTCTTAAGCAGCTTGCACACGGACTTGCAATTCAGTTTGGAAGCTCCTGTGAGATTGCAATTCATGATTTGAAGACAAAAGATCTGGAGAGATCGATCGTGTACATCGAGAACGGACATGTATCGAACCGACAAACCGGAGATGGTCCTTCAGGAATTGTTCTTGAGACACTTCAGTCGGATCCGTCAACGATTCATGATAAGCTTTCCTATCTTACTAAAACAGAAGATGGACGGATTCTGAAATCGAGTACCTTCTATATAAGAGACGACGACGGATCAATCTCATACATCTTCTCATTAAACTATGACATCACAGCTTTTACAGCTGCGAGTACAGCAATTCAGTCTTTGGTTGCTACGAAAGACACTCTTCCGGATCTTACAGGTGATTCGCCTCGGCGCATCACACATAATGTAAACGAACTTCTGGATTTGTTGATCGAGCAGGCCGTTGCAAAGGTCGGAAAACCTGTCGCAATGATGAACAAAGATGACAAGGTTGCTGTTGTCCAGTATCTGGATCATGCCGGTGCTTTCCTTATTACAAAGTCCGGCGATAAAGTTTCTTCGTATTTGGGGATATCGAAATTCACACTTTACAGTTACATGGGCAAATGACACGTATTAATTTAAGGAGGTCACTACAATGGAAACTATCAAATGGGCAGTAAACGAAATGCCAAAAACAGATGACTCTCAGCTTCAGGTAATGTCACTTGAGAATGTAGCGAAAGCTCGCGCATTCCATGAGAGCTTCCCGCAGTACAGTGTTACACCACTTGCAAAACTGGATCACATGGCTGCATACCTTGGACTGAAAGAGGTCTATGTAAAAGATGAGTCTTATCGTTTCGGACTGAACGCATTCAAAGTACTCGGCGGATCTTTCGCAATGGCTCGCTACATTGCAAAGCAGACAGGAAAGGATGTTTCAGAACTTCCTTACAACGTTCTTACATCTGACGAACTGCGTAATGAATTCGGACAGGCTACTTTCTTCACTGCAACAGATGGTAACCACGGACGTGGTGTTGCATGGGCAGCGAACAAGCTTGGACAGAAATCTGTAGTACTTATGCCGAAGGGATCAACTCAGACAAGACTGAACAACATCCTGAAAGAAGGAGCGAAAGCTACGATCGAAGAGGAAAACTACGACGAATGTGTTCGTATGGCTAACGCTATGGCAGAGAAGACAGAGAACGGCGTAATGGTTCAGGATACAGCCTGGGACGGATATGAAGAGATTCCGGCATGGATCATGCAGGGATACGGAACAATGGCTAACGAGGCTGATGATCAGCTTCACGAAGCTGGATGTGAGCGTCCGACACATGTATTTATTCAGGCTGGTGTTGGTTCACTTGCCGGAGCAGTTCAGGGATTCTTCGCTAACCGCTATCCGGAAAACCCACCGAAAGTTGTTGTTGTTGAAGCTGAGCCTGCTGCATGTCTTTACAAAGGAGCATGTGCTAAGGACGGAGCTATCCGCATCGTAGACGGAGACATGGTTACGATCATGGCTGGTCTTGCCTGTGGAGAGCCGAACACAATTTCATGGGATATCCTGAAAAACCACGTTGATACATTTATCGCAACACCTGACTGGGTTGCTGCCAAAGGTATGCGTATGCTCGCTGCACCTTTCAAAGGTGATCAGCCTGTTACATCCGGAGAATCCGGAGCCGCACCGTTTGGAACACTTGCGTGCATCATGACAATGGATGAGTACAAACCGCTCAGAGATCACCTCGGACTGGATGAGAACTCAAGAGTACTTCTCTTCTCTACTGAGGGAGACACTGATCCGGACAGATACAAATCAATTGTCTGGGACGGAAATGAGAGATAATCATTTCTTATACTAATAAGAAGAAACTGTAACACAAAAACAAGATTTTATTTCAAAAGGAGAAGAACAATGGATCTTAACAAAATCAAAGAGTATGCAAAAGGCTATGAGAAAGACATGACAGCTTTCCTTCGTGCTATCGTAAAAAATCCAGGAGAAAGCTGCGATGAGAAAGCTCACGTAGAGACAATCGCTGCTGAGATGAAGAAAGTTGGATTTGACGAAGTTGTCATTGACCCACAGGGAAATGTTATGGGATTCATGGGAACTGGCGACAAGATCATCGCATTTGACGCACATATCGATACAGTAGGTATCGGTAACATCGAGAACTGGAAATTCGATCCATACGATGGATACGAGACAGAGACAGAGATCGGTGGACGTGGAGTATCTGACCAGTGTGGCGGTATCGTATCTGGTGTATACGGAGCAAAGATCATGAAAGATCTCGGACTCATTCCAGAAGGATACAAAGTAATGGTTGTTGGTACAGTTCAGGAAGAAGACTGTGACGGACTTTGCTGGCAGTACATTATCAACGAAGACAAGATCCGTCCGGAGTTCGTAGTTTCTACAGAGCCTACAGACGGTGGTATCTACCGTGGACAGAGAGGACGTATGGAAATCCGTATTGATGTTAAGGGAGTTTCCTGTCACGGTTCTGCTCCGGAGCGTGGAGACAACGCAATCTACAAGATGGCTGACATTCTTCAGGATGTTCGTGCTCTTAACGAGAACGATGACGCTGACGAGACAGAGATCAAAGGTCTTGTTAAAATGCTTAACCCGAAATTCAACCCAGACTACGAAGAGGCTCGTTTCCTTGGACGTGGAACAGTTACAACATCTCAGATCTTCTACACATCACCAAGCCGTTGTGCAGTAGCAGATTCCTGTGCTGTATCTCTTGACCGTCGTATGACATTCGGAGAGACATGGGAGAGCTGCTTAGATGAGATCCGTAACCTGCCAAGCGTTAAGAAATACGGTGATGACGTTGTTGTTTCTATGTACAACTATGATCGTCCGTCCTACACAGGATGTGTATACGAGATCGAGTGCTACTTCCCAACATGGGCTATTCCGAAAGATCACAAAGTAACTAAGGCTCTTGAGAAAGCTTACACAGGACTTTACGGAGATCAGAGAATCGGTGCTGCTGACACACTTGAGATGCGTCAGGCTCGCCCACTGACAGATAAGTGGACATTCTCCACAAACGGTGTTTCTATCATGGGTAGAAACGGAATCCCATGTATCGGATTCGGACCTGGAGCAGAGGCTCAGGCTCATGCACCAAACGAGATGACATGGAAACAGGATCTCGTAACATGTGCTGCAGTATACGCTGCACTTCCACTGTCTTACGCTGAGTAATTCAGTAATTGCTAACGCATTTGCGTGTGATCACGCAACGATTTCATTGAACCTATGGCGTTCTGACCGGGATATTTTCCGGTCGGAACTGCCTTGGCTAATAAACCTAAAAACAAATAATTCATTTTAATCAGGAGGATTTTAAAGATGGACGCAAAATTACAGGGATATATTGACAAACTGAACGCACTCAACTTCAAAGAGATGTACAATGGTGACTTCTTCCTTACATGGGAGAAAACAGACGACGAGATCGAGGCTGTATTTACAGTAGCTGACGCTCTTCGTTACATGAGAGAGAACAACATTTCCACAAAGGTATTCGAGAGCGGACTTGGAATTTCTCTGTTCCGTGACAATTCCACACGTACACGTTTCTCTTTCGCTTCTGCTTGTAACCTTCTTGGTCTTGAGGTTCAGGATCTTGACGAAGGAAAATCTCAGGTTGCTCACGGTGAGACAGTTCGTGAGACAGCTAACATGATCTCCTTCATGGCTGACGTTATCGGTATCCGTGATGATATGTACATCGGAAAAGGTAACAAATATATGCACGAAGTTGTTGACGCTGTAACACAGGGAAACAAAGATGGAATTCTTGAGCAGAAACCTACTCTTGTAAACCTGCAGTGCGACATTGACCACCCAACACAGGCTATGGCTGATATGCTTCACATTATCCACGAGTTCGGCGGAGTTGAGAACCTGAAAGGCAAAAAACTTGCTATGACATGGGCTTACTCACCATCTTATGGAAAACCACTTTCTGTTCCACAGGGAATCATCGGTCTGATGACTCGTTTCGGAATGGACGTTGTACTTGCTCATCCAGAAGGATACGAAGTATTCCCAGAGGTTGAGGCTGTTGCTGCTGAGAACGCTAAGAAATCCGGCGGATCTTTCACAAAGACAAACGACATGGCTGAGGCATTCAAAGATGCTGATATCGTATATCCAAAGAGCTGGGCTCCATTTGCAGCTATGGAAAAACGTACAGAGCTTTACGGAAACGGAGATACAGAAGGTATCAAAGCTCTTGAGAAAGAACTTCTTGCTCAGAACGCAGAGCACAAAGACTGGGCTTGTACAGAAGAGCTCATGGCTACAACAAAAGACGGAAAAGCTCTTTACATGCACTGTCTGCCAGCTGACATCACAGGCGTAAGCTGTGAAGAAGGTGAAGTTGACGCTTCCGTATTCGATCGTTACAGAGATCCACTTTACAAAGAAGCAAGCTTCAAACCATACATCATCGCAGCTATGATCTTCCTCGCTAAATTCGAGAACCCACAGGAAATCCTGAAGAAACTCGAAGAAAGAGGAGTGTCTAGAATTTTTGATTAATCTCAAATCTCTTAGACAAGAATAGTTTCATAGTTACCTTAATTAGTAACTCATTGTACAGGCCTGAATCTTTCAGACCTGTACAATACCTTTACAGTAAATACGGAGGATCCTAAAATGGAAAAGAAAAAACGTATTGTCATTGCCCTCGGCGGAAATGCCCTTGGCAATACTCTTCCTGAGCAGATGGCTGCTGTTAAGATTACAGCACGCGCGATCGTAGACCTGATTCAGGAAGGCTGCGAAGTAGTCGTAGCACATGGCAATGGTCCTCAGGTTGGTATGATCAACAACGCTATGATCGCATTGACACACGAGGATGAGAAACAGCCAAACACACCACTTTCTGTATGTGTTGCAATGAGCCAGGCTTATATCGGATATGACCTGCAGAATGCTCTGAGAGAAGAATTGTTCAACAGAGGAATCCATGATATCCCGGTTGCTACAATGATCACTCAGGTTCGCGTGGATGCTGATGATCCGGCTTTCGAGACACCATCCAAGCCAATCGGTAAATTCCTTTCTAAGGAAGAAGCTGATGTTATGGCTGAGAAATATGATTATATCATGAAAGAAGATGCAGGACGCGGATACCGCCGTGTTGTAGCATCTCCAAAACCGCAGGAGATCGTTGAGATCGGTACAATCCGTACAATGGTTGACTCCGGTGACCTTGTTATTGCCTGTGGCGGCGGTGGAATCCCGGTTATGCGCCAGGGCAACCACCTGAAAGGTGCAAGTGCAGTTATTGATAAGGACTTTGCAAGTGCTCTCCTTGCCAAAGAGCTCGACGCAGACTTCCTCATCATCCTGACTGCTGTTGAGAAAGTTGCACTGAACTACGGAAAGCCGGATGAGAAATGGCTTGACGATGTGACAGTTGATGAAGCAAAACAGTATGTAGAAGAAGGACACTTCGCTCCTGGTTCTATGCTTCCTAAGGTACAGGCAGCGCTTGACTTTGCTGAATCAAAACCTGGAAGACAGTCACTGATCACACTGCTTGAGAAAGCAAAAGACGGAATTCTTGGTGAGACCGGAACAAGAATCCACCTTTAATTAATATTGAAAAATCGATTGAATAAGTCAATTACTTAAAACTCCTAAAATAGAACATGAAAAAACCTCAGGGAACGGTGCTGCAACACCCGAATCTGAGGTTTTTTCATGTGTTCCAGACTTTCTAAAGTCCAAACTCCTTTAATAATTTTTTCTGATACTCCCTGTCTGCAGCTGCTTTGAGAATCTCATCTGTTCTGTTTAGTTCGGACAATTTCAAAATCAGTTGATTAATCCTGTTTTCTCCAAGCGCTTCCCCTTCTTCTCTTTTTTCATCTAATTCATCTTTCATTAATTCTAATAATGCATTACACATATCTCGTTTCCCCTCCTTTAGCCGATTTTCGTTTGCTTTTACTATGATCTCCATAACTGCCTGATACAGCTGATTGTCTTTGTTCTTTTTATAATCCTCTAAAAGCTGTCTGGTGACAGACATATCTTCCAAGGTATCTGTCAAACTATATAACCAGAGATTTTTCTCCGGTGACAACCGATTTGTTACAAGAATCTGAATCGGTAAGATATCTCCAATTACATAATAAATCCCTTCTTCCGGATTATCAATAGTGTAGTGGCGTACTTCTTTCAAATGTCGGATCAGTTCTCTTGGATATCGTTTTGACACTAAGGTGATCGTCAGTTCCTGAATCGGAATTTCATTTACCTTTCCTGTATCTGCTTTATAAAAATTTGTATATCCATATACCTTATAGAAATCATCCACGGAAAGTGAATCGGATGGTGATTTATATTCGATAATATTATACTGGCGGAATATTTTTCCGATATTTTTATGGATTGGCTCCGCATTCTTCTTTTTAATGATCAACACATCAATTGCCATTGGCTTTGAACTTAATAGATACTCCCGTTCAAATTTTAAATTTTCCTTTTCCTCTCTGAATTCAATCTGCAAGTCTGCATAAAATGCAGGATGCCACTGAAGCAGCTTTCCATCCGCCGATTGCTGGTTTTCCGGCAATCGCTTTCTCTTTTGTTTCATTTAAGAGACCTCCTTATGTGATTTTCACAGAAGTTCTCTCTATCAGAAAACCTCTGCTTTAAATAATGGATTTTAAAAGCATGAATTTTCTGATTTGACAGGTGCGTTCTACCTGTAATGAAACCTTTATATGAATTTAGATGTTTTAGAAAATATGCTTTGAAATAGAATAACATATTTATGTACAATGTTCAATGTTTTTAATAATGACTTACAACCATGATTTGTGTAGAAAAACAGGATCAGCCCCAACAAGCAAGAGCCCAATGCTTACATCTGCATTGAGCTCTGCTGTTTTATATAATTTTATTTCCTCTGACGTATTTCGCTTTCACTTCTCTCTCATCGGCAAGATAAATCATTCTTTCCAAACGATCTTTTACACTCATCTGACGGGAAGATTCAAGTCTGCTGTCATCTAATACAACTGCATCGAACTCGTATCCCTCTTCAAAACTTCCGACTTTTCCAAAGAAGGATCCGCCACCCTTAGTTGCCATATAGAATGCTTCCTCTGAATTTAATGCCTGATAGTTCTGATCGACCAGTCTCCAGCGAAGCTTTGACACCTGGATTGCATGTGCCATTGCCCGGAAAAGATTCTCTGTCGATCCACCTGCGACATCACTTCCAAGTCCTACAGAAAGTCCTTCTTCTAGATAACGTTTTACCGGTGCGATTCCGGAAGAAAGATTCTCATTTGATTCCGGACAATGAGCAACATATACACCATTTTCTTTCATTCTCTGGATTTCTTCTTCCGTACTGTATACACAATGCGCCATAACCGTCGGTGCATCTGCTCCAAACAATCCAAAATGATCGTATGCATCTCCATAAAACTCGGCATACGGGCAAAGTTCTTTTACCCATTCGATCTCTGACAGATTCTCTGATAAATGTGACTGTACCGGAATCTGATAACGCATCTGAACCATCTTTAACATATCCAGTAACTCGTCTGTACAGCTCGGAATGAAACGAGGCGTCAGGATTGGCAACGTATTCTTATACTTTTTATGCTGAACATCTTTCATCCATTCAACTGTCTCTTCTGCAGACTCCTGTGTACCTTCACGAAGTTCATCCGGTGAATTTCTGTCCATATTCACTTTTCCGACCATCGTAACCAAACCGCTTCTTTCCAGATGATCCATCAAAACAAGTGTCGGTCTTCTGTGAATTGTTCCAAACACACATGCTCTTGTTGTTGAGCTGTTCTTCAAATTCTCAGCAAACTTCGCATACGCCTCATTCGCATACAATACATCCTTGTATTTTGCTTCCTCCGGAAATGTATTCGTCTCCAGCCACTCCAGAAGTTCCAGATCCATCCCTGTACCGCGGAATGTATACTGCGGTGCATGTATATGCAGATCTGTCATTCCCGGAATGATCAGACAATCTCCATGATCCTCAATTGGTTCCCCTCCAAGTCGGAACGGAAGTGTCTGATAGATTCCTTCTACTTTTCCATCTTTACACACAAGATAACCGTGTTCGCATATCTCAAATTCATCTTTCGTCTTTGTATAGATAATATTTCCTTTTAAAATTTTGATATCATCCATCTTTCTTATTCTCCACTCTCAATTACTACTATCATTTTAACTTTTTTCAGAGCGCTTATTTTACCCTTTCGAGCATAACTTCAACAACGCCGCCACAGACCATACCTTCATCCTCTGCTGCCTCTGCTGTCATATCTACCTTGCATACCTGGAATTCTTCCTGCTCCGTACG
Source organism: uncultured Mediterraneibacter sp. (assembly GCA_934309345.1). GTDB lineage: Bacteria > Bacillota > Clostridia > Lachnospirales > Lachnospiraceae > Mediterraneibacter. Next base: position 5,811 of record CAKRDD010000022.1, on the reverse strand, counting down.
GATCATGAGGAGTGCTTTCTGAATAATCTCACTTTCCACACATCCTCCACCGATTGTATCGATGATCCTTCCATCTCCGCATACAAGCATCTTTGTTCCTACGCCACGTGGTGCAGAACCTTTTCTGGAAATAATTGTTGCAAGCACTTTTCCACACTCATCTTCTTTCAGAAGTTCTTCAAGAAGTTCACTGGAATATCCGCCGCTCTTTGCACGGCTGTTTTTAATCTGAATGATTTCTGCCATAATAGATACCGCGATCTCTTCCGGCGTCTCAGCAGCGATCTTCAGCCCAATCGGCGTATGGACTGCTTCAAGCACATCTCTCTCAAACCCTTCTGCCTCCAGCTGGTCTTTTACGATCGCAGTTCTTCTCTTACTTCCCATCATTCCAACATAAGCTCTTGGCTTTCCAAGGATTGTTCTGAGACAATCTGTGTCATATCTGTGACCTCTTGTAACAATCACAAACCATGTATCTGTATCTCCTTTGATCTTTGCAAGACCATCTTCAAATGGTTCGCAATAGACCTGGTCAGCCTCTGCTCTTCTCGCATCATCGGCAAATTTCGGACGGTCTTCTACCACCGTAACATGGAATCCAAGCATCTTTCCCATGCGAATGATTGGCATAGATACATGCCCTGCCCCACAGATCACCAGCTTCGCCGGACGGCTGATACGCTCCTGGAAAATACGTTCACCTTTTTCATCTACAAAAACACTGTCTGTATCCTTCGGTTCACCTTTTAACAGAATTTTCTTTCCTGCTTCAGCACCATCAATCCGAGTCTGTGCCCAAAGCTCTTCTTTTGCATCTACAAGTTCTGCCTGCAACTGAATGTAAAATGAATTCATTCCCCACTTCTCCTTCATCTTATTATTTTCCAAATCCACAATTTGGATAAGTACAAACATCACAGTTCAGGCAAAGTCCGCCTTCTCCAAGGACTGTAAAATCTTCCACGCTCAGTCTCTCTCCTGCTGCGATTCTCGGAAGTACCAGATCAAAGATTGTTCTTCTTGCATACATTACGCATCCCGGAAGGCCTACAACCGGAATTGCTCCCTTATAAGCCAGCATGAACATCGCTCCCGGAAGTACCGGTGCGCCATAAGTTATCACCTCATCTGTTGCATTTCTGATAGACAATGGTGTTCTGTCATCCGGATCAACACTCATTCCGCCTGTACAGACAACGAATTCTGCACCTTTTTCGATCCAGTCATTGATCGCATCTGTCACCATCTGAGAATCATCATCACAGAGTACATTTCCAAGCACTTCCATGCCCGCTTCTTCTAATTTCGCTTTTACGACCGGAGTAAATTTATCTGTGATCCTTCCATGATAAACTTCGCTTCCTGTTGTCACGATTCCGACTTTCATCTGATGGAATGGAAGAATTGTGAAAATCGGCTCTTCCCCACAGAGCTCTTTCACATGATTCATCTTCTCTTCCTCGATCACAAGCGGAACGACACGCATTCCTACAATCTTGTCTTCCTTTTTCACCGGGAAATTTCCATGTCTGGATGCAAGTACGATCTGACCAAGTGCATTTACTTCATTTAATTTCTCGCGATTAATCTTCAGAAGGCCGTCGCACTGTGCAGTCAGTTCGATTTTTCCTTCTTTCGCCTCAGATGCATTCATATGCTCTCCCTGGCAGACCTGGCGCAGTACCTCTGCCGCATCATTCTCATGAAGCATACCTTCCTGCTTCTCCCATACATAGAGGTGTTCTTTTCCTACGGAAAGCAGTACCGGTACATCTTCCTCTGTCACTACGTGTCCTTTGCGGAAGACCGCATCCTTCACAACTCCCGGAATGATCTGGGTAATGTCGTGGCAAAGCACACTGCCGACTGCATCCTCTGTTCTGATTAGTTTCATCTTATCCTCTCCTTTTCTCTGGTTTTCCTCCACAGATTAGACTCTGCAAGCCTCGAGATCCTTCATCCATACCGCTACGCAGGCATCACTTGGCATTCTCCAGTCCCCTCTTGGAGAAAGTGCCACAGTACCAACCTTCGGTCCGTCCGGCAGGCAGGAACGTTTGAACTGCTGTGAGAAGAATCTTCTGCAAAATGTTTCCAGCCATTTGAAGATCGTCTCTTTGTCATATTCACCGTCAAATGTCATACATGCAATACGGAAGATCTTGCTCGGCTCATATCCGAAACGAAGCATAAAGTACAGGAAGAAATCATGCAGTTCATAAGGTCCTACAAGATCTTCTGTCTTCTGTGCAATATCTCCGTCCTTCGGTGGAAGCAGCTCCGGACTTACCGGTGTATCAAGCACATCATAAAGCACATTTTTAAGTGCTTCATCTGTTGTATCATCTGCAGCATATTTCACAAGATGGCGAACCAGTGTCTTCGGTACAGATGCATTGACTCCATACATGGACATATGGTCTCCATTATAGGTCGCCCATCCAAGCGCAAGCTCTGACAGATCGCCTGTTCCAATAACCATTCCCCAAGTCTTGTTTGCGATATCCATCAGCACCTGTGTACGTTCTCTCGCCTGGCAGTTTTCATAAGTTACACTATGATCTTCCGGATCATGTCCGATATCACGGAAATGAATATTCACCGCATCTGCAATCGGAACCTCGATCAAAGTTGCTCCGACTTTCTTAGACATCTCACATGCATTCTGATAAGTTCTGTCTGTTGTGCCAAAACAAGGCATTGTCACAGCAATGATATCTTTCTTGTCTCTTCCGAGCAGGTCAAATGCGCGTGCTGTCACAAGCAGTGCAAGCGTAGAATCCAGGCCTCCGGAAATGCCGACAACCGCAGTTCTTGCATTTGTATGAGCCAGACGTTTCTTCAGTCCCATTGCCTGGATTGTCAGGATCTCCTCGCAACGCTGTGCGCGGGTCTGTTCATCAGACGGAACAAACGGCTTCTTAGGAAATGTTCTTGTCAAAAATGTCTTTGTCTCTTCCACAGTAAATGGAACGCGTACCAGAGTCTCTTCATCCATAGGCTGGAATGTTGTATTCTTTCTTCTCTCGCCTGTAATTCTCTGAAGATCCAGTTCTGAGTAAATAATTTCATTTACATATCTACTGCTTTCTTTCAGAACGGTTCCGTTTTCAGCAATGATATTGTGTCCACCAAAAACAAGATCCGTAGTTGACTCCCCTTCTCCGGCATTTGCATAAATGTATCCGGAGATCAATCTTGCAGACTGTCCGGAAATCAGTGCGCGACGATAAGTATCTTTTCCGATCGTCTCATCACTTGCAGAACAGTTGACGATCACAGTTGCACCTTCGAGTGCCGCCTGAATGCTCGGTGGAACCGGTGACCAGACATCCTCACAGATCTCTGCTGCCACTACCAGTTCTTCCATTCCTTCTGCCTGGAAGAGAATCTGCGGACCGAATGGAATCTTCTTTCCTCCAAATGTAATCTCTCTCACTGTCTGTGGACCCGGAGTAAACTGGCGCATCTCATAAAATTCACCATAGTTTGGAAGGAACGTCTTTGTCGTAAACCCGATGATCTCTCCCTGGTTCATTGCCGCAGCTACATTATAAAGCTTTCCATTCACTTCAAGCGGTGCTCCGACAAATACAAGCATATCTTTGTCGTTTGTATTTTCTGCAATCTCAAGCAATGCTTTTCTGGAAGCTTTCAGAAGTACGCTGTGGTCGAACAGATCACTACAGGTGTATCCTGTCACACAAAGCTCCGGAAATACAAGAATCTTCGCACCATTCTTCTGTGCTTCTTCCATTGCATTGATGATATTCTGTGTATTGAATTCCACATCTGCAACGCGGATATCCGGTGTTGCTGCCGCAACCTTTATAAATCCATTTTTCATCTCATCTTCACCCCATCTTCTATATTTTTTCTATTTTCAAAAATGTATCGCACGGCATACTTTTCTGCACATCTCTGCACTCCTGCCGAAGGCTATACTTATCGAGCCTGTTTCAACAATTCTTTCAATTCATCTACTGTATACTTATATGCTGTATTACAGAAATGACACTTCACTTCAATCTCTTTACCTTCATCAATCATTTCCTGAATATCTTTCTTTCCGATACTGATGATTGCTTTCTCAATTCTCTTCTTAGAGCAGTTGCAATAGAACTGTGCCGGCATTGTATCTGTGATCTCCAGATCAAGTCCTTCAAGAACCTGCTCGAGCATCTGCTCCGGTGTATGTCCGTTATCCAGCATGGATGTTACAGACTGGATCTTCTGAATATTTGCTTCCAGCTTATTGAGTACTTCATCCTCGATAAACGGCATAACCTGTACGATAAATCCGCCGGCGCATTTTACTGTATTATCTTTGTTCATCAGAACTCCAAGTCCGACAGAAGATGGCACCTGTTCAGATGTTGCGAAATAATAAGTAAGATCTTCCGCGATCTCTCCTGTCTGCAGGATCGTCTGTCCGGAATATGGCTCTTTAAGTCCCATGTCTTTGATGATTGTCATGACACCCTGTCCAAGTGCTCCACCAACATCAAGCTTTCCATTCTTCGCCGGAAGCATAACATCCGGATTAAATGCATATCCTTTTACATTTCCTTTACTGTCCGCTGTCACAGTAAGACCTTCGATCTGACCGGAACACTGAATCTGGATCGTCAGCATGTCTGTATCATTCTTCATCATGCTTCCCATCATCACTCCGCCTGTAAGAAGACGTCCGAGCGCTGCTGTCGCAACCGGACTTGTTCCGTGATGCTCTCTTGCCTCCTCAACCAGGTTTGTTGTCACTGCCGCAAATGCACGGATCTGTGCATTTCCTGCTGTTGCTCTTACAATATAATCATTCATGTCTTATTCTCCTCGTATTTCTTATGCAATATAAATTGTATCCATTTATTTCCCGGATTCTCTGGCCACGATATAGATTCTCTCACTCGTCCCGGTCGGTGCTTCATGTGTCACTGCATCATATGCCGCCTCAAAAACAAGTCCGGAACGTTCTACCAGTTCCTTCATCTCTTCTAATGTATAGCCTCTCTGGTAATGTGTCTCCTGATATCTCCGGTATAAATCTTCACTTCCGTCTTCTTGTTCTTCCTGGATAAACAGTGTCAGGTCATACTCATTGATCCGCTCTTCTTCATAATAGAAATTATCCCAGATAAAACTGCATTCCCCTCTGTCTTCCGCGATCACAGTATCTCCCATAACTTCCTTATACTTATATACAGTATTAAAATCAAACAAAAAGACTCCCTTTGGATCCAGATAGTTATTCACCAGACGGAATACTTCTTCCAGTTCCTCCGGTTCTGTAATATAGTTGACTGAATCACAGACACTGACAATCGCCCTTACTGTTCCATATAATTCGAACTCACGCATATCCTGAAGCAGATAAAGAATATCCTTCCCCGACTCCATACGTTTCTCCATCGCAAGTTCCAACATATCCTCTGAATTATCCACACCGATCATGTCATATCCATAATCCGCAAGCTTCTCTGTCATTGTTCCTGTGCCACAGCCCAGATCCAAGAGAATGCCATCCTCTATTCCACGGTCTTTTAAAAGACTGTGAATGTATTCGCCCCACTCTTCGTAAGGTACATTATCCATGAAAATGTCGTAGACCGCCGCAAACCCTGTATAAGCTTCCAACTGTTTACCTCCGTTCTTTTATATCACTACATAATCCATTTTATTTTACCACATTTTTCTCTTCTTGACATCAATCATTTCTATATTCATATGTATTCCAAAAATGAAATTTTAAATTCCACCGTCCGCTTATGCGGTGGAATTTACTCTAACACAGTAGATATTTACTATTTC
>CAKRDD010000021.1 GCA_934309345.1 uncultured Mediterraneibacter sp. | reverse complement strand
AAATTTCAAAAACAGTCTTAAAAATGCAAGCATTTTACATCTGTTTTATGAAATTTTGCTTGGCTCTGAACAGTTACAAAATAATAAAGGAAACAAGGGGGAAAAGTAAATGGGAATACTTTATAATGTACCTGACCTGAAAACATGGGGAATTATGTTCTTTATCCTCGTAGTCCTGATCGCATTGAATGAATTAGGGCGTGAAACAAAGTGGGGCGGAATCTTACTGTTCGTGATCGTGCCGGTTGTGCTGACAATCTTTGTATGGCCGACAACCTGTGCTCCGGGAAATGAATACGGAACCGGAAACTGGTTCAACTGGGCAAAAACATATTCTGCACTTGCAGGCTGTGTTGGATTTATGCTGATGCGTTATATTCCGAATGCAACAAAGCGTAAATGGGTAATCTGCTTTCCACCGCTGATTCTTGCAATCAACATTTGCGAAGCAGTCTTCCGTGATTTCGAAGCATACAGCTTCCATGCATTTGCAGGAGAGAAAGTAAATAACCTCTGGGTAATGTCAGGACCGTGGAATATCATGAACGGAATCGCAGGTATTTTAAACATCCTGCTGATCTGTGGATGGACAGGTATCTACATTTCCAAAGAGAAGAGTAAAGACATGATGTGGCCGGATATGGACTGGATCTATATCCTCGGATATGACCTTTGGAACTTTGCATACACATATAACTGTATTTCAGACCATTCTGTATACTGTGGTGTGATTCTGTTATTATCCTGCACAATTCCAGCATTCTTTATCAAGAAAGGATGCTGGCTGCAGCACAGAGCACACACACTGGCACTTTGGATCATGTTTATCATGACAGTTCCGCAGTTTGCAGACAGACTGGCTCCGGTTCCGACAACACATAATCCGAAGGCATTTTTTGCTGTAAGCTTTCTCTCTTTAGTTGTGAATGCGGCAGCAGTTATTTACCAGTTCAGCGTGATCCGCAAGAACAAATTAAATCCATTTAAAGATGAGATTTACACAGACAAAGCATTTTATAAGAAAATAAATGCGGAGAATAAATAAAATCCGTGCTGGAAAAATCTAAGACAGTGAATCGATGAGAACAAGATTCACTGTCTTCTTTTTTGAATTTTTATCCCACATAAAGAAGAAAATATGATAGACTAGATGTGTATAGATTCATTCATTTACCAATGGAAATCTGATAGGATGAGAATATGAAAACAAGGGGGCGAGAAGCATATGGAAATTGATAATAAAAGCAAGTTTGCTCAAGCGATATTGCAGACACTTTGTCGAAATTATTTCACGGGAATGGTAGTAGACGTGGAGAAAGATCAGTATGAGGCGCTTCATTTTTCACCTTGGATGGAAAAATATTCAAAGCAGGGAAGCTTTTCGGAATTTGTTGACGAATATGTGAGAGATTATGTTACGGGAGATTTCAGGAAGGAACTTCAGAATGCTCTTTCAATCTGTATGCTTCGCAAGTATCTTGAAAGTATGCGAGGGGATAATACAGAGTGTAGTTATTATATGGAATATGAATCCTTACGTTACGGAGAACCGCACTGGTGTAAGTGTAAGATGACCCCGATGTTGGGTGAAGAAAACGAAAAAGCACAGTATGTGCTAGTGCTTTTTCGGGATATTACGGAACAGAAAAACGCAGAATTAAAATATGAGGAGAATCTGAAGTCTGCAAAAGAGCAAGCAGAAGCGGCACAAAAGAGAGCTGAGAAAGCGCAGAAACGGGCCGAGAAAGCGAGGGAAGAGGCTGATCGTGCGAATGAAGCTAAGACAAATTTCCTTCGAAGAATGAGCCATGACATTCGGACGCCGATCAATGGTATTCGAGGACTCGTTCAGATGTCCTATTACTATGGAGATGATCCGGAGAAGCTGCAAGATTGTAGGCGGAAGGTACTTGGTGCAACGGACCATTTACTTTCTCTTGTAAATGATGTGCTGGATATGGGTAAGCTTGAAGCAGGACAATTTACTTTAAAACATGATCCGTTTATGCTAAGTAAGGTTCTTACAGAAGTAAATATGGTGTCAGAAACACAGGCGGAAAGTTGCAATGTTCAGTTCATTTCTAAAGATATAGGTGAAATTGAGCATGACCATGTGATAGGAAGTCCTGTTTATTTGAAACGGATTTTCTTAAATTTCACAAGCAATGCGATTAAATATAATCGAGAGGGCGGTAAGGTCTATGTTCATGGACATGAGGTCTCTTTTGACGGAAAGACTGCTTTGTATGAGTTTGTCTGTGAGGATACTGGAATCGGAATGAGTAAAGAATTTCAAAAGCGTGCATTTGAGCCATTTACTCAGGAAGAAAAAGACAATGCAAGAACAACATATGTCGGAACAGGTTTAGGACTGTCAATCACAAAACAGCTGATCGATCTGATGGGCGGAACAATAGAAATGGAATCTACAGAAGGGATTGGAACGAAGATTGTATTTCGTATTCCGCTGGAAGTTGATTTTGCAGAACATGAAGAGGAAAAAGAGGTCGATTATAGCAAGATTATGTTTGATGGAGTCAGAGTATTGCTTGCAGAAGATAATGACCTGAATGCAGAAATTGCATCCTTCATGTTGGAACATCATGGCATGAAGGTGACATGGGTTAAGAATGGCAAGTTTGCAGTGGACGAAATGAAGCAGCGGGCAGAAGATTATGATCTTATATTCATGGATATCATGATGCCGATCATGGATGGATTAAAAGCAACAAAGAAAATCAGAAAGATGGGATACACAATCCCGATTATTGCAATGACGGCGAATGCATTTACAGATGATATGCAGAAGAGTCTGGAAGCAGGCATGAATGCACATCTGACGAAACCATTGAAAGAGAGTTCGATTATCAAGACGATTGTGAAGTATGTGAAATAATTTTATCCACATCATAGTATATAAAAAAGTAAGGTTAGAAGTCCGGGAAAGTGATTTGATGCTTTCCCGGACTTCTATTGTTAGTGAAGTAAAACAAGTTTTTTCCCAGCTGTTTATATGTGGGCATTATGAATGCTGCAGGAGCTATTTTATTCGCGAAGTTTTTAGTGTATTTCGGTAGTTTTTATCCATTTATGATTGAAAATATGATAGACTAAAATTACCAAACTCTATCTGTTGATGAGATGCGTTTTTTTGCAGAAATAGACTAGAGAATACGGAGACAAAAGCGAAAAACAGAGCTGATACAGGCAAGAAAGAGGTGCTCTATGAGAATAGAAAACAGGAAAAAATATATTGCAGTATTGATGACGATCCTATGTATAATTATGCTGTTTCCACAGAGAATATCGGCAGTGGAGGAAGATTCACAGCGAGAGACAGTGCGCGTAGGCTTCTTTGAGATGAATGGATACCATATGCAGGATGAAGATGGAAATCGAAGTGGGTATGGCTATGATACACTCCGTCTGATGGCTCGTTATTGGAATGTAGATTATGAGTATATCGGTTACGACAAGAGCTGGAGCGAGATGCAGAAGATGCTTGAAGATGGTGAAGTCGATCTGGTTACTTCTGCACGCAAAACACCGGAACGAGAAGAGAAATTTGACTATTCCAGACCAATCGGAAGCAATGAATGTATGATGACGATACGAAAGAATAATCATGCAATTATTGCACAAGATTATAGCACCTATAATGGCATACGCGTTGGGCTGTTAAATGGTAATGCCCCAAACAAGGATTTTGAAGAATTTTCAAAGGAGAAGGGATTTACATATACTCCGGTATATTTTGACAAGGTTTCTGATATGGAATCAGCGCTGCAGTCTGATAGTGTGGATGCGCTTGTTTCAAGCTCTTTAAGAGTGGCAAAGAATGAGACTGCGATTGAGAAGTTTCATAGTAGTTCGATTTATATTATTGTTAAAAAAGGAAACACGGAACTTCTTAATAAGATCAATTATGCGATTGATCAGGTGAGTGCTGCAGAGGGGGATTGGGAGAATGACTTGTACAACCGTTATTATTCTTCCGCAAGTGAGAGAAATCTGGAATTTACATATGCGGAGCGTGCGATCATTGCACAATACAGTTCGGCGGATGATCCTCTGCTGGTTTTGTGCGACCCGACAAGAAAGCCGTACTCATATATTGAAGATGGTGAGATGAAGGGAATCCTTCCGGATTATTTCCGCAAGCTTGCTGATTACTGTGGAATTTCTTATAAGTTCATTCTTTGTGATTCCAGAGAAGAGTATGTATCCTATGGGACGAATGGTAAACAGGCGGATCTTACAATTGATGCGCGATTTCCAGATGATAACCTGCCAGAGTCAAAGGATTATGGAGTTACAGCACCGTATATTACAATAAAGTCAGCGAAGGTATATCGTAAAGACTTTAACGGTGAGATTAAAACAGTGGCAACGGTTGAACAGGGGGAAGCGGATTCAATCGAAGATATTTATGCTCCAGATGCGAAAAAAATAATCTATCCATCCAGAGAGGAAGCTATGGAAGCAGTAAAAGCCGGAGATGCTGATGTGGCATTTGTGTACTATTACACGGCACAGGAATTTGTGAATAATGATTCCAGCGGGAGCGTGAGATATAGTCTTGTGGATCAGCCGTCTTTCCAATATCGTATTGCTTTATCACCAAGGGTCAATCATGCACTTGCGGGAGTTCTTACGAAAGGAATCTATGCACTTCCGGATAGAACGATTGCAGATATAGCGTCCGGTTATACAGCTTATAAAGCTTCTGATATGACCTTGAAAATGTTAGTGCAGCTGCATCCACGAGCATTGTTGATCCTTACCGGAGCTATGCTCCTTTTGGTTATTATAGTCGGTGTGCAGTGGCTGAAATTACGAGGTAAAAACAACGAGCTGAAAGTCAGCCTTGATAAGATAAACAGGGATAAACATGTTTTAGATAAACTATGTACAGATTATACAGCGGTATATTATGTAGAGCTTAATTCGAGAGAATTTGAGACGCTGAAGATAATGAGAAGTTCTAACACAGATGAGGTAATGAGAAAAGCAGAAAAAGGTATGAAAGACTTCGATGAGTATAGTCAATATTACGCCCAATATTACCTCACAGAAGAAGATAGAAGAGAATTCTTGAAATGGATTTCCTGTGCTAATTTAAAGGCAGAGCTTCAGCATACCGATAGAGTAGCTTATAATTACAAAAGTGTTCCGGGCACATATGGAAAACAGTTTTTCTCAGTGCAGGTGATCAATATATATGAGGACGCACAAAAGATGTATGTTCTTATGGGATTCCGATATATTGATGAGATTATCGAAAAAGAGAAAGCAATCCAAAAGAGATTGCAGGATGCATTAGATGAATTGCAGTTGAATAATGAAATTATTTCTGCGATCAGTAAAAATTATTGTTATATCGCTCGTATTGATCTTCAAAAGGATTTCTTTGAGGAGATTTCCAATGACGAAGAAATGCACCGGCTGACAGGAAATTCAGGCTGTGCATCAGAAAAGTTACGACAAGATTGTGAGATGCAGGTAGCACCGGAGTATCGCGCCTATCTTTATCCGTTTTTGGATACTTCAACTTTGAAAGAGAGATTGCAGAATGAGGAATATGTTTCTACAGAATATAGGATACTTGATGGTTCGTGGCATAGACTTCGTTTTATTGTAAAGAAACGCGATGAAGCAGGAAATGTAACTCATGTATTGTGTACTGTTCGTGAAATCAGTGATTCGAAGAGACGAGAAGAAGATCTGCTCTTTGCAGCAGATGCAGCAAAGAGGGAATCCGAGATGAAAACACGATTCCTGGCAACTATGAGCCATGATATCCGTACTCCTCTTAACGGTATCATCGGTTTGGTAAACTTAGCAGAACAACATGCGGATGATACGAAGATGCTGAAAGAAATCAGAGGTAAAATGATGAAATCCTTGAAGTATCTGGTGTCTCTGGTAAATGATGTGCTGGATATGAATAAGATCCAAAGCGGGGATTTCAAAAACGAGGAAATCACTTTTGATGTCGCGGACATGTTGCGGAAGCTCATTCGAATTTATAATCAGAAAGCAGTGGAAAAAGGAATTCAACTGGAAGTTGATTGGGAAAAATGCAGTGTTAAATATCCAATTCTGATTGGAAATCCAGTATATATTGGAAGGATTTTAGCAAGTATTTTAGATAATGCGATTAAATTCAGTTCTTCAGACAGTACGATCACAGTTTGGGGAAGAGAAGAAATCCTGGAAGATGATCAGGCGGTTCTTACAATCTGGTGTAAAGATCAGGGGATTGGTATGAGCGAAGAATTCATAGAACATGCTTTTGATATGTTTGCACAGGAGAAAGAGTCAAGTAGATCTCAATATGAGGGTACCGGCCTTGGTCTTACAATTGCAAAAGCGCTTGTAGATAAAATGGTTGGAACGATTGAATTCCAAAGTAAACAGGGAGTTGGTACTACAGCGATTATTAAAATTCCATTTAAATTAGGACAGCAGGATATAAGCAGTAAAACAAAAAATTATGATAATGTTTCTGTTGAAGGTATGCGAGTTTTGGTTGTAGACGACAATGAGCTGAATGTAGAAATTGCAAAATGTATGCTGGAGAATAGTGGTTTGGAAGTAACCTGTGCAGCAGATGGCCAGGAGGCTGTTGAGATATTTGAAAAATCAGAACCGGGATATTACGGAGCTATTTTCATGGACATCATGATGCCGAGAATGGATGGATTGGAAGCGACGAAGACAATCAGAAATACGAAGCGAAGTGACGCATGGAGTATTCCAATCATTGCAGTATCAGCGAATGCATTCGTGGAAGATATACTCAACAGTAAACAAGCAGGAATGAATGCACATTTGGCGAAACCATTAGATGTAAATAAGTTGATTGATACATTGAAGAAGTGTCTGGCCGAGAATAGCGAGTTGAAGATTCGGGAGGATTTGTAACATCTGAAAAATCTTATGTAATATGCAACGTAATACTGAAAAAAGAAACAGAGTCAGCCATTTTGTGGCTGGCTCTTCTTTATGTGAGAGGCATGTCTTATTGGAAAATGTCTTGAAAAATCAAGAAAAACATTTAATATATGATATATTTGCAGATTTTGGCTACTTTTCATCTGGATTTGGCAAGAAATGCACCTCCTTTTCGCCTATAATGCAATTGTAAACGAAAAGGAGGTGTTTAGAGATGATGAAGAGAATTAAAAGATGGCTACATGAGATTTATGAAGAAGATATTAAGTTCTTCGGACGGATGAACGGAATGTACTTTAGATAAGCAATAGAAAAAGAAAATAAAAGAAAAAAGGAGAAAGAAAATTATGAGAAAATTAGCAAAATGGTTTGAAGAATCACTTGAAAGTTATGTAAAATTAATGGGTAATACTTATGGATGGGGCGGAAGATTGTAAGCCATGGAATATACACAAAAATCAAATCAAATAAACAATAAAAAATAAGGGTAGATGTCTTGAGAGAAGATATCTACTCTTATTTTTTTATATATAGCAATTCTTCACAAATGTGATTCTATCCGTAAATGATTGTTTTATTTTCTCAAAAAGTATATACTTGTTTCATATACATTTACGTTATTTTGAGAAAGGAGCACCTTTTAAATGGACTCTATATTATACGAAAACTATTTGAATATCCTAAGGCAGGAACTGGTACCTGCTCTTGGATGTACAGAACCGATTGCAATTGCCTATACAGCGGCAAAAGCACGTCAGATTCTTGGAGAATTTCCAGATTCTGTAGAAATGGAACTCAGCGGAAATATTATCAAGAATGTTAAGGGCGTTACAGTTCCGAATTCCGGAGGAATGAAAGGAATGGAAGTGGCAGCAGTTCTTGGTATCGTAGGGGGAAATGCGGATAAGGCACTGGAAGTGTTGAGTGAAGTGACTTGTGAAGATATTGCGAAAACGAAAGAACTGATCAATCAGAAAATCTGTTCCTGTTCTTTAGTTGAAGGAGTTGATAACCTCTATATTACAGCTAAAGTAAGAAAAGGAGAGCATTTTGCTTCTGTAACAATCGAACATCAGCACACGAATATTACAAGAATTGAAAAGGATGGTGAAGTGCTGTTGGATAATCCTTATAAATCAGAGGTTAAGACCACCGTAGATAAATCAAAACTTACGGTTAAAGATATCCTTGATTTTGCGGATCAGGTTCGTATGGAAGATGTGCAGCCGATTATTGATCGACAGATTAAACTGAATTCTGCGATTGCTCAGGAAGGACTTGATAATAACTATGGAGCGCAGATCGGTAAAACGTTGATGCATGTATGGGGAAAGAGTGTTACTACAAGAGCCTGTGCAAGGGCAGCAGCCGGAAGTGATGCGCGTATGGGCGGATGTTCTATGCCGGTTGTTATCAATTCAGGAAGTGGTAATCAAGGCATGACGGTGTCGCTTCCGGTTATTGTGTTTGCAGATGAATGGGAAGTATCTCATGAGAAGCTTTGCCGTTCTCTTGTTGTCAGTAATCTGATCGCGATCCATCAGAAATATTATATTGGAAGTCTTTCTGCGTATTGTGGTGCAGTCAGCGCTGCCTGTGGCGCCGGGGCAGGTATTACCTATATGTATGGTGGAACTTATCAGCAGGTTTCTCTGACGATCATCAATACACTTGGAAATATCGGAGGAATCGTTTGTGATGGAGCGAAACCATCCTGTGCAGCAAAGATAGCGACATCTGTTGATGCTGCGCTTATGGCTTTTCAGCTTAGTATTCAGAACAAAAGTTTCCTGCCGGGAGAAGGTATCATCAAAGATGATATTGAAGAAACAATTAAGAGCATGGGTTACATTGGAAGAGTTGGTATGCGTGCCACGGATACAGAGATTCTGAATGTAATGATAGACCGTGCGGATATCAATGAGGAGTGCTAGAAATGAATAATTTTATTTATGAAACACCAACAAAAGTATATTTCGGAAAAGACGAGGAATTAAAGGTCGGTAAGATCATTGCAGAGTTTCATCCAAAGAAAGTCCTGGTACATTTCGGTGGAAATTCCGCAAGAAAGAGTGGACTGCTTGATAAGGTGGAGAATTGTCTGAGGGAAGAAAACATCAGTTTTGTAGAGCTTGGTGGAGTAGTTGCGAATCCGGAACTTCCGCTTGTAAGAGAAGGGATTGAGCTTGGCAAAAAAGAAGGCGTAGACTTTGTTCTTGCAGTTGGTGGCGGTTCTGTTCTGGATTCTTCAAAGGCGATTGCGAATGGACTGGCAAACCCGGAAGTAGATGTCTGGGACTTCCATTGTGGCAAAGCTGTTCCACAGAAAACGCTTCCGAAGGGAGCAATTCTGACACTGGCGGCAGCCGGTTCCGAGATGAGTTCTTCCTGTGTGATCAGTAATCCGGAAACAGGAGAGAAACGTGGCTGTAACGGACTCTTTAACCGTATGAACTTTGCAATTGAGGATCCGGTTCTTACTTATACAGTAAGTCCTTATCAGACAGCATGCGGAGCAGTAGATATTGCAATGCATACGATTGAAAGATATTTCTGTCCGGGGGAGGATACCTATCTGACAGATTCGATTGCAGAGGCTGTGATTAAGAGTGTACGAAAAGCTGCAGGAGATTGTCTGAAGAATCCGGAAGATTATACTGCACGAGCAAATATGATGTGGGCATCTTCACTTGCACATAATGGACTCACACAGTGTGGAAGAGAGTTCCAGCTCGTTGTTCATCAGTTAGAGCATGAAGTATCCGGAATGTACCCGGAAGTAGCGCATGGAGCAGGACTTGCAGCGCTGTGGTGCAGTTGGGCAAGATATGTTTATAAAGCAAATATAAATCGCTGGCTGCAGTATGCATCTAATGTATGGGGACTGGATATTGATTTTGAACATCCGGAGAAGACAATTGAAACTGCAATTGATATGCAGGAGCAGTATTATGCATCGATAGGGATGCCAATCGGATTAAAAGAACTTGGTGTAAAAGAAGATGATCTTACGAAACTGGCACTTGATTGTTCAAGAAACAAAACGCGTTCATTGATCGGATATAAACCGTTGGCATATGAGGATATTCTGGTAATTTATCAGATGGCATATGAGAGAGGTTAATAACAGTTAATATCGAAAGCGCTGCTTAATGCGGCTGCTTTCGATACTCTCTTGGTGACATATGGTATCGTTCCTGGAATACGCGGTTGAATGTTCTCTGACTGTCGAATCCTGCCCGGATACAGATGTCGAGAATCGTATGGTCACTATGAAGCAGGAGACTACAGGCATAATCCAGTCTTGCTTCATTCAGATAGCGGTTAAAATTCGTATGAAATGTGCCGGAGAAAACACGGGACAAAGAGGACTGACTGATTCCAAGATCATGAGCCATTTTGGAAAGCGTCAGTTCTTCTGTATAATGAGCAGCAATATAAGAAACAGTCTGGTAAATAATGTCATTACTTCCAACACTGCTCTTATCTATCATTTCAAATAAGGGAAGAGTGCGTGCAAGTATAATCTGAATAAATGCCTGATGCAGAACATGCCCTTGTGAAGCGGCTGGATAGACCAGCATGCTTCGCAGGGCATAATTTACGTCTGGGTGTACTTCTTGAGCCAGAATTACCGGATTTACAGGACAAAATTGTTGCAATTCTTTCGTATAGCTTGGAGCAAGAAGCGGTGAAGCAAGTGCATAGATCGCCTTACAGGATTCGCTGCTGAATACCTGATAGTGGTGGATCAATTCCGGAAATACAAGTGCAAAATCGCCTTTTTCCATATGATACAATTCAGTTCCGACTCCGATTTCCAGTGTACCTTCTGTCACGGATACAAGTTCCATTGATTTGTGAAGATGTGGGGGAATATGGCAGGAAATCTGTTCAGCGATTTCCAGTGTTTCTTCATTTTCTTCGTAAATCGGTTTCATTTTTTCCTGCCTCCTAATTAATCGGTTGGAATAGTTGATCTAATAGTATCATGCGTGTATATGACATGCTTCACAGGCGGATGGCGTTGTAGCACATCCGCTTAATGCTGTCTCACGCAGTTCAACCGGAAGTCGCTTTCCGACTTTGTACATTGCCTCGAGCATTTCATCAAAAGGAATGAGCTGAGAAATGCCGGCAAGGGACATTTCAGCTGCAATCAGTGCATTGGCAACTCCGGCTGCATTACGGTTCTGGCAAGGGTATTCTACCAGACCTCCGACCGGATCACAGACGAGTCCAAGCATGTTCATAAGGACTGTTGAGGCGGCATCCAGACATTGCTTAGGAGTTCCACCCATAAGTTCAACAGCGGCAGACGCTGCCATAGCAGATGCAACACCAACCTCAGCCTGACACCCTCCGACAGCACCGGCAACAGTGGCATTTCGCATGGCGAGGTAACCGACAGCGCCCGCATTGAAGAGAACCTGCTGAATCTCTTTGTCGGAGAAATGGTATACTTCCTGAAAAGCGAGAAGCAATCCCGGAACGATGCCTGCGGAACCGGCGGTAGGTGAAGCAACGATCAGTCCCATGGACGTATTTGTCTCAAGGGTTGCCATAGCATAAGTGATAGCTTTCTCAAGCAGTTCACCGCACAGTCCCTGACCACTGGCAGAATGCTGTGCAAGTTTTTGCGCCTCTCCGCCGATCAGCCCGCCCATGGAACGGATTGGTTTTTCAATCGGAGAGCGGGCAGCTTCTTTCATGATTTCAAGAACACGCGCCATTTTTTGATCCACTTCTTTAGCAGGACATTCTCCGGTTATGATCTCTCGATTACGCATAACTTCAGAGATAGAAATATTCTGTTCCTCACATAGTGTAAGGAGTTCGTTTGCATTTTTAAAATCCATATAAAAAACCTCCTTGAACACAATCACATCTGTACGACCATAACATCCAGAACATGTTCGTTCTGGCGGATGGTGTCGGCAATTTCTTCCGGAAGTTTTCCGTCGGATTCTACAATCGTGTAAGCAGTGTGTCCTTTCGATTCACGAAACAGACGCATAAAAGCAATATTGACCCGGCGGTCGCTGAGACAGCTGGTGATCCAGGCAACAACACCCGGAACATCCTTCTGGACAACAATGATAGCACTGTATTCACCGGTGAAATCTACTTCTACATGATTGATCTGTGTGATGTGGACTTTACCGCCGCCAAGAGATTCTCCACGGATCGTCATCTCCTGACCGGCAGTATTGGTCATAATAATATCGACGGTATTCGGATGAATATCAGTTTCTTCCTCATTCGGAGTAAAAGAGTATTTCAGTCCGTTTTCTGTAGCAATCTCGAAGGAATTCCGGATTCGCATATCATCAGTGGAAAATCCCATGATTCCTCCAAGAAGCGCGCGGTCAGTACCGTGTCCGTGATACGTTCTGGCGAAAGAGCCGTAGAGAATAAATTCTACTTTTGCAAGCGGCCCGTTGATCATCTTCTGTGCAAGATAAGCAATGCGTGCCGCACCGGCAGTGTGAGAACTGGAAGGACCGATCATATTCGGCCCCATAACATCAAAAACGCTGATAAAAGACATTTTAAATAGCCTCCTGATTATATATATGATTTCAGTATAGCAAGCGCGGTGGCGGATGTAAATTAATTCTGATTAAGTATTGCTTGAATCGGTGGTGATCTTCACTGTTTACTCACGTAACCCTGTATCTGAAAGTTTTTCATCAATTCTTAGATCAATTAATAATTTGATACCAAATGCGAGTCCCCAATATAAGTGAAACCACATTGCCATAGAAAATCCTTGAATCATCATTTTCCACAATTTCTGAGACAGTTTTCCTGTATATGTTTTTCGTTTTAGTTGTACAAATGTTTCTTTGGACAAATCATCTGTCTGATACATTTTTATCAATTTTATTACGGCCAAAATCGAATGATTGTGTTCTACATATTCCATCTTAGCGTCAAAGAAAATTGCAAAAAATATTAAATAATAAATAAATCCCCAATATTTTTTTTCAAGACATTCGCTTTCTACATTTTCATCCTTTAAGCAATGAATCTGTTTTATCTCCTTTTCTGTCAGGAGCTTCTGTAATCGATATGCAATTGCCATCCAGCATTGCAGGGAATTCGGCCGATAAGTAAATGAAATGGAGTCATCATTTTTTCGATAAATATATCCTGTTTCCTGGATAAAAGCATATTTCGGATTGCATAAATAGCACTGAATATTAAAAAGTTTATCTTCTGCGTAAGGTAGATTCTCAAAAACAGCTTCGTTTTTCTCTAAAAATTGTTTTCGGTAAAGTTTTCCCCATACATAAGAAAGTGTCCCAACTGAAAAGAATCCCTGAAATCTGAAGTCTTCAGAATCCGGATTCTTTTCAGAAAAGGACGTATGACTTGCGGCTGCAAAACGTTGTCCGTTCCACAGCCGTTCATAATTTCCCACCACAATATCTGCTTCTTCATGCTTCATCACATTTACGAATCGGTCGAGTACTGCATTGTCTGCTAAAAAGTCATCTGCATCCAGAAACATTATATAGCCACCGTGGGCAGCCAGCAGACCATGATTTCTGACTGCCGCCGAACCTTTTTCTGTTTCTTGCATAACTCGTATTCGTACATCTTTCTTTTCATATGATTGGCAGATTTCGAAGCTATTATCCATTGAACAATTATTAATCAGAAGTAGTTCCCAGTTGTTATAGTTCTGAAAGATAACGCTCTCTATCATTTCAGGTAAATATGCTTCTGCATTATATACCGGTACAATGATCGAAACCATCTGTTCCTGTTTGTTTTCATCCATATCAGTTCGTCCCTTCTGTATATAAAGAGATTTCAGCTCATTACCATTTTAATGTTACAGCTTATAATATCATTATAAAGCATTTTACTATTTTCGACAATTCGATATTCCGGGCAGATTCCATTGATGGATGAAAAACAAATCTAAATTAGTCCTGATCCAGTACGGACTGGATCTGCTTCATCAGCTGATCGTAGTTTGACTGATCATCGATCCCGCCCATGAAAGGCTCGCCAACAATATTTCCGTCTTTATCTACAAGAACTGTTGTAGGGAATGCCATGATGTTTCCGGCATATTTTCCAACTGTTGAATTGGAATCAAACGTCAGGTTTTTGTAAGAAGCGCCCTGTGCTTTCAGAATTTCTTTTGCTTCTTTGATTCCAGCCTCATTGTTGTCTAAAGTGTCAGTGTTGATACCTACAACCTCACCGCCCATTTCTTTGAGCTTCTCATTTAATTCATTCAGTTTGGAAAGCTCTCCGACGCACGGCTTGCATCCACTGAACCAGAAGTTTACAACTGTAACTTTGTTTTTAGCAAAAAGGCTGTCGTCTACATCATTGCCGTCCAGATCTTTTCCTTTGAAACCTTTGAATACACCTGTGGATTCATCTGATTTTGAAGAAGAGTTGTCAGAAGATCCGGATGCAGCAATCTCTTTCTCAAGCTTGGCAATTTCTTCTTCAATTCCGCGGATTGTCTCAATGTCTTTGCTCAAAGTTTCATATTCTTCTTCAGAGAAAGAGTCTTTATTAGATTCAACTGTACTTGCAAGAATGTCAGCATAGTTTTCGTTCATGGCATCACCGGCAGTGTTCTTGTTCATAAGACCAAAGACTTTGTCCCATGCATCTTTGTGATCAGCAAAAAGCTGGTTTTCCTGCTGGTAAAGGTCGTCCAGTTTTTTGTTCAGCTCGTCAGTGCTGCCCGTTTCTGTTGTGGAAGAAGATTCCTGTTTTGTATTGGTTGTTGAGGAAGAATTTCCGCAGCCTGTAAATGCAAAAAGTACAGAAATGGCAAGTGATGCAGCGATTACCTTTTTTAATTTCATTGCGTTTGTTCTAAGTGTTTTGTTTTTCATGATTTTAAATCTCCTTTAAATTACATTTTGTTTGTTTTAGTTTATTTATTATTAGCCTTTTTCTTGTTTGAAAACCCATAATGATAGCAGATTGTGTCAGTCGGACAGGCTTTCATACATTCTCCGCAGCGGATACACTCCGGATGGTTTGGTGTGTCTACTACGTTGACATCCATCTTGCAGACACGGCTGCATTTCTGGCAGCCAACACATTTTTCATGATCAACCTGGATCTTAAGAAAAGATACCTTGTTAAACAGTGAGTAAATAGCGCCCAGCGGGCAGATCCATTTACAAAATGGACGGTAAAACAAGATGCTCAGGATGATGAAAAGCGCAAGGATTGTGAATTTAAATGTAAATAAATGTCCAAGCGCGGAACGGATTCCTGAGTTGGCAAGCGCCAGTGGGATTGCGCCTTCAAGTACTCCCTGCGGGCAAATGTATTTACAGAAGAAAGGATCTCCCATACCAAGTGAATTAGTTACAAATGCCGGAAGCAATATAACAAAGACAACCAGAATCACATATTTCAGATACCGCAGAGGCTTCAGCTTTGCGGTGGAAAATTTCTTACCCGGAATCTTATGCAGCAGATCCTGGAACCATCCAAACGGACAGAGAAATCCGCAGATAAATCGTCCTAACAGAACACCTAACAGGATGAAAAATCCAGTGATGTAGTAAGTGAACTTAAATTTGGAGGATCCTACTACAGCCTGAAATGCTCCGATCGGACAGGCGCCTGTGGCGGCAGGACAAGAGTAACAGTTTAGTCCCGGGACGCACATCGTCTTTACATTTCCCTGATAAATTTTTCCTTTAAACAGATTCGGGATGTGAATATTGGTCAGCAGCGTTGCAGCCGCCTGGATCCATCCGCGGAAGCGGACCAGAGGGTTTTTGTTTGATTTCATTTTCTTATCCAATTCCGACACACTCCATACATAATTTTATTGCCTTGCTAAGCACAACCGCAGCTTCTCCGCGGAAGATTCCGACAAGGAAAAATACCAGACCAGCTGCAAGTAAAAGAATCTGTGTTACTTTTTCAGATTTCATTAAAATACTCCTTTCAATGTTCAAAGTCCGTTTATTGTTACTGTTCACTCCCGTGTCAATCACTCCGCTGATTGACACGGAGGATGCATGTTTTGGCTTGAATGCATCTCGCCCCATCGCCAAAGGCGATTTAAAATGGCGAGATGCGTTGCTGGTCGCACATCGTGTGAACAGTAACCGTTTATTGACCTTTCGATGTTTGCATTATACAATAGAGGATGTAAAATTCCTGTTAAGAAAATGGAGAAAAATAAATTGAGATTATTAGTTGTTGAAGATGAGAAGAAATTATGTGATATGATTGCGAAAAGTCTGCATCAGGCAGGTTATGAGGTAGACACGTGTAATGACGGAGAGGAAGCACTGGATATGATTTATGCGGAAATGTATGATCTGATCGTGCTGGATCTTAACCTTCCGGGGATGGATGGAATGGATATTCTTCGGGAGCTTCGCAAGGAAAATGAAGAGACAAAAGTATTGATCTTATCTGCGAGAAGTCAGATCGCAGATAAGGTTGACGGTCTTGATGCGGGGGCGAATGATTATATGGAAAAACCATTTCATCTGCAAGAGCTGGAAGCCCGTGTGCGAAGCCTGACAAGAAGAAAGTTTGTACAGAAAAATGTCTGTCTTGAATGTGGCAGTCTTCGTTTTGATACAAAAGAAAGGACTGCATATGCAAAAGACAAGCCGGTTGCATTGACAAGAAAAGAGAATGGAATTCTGGAGTATCTTCTTTTGAATCAGGGAAGACCGGTCAGTCAGGAAGAGTTGATCGAGCATGTCTGGGATTCTTCTGTAGATAGTTTCAGCGGTTCGATCCGAGTGCATATGTCTTCTCTGAGAAAGAAACTGAAAGCAGGACTTGGTTATGATCCCATCGTGAATAAGATTGGTGAGGGGTATAAGATAGGAGATGGAAAAGCATGAGAAAAATATCGCTCCAGTGGAGACTGACGATTCTTACAACCGTGCTGATCACAGTATTGTGTGGATGTCTGACATTTTTCCTATATAAGAATGGTGTCTATTATATCGATACGCTTCAGGAGACCGTCACAGATCAGGGCACTACGCCGGAGGCAGTCTACATTGATATTCCGGATAATGAGTGGGATGATTTTGCAGCGCAGTTTGCCACGAAGGTTTATAATTCGAAATCAGATTATAGAAATAGAAGTTTGTTGATCACTGGTGTTGTAGCGCTGATTGGCGGAGCAGTAACTTATTTTGTCAGTGGCCGCGCATTGAAACCACTCAGAGAATTCTCAGAAACAGTAGAAAAGGTTCAGGCGCAGAATCTGACGGAGTATACGATTGAGGAAAATAAAATCGCAGAGTTGGACCGACTTCGTACATCTTATAATAAGATGCTCCTGCGACTTTCGGAATCATTCGAGACACAGCGTCAGTTTACAGGGAATGCAGCACATGAACTCCGAACCCCTTTGGCATTAATGCAGGCACAGTTGGACCTCTATCATGCGGCGGAGAATTCAGAGAACAAAGCAGCTGCACAAGAGACAATCCAGATGGTAACAGAGCAAAATGAACGCCTTAGCAAGCTTGTCAGAACGCTTTTAGATATGAGTGAGCTGCAGACGGTAGCACGTAATGAAAAGATTGAAATGCAGGGGCTGATAGAGGAAGTGCTGGCAGATTTGGAACCGCTGGCGCAGGAAAAGAATATTGAACTGATACAGAAGACACAGAATTCATCGGATGGAAGAACAGATGGAACAGAAGAGTCGTTGCTGGTCGCATGTAGTGTGAACAGTAACGAAAAGCCAGAGGATGAACTGATATTGACAGGAAGTGATATTCTGATTTATCGGATGATTTATAATCTCGTTGAAAATGCAATTAAATATAATCGGGTAGATGGAACCGTTACAGTATCGGCGAAGAGAGAGAAGAATGAAGTTGTCCTGACAGTTGCGGATACTGGGAATGGAATTGATGAGACATTTCGAGAGCAGATTTTTGAACCATTTTTCCGGGTAGATAAGTCAAGAAGCCGTGAGCTTGGCGGTGTGGGACTTGGACTTGCGTTAGTACGTGAAATTGTGCGGGTGCATGATGGGAAGATTGAGGTTCGCGGAAATGAGCAGGGCGGAACAACATTTGAAGTGAGAATGGGTATAGAATAGAAGGATGAAAATATGCAAGGAGACTCAAAATAGGAAGGTATTTATAAAATGAAAAAGAAAAAATTGTAACTGTTCAGAACCCATTCGGGTTCGTTTCCAGTTGTTGTGCAAAACAGCACATTAACAGCTACAATTAACGAGCTGAATCAAACCATCAGGGAACTGAAAGAGCAGCTAAACAAAAACTCCAAAAACAGTTCCAAGCCACCTTCATCTGACGGGCTTAAGAAGCCTGTAGTAAAAAGGACCGGAGCCTCCGCGAATCCTCTGAGAAGAATCAGTCTGCCTGTTTATAAAGAATCTCTGTGTAGCCTTTGATAACAATCATGAGCTATATCGGATCAGCCCGCAAGCATGGAATAAATGCTTTCACAGCTATCCGCGAAGCACTGAACGGAACCCCTGATATCATTTTCAACTAACGGGGTTCTGAATAGTTACCATAGAAGATAATAAAAACGAAATACAAAAGCTATGCATGGAAACAAAATGGTTTCTGGCAATATTATTGGAGCAGTATACAATAGTGGATGATGGAATCGTGGAGGTGAGAGATGTGTGTAAGGCATGGGATGGAGCAATGTAGATGTGCTAGAAATACCGTTGAAAACAGTGAAAAGATAGTGTACAGGACTGAAGCCAGCTACACAAAAATAGCCGTATTTAAAAGAAACTGCTGCATCAAATCGTCGGGAATGATGCGGCAGTTTCTTTGTAAAAATATTTACACTGGCTGATTAAAAGGCAGCATCACACTAGCAGTAAAATACCCCTTTTCACATTCAAAGTTCAATAATCCGTTCTGATTTTCTACGGCAGAGCGGATTATTTTTATACCTAATCCGTGATTTGCGGAATCTGTTTTGCTGGTGGCAAGATTGGGATTTTCTGAGAGAATATTACTGCTTACTTTGTTGCTTATTTTGCAGAGCAGATAATTTTGCACACATTTGATGACAATCTGGATGTCTGGAGTATCCTCCTGCTTGCTGGCTTCGATTGCGTTGTCAAGAAGATTCAGAAGAATGGTGCACAGGACTTCTTCATTGATAGAAAGCTGGCCTGGAATAATAACTTCTGTATAAGTTTTGATGTGGAACTTTTGAGCTTCCTGAATTTTTCGGTTGAGGAGGTAGTCAATTAAAGTATTTCCTGTCTGAATGTCTGTAAGTTTGCTTATTTTTTTCCCAATTTCCTGGGAAATATAGGTGTCCAGTTGATCGTATTTTTTATCTGCAAGGAGAGTCTGGATATAAAAATAGTTATTTTTCAGCTCATGGCGCTCTTTTTTTACCTGCTCCTGAACCTCCAGGGAATAGCGGTAACGGGCAAGCTGAGTGCGTGTCTGGGTAAGGGCATCGTCCAGTTTGCGCTGATCTTCGTAGGAATGGATGATGGTAGCAAAATAATAATAAATTATAGGAAGATTAGTGAGCAAAATGCCAGAAAGAATGGCAATCTGGTTTACAGAATAAATTTGCGTACTTGAGGATATTCCGAAAAAAATCAAAAAACCAATAGGAAAATAAAGGATAAGAATGCCCTTAAAACAAGACATGGGAAAAGGTGTAGATAATTTTATCTTCCGGAAAAGTTTTGATAAAAGGAAAAGTAACATGTATAAAACCAGGGTTGTAAGCATATCAAGTGTGCGGTAAATCTGCGGCTGCATAGAAAATTTCTGACTATAAAGAGGAGAACATACCATTTTATAAAGCTGGGTAAAGGTCATAAAATATAAGACATATACCAGTTTTGTGAAAAATGTACCCGCCAGGGCAATATGAGCGCAAAGTACAGAAACAGGGATAGTGCATACGAAATAAAACCAGTAAGGAGTTTGGGCAGCTCCTGTAAGCTTCAGAAAAATGGAAGAAAGTTCCAGACGGAGAATAAGATACACTATTATTGTGAATAACAGGTATAAGGATGAACCTACAGCAATGGAGCGCCCCACAGTATGATCCTTTTTAAGACCACAGAGAATCAGCAGGGTATAAGAAAGAAATAAAAAAATAATGACGGAGTCAAGTGTCTGGTAAAGATGATAAATAAAATTAAACATAAAACCTCCTGAATCCTTCCTTTACATCGTCTACTTTACCGCGGCTTATAGGTAGTTCCTGACCGCTTGTAAGCTGGAGGGAAGATTTTCCTATATAAAAAATATGTCTGCAATTTACAAGATAGCTACGGTGGATTTTAATAAATCCATGAGGAACAAGATGTTCTTCCATATCGGAAATTTTGCATTGAACAATGCTGTTGCCCCCGGTTGTCACAATGAGACAGTTTTTACGTTGAGCCTCAACATAAAAAATATTGCGGATATCAAAGGAAAAAATATCTCCGGAACCTGGTTCTGTAATAAAAATCAAGTGTTTGGTCTGTTCTTCCAACTTTTGTGATATGGCATCCACGAGAGCGGGGCGAAGTTTCTGATATTCGCTTTTTCGGATAAAACGGAAAGGCTGTACCTCGAATGTCTGGAAGACCAGCTCTTCTTTGTTGGATATAAAAATAACAAGGGAGTCAGGGGCCTGCGTCCTTATGTGGCGGCAGACCTGGATTCCATCAATTCCTGTCATTTCGATATCAAGAAAAATAACATCATAATGATAATTCTCATTAAAAGTTTGCAGGAAATTTTCCCCAGAGGAAAAACTGTCGAATTCTATGGCAACATGACGGTTATTGAAGGAATCGATTAGAGTATTTTTTAGATATGAAAGAATTTCAGCTTCATCTTCTACAATAGCGGCATGGAACATGTCTCTCCTCCTTAAGTCTTTTTTATTATACCGGAGTATAGCACATTTTTTTCTAGTATAGCACATTTTTTTCTGCAATTGGTACCGTATTTCTGCAACTGGTACCAAAATCATGAAAATAGAATTTTTTGTGATAAGATTCAGCTATCTCAAAAGGAGGAGGAAAAACAAAATGATCAAGTTAAACATGAGTGACGTGATCAGCGTCCTCAACATGTGCAAACCTTACCTCACTGCAATTGCCGTAATTCTGGTAGTTGGTATTGTGGCTGCGGTTATGTGCAAAAAAATGGAAAATCCAAAAAGAAAACTTGTCAGAGGAAACGCGATTCTGGCAATGCTCCTTGGCATTGTGATCGTAGCCAACCTGATTTGTACAGGTCCAATGTCTACTTTACTTACGTTAAGTACACAGGCAGCAGAAACTGTTTCTGATGAGACAACAGAGCAGTCCAATGAAGACTGTCGTACAATTGCAGCGGAGGGAACAGTTCTTCTGGAAAATGACGGTGTACTGCCATTAAAGGATACAAAAAACATCAATGTCTTTGGCTGGGCAAGTGTGAATCCTATTTATGGTGGTTCTGGAGCTGGTGCTTTAAACGATCTTTATGACCGTGTAACTATGCTGGAAGGTCTTGAAGATGCCGGGTTCAAGTTAAACAGTGAATTAACAGATCTGTACAGCAATTATGGAAAAGAACGCGCAGACTACGGTTCTGACTGGTCTTTACCAGAGGTTCCGGCAGAAGAATATTCAGATGAACTGATTGAAAATGCAAAGGAATTTTCCGATACTGCGATTGTAACAATAGCCAGATGGGGCGGAGAAGGAAGTGATCTTCCTACTGATATGTCTAGTGTTTCGTACACAAATAATTCTGATTCTTACAATGATTTTGAGGCAGGTCAGCATTACCTGGAACTGAGCCAGACTGAGAAAAATATGATTAATCTGGTGTGTGAAAACTTTAAGCATGTAATTCTGGTTTATGATGGTCTTTCTACTTTTGAACTTGGATTTGTGGAAGATTATCCGCAGATTGAAGGTGTTCTCTGGTGTGCAGGCCCTGGACAGACTGGATTTGACAGTCTTGGAAAAATTATAAGCGGAGAAGTTAATCCATCTGGAAAAACTTCCGACACATTCTTATATGATCTGACTGAAACACCTACATGGAATAACTTTGGTGATTTCCAGTATGACAATATGGATGAGTTCAAAATTGATGAAAGTGATCCCTATGTTGGTGGTTGTGCGCCTACATTTGTAAACTATGTAGAAGGAATTTATGTAGGGTATCGTTTCTATGAAACCGCTGCACAGGAAGGCTTTCTGGATTACGATAAGGTTGTAAAATATCCATTTGGATATGGTCTCAGCTACACTGATTTTACCCAGGAACTGGAATCTTCCAGCATGGAAAATGGAGAAATTACTCTTAATGTGAAGGTAACAAATACTGGAGACATAGCTGGAAAAGATGTTGTGGAAGTTTATTATAACCCGCCATATACCAATGGAGGAATTGAGAAATCAACTGCAAATCTTATTGGATATGAGAAAACAAATGAATTGAAACCAGGCGAATCACAGACTGTAACAATTTCTTTTACAGCTGAGGATATGGCTTCTTACGATTATCTGGAAAATGGGTGTTATGTGCTGGAAGCAGGAGATTATGAGATCAGTATCAACAGCGATTCTCATAATGTGATTGATTCTGTTACCTATACAGTAGATGAAGATATTGTTTATGATGAGGCAAATCCTCGTTCTACAGATCAGACTGCTGCTGTAAATCAGTTTGGTTATGCAGACGGACATCTTACTTATTTATCACGTAAAGATGGCTTCAAGAATTATGATGAAACAACAGCTGCTCCTGAGAGCATGTCTATGCCAGAGGATTTAAAAGAAGGTTTTATTGTAACTTCCAACTATGAAATGCCGGAAATTCCAGATGCTGAAATGCCTGTGACTGGTGCTGATAATGGAATGAAGCTGGCGGAACTTCGCGGCGCAGATTATGACGATGAGCGTTGGGAAACACTTCTGGATCAGCTTACAATCGATGAGATGCAGGATATGATCGCTCATGCCGGTTTCCAGACCGCAGAGGCAAAAAGTGTAGAAAAAGTTGCTACTGTTGACTGTGATGGACCATCTGCTGTAAGCAATAACTTTACAGGTGCCGGTTCTGTAGGATTCCCGTCAAATGTTATGATTGCCTGCACATGGAACAAGGATTTAGCTCATACATACGGATATGATATGGGAAAAATGGCTACAGAACTTGGCTGCTCTGGATGGTATGCACCATCCATGAACCTTCACAGAAGTGCATTTGGCGGACGTACATATGAGTATCCGTCAGAAGATCCAATCCTTGCAGGAACCATGTCTGCACAGGCTGTAAATGGTGCTGCTGAGAATGGTGTTTATGCGTATATGAAACACTTTGCAATGAACGAGCAGGAGACAAACCGTTGGGTTATGATCTGCACCTGGTCAAATGAACAGGCAATGCGTGAACTGTATCTGAAACCATTTGAAATCTGTGTAAAAAACAGCAATGTTACAGCTGCAATGTCTTCCTTTAACTACATTGGAAATGTGTGGGCTGGCGGAAATTATGAATTGCAGACAACACTTCTTCGTGATGAATGGGGATTCAAAGGTTTTGTAGAAACAGACTATTTCGCTGGTGCATTTAATATGAATGCAGATCAGGTAATTGCAACTGGTGGTTCTTGCTGTCTGTCCACATTTGATGTGGGAACAAATTTTGTCTCTGATACATCTGATCCATCGGCAGTTCAGTATATGAGAACGGCGTGCAAGAATATTATGTATACTGTTGTAAATAGTAATGCATATGCAGATGAGACTTCTGTAACACTGGCACTTTGGATGAAGATCATGATTGGTATGGATGTGGTAGTGGCTCTTATTCTGATTCTTCTGGAAATAATTCTGGTGAAGAAATATAAGAAGAGAAAAAGTGTAGTAATTGTTGCTGAGTAATAGATAACAAAAAATTTACAAAAGTGAAAACCGTTCATGGGCATGAATTATATATGTCTGTGAGCGGTTTTTGTATATTTGCTGGATAGTAAAGTGAAGCGAGGTAAATTATATTGCACAAAAAATAACGATTTATTTTATGCAAAACTTACAATAAAATTTAGAGCGTTGAAATTAGCCTTGTCATTAGCGCTTAAAAAGAACTGTTCGCATTAATCTTTCCACAGCGGAGGGAAAATACGGTAAACTGTTGGCAGATTGAGAATGTATAATTGCGGCGCAAAATCATGCAAAGCATGATTTCTGTGCATTGCGAAGGGCGTAACTGTGTACTGAACAGTTACTATAAAATAAAATATAAATCAGAATTACTTTCCGAAATACAAAAAATGGACGGAATTCGTCAGATTAATTATTCCTCCAGTTTCTAACTAAACAATGTTGCTCAAAATACCACACACAACTACTATGATTTAATATTTCACAAAAGAAAGAACCATGAATTTTGCGGGTGCATATATTTTACATAATAAAACTAAAGATTTATATTATGTGGGTCAAGGGAAAGCTGTTTTAGATAGAGTAAATCATCATTTTTCCGGACGTGGAAATGGAGATGTATATGCTGATTATAAATATGGAGATTTTTTTACCATCAAAATGATCAAACTGGAAAATAGTGGATTTTATACTTTGAATGAATTAGAAAGAAATACCATTGCATACTATGATGCTTATAATAAAGGATATAATAGAACTAGGGGAAATAGGGGATGATTCTATCCCCTCCTATTCTCCATAAAAACCGTTGTCACGTTTTGTACCACCTTTCCATTTCTTACTTATATAGGTGTGTATTATTATTGTTTTATCATCCGATTCCACCCAACACTGCACCTGCGATCAGTGCAACAAATGCGAGGGGAACAAGAACATATTTTCCAAGTGGCAGGAACCAGGTTCCAATCTTTTTCTCACGGCCTGTATTTACGGCTTCCAGTGCGAACTCTTTATCTGCAATCCAGAAGAACATAATAGCTGCAAGCATTGCTCCAAGCGGGCAGATATAGATAGAAACTGCGTCCATCCATCCGGAGACAATTCCCTGAATGAGAAGTGCGATACAGCAGCCGAATGCTGCAATGATTCCAACAGCTGAGACACGTTTTAATCCGAAACGTTCCTGTAATGTAGCAACCGGAGCTTCGTACAGATTTACAAGGGAACTCATTCCGGCAAAAAGTACGCAGATGTAGAAGATGATTCCTACAATCTTGCCGCCAGGCATTCCGTTGAATACGTTGACCAGATAGACAAACATCAGTCCAGGTCCACCGGAAGATAATTCAGCACCGCCGACTGCCATTCCCGGAATGATAACGAAAGCAGCGAGCAGGGCGGCGATTGTATCGAAGATGGCAACATTTTTTGCAGAACTTACCAGGTCTTCAGAATCCTTCAAGTAAGAACCATAGATAACAGTTCCATTTCCGGCAATGGACAGAGAGAAGAATGCCTGCCCAAAAGCATAGATCCAAAGGCGTGGGTCTAAAAGTCCCTTTGGATTGATCGTGAAGATGTAACGATATCCGGCAGAGGAACCAGGCAGAGTAAAAATGTATATTCCAAGTCCAAGAAACAATACGAACAATAACGGCATCATTATACCGTTGGCACGCTCGATTCCACCGGCAATTCCCATTGCCATGATCACAGCAGTCACAAGAACCGCGATTACAAGCCAGAGATTATTACCAAAAGCAGAAGCAGTACTGTCAAACATTCCGCCAATCTGATCCATATCCTGCTTCATACCGGCAACCTGTCCGGTCAGTGCAAGGAAAGTGTATTTGAAGATCCATCCGACAACAACTGTGTATCCGATCGCAAGTGCGAGGGAGCCGAGAACAGGAAGCAGTCCGATCAGTTCACCTGTTTTCTTATTGCCGGTTCGCATTTCAGTACAGACACCAAAGGCTTTGATCGGTCCGCCCTTTGCGGCGCGTCCGAGTGCCATCTCTTCGATTACTCCGGTAGAAGCAATCAATATTACAAATAAAATATAAGGAATCAGAAAGGTCATACCACCCCAGTCTGATACCATGTAAGGAAATCGCCAGATATTCCCCATACCGACGGCAGATCCGATGCAGGCAAGGATAAATCCTGTCCGGCTTTTGAATCCGTCACGTTCTTTCTCATGTTTTTCCATGTGTTTTTCCTCCTGAAAAGTGCGCATACTTTTGTACACGAACGTATTAATGTATTATAGCATATTTACATAAAGAAAAGAAGCACCGAGATGATGCTTCTTTTAGTGTAATACTGTTTTTACAGTACAATGTGAGTAGCAATTTTATGATAAAATTAAATTTTTTTATCTAACCATTTTTTAACAGTAGTTGTATCTACCTTAAGATACTGAGCAATCTTTTCAATCGGAATTCCGTCAGCAGCCATGTTGGCAGCCATTTCAACAGACATAGATAAAGTGTTTTCTTTTATTTCTTCTTTGCAAAGTTCTTTAAAAAGTTGTTCCATTTCGTGAGACATAGTATCTACTCCCTTCGTCGTTTCTTTTAATTCGGAAACTCGATTCGCAAGAATCTTGTTATACATATTTTGGGGATTTTTGCAATTAAAATCATGCATTAATCTTCCAAGTTCTGTATCATCTTGTATCTTTGAATTTACATAGATGATATGAGATTCATCATTAAAATAATCATGAGTTTCACGTATTTTTCTGTCAATATGATAAATCGGTAAATTTTGCCCTAGAATATCTTTTTTTGTAATAAAGATGATATAGCTTTCTGGAAGCTTATCGAAATCTTGTCCAGGTTCCAAAGTATTCATATCAATTAATCCACTATGATAACGCGCTCTTTTGGGAGAGGCTCCCTCATTATCCTGTTGAATTTCGATATCTATTTGTTTTCCTTCAGAATCTTTAGCAACGCAATCTAAAACAGCAGAGCGCCCTTGAAGATTTTTATAATCTTTTTGTAAAACTTGATCAAGAATTTTTAATTGTTTGTTTTCAAGAATGACTTGTAAAATATATTCAGTACAATCTTGATTTTTTAATACATTTCTCATAAAAATATCATCCATTATGGTGAAATCTTTTATAAGGTGTTTGTACTTTTGATAGCGAGAATCTAAATTTTCCATAGGCATATATTTTGCCGCGACGCGAAAATAGTTTTTACATATAAGTAATAGGTATTCCAGTCCCCATTTCATAGTAACATAAAATACTTTGTCTCACAAGTTGCAATCTGTTTAAAAATCTTTGCAAGACAAGAGAGTAAGCGGTAAATCTTGCAGGACGCATTACGAATTATGCGATATGACAGAAAGAAGACTCCATCCCTTTTTCAAGCAATCTACTTTCAGTAATTGTTTTATAAACAGCATCTGCAAGTGCTGCATGTCCGGATTCATCCAGATGTTCCCGGTCAATTTCGCTTGGAAGAGCAATTTTTGAAGCGTCCAGAAAACCGGCGTGATAATAAGTGGCAACTTTCCGATATTCCTGCGCAAGCTGTCTGGAAACCTGTTCAGACGCAAGATCAAATTCAGGATCAAAGCCGTCATCTCCGACTCCATTGCCAAGATGGATCGGAGAGATGATCAAGAGTTCAAAAGGCTGGGAACTGTATTTCTTCGCTTTTTCAATCACCTGAATCAATCCTTTGGCAATCGTTTTGGAAGAAGCGTTAAAGCGCGTCTTACAGTCATTTGTTCCTAACATGAGAACCAGAAGGTCTACAGGGTTGTGAGTCTCTATTGTGATTCCAATCTGGTCTAATCCGCGGCGGCCTTCGCGAAAAGCGTCTGAAAAAATAGTTGTGCGGCCGCACAGTCCTTCCTCGATAATGCGATGTCCGGTGTCTAATTTCTTCTGAAGCAGACAGGTCCATCTTGTATTTCCATCAAAGCGTCCGGTTCCATCCGGGCGGTATCCGTAAGTATTCGAATCTCCAAAGCATAAGATATTCATAAGCAAATCCCTCACTCAATCAGAATAACATATTAAACAAGTATGGAAAGTATGATAAAGTATTTTCGGTAGAAAGTCAATAGAAAAACGAGATAAACATACGAAAATGATAGGAATATATTATTGTTCAGCAATGAGATGCCACAGGCAGGAAGTAAGCATTGTTTTTGAGAAAATAATTTTGTATAATGAAGTGCAAAGCTGGTTACGATAAGAGAT
Source organism: uncultured Mediterraneibacter sp. (assembly GCA_934309345.1). Classification (GTDB taxonomy): domain Bacteria; phylum Bacillota; class Clostridia; order Lachnospirales; family Lachnospiraceae; genus Mediterraneibacter. Next base: position 37,345 of record CAKRDD010000021.1, on the reverse strand, counting down.
AGCAGTAAGAATGTCGAGGCATTCTTGAATATATGACTTGGGAAGTGAAAGACAAACTATGAAATGTAAATGGATAAAGAAGTTAACGGCAGGAATTATATTTCTTGCGGTAGTTGGAAGTCTGAGTGGCTGTCAGAAAGCAGCGACATCGGAGAATCTGTTTCGCGATATCGAGGTTAATATGACATCAGTAGAATCGGCAGAAGAGAATCAGATCGTAAAACTGCAGATGGGTAATGGCGACAGTGCAATCAGCCAGGAGAGCAATCTGGATATCGAGATGACACAGGAGCCGTCAGCAGTACACAGGAAAGGTCAGCAGAAGACGAATATGGCCGGAACGAAAGAGACACAGGAGATGGAATCTTATCAGGTGGAAGAAGACGGGAAGACGGTGATCTACAGTGGAACGGATGAAGCCTGGGAGAAGAATGCTGTTGAGGAGAAAGATGCATCTTCACAGCAGACTCTATTATTCGGTGGACTGCAGAATCTGTCCGGTGCTTTTACTGTTTCACAGGATCTTGCAACCGTGAACCAAGAAGAGTGCTTTGAGCTGACAGGAACGATTAGTGGAACACAGTTCCAGAAGACATTTGCAGATACGCTGGAAGCTTTGCTGGGAGAAGATTCCTCTGATCTGTCAGGATGGAATCTACAGGCTTCTGAGGAAGAAGATGGTAACACGGAGCTCCAGCAGAAACTGAATGACGTAAAAGTGGACTGTGTGATCGATGTTTATAGAAGTAATATACTTCCGGCAAAGATTACCTTTGATCTGACAGATTATCTGAAAGCAGCAGGAGAAGAGAACGCACAGGTGACATCTTATACACTGGAAGTGACATTTGTGTCCTATAATGATACAAAGAAGATTAAAGTGCCAAAGGCTGTAAAGGAATCTGCGCAGGATAACGGTGAGGACGAAGCGGAAAATAATGCAGATGAAATGTTGGAAGAAGAGAATCAAGAGGCAGCGGCAGAAGCAGAGGCAGCTAAGGGAATCCAGTCGGATATAGAAGGTGCTTTACCACAAAGCGAAGAACTTGGAGCAAGCTGGAATTCTTATACCGTTCAGATTAACGGTAAAGTACTGACGCTTCCGTGTACAATCGCAGATCTGGAAAGTACAGGACTTAAAATGGATGAGAAGAGCCTCCCATCAGAGTATGAGATTGAGGCGGGGGATTATCAGAATGCCTGGTTTAAGGATGATTCAAAGAATACGGTCATGGTCGATTTGATCAATACAGGAAGCGATGTAAAAGAAGCGAAGGATTGTCTGGTTGGAGGCATCTATGTGGAACAGTATTCCCTGAGAAATGAAGAATTGACAGTAACATTCCCGGGAGGGATCCAGTTAGGAACGACAATTGATGTTGTTCAGGCAGCATATGGAGAAGCATCCCAGCATACAGAATCCGAGCTTGTAAATGTATATAACTGGTATGAAGACGGAAGTTTTTATAATAGTTGCGAGATCGATACGAACAGCACGGATGGAACTGTAAGCATGATGGGAATCAGCAGGTTCGAAGTGAAAAATGGCGAGTAACTGTTGCATTTTTGGATTATGATGAAAAAAATAAAAGAAAATTTGTGAAAACACTTGCATTCTACAAAAACATATGATATTATATAAAACGGTCACGCAAGAAAGTGATCGTTTAAGGCCCCGTGGTCAAGCGGTTAAGACATCGCCCTTTCACGGCGGTAACACGGGTTCGATTCCCGTCGGGGTCATTTTACAGAAAGCATTGCTGACTGTAATACAATTTAAGATGTGGCGCAGTAGCCAAGCGGTAAGGCGTGGGTCTGCAACACCCTGATTCACCGGTTCAAATCCGGTCTGCGCCTCTTAGAAAGTCTGGAAATGATTGTTTCCGGACTTTTTTCTTTTGTGTGAAAGATATATAAAGAATATAACAAAATCTCCCACGGGAGAAAGAACTCTTTTAAGTTCCTTCCCATGGGGGATTTTGCGTGCAATATTATAGGGCTTATCAGTCAATAAACAAAACTTATGAATTCGCGATCGCAGCCTGTTTTACATCAGGAATTGCAATCAGAATCGGATAAAGTACAGCAGAGAGGATCAGTCCGCCGACTCCCTGGATCAGGTTTGCCGGAACGCTTGCGAATGCGCCGGCTCCGTAGATAAAGTACTCGCACAGGCAGTAACCGCCGGCAACGAGAATAATATCAGCAACACCGCCGAGGATGACTGCTGTGTAACGGCTCTTGGAATTCTTACCTACTTTACGGTAAAGAAGAGCGGAGCAAAGGGATACCAGTCCTTTGATCACAAATGTGATCGGAACATAGACAAAATATCCTCCGAGCAGGTCTGCCATAGCAGATCCGATACCGCCTGCGAGGAATCCCCATGCAGGTCCGAGAACAACGCCGGCAAGAATAACAATCGCATCACCCGGGTGAATATATCCGCTTGTTCCAGGAGTAGGAATCTTGATTGACATCGTAGCAACACAGGCAAGCGCTGCGAACAGTGCAGCCATGACAAGTTTCTTTAATGTTACTGTTGAGTTAGAATTCATAACAAAAACCTCTTTCCTTTAAGATTTATCATACTATACAACAGAAGTGGACTATAAAAAAGAGCCACTTTTATAAAAATAAACCATGCCAGTTGGGGCGATTTTTATAAAATCTTAAGAAATGTTAAATGCGTGTTTTAAGATGTTGATGAAATAATAAAAAAGGTTTAAACTAGAAACGTTTGTATTTATTTTCTAGATACTTTAATAGAAAATGTAATTATATGAGAAGAGGAGAATTTCAAAGATGGGATATCATTCAATTATATATATATTCCTATTTCTTCCGGTCTGTCTGTTGGCCTATCAGTTTGCACCGGAGAAATGGAGAGGAAGAGTCTTGCTGGGATTCAGTTGGATTTTCTTTTATCTGCTAAGTGGAAAATTGCTGGTTTATCTTCTGGGGACAACGCTTCTGACACATTGCATAGGCATCTGGTTGACCCTGATTAAAACAGAAGAAGCGAAGGCCTTAGAAGGTTTGGATCGAAAACAAAAGAAAGCAATTAAGGCAGAATACCAGAAAAAGGGCAGAAAGGTCTTAGCTCTTGGAATCCTGATTTTGCTTGGAGTTCTTGGTTATTTAAAATATTTTGATTTCTTTACGACAAACCTGAGTTATTTATTCGGACATCCGGTTTTGGAAGGATGGAGACCGGAAAAGCTATTAATGCCAATTGGAATCTCATTTTATACATTGCAGGCAATCGGATATATGACAGATGTGTATTGGGGAACTATCCAGGCAGAGACAGAAATCTGGAGAACCGCATTGTTTCTCGGATTCTTCCCACAGATCATGGAGGGACCAATCGCAAGATATTCAGATGTGGCAGATACTCTGTATACAGGAAAACCATTGGAATATAGAAATGTGGTCGATGGTTATGTAAGAATCTTCTGGGGACTCTTTAAAAAGATGGTGATAGCAGACCGTATGGCACTGATGGTAAATCAGGTGTTTGACCATTATGCAGACTATCATGGAGCAGTGATTCTTGCGGCAGCGATCGGTTATGTGATTCAGCTTTATATGGAATTCTCCGGCTGTATGGATATCATTATAGGAAGTGGAAAGTTGTTTGGTATCTGCCTGCCTGAGAACTTCCGACAGCCGTTCTGTGCGAAGAATCCTTCGGAATTCTGGCGCAGATGGCATATTACACTTGGTGCGTGGTTCAAGGCATACATTTTCTATCCGGTATCGGTGTCCGGACTGGTCAAGAAATGGAATCAATACGGAAGAAAGCATTGCGGAAAGCATATTACAAGACTGGTGACTTCTGCAATCGCCTTATTCCCGGTGTGGGTTGCGAACGGAGTCTGGCATGGCGCACAGTGGAACTATATTTTCTATGGAATGTATTATTTTGTATTGATCATGCTTGGGATTGCTGTGGAGCCGGTTCGAGACCGTATTTTAGAAGCGTGTCATATTGATCCGGAGACGAAAATCTGGAGAACAATCCAGATTGCAAAGACATGGGTGATCATTGTAGTTGGAGAATTATTTTTCCGTGCAAATGGATTGAAGGCCGGATGGTATATGTTCTGTAGTATGGTAAAGCATTTTGATGCAGGACAATTAACAGATGGGACACTGTATACACTTGGACTTGAGCGGGCAGATTATCTGGCAGTAATTGTAGGCTGTCTGATCGTGGGAGTGATAGGTTCTATGAAAGAGCGCGGAATCTCTGTACAAAAGAAAATGGGAGAACTGGCTGTACCGGTGCGCTGGGGATTGTATTATGCCTTAGTTATAGGGATTTTGATCTTCGCAGCGTATGGGGATGGATATCAGATTCAGGATCTGATCTATGCCGGTTTCTGAGGTGAGAAGAATGAGTAAGATAAAAAGAGGAATTCTCTTTATTGTAATACTGGCAGTATTTCTGGTGACAAGTTCTGTCGGGATGGAATATTATGTTGTACATCAGTTGCAAGGAGAGGTGGCTGGAAGAAACCGTCCATTTGCGGCACTTACAGTTGAGCCGAAAGATACATTAGATATGTTGGTGGCTGGAGATAGTGAAAGCTATAATTCCGTGTCTACAATGCGGTTGTGGGAAGATAAGGGAATCGCAGCTTATGATTGTGGGCAGGGAGCACAGAGAATTCCAGAAACTTATTATATGTTAAAACAGGGATTTAAAGGACAGTCTCCTAAAATAGTTATGCTCGAGACAAATACATTGTTCCGTGACATCGGTGCAGTGAAAAGTACGCAGGCAATTTTAGAACAGATGGGTCAATATTATCTTCCGGTGTTTCGTTATCATAATCTATGGAAGACAGCGGTGGATGAGCCGGAAATGCATACGAATTACAAGGGATTTGTGATTCGGGATGATGTTGAACCATATGAAGGCAAACCGGATTATATGAAGAAAAAGAAAAAATGTGAAACAATGCCAAAGTATGTTAAAATCTATCTGGAGAAGATAGAAGAATTGTGTGAGAAGAATGATGCACAGCTTTTGCTTGTCAGTATGCCGTCACCGAAGAATTGGAATCATAAACGTCATGCAGAGATGCAGGAATATGCGGACAAAAGAGGAATCGCATATCTGGATCTGAATGAGAAGGTGGAAGAACTGGGGTTAAATTGGGATGAAGATACACAGGACAAGGGGGATCATCTGAATGTTTATGGGGCAGAGAAGGTGACTTCATATCTTGGAAATTATTTAGAAGAGAATTATGAGTTGGAAGATCATAGAAGTGATCCGGCTTATGAAGCATGGAATCAGCTGGCAGAACAGTATGAGCAAAATCTTGCAAAGCTACGAGGAAAATAGAAATGGAAAAAGAAACAGGTGTAGAAAAATGATAGCAAAAGAGAAGTTGAATATTTTATGGAGTCTGGAGCAGACAGCGGAAAAGTATGCAGACCGGGTTGCAGTTTCGGATGTGAATCAGGAGCTGACCTGGAAGGAACTTGTAAAGAAAGCTCAGGTGATAGGCGCAGAATTAAGTAAAAAAGTTCAACCGGGAAACCCGGTTCCGGTTCTTTTAGAGAAAAGTTCAGAAACACTGGCAGTGATGCTTGGCATCGTTTATGCAGGATGTTTTTATGTACCGGTGAACCCGATGAATCCAACAGAACGCTTGAGGAAGATTATGGAGAAACTGGATCCTGAAGTGATCATTTCAGATGAAAAAGGGAAGGAACAGTTGGCAGCTGTTGGAAATGGGCTGGAAGAGAAAGTGATGGGACCGGAGGCACTTAAGCCGGCAGTAGAAATGGAATTGTCAGAAGAGCAGCGCAGCAGTCTGGAACAGATTCAGGAACAATGGAAAGAAACGGATGTTTTATATGGAATCTTTACATCCGGATCGACAGGAACGCCGAAGGCAATCGTGGTAAGTCATGGAGCAGCCAGTCGGTTTATCAGTCATTTTACAGAAATCTTTGAGATTACATCAGAGGATATAATTGGAAATCAGGCCCCGTTTGATTTTGATGTGTCTGTGAAGGATATTTATTCCAGTATCATGACAGGGGCACAGCTTGTTTTGATACCGAAGGAATATTTTTCGACACCGCCGAGACTTTTGGATTATCTTTGCGATAAGAAAGTGACAAATCTGACCTGGGCCGTTTCGGCATTGACACTTGTGTCTGCACTGAAAGGATTGAATTACAGAGTGCCGGAATCAGTAAAAAGGGTTATGTTCAGCGGAGAAGCAATGCCGGCAAAACAGCTGCGTATCTGGCAGGAAAAACTGCCTGAAGCAAAGTTTGTAAACTTGTATGGACCGACAGAGATTACTTGCAACTGTACGTATTTCCCGATCGAGCGGCAGTATGAAGACGGTGAAAAAATACCGGCAGGTAAGGCATTTCCGGGAAGAAGGGTAATCCTTGTAGATGAGGAAGGCAAACAGGTGTCAGAACCTGGTGTGCAGGGGGAAATCTGCTCAGCAGGCGAATCTCTGGCGAATGGATATTATAAAGAACCTGAACAGACAGCGGAGAAGTTTGTGCTGTATCCGGTAGATGGGACAGAACAGAGAATGTATCGAACCGGAGATCTTGGAAGTTATGATGAAGAAGGGAATATCATATTTGCCGGAAGAAAAGATTTCCAGATCAAGCATATGGGACACAGGATTGAGTTGGAAGAAATTGAGCGCTCTATGACAGCACTTGATGGAGTGGAGAAGAGTTGTTGCATTTTTGATACAGAGAAAAACCGCATTATGGGATTTTTCCTCGGAGAAAAAACAGCTTCAGAAGTCAGAAAACAGATGAAGGAGAAACTTCCGGTCTATATGGTTCCGACGAAATTGATTCAGGTAGATGAGATGCCGTTGAACAAGAATGGCAAGACAGACCGTAATTATTTTAAGAATTATGGAAAGAAATAGAATGTGATGTCTTAAGATTAATCACAGGAAAAAGAATAAGGGGAAAGGATAAATATTATGAGAGAAGAACTGCTTCAAGAGGCGTCTGGAAAGTATAAAACGCCACTTTATGTGTTTGATCTGGATATCTTAAAAGAACAGACAGAGCGTATTCGTGCGGGATTTGGTCCGGAGATTAACCTTTGTTATGCAATGAAGGCGAATCCATTTTTGACAGGATATATGGCTCAGTGGGCAGACCGAATCGAGGTCTGCTCTATGGGAGAATTCCGAATCTGCAGGAAACTGCAAGTTCCACCGGAAAAGTTGTTTGTTTCAGGTGTTATGAAAAAACGAGATGATATTCGGGAGATACTTGCATATTGTGGAAATAGATGTGCATATACGGTTGAATCCCCACTGCATTTCCAATATTTTGTGGAATGGAGTGAAGAACATCCGGAGGATGGTATTCTCAGATTGTATCCGCGGCTTACAAGTGGAAATCAGTTTGGAATGGAAGAAGATACGGTATTAGAAATTCTGAAAAAGGCAAAGGAACTTCCGGGAATCGAGGCTGAGGGAATCCATTATTTCTCAGGAACACAGAAGAAGAATCTGAGGCGTCATCAGAAAGAACTGACATATCTGGATGAATTTTTAAAGAAGGCGGCAGAAGAACAGATTGATGTGAAATGTCTTGAATATGGCTCTGGAACGGCAGTTCCGTATTTCCGCGATAAAACGGCAGAGACCTTTGAAGAAGCTGGTCTAAAGGGGCTTCAGGACGCTGTGAAGGCTATGCAGTGGAAGGGACATGTGACAATAGAACTGGGACGTGCGCTGGCTGCGATGTGCGGCTACTATTTGACGAAAGTGGAAGATACAAAGACAAGTGATGGAATTCACTATTGCATTGTTGATGGAGGCTGTCATCAGATTAATTACGACGGACAGATTAAGGGAATGTATGAGCCATATGTGAAGGTACTTCCGAAAGAAGTTTCAATGAAGGATGCGAAAGACTCTGAGAGCAAGAATACAGAGGATAAGACATGGAAAGTCTGTGGATCCTTATGTACATTGAATGATGTTCTATGTAATGAGATTACCTTGAGAGGTTTGGAAAAAGGAAGTATCCTTGTTTTTGAGAGAACCGGTGCATATTCAGCAATGGAAGGAATGGCACTGTTTTTAAGTCATGAACTTCCGGGAGTTGTACTATATAGTGAAAATGAAGGATGGATCCAGGCAAGAGTACAGCAGGAAACTTATGAATTGAATATGGTAGAACAGTTGTCATAGAAAAGCTTTTGTGTTATAACTAACAATATGTTACAAACAGATATTAGAAAAGTATAGAAAAGAGGATAAACGATGGAAGAATTATTAGAAATTTTAAATGAGATTGATGACAGTATTGACTATGAAAACGAGACAGCTCTGATCGATGATCAGCTTCTTGATTCTTTTGCGATCATCACACTTGTATCAGAGTTGGAAGATGCGTTTGATATCAGCATTGAAGCCTCTGAGATGATGCCGGTGAACTTCAATTCAGCAGAAGCAATCTGGGCTATGGTGCAGAGACTTCAGGAAGACTAAATAAACAGAAAAAGACTTGCCTGAGCGGATAGGATGCTGGGGCAGGTCTTTTTTTCTGCATAAATTATGATTTCAAGAGCTTATCAATGATCCGGGAGGCTTCGCTTCTTGTCAGCGTAGCTGCATCCCAGTCAGGTATCAGTTCTTTCTGTTCCGTCAGACGTTCTAAGAGTGCAATCTGCTTTGGTGTGGCAGGCTGCACTTTTTTAATTTTATATTGAAGTTGAAGAGGCTGGAACACTTTCGGATCCTGCGGCTCAAAATAGTGTGCCAGTGTCTGATAAAGTTTTGCGGTTGCGAGTGCATCATAGTATGCACGGTGAGCAGCAGGATTCTCAATATGATAATAGTCGCATAACGCACCGAGGCTTTTAGACTCAAAGTCTTTATGTACTTTGCGGGCAATTTTTAAAGTATCAATCCCCATTTTTTCAAATGTAAGACCTTCTCTGACTGCACTGCATTTTACAAAGCTATAGTCAAACATGACGTTGTGTCCGATCAGCACATCATCTTCACAAAAGGAGAGAAAATCGTGGATAACTTCCGGGCAGGATCTTGCTCCTTCAACCATATCATTTGTGATATGTGTGATGTTGGTGATCATTGGTGTGATTGGTTTGTTCGGATGGACGAATTCCATAAAACGGTCAACGACCTTCCCTTCCCGGACTTTGAGTGCGCCAATCTCTATAATTTCATGTTCCTGAGGACTTAGTCCGGTTGTCTCCAGGTCAAATGCAATATATGATTTCAGCATAGAATGCTCCTTATCTGTAATGTTAATAACTTAATACCACTATACTAACATTACAGATAAGAGAAAGCAAATTTTATAAAAATGATTCTAATTCTCGTATCATTTCTTCTTCTGTTTTGATGATTTTTCTTGCCAGTGCATCTGCAGATTTATCCGCCCTGTTCAATGTATTGGCACGTTCTCCAAGTGTTTTGATTCCCATGCTGCATCCATCAATCAGAAGCTTGGCAATTTTGGAGTTATCATCATTCAGATTCAGTTTAAGCTCTGTGCTGAACCAGGAAAATGCGGAAGCCATCATTCCCGGAGTTTTAACTTCATTTCCCGAATCAATCAGGTGGTCTTTTGCATTACCGCCTAATCGAGAATGACGATCAATATATTTTTCAATTAATTGGAATAAGGTTGTATCCTGAGTGAAATCTTTGATTTGCTGCATGCTTTCGATTGCCATCTGACATCCGGTGCTGCATTCTTCATATAGTTTTCGTGTTTGTTCATCCATGATGAAATCCTCCTTTTTTATGGTGCGTTATTTGTTACGAAATAATATAAAGATGGGATACGTGCATCAGTTATAAGAAAAGAATGTGGGTTTCTTTATATAGAATGTGGATAAAATACAAAATTATACGGTATTTTGTGAAAAACATAACGGCAAAGGACTTTTCTAAGAATATTTGTTGTGCTAAACTAAAAAGAGTTTAACAGAAAGGAAAATAGTGCTCATGTTAAAGGGGAAAACTGTACTTCTTGGAGTTACGGGAAGTATTGCAGCATACAAGATTGCGTCACTTGCAAGTGCGCTGAAGAAACTACATGCAGATGTGCATGTGCTTATGACAGAAAATGCAACGAATTTTATCAATCCGATCACGTTTGAGACGCTGACAGGGAATAAGTGTCTTGTGGATACATTTGACCGGAATTTTCAATATAGTGTGGAACACGTATCATTGGCGAAGAAGGCAGACGTAGTTATGCTGGCACCGGCAAGTGCGAATGTAATCGGAAAGATCGCACATGGGATTGCAGATGACATGCTGACGACAACAATCATGGCATGTAAGTGTAAGAAGATTGTTGCACCGGCAATGAATACGAATATGTTCGAAAATCCAATCGTTCAGGATAATCTGAAAACGTTGGAGCACTATGATTATGAAGTGATCAGTCCGGCGGTCGGGTATCTTGCATGTGGAGATACAGGAGCAGGAAAAATGCCTGAACCGGAGCTTTTGCTTGAATACATTTTGCGGGAGATTTCCAGAGAGAAGGATATGAAAGGGCTGCGGGTCCTGGTTACAGCAGGCCCGACACAGGAGTCAGTGGATCCTGTCCGTTATATTACAAATCATTCTACCGGAAAGATGGGGTACGCGATTGCGAAGGTATGTATGCAGCGCGGAGCAGACGTTACGCTTGTTACCGGACCGACTTCTATAGAAAAACCACATTTTGTAAATGTAGTTCCAATCACAACAGCGAGGGAAATGTTCGAGGAAGTGACAGGACGGGCTGATGAGCAGGATATCATTATCAAGGCAGCAGCAGTGGCAGATTACAGACCGCGTTATATCAGTGATGAGAAAGTGAAGAAAAAGGACGATGACCTGGCACTTGAGATGGAACGCACAGATGATATTCTGGCATATCTTGGTGCTCATAAAACGGAAGGTCAGTTCCTCTGCGGATTTTCAATGGAAACAGAAAATATGCTTGAGAATTCCAAAAAGAAACTGAAGAAAAAGAACCTGGATATGATCGTAGCGAACAGTCTGAAAGTAGAAGACGCCGGATTTGGAGGAAATACGAATGTGGTCACAGTGATCACGGAAGATTCTGAAAAAGAACTTGGCAAGCTGACGAAGGAAGAGACAGCAGATCGGATCCTTGATCAGATTCTGAAACGGAGAGGGGAAATTTAGAAGATGATACTGACAATAGATATTGGAAATACAAACATTGTGCTGGGATGTATCGATGGAGACAAAACTCTTTTTGTAGAACGTCTGTCAACGGTTCGCACAAAGACAGAATTAGAGTATGCGATCGATATTAAGAGTGTACTCGATATTTATCATATTCACAGAGATGAGATTGAAGGCGGAATCATTTCTTCGGTTGTACCACAGATTACAACAATTGTAAAACTGGCTGTGGAGAAGATTCTGAAAAAGAATGTTCTTGTTGTGGGAGCTGGGATTAAAACAGGATTAAATATCCGGATTGACAACCCGGCACAGCTGGGAAGTGACCTGGTAGTTGATTCTGTTGCAGGAATCGCAGAGTATCCGGTGCCACTTCTGATCTTTGACCTTGGAACAGCGAATACAGTCTGTGTGATCGATAAAAACAAGAATTATATAGGTGGTATGATTTATCCGGGAATTGGGGTTTCCCTGGACTCTCTGACAGCGCATGCATCTCAGCTTGGCGGAATCAGTATTGAAGCACCGGAGCATATGATCGGGAAGAATACTACAGAGTGTATGAAAAGTGGACTGATCTACAGCAGTGCTGCTGCGATAGATGGAATCATAGACAGACTGCAGGAGCAGCTGGGCGGGGAAGCCACTGTGGTTGCAACCGGAGGGCTGGCGAAGAAAATCGTGCCGCATTGCAGGAGAAAGGTTATTCTGGATGATGATCTGCTTCTGAAAGGGCTTGCAATTATTTACAAAAAGAACCGTAAATAAAACATATTAAAACTGTAAATTGTATTTGAGCATAAACTGAAAACCGGAAAGTAAAAGACTTAAAATTTATCTTTTACTTTCCGGTTTTTATGTATGTGTATTAATAATGAATTCTGTAGAATAATATTTTTCTATAAAACTTTTTAAAATGTCATAGGAATTTTAAATCTACAGTCTGTCACCACGTTTGATGTATCCCGGTTTATCAGGAGCTGCGATAATACGTTTACCACGGATCAGGCGTGCATGTTTGTCGATCACAAGATTCTCAGCATGAACACCTTTTCCGATAACAACGTCTGCACCGATGACACAATTCTTAACAATAGCTCCTTCTTTGATTGTACATCCACGTCCGATAACAGAATTCTCAACAGCACCTTCAATCAGGCATCCGTTAGAAATTACGGAAGATGTCACCTTGCTGCCTTCGAAATACTGTGTCGGGCAGGAGTCGTTTGTACGTGTATAGATCGGCCAGTTATCATGGAACAGATCTGTTGCTTTCTTAAGGTCGATCAGTTCAAGGTTTGCTTCATAGTAACTATTGAAGTCTGAGATTGTTGCAAAGTATCCACGATGTGGATATGCGCGAACATCAAGTTCCTCACAAGACTCATTCACGATATCAGCCAGTGTGTACATGGAGGAAAGCTTATGTGCCTTCTGAACAAGGTCAAGGAACAGGTCTTTCTTCATTACATAAGTATCCATGAAGATGTTTCTGTTCTTAGCATTTCCAAGGTTTGGCTCCATGGAGAGAACCCCTTTCTGCTTGTTAATGTTCAGTGTCTGACAGCTCGGGAAATGATCCTTCGCATTGTCAACAGAATGATACATCAGAGTGATGTCTGCACCTGATTCAATATGTGAATTAAGGAATGTACTATAATCAGCTGTATAAACCATGTAGCTAGGTGCGATCACAACATATTCAGAGTTGATCTCGTCGAAGCAGTCAAGGTTTTCCATGTAAGCAGCGATATCTGTGTTGTAAATACCGTTGTCAATGTTGCTCTCCTGGAAGAGAGTTACCAGTTTACCACGTTTGGAGTTGATATTGTAATGACGTCCAGTTCCGAGGTGTTCTACGAGAGAACGAGGTTTTCTGCGGACATAAACCTGCATTACATCAATTCCACTGTTACTCATGTTAGAAATCGGAAAGTCAATTACACGATATCTTCCGAGGAAGGAGAAGGCACCGATCGGACGGTATGCCTGCATGTCATTTACCTGTATGTTGTTTCCTGCAAAGTTGATAATTCCAAAAGCTTTACTCATCTTATTCGTCCCCCTTTACTCGTTTTGCAACGAGCTCGATATTCTCGCTGGCTGCGTCTCCGACAACAGCGTTCTTTCCAATCTTAATGCCATCGGCAACAAGGGCACGTGTTACAACGGCACCTTCTGCAACCTCAGCACCCGGCATGAGGACACTATCAATGACTTTTGCACCGGCAGCAACTTTCGCACCGGTGAACAGAACAGAATTCTTAACTGTACCGTCAACGACACATCCCTGTGTGATGAAGGCTCTTTCTACAGTTGCATCTGCTCCGATATACTGTGGAAGTGCAGTTGCATCTTCTGTATAGATCTTCCAGCTTGGGTCATTCAGATCAAGCTTGTTGTTCTTATCAAGAAGGTCCATATTAGCTTCCCAGAGGGAATCGATTGTTCCGACATCTTTCCAATATCCTTTGAACTTGTATGCATACAGACTCTTTCCGTCATTCAGCATAGTAGGAATGATATCTTTACCAAAATCATGGCTGGAATCTGCATTCTTCATATCTGCGAGAAGCATCTTACGAAGAAGTTTCCAGTTGAAGATATAAATACCCATAGAAGCGAGGTTGCTCTTTGGATGTTCTGGTTTCTCTTCAAATTCAACGATATGTCCTGTTTCGTCTGTATTCATAATACCAAAACGGCTTGCTTCCTTCATAGGAACTTCGATAACGGCAATCGTTGCATCTGCATTGTTCTGCTTGTGATACTCAAGCATCTTGTCATAATTCATCTTATAGATGTGGTCTCCAGAGAGGATCAGCAGATAGTCTGGGGAGTATGTATCTATAAAGTCAATATTCTGGGAAATAGCATCAGCAGTTCCTCTGTATACGTCGAGGTTAGCATCAGCTTTCTCACGCGGTGGGAGTACATAAACTCCACTATCCTTTGCATCAAGACCCCATCTTCTTCCAGCTGCTGCATAGCTGTTCAGAAGTACGGATTCGTACTGTGTCAGAACACCTACAACGTCAATTCCGCTGTTTGCGCAGTTACTAAGTGGGAAATCAATAATGCGGTATTTTCCGCCATATGAAACGGCTGGTTTAGCCACTTTTTTTGTCAAATCATGGAGGCGGGTTCCTCGACCTCCGGCTAAGATCATAGCCAACATATTATCGTGTTTCATAAAAAGCCCTCTCTTTCATAATACTACTTCTTTAGTATACTCTTTTTTGTGCGATATTGCTAGGATTTTGTATAGAAAAAATAAAAAAATAGCAAAAATAATGGAAAAATTTATCGAAAATCATTTGGCATTTTTCACAAAAAAAGAAAATAAGGAAAATCAGACAGATTTTTAGGCATTATTATATACAAGTGAAAAAAGAACATTAAAAAAATTCCCCTTAATATAGAAAGAATGGATTGATTTCAAAGCGGGAGTGTGTCAAAATACAAATCACAGTAATTTATTTGTAATTGTTGTAAATCAGGACTAAATGGGGAAATCAGGAAAGTTCATACAAAAACATTTATGAAAGAAAAATGGCAGGTGTGAGATGAAAAAGAGAGAGTCGGGAAAAGTTGTTGAGCTGAATTCAAATATTAAATCATTCTTAATGAAAAAATATTGCCGGGCATATCAGGCAGGAGCGAAGCTCTTAATGGCTGCTCTTCCGTGGCGTTCACCGAAAGTGCTCAGTGGACCCGGAGCGGTGAGAAAGCTGCCGGAAGCGGTTCGAGACAGAGGCTTTCATAAGGTATTGATCGTAACAGGACCGAAGATCCGTGCGAGGGGGCTTCTTGATGAACTACTGGAAGGGATGAAAGAGAAGAAGCTGGAATATGTTATCTTTGATGGAATTTCCCAGAACCCAACGGATGAAGAAGTTGAGAATGGAGTAGGAAGATTTCTTGGAGAAAAGTGTGATTGTATGATTGCATTTGGGGGTGGAAGTGTGATGGACTGTGCGAAAGGCATCGGAGCCAGAGTTGCACGACCAAAGAAATCTGTCCGTGATTTGCAGGGGATTTTCCGTGTACTGCGTCCGATTCCTGTGATCTTCGCAGTGCCGACAACTTCAGGCAGCGGGTCTGAGGCAACAATTGCGGCGGTGATCACAGAGGTTCAGACACATCATAAGGCTTCCATCAATGACTTGCAGCTAATGCCGCGTTTCGCAGTACTTGATCCGTGCCTCACAGTAGGATTGCCACCACAGGTTACAGCACAGACAGGAATGGATGCGTTGTGTCATGCTGTGGAAGCGTACACGAATGATACATATAACAGTGATTTTGAGCGTCTGATGTGCAGTAAGGCAGTACGGTTGATTCACGAAAGTCTTCTGACAGCATATGAAGATGGGACAAATCTGCAGGCGAGACAGGATATGCAGGAGGCAGCATTTCACGCAGGCCGCGCATTTACAAGAGGAAGTGTGGGTTATGTTCATGCGATCGGCCATGCGCTCAGCGGGCTCTATGGAGTGCCTCACGGGCTTGTAATGGCGATTCTGCTTCCGCATGTGATGCGTGCCTATGGAGCTTCTGTGTATGACAAGCTTGCGGATCTGTGTGATATCTGTGCGATGGAAGTAGATACACCAGATGGTATGATCTCGTCTGAAATCCGCGCAGAAACATTTCTTCAGTGGATGGAAGAACTAAAGGAGAAACTGGGAATTCCGAAATATCCGGACATGATTCAGGAAAAAGATGTGAACCAGATCGTAAAATGGGCACAGAAAGAGGCGAATCCGGTTTATCCGGTTCCGGAGATCTGGGATGCGCAGGAGATGAAAGAGTTCGTTCTTGCCATGATGGAAGGTGCGAGACTTGAAAGTACAGAAAAGAACGAATAACCGATAGAAATCGGTGAGGGTTGTAATGAATTGGAGGAAATAATGACAGTATGAGTGACAATGCAACAATGAAAAACACAACGATTCATGATATGACGACCGGAAGCCCGGCCCGCCTGATCATGCAGTTTATGATACCGATGTTTTTAGGAAATATCTTTCAGCAGTTTTACAATATTGCTGATTCAATTATAGCAGGACAGTTCCTTGGCGTAAGAGCGCTGGCTGCGATTGGAAGTACAGGCTCGCTGATGTTCTTTGTGACAGGCTGGCTGAACGGTCTGAGCAGCGGATTTGCTATTCTGGTGTCACAGTGGTTTGGAGCAAAAGAATACGAGCGGATGAGACATTATGTGGCAATGTCTATTTATCTCGCCGCTGGCTGGGCAGTGCTTATGACGATTGGACTTGGAATTGCAAACGAACCAATCTTACGTCTGATGAATTATAAGGATAGTATCATGCCGGATGTAAAGGCCTATATGGGAATTATTTATGCAGGACTGATCGTGACAGCAGCATATAATTCACTGGCTGCATTTCTGCGTGCGTTGGGTGATTCGAAATCCCCATTATATTTTCTGATCATCTCAGCCGTAATTAACGTAGGACTTGATGTGGCGTTTATTATTTATGGCGGCATGGGTGTAGAAGGATGTGCCTATGCGACTGTTATTGCACAGGGAATCTCAGCAGTACTCTGCTTTATATATATCGTGAAGAAGTTCCCTATCCTGCATCTTAAAAAAGAGAATTTCAGATTTTCTCTTCCGGCTTGCGGGAAACTGATGGCTCTTGGAGTTCCGATGGCATTACAGTTTTCTATTACAGCGATCGGAACAATTATTGTACAAGGTGCTGTAAATGTTTACGGGGAAGATTATATGGCTGGTTTCTCTGCGGCAGCAAAGATTCAGAATGTAATCTGCACAGTATTCGTTGCTTTCGGTGCAACGATTGCAACTTATGTGGGACAGAACTGGGGAGCTGGAAAAGTAGACCGTGTACGACAAGGTGTGCGCTGTACACAGATTATGATTCTGGCTTACAGCGTAATTGCGATGATACTGGTATTTTTCTTTAGTAAATATCTGACATACCTTTTTATCAGCCCATCAGAGACGAAAGTTATTGAAGTATCTGTGCTGTATTTCCATACGGTGTTCTGGTGTTATCCATTCCTGGGAAGTATCTTCCTATATAGGAATACCCTGCAAGGACTTGGATATGGACTTGTGCCGATGCTCGGAGGAGTGTTTGAACTTGCGGCGAGATCTGCAATTGTAGTTCTTGTGGCAGGAAAAACAAGTTTTGCGGGAGTTTGCCTGGCGGATCCGGCAGCGTGGATTTCCGCATTGATTCCGTTGATTCCGTATTATATCTATGTGACACGGAAGTGGAAGAAGCAGGGGAAGATAGCGGTATAGAAGTGAAGTCAAAAAAACAGGCGCAGAGAATCAATTATGAAGCTCTGCGCCTGTCGCTTGTTAAGTTATTCTGCAGCTTCTTCTTCCTCTTCATCAGAAGCAAGATCAGAAGCTTTTACATGTACCTCTGTGATAGTAACTACTGTTGCATCAAGATCTGTCATAAGATCAACATCTTTGTCCTGGGCAATTGGAAGATCAGCAACACGAATTGTGTCTCCGACTTTCAGAGGTCCAACATCAACTTCGACTTTCTCTACCAATGCGGCAGGAAGAGCCTTGAAGGAAATCTCCTGAAGCATCTGCTGCGGAACTCCTGAAGACAGTTTCTCGAGGTTTACAAGGTGAATCTCTGCTACAGAGTGAACCTTCTCATTGCTTACCAGTGCCTGAAAATCTATTTCATCTACATACCCCTTCAAAGGATTGTAATCAACTTCCTTGATCAGTGCGTCATAAGTCTTACCGGCAACTTCCAGCATAACCTGGCCACCTTTGTTTTCAACTTTCAGAAGTTTTTCTATTTCAGCTTTATCAAATTTCAGTGGAATAGAATCTTCCAGTTCACGACCAAACAGGTTTCCTGTTACGAATCCTTCGCGTCTTAATTTTTTTGCTTTGATTGACATGTCTCTTTTTTCAGCTTTTAAAGTATTCATTTATCTTTTCCTCCAAATTACTGAATTCGCTTAGCAGCCTTCAACTTGTCAAAATAATAAGTAGGTTTTGTTAAGTGTACTTTTCTTTGCTACAGTTACACTATAGCACCCGGTGTCAAGGGGAAGGGAAAAGCAGGGAGAATTGTAGGGTGAAAAATTGAGGTTTTGGAGGTTGAAGAGAGGGAGATAAATGAAAAAATTAAGGTTTGATAATAGGAATATTCAGAGAATTGTTGTGAAAATGGCGGAAATGTATGGGATAGAAGATCTATTTAGAAGAAAAGTGACGAAATTAGAAAGAAATTAAAACATGTGTAACATTATTGAAAATGCAAAGTCTTTATGATAAAATTTCAAACAGAAACTACTGATATCAGTCGAAATATCGGTATAGAAATGGGGAAAAAACAATATGGATTTACAGACATTGATTGTTTTGATCATCGAGTTGATCGGAACAATCGCATTTTCAATTTCGGGGGCCATGGTTGGTATCCGCCGAAAGATGGACATTTTCGGTGTGTTGGTGCTTGGTGTGGTGACCGCGGTAGGAGGCGGAATGATGCGTGATGTGATTTTGGGGAAAACACCGAGCGCATTTGTGAAGCCGATTTATGTAGAAGTGGCAGTGATTTCTGCATTAGTGCCATTTCTCTTACTTTCTATTAATAAGAGACTGGTGCATAGCAAATACCAGGCACTCTATGCAGGACTAATGTTCCTGATGGATTCGGTCGGACTTGGAATCTTTACAGCAGTTGGAGTATCTACAGGATGGACAGCAGGATATCATGATAATATGTTTTTCTTAAGTTTTCTTGGAGTGCTGACCGGTGTTGGAGGAGGACTTCTCCGAGATGTGATGGCAGGAGTTCCACCATATATTTTTGTAAAGCATGTGTATGCCTGTGCGTCAATTGCGGGGGCAATCTGCTGTGTACTGGCATATAGGAGCTGGGGACAGATTCCGGCGCTTGTGATCGGAACAGTAGTTGTGCTTGTGATCCGTATCGGAGCAGCGCACTACAGATGGAATCTGCCGTGCGTGAAGCTTGAGGATGAAGAAATCTGACAAGAAATATAAAAGGAATCTGAAACGTGCATTTCACTTGTTGTTCAGATTCGTTTTTTGTATACTAGAGATAAAGAATGGGCATATATGTAAAGAAAGCAGGTGAGATTTATGAGCAGAAAATTTAATGTAAATGGTGTTTGCTATCCGGACGAACATTATATGGTGAATATTGATTCCAAGTTAGCAGAGATTAAAGAGTTGGTAGATGAAAAACAGTATTTTGTAATAAATCGTGCAAGACAGTATGGAAAGACCACGACATTGAATCTGTTGGTAAAATATCTCGCCGATCAATATACAGTATTCTTTATTAGCTTTGAAGGACTTGGAGGAACAGCATTTGAAACAGAAGCAGAGTTCTGTAAGACGATATGTGAATTGCTTTATGATGCGATTCGATATGATGAAGTTCCACAAATAGATGAAGCAGTGAAAGCGATTATTAGAGAAAGCATAGAGCAAAATAAGATAGAGGATATGATGAGTTTATCTGGTATACTTTCTGAAATCTGCAAGAACTCAATGGCTTCGGTTGTGCTGATCATAGATGAGGTGGATCAAGCCAGTAATTATAAAGTGTTTATAGATTTTCTCGGAATGCTCAGAAGTAAATTCTTAAAGAGGAACACAAGACCGACATTTCATTCTGTGATATTGGCTGGAGTTTATGATATAAAGAATCTGAAGCACAGAATCAGAGAAGACCGCGAACATCAGATGAACAGTCCATGGAACATCGCAGCAGACTTTCCGGTGGATATGAGTTTTACGGTGGAAGAAATCGAAGGTATGCTAAACGAATATAATGATGAACATTCGTGTGTGATGCTTGTCCGGGAGTGCGCAAAAACAATTTTTGAATATACATCAGGATATCCATATCTGGTGTCAAAAATCTGCAAATTAATAGATGAGCGATGCGGCGAGAATTGGACAAAGCAAGGTGTATCTGATGCAGTGAAAATATTATTGCGAGAAGCCAATCCGCTGTTTGATGACCTTCGAAAAAAGATTACGGATTATCCGGAACTAAGGGCGATGTTGTATGCAATTTTGTTCCGTGGAGAGTCATATCCTTATAATCCGGATAATTTTGCAATCGATATCGGAACAATGTTTGGATTTATAAAAGAGAAAAATGGTCAGGTTGTGATAGCAAACCGAATTTTTGAAACACGTTTATATAATCTGTTTTTATCTGAGAAATTGACAAATTATTATGTTGAGGCACAGACAAGGGATCAGACGCGAACAGATATAGTTGTAGATTATCTAGGAAAGCAATATGTGATCGAACTGAAGATCTGGCATGGAAATGAGTATAATAAGAGAGGCGAAGAACAACTGGCAGAGTATCTGGAATATTATCATCTGGATAAAGGGTATTTGCTGAGTTTTAATTTCAATAAGAATAAGCAGACAGGGCTGAAAGAAATTCAATTTGGTGACAAGACACTGGTAGAAGTAGTGGTATAGTGTAATAACTTTGAGACACCCGTTATTTTATCTAGAGAAGGATGAAATAGCGGGTGTCTTTTATAGTCTTATTTATAAAAACAGTTCATTTTCCTTTCGTCCGGAACAAGCTTTTTTTAACTTCTGAGAAGCGGCAGCCAGCATTACTGGATTCAGCTTGCGGGCATGTTTTGGACAGACACTGATACAGCGCATACAGGAAATACATTTGTCCTTATCAGTATGCTTAGGATTGTCAGATGGAATAGCTCCTGTCGGGCACTTCGCAACGCAAAGTCCACAGGAGCCACAGGTATGTGAAGCACCGGGGATAAGCGGAATTATACCGTATTCGCGGTAAGGTCTGTTGCCCGGAACATGTACTGGCAAGAGTTCAGATTTTACGGTGTTATTATTTTTTTTCTTAATTTTCTGTACAAAGTCAGAGAGTTCTGCAAGATCATTCTGATCGGGTCTCCCGGTTGCAAACTGATGCATGATAGAATGTTCTGCGACAGCCGCAATAGCTGCCTGGCAGGCGAAATTCTTTTCAATCAGAGTATCTTCAAGTTCAATCAATGTATCTTCATAAGCACGGTTTCCGTAAACTGTGATTAGAATCGCATTTGCATTATTTCCCTTCAGGGTTTTGATTCTCTCTAATGCAATGGCAGGAACACGTCCACCGAAGGAAGGAACTCCGATGATACAGAGATCTTCTTCGGAAAAATCATTTGTTAGATCAGAAGTTTTTTCGCATAAATCAATGCTCTGATATTCACCAAATTGTTCAGCTATAAATGTAACTATTTTTTCAGTTCCACCGGTTGGACTGAAGTAAATTGCGTATATGCTCATAAATTTTCTCCTTGATTCAATGTTTTAGCAGATACAATAATTTTAGAGGTTTTGGAGATGTTTTGCAAGAGCCTGGTTGATATGAAAAGATAAAAGTGATATGATTTGAATAGATAAAATATTATCTAAAAACGCATAAAATAGTTGAAAACAGATAAAATATTATCTATAAAGTGAGGCGGATGAATGCATCAGTTAGTATGGGAAACAGCAGAAGAACTAGATCAAAAGCTTGCGCAAAGAGTGCGCAATATTAGAAAGAGACGTTCAATTTCACAGGAAAAATTAGCATCTATGAGTGGCGTGAGTTATGGTTCGATTAAAAGATTTGAGACGACAGGGATGATTTCATTACTTTCTTTAACAAAGATTGCGATGGCATTGGATATGGCAGATGAACTTAGAGATATTTTTACAAGTGTGCCATATAAGGATATTCAGGAGGTTATAAATGAGACGAGGTAATTCATTACAAGTATACTATCATGATCGTCTGGTGGGAACATTGGCAATGACAGCGGATTATAAAGCAGCGTTTCAGTACAG
Organism: uncultured Mediterraneibacter sp.; assembly: GCA_934309345.1. Lineage (GTDB taxonomy): Bacteria > Bacillota > Clostridia > Lachnospirales > Lachnospiraceae > Mediterraneibacter. The sequence goes on along the minus strand of CAKRDD010000021.1, from coordinate 15,247 downwards.
CAAAAGCTGGCTTGAAAAAGGTTTTTCTATTAATCCATTTTCATTACCTTTAAAAAATCAGGTTTTCGTTCCGACAAAAGAATATTTTCAAGGACTTTTCGGAGTATTTGCAGATAGTCTTCCGGATCATTGGGGGCAATTACTCTTGAAACGATTGCTGCAATCTCATAAATTAAATCCAGATGAATTAACGGTACTGGATCGGTTGGCAATTGTTGGTAAATCAGGAATGGGGGCATTAACTTATCAGCCGGAAAAGGAATTTCCAAAGCAAAGAGAAGGGCTGGATCTAGATGAGCTTGCAAAACAATGTCGAAGAATATTGAACACAGAATACTCAGATAAATTAGATGAATTATATCGGTTAGGCGGTACAAGTGGAGGTGCCAGACCGAAGATTATGACATCGATAAATGGAGAACAGTGGATTATTAAATTCCCAGCGCATGTAGATGGGGAAAATGCAGGTAAGATGGAATATGATTATTCGTGTTGTGCAAGAAAATGTGGAATTGTTATGAGTGAGACAAAATTATTTCCATCCAAAACGTGTGAAGGTTATTTTGGGACGAAACGTTTTGACAGAATATTGGACTCACAAGGGGAAAAGAGAATTCATATGCTTACGGCAGCAGCATTATTAGAATTAGATTTTGAACAGCCAAGTTTAGATTATCATGGATTAATGAAATTGACAAAAATTCTGACAGGTGACAATGTGGAAGATATGGAAAATATGTTCCGGCGAATGTGCTTTAATGTCTTTGCACATAATCGAGATGATCACTCGAAGAATTTTACGTATCTGCATGATGAGACAAATGACAATTGGAGATTAAGTCCGGCTTATGATCTTACTTATAGCAATACCTATTATGGAGAGCATACAACGGCCGTAGATGGAAATGGAAGAACCCCAGGCAGGAAGGAACTTCTTGCAGTGGGCATGACAGCAGGAATTGAGAAAGAAAAATGTGTTAGGATGATAGATATAATAGAAGCGAATGTCAATGAAATGTTAGCAGAGTATTTGTGAATATATATTATTATTAAAGAGAAAGCAGGAGAAAATTATGAGTTACATCACAACATACACAGGAAACCATTTTGATCCGATCAATCCGGATCCGGAGTTGATCAACATTGTAGATATCGCCCATGCGCTTCCGATGATCTGTCGGGGGAACGGCCAGGTCAGTACGTTCTGGTCTGTGGGAGAACATTGTATTCTGTGCGCAAAGGAAGCCGCAGCCAGAGGATACAGCAACCGTGTGATCGAGGGCGCACTTCTGCATGACGCAAGTGAGTGTTATATGTCAGATGTGCCGCGCCCGCTGAAGCAGTTTATGACCGTATATAAAGAACAGGAAAATCATTTGCTTGATGTTTTATATACCAAGTTCCTGGGTTCGCCGCTCGATGAGCAGGAAGAGAAGCTGATCAAAGAGATTGATGATGCGGTATTGTGGTATGATATGAAATATTTACTGGGTGAAGACTCAGAAGGGGACAAGCCTGAGACACATGTGGTACCTGATTATACAGTGAGAGCATTCAAGGATGTTGAAAAGGAGTACCTGGAACTATTTGAAAAATATAAGGTATTATAAATGCTAAAAGATGAAAAAGGACGGAGAGTTCTGATTGAAAATGTCAGAACTCTCCGTCTTTTATCAACTTATCTTACAACAGCTGTCACGTTCAATCAGCTGATGCGGCACGATGATCTTGGTCGCCACAAGATTCGGATTCTCAATATGATTGATCATCTGTGATGCGGCTTCAATTCCCAACTGCTTGGAATTAATATCGATCGAAGTGAGCTGCGGTGATGTTGATCTTGCAAACAGAGAGTTATTGAAAGATATGATCGACAGATCCTCAGGGATTGAAACATGATTCTGAAGACACACTCTTTCAAGTGAAACAGCAAGAATATCATCACTTACAACGATTGCAGTTGGCGGTTCGTCCTGCAGTAACAGAGAAGAGATTGCTTCTGTGTTATCCCCTGATACATTCAGGACTTCCGTGCAGTATTCCGGGCGGAAAGGAATCCCGTGTTTAGTTAATGCCATCTGGTAACCGGTTTTTCGATCTGCAGCAAAGATCAGGGAGCTGTCAGAACCAAGATAAGCAATTCTTCTGTGACCGAGCTGATAGAGATATTCAGTCGCATCTTCTCCGGCCAGCAGGTTATCGTTATCAATATATAAAGTCTGATTCGTGTATTGTGTTGCTTTTCCAATCAGAATATAGAGAAGTCCTTCACTGAATAGATAATCAATAACCGGGTCGTCCTTTCGGGAATAAAGCACGATAAATCCGTCTACTTTTCCGCTTCTGGACATGGACTGGATCGCTTTCAAAATCTCATCTTCATCCTGACCTGTTACAACCGTGGACATGTATTGTCTCTGGTTACAGTAGTGACTGATTCCTCGCATTGCCTGAAGATAGAAAGCATTTTCATATACTTCACGGGCGGATGGTGGAAGAATGATTCCAATCGTGCGGGAATACTGGGAAGCAAGATTGCTTGCCTGAAAGTTTACTTCATAACCAAGTTCGATCATTGCTTTGCGGACTTTTTCTTTCGTCTCTGTGCTGATGGACGGATTATTCTTACAAGTTCTGGAGACAGTGGAAGGCGATACACCTGCCAAAGCGGCCACATCTTTAATTGTTACTGCCATATTTTCCTCCTGTGAGGGAATGAGGGTGTCAGATGCCTGACACGATTTTCCTGTTTTTCTAAAAATTCGTTACCTTTTATTTTAGTGAAAGAACGCAATAATGTCAAATCTGTTGCACAAATTTTTGCATAGAAACTGTTGTGAGAATGTACAAAAACGGAGCATATAAATTGTGCAAAAGGCAGAAATAGAAAATATATCTATAAATAGAATTGCATTTCGTGCAAAACGTGCATATAATTAATGCAAACGGTTGCATAGAATAATGCAACAAAGAAAAGCGTGCCACATGATGCGATGGCATGCAGGGAGATCTAAAGGAGGAATTTGAAGGTGGAAACGAAAGGAAAGAAGAAATTCAATCTTAATTTTGATTTGCTTCAGAAATTAGGAAAAGTTCTGATGACGGTTATCGCAGTTATGCCGGCAGCAGGATTGATGATCAGTATCGGTAAGCTGGTACAGATGGCAGGAGCGGATCTTTCTATCGTAATGACAATCGGAAGTACGATGGAGAATATCGGATGGGCAGTTATCAATAACCTGCATATCCTGTTTGCGGTTGCAATTGGTGGCTCCTGGGCGAAGGAGCGTGCAGGCGGTGCATTTGCAGCATTGATCTCATTTATTCTGATCAATCAGATCACGGGATCTATTTTCGGAGTTACATCTGATATGTTGAATGATGCAACAGCAGTGACACATACTCTGTTTGGAAAAGAGATTCTTGTCAACGGATATTTCACTTCTGTATTAGGCGTGCCGGCATTGAACATGGGTGTTTTTGTTGGAATTATCGCAGGATTTGCAGGAGGAATTATTTACAATAAATACTACAATTACCGTAAATTACCGGATGCATTGTCTTTCTTCAATGGAAAGCGTTTTGTACCGATGGTATGTATTGCATGGTCAGTAATTATTTCTTTGATTCTTGCAGTTGTATGGCCGGTTGTACAGTCAGGAATTAACGCGTTCGGTGTATGGATCGCAAATTCATCTTCTACATCACCGATCCTTGCACCATTTATCTACGGAACATTAGAGCGTCTTCTGCTTCCGTTCGGTCTGCATCATATGCTGACAATTCCGATGAATTATACTTCATTCGGTGGAACATATACGATCGCAACAGGAGTTAATGCCGGAAAGCAGGTATTTGGACAGGATCCGCTGTGGCTTGCATGGGTAACTGATCTGATCAACTACAAAGATGCAGGAAATATGGAAGCGTATAAAACTCTGCTCACAACAGTAACACCGGCTCGTTTCAAAGTTGGACAGATGATCGGAGCAACAGGACTTTTACTTGGTGTTGCACTTGCGATGTACAGAAGAGTTGATGCAGATAAGAAAGATAAATACCGTTCTATGTTTATCTCAACAGTACTTGCAGTATTCCTCACAGGTGTTACAGAGCCACTGGAATTCATGTTTATGTTTTGTGCATTGCCATTGTATATCGTGTATGCAATTCTTCAGGGATGTGCATTCGCAATGTCAGGAATCATTCATCTGAGAGTACATTCTTTCGGAAACCTTGAGTTTATCACAAGAATTCCAATGTCGATCAAAGCCGGTCTGGGCGGAGACATTATCAATTTTGTGATCTGTGTGGTTGCATTTTTCATCATCGGATATTTTGTAGCATATTTTATGATCGGTAAGTTTAACTTCGCAACACCGGGAAGACTTGGAAATTATATGGATGATAATGCAGAGGATGAGCCTGCTTCAGCATCAGCTTCAGCAAAATCTGAAGGTGGAAAAACAGACGCTAAAGACAGCAAGGCAGAGAGAATCATTGCATTGCTCGGAGGAAGAGAAAACATTATCCTTGTGGATGCATGTATGACAAGACTCCGTGTCACAGTAAAGGATTTGGATAAAGTAGCAGAGCTTTCCGCATGGAAGTCAGAAGGCGCACTTGGGTTAATTAAGAAAGACAATGGAATCCAGGCAGTTTACGGACCGAAGGCAGATGTGTTAAAATCAGATATTAATGATATCTTATAAAAGCAGTTTATAACAGACAGCAGACCGGAGAAGGGACTCTAGAAACTTCTCCGGTGTTTTTACAGGAGTGAGAAGAGAATGAAGTTAATGACATTAAATACGCATAGTCTTGTAGAATCATCTTATGAAGAAAAAAAAGAAAAGTTTATAGATATGTTAGCAGCCGAGCAGCCGGATGTGATTGCTCTTCAGGAGGTGAATCAGACTGCAAGTGCCGGAATTATTCCGGATGTAATGCTGGCCGGATATAAGAGATGTATGGATTTCGGGCTTCCTGTAAGAGAAGACAATCACGCGAAAGAAGTTGTTGAAGCACTCAGAGAAAAAGGAGTATATTACTATTGGACCTGGCTGTCTGCAAAGATCGGATATGGAAAATACGATGAAGGAATGGCTCTTTTATCAAAGAAACCGATTATGAGAGTAAAGCAGTTCCTGATCAGCCAGACAGATGATTATGATAACTGGAAGACAAGAAAAATTTTAGGAATGCAGACAGAAGGGAACGATGACATTTTCTTTACAGTACATATGGGCTGGTGGAACGACGAGGAAGAACCGCTGAAGAAACAGTGGGAGAAAATAGAAAAGCTGACGAAAAGTCTGGAAAAGAAAGATCGCACCATCTGGTTGATGGGAGATTTCAACAGTCTCGATAATGTAAAACAGGAAGGGTATGAATTGATCTGCGAAAGTGGATGGAAAGACACTTACTGTCTGGCAGAACAGAAAGATTCCGGTGTTACAGTGGAAGAAGAAATCGATGGATGGCGCGATGGAGCAGTGAAAGATGCCAAACGTCTGGATTACATTTTCTGTAATACGCAGAAAAAAGTAAAGTCATCACAAGTGGTATGTAATGGTAAGAATTACCCGGTAGTATCCGATCATTATGGAGTAATGATCGAGGTAGAAGATTAAGAGGAGGAAGATAAAATGAGCGAAAGAGCAGCAGGTATTTTAATGCCGATCAGTAGTTTACCGTCAGAGTATGGAATTGGTTGTTTTTCAAAAAGCGCATATGAATTTGTAGATTGGCTCAAAGGAGCAGGCCAGAGTTATTGGCAGATTCTCCCGCTTGGACCGACCAGTTATGGGGATTCTCCATATCAGTCCTTTTCTACATTTGCAGGAAATCCGTATTTTATCAGTCTGGATGAACTGATCGAGGAAGGTGTTTTGACACGTGCAGAATGTAAGAAAGTAAACTGGGGAAAAGCAAAAGGTTCCATTGATTATGAGAAGATTTATAATGGACGCTATCCATTGCTTCGCAAAGCTTATGAGAGAAGTAAGATCAGTGAAAATCCGGATTATCAGAAATTTGTGAATGAGAATAGCTGGTGGCTGTCAGATTATGCACTGTTCATGGCTGTAAAAGGACGATTTGACAATGTAGAGTGGACAAAATGGGCAGAAGATATCCGTCTCCGTTGGAAATGGGCAATGGACTATTACAGAGAGGAACTGTATTATGATATTGAATTCCAGCAGTACATGCAGTTTAAATTCCACGAGCAATGGATGAAATTAAAGACATATGCAAATGAAAATGGAATCAAGATCATTGGAGATATCCCGATTTATGTTGCAATGGACAGTGCGGATACCTGGGCGCATCCAGAATTATTCCAGTTAGATGAGGAAAATGTTCCGACAGCTGTAGCCGGATGCCCGCCGGATGGATTCTCTGCGACAGGACAGCTGTGGGGAAATCCGCTGTACCGTTGGAACTATCATAGAGAGACAGGATATTCATGGTGGATTTCAAGACTGCATTATGTATTCCAGATGTATGATGTTGTCAGAATTGATCATTTCCGTGGATTTGATGAATACTTTTCAATTCCGTATGGGGCAGAGAATGCGATCGGAGGACATTGGGAGAAAGGTCCTGGAATCGATCTGTTCCGCAAAGTGGAACAGGCACTTGGATGGAAGCAGGTTATTGCAGAAGACCTTGGTTATGTGACAGATTCTGTCCGTGAGCTGGTCCGCGAGAGTGGTTTCCCGGGAATGAAGGTTCTGGAATTTGCCTTTGATTCCCGCGACTCAGGATGCGCCAATGATTATCTTCCGCACAATTATCCGGTGAACAGTGTTGCTTATACAGGAACCCACGATAACGAAACAATCGTTGGATGGTGGAGCAGTATCACAAAAGAGGAACAGAAACTGGCAAGAGATTACATGTGTGACCAGTACACGCCGGAAAATGAATTGTATAAATCGCTGATCAGCCTGATTATGCGAAGCAGTGCAAAGCTGTGTGTTGTTCCGATGCAGGATTATTTAGGGCTTGGAAATAATTGTCGTATGAATACTCCGTCTACAGTAGGAAAAAACTGGAAATGGAGAGTGAATACGAGACAGTTATCATTGAAATTGCAGAAGGAAATCCAGGAGATGACACTCAGATATGGAAGAATGAACTGGGAGACAGTCGAGTAGGATTTTAAAGGATAAGATTTCATGAAAAAGAGACGGAGGTTTCTGATTACAAAATGTCAGAAATCTCCGTCTTTTAGTTCTCTTTAAGTAGTTGTTTTTAAGCTACAGTTTTTTTCCTCAACGTCCAAAGTGCAACAATCAGTGTCAATATCTCAGCTGCCGGTACTGCCAGCCAGATTCCATTTAATTCCAAGAACCTTGGAAGAACTGTCAGGAAAAGAAGCAGCAGAGCAAAGGAACGAAGGAAAGTAATCATACCTGAGATATATCCTTTGCCATATGTCATCATACGGATTGCTGCGAAGATATTGATTCCTGAAAATAAGAATCCGAGTCCATATAAGCGCAGTCCGGAAACTGCCATGTCAAAGACTGTGCTGCCGGGAGATGCAAAGAAACGTACCCCAATTGGTGCCAGCAGATAAGTGCATCCGTAGAGAATGATCGGTGCAATCGCAAAGAAGCGATAAGCGTACTTTTCTAAAACACGACAGACAGAGAAATTTCTGTCTCCGTAAGCATATCCTAGTGGCGTTGATAGTCCCATAGAAAATCCAAAATAAATTCCGATACATAAGAACTGTAAATACATGATGATCGAAACAGCAGCAACGCCGTCTTCTCCGGCGAAAAGTAGGGCACTTCGGTTAAAGACAACGGTTGTGATCGCAATCGCAAGCTGGTTTACGAATTCAGAAGTTCCGTTGATCATGCTATGAAATGCTTCCTTTATGGACAGTCCGCGGAATGTAAAATGAAGGAAGTTTGGATGTGTTACAAAGTAAACCACTCCCATTACGAAAGAAAGCAGAAGGCCGAGGAAGGTTGCAAGTGCGGCACCTGTAATTCCCATATGAAGTTGTTCGATAAAAATATAATCAAAAACAATATTAAAAATCCCTCCAGAAAGTGCCGTCAGAAAACTATATGTCGGAGAACCATCAACACGGATGAAATAAGTGAACATCTCTTTTCCAACCACGATCGGAGCATCGAACAGCCACCAGTAGATATAAGCTTTACAATCTTCCATCAACAGTGAGGTTGCACCAAGCATCTGCAGGATGAGCGGCAATCGGAAAAGAATAAGCGCAGAGACAAGAGCGCCAATGACAATGGCAGCAGCCATGCTTACCGAGAAAGTCCGGCTGGCTTCGTCATTTTTCTTTCCACCGATATGAAGAGCGGCAAGTGCACTTCCACCTGAAGCGAAGGCAAGTGCGATACCGTACAGAATATTTACAAGCGGATAGACAACGTTGATCGCAGCGAGTGCATTTGTTCCAACATAAGCAGAAACAAAGATTCCGTCAACGATCGTATAAACAGTAGTAAATAATGAGGTCAGATAAGTTGGAATGATAAAGCGTAATAATTTCTTTAATCGAATCTCATCTACCGAACGAAATATAAGAGTTTTTTCCATAAGGAAGCCTCCTTGTTAAAAAAATTTCTTAGTATAGGATAAACCTTAAAGGTACTTGAAGGTCAATAAAAAGATTGCTAAAATACCAGTAGCAAGATGTCGGTATTTTCATGAACGATGAAGAGAAAAAGATCATCTAATCATCAAGAGGAGGTGGAAAATATAGCTTTGGAATTTCAAATAGGAGAGATATCCCATTTCTTTGACATTCCCGCATCTACATTGCGCTATTGGGAAGAGATGCAGGTTCTATCGCCGAACAAAGGGGAGACAAGTCATTATCGGGAGTATGCGGTAGAAGATCTGATGACAATTTCTGATGTGATCTTTTATAAAAATCTCGGATTTCAGTTAAAGCAGATCCGAGAGATGAAATCCAATACACCGAAACAACAGGCAAATCTGTTTGAACAGAAGTTATCGGAGCTTGAACAGGAACAGGAACTGCTAAGACTTCGAATGAAAAAACTGCAAAGGCATATTGAGGCGGTGAAGACGTTGGAGAAATTGAGACAGACGCCTTATCAGGAAACAGAGATCGATACGGAGTGCATTGTCTCTTTTGAGTTGATTGAGCAGGAGAAGTTACTTCAATATATTGAAGATCCGTATCTTTATTCCCGCGTACAGCATACGGATACGCTGCAGCAGGAACAACGTGGTCTGACTGTCTTGCCGGACGCGAGCAATGTGTTTGACGAGTCACATATTATCTGGCGTAAGCATGGCGGCAGATATATGACATTTCTTATGAAAGAAGAAGTTGCCGAGAATTATCCAAATGACTTGCAGAAACATATAGAATATCTACAGCAATATCATAAAACAGGGGATGTGATCAGTCGCTTTCTACTCTGCGCACAGGAAGACGGTAAGGTATATGATTTCTATAAGACCTTTGTAGAGATTTACTGATCATTATGAATAAGAAGAAACGATAGTAGCGTGGAAAAATATGCAAAACATAGAATTCACAAATAAATCAAAAAATGGGATTGAAATTCGCAGAAACAGTGACTATAATTTTTTAGTTAGTAAGAGAAGTAATGAGTGGATAAAAGATGTCTAAGGAGGAGTTAGATATGAGCAATCAGGAGAACGTATTTGAAACAATTTTAGCACCTATGACCGGTACAGCAGTAGCAATCACAGAAGTGCCGGATCCTATTTTTATAGAGAAGATTCTTGGAGATGGAATCGCAATCGTTCCGACAGAAGGTAAGGTTGTAAGCCCGGTTGACGGAACTGTATCAAAAGTAGCAGAGACAGGTCACATTTATGCTGTTACTTCCGATAACGGAGTAGAAGTTGTGATACATGTCGGACTTGAGACAGTCGCACTGAATGGAAAATGTTTCCAGATCCATGTAAAAGAAGGAGACAAGGTAAAAGCAGGAGATCTTCTTGCAGATGCAGACCTTGAGTTTATCAAAGAAACAGGACGTAATTCCATCACACCGATCGTCATCGGTTCAAGCCTTGAAGGGAAAGAGCTTGTATGTGAAGAGGGAGAAGTTCAGGCTGGAAAAACAGTTATTATGGAAATTAAGCAGAAATAAGAAGTCTGAAGATATTGTTCCAGAATCGATTTAGCTTAGAAGGAAGGTTATAGTATGAAAGAAGAAAGATATTCAATCATATTCAGCAGCAAAACAGGAAATACAGCAGAGCTGGCAAATGCGATTCGTGATGCATTGCCGCAGGAGAATTGTGATTATTTCGGAACAAGCGAAATCGAAGAACCGGTATCGGAAATGCTTTACATTGGTTTCTGGACAGACCAGGGAAATGCAGATAAATCCGCATTGGAGTTATTGCAAAGAATAAAGAATAAGAAAGTCTTTCTGTTTGGAACAGCCGGGTTTGGTGAGAATGAAGCATATTTTCAGAAGGTTCTGAATAATGTTAAGAGTTCTATGGATGAAAGCAATCAGGTAGTTGGTGAGTATATGTGTCAGGGAAAGATGCCACAAGCGGTGAGAGACCGTTATGTGAAAATGAAAGAGCAGCCGGATCATATGCCAAATCTTGATCTGCTGATCGCAAATTTTGACCGTGCTTTATCACATCCGGATAAGGAAGATCTGGATAAGTTGAGAGAGCTGGTTAGAGGGTAGAAAAGTAAAGAAAATTTTGTTTGACTTTTAATAAAACAGGAAATATAATAACTACAAACGAGTAGCAAGTAAGCGTAAATCCAGTTTACCGGCTGCTCGTTTTCTTTTATTAAAATAGAAGTAACTGTTCAGAGGCAACCTCCAAAATGCTACGCATTTTACACCTGTTTTATGAAATTTTGCTTGGCTCTGAACAGTTACAAATAGAATATCGCCATGAAAAAGTGTGTAGCCTGTCAGCGTAAGTCCAGCTTATAAGACAAGGTGCACACTTTTTTTGTGCAGAAAAGAGAGGAGTTAAAACAAAATGGCGGAAAGCAACAAAATGAAGGATATGCCAGTGAATAAGCTGATGGTCCAGATGGGAATCCCGATGATCTTATCTATGGCATTGCAGGCGGTCTACAATATTGTAGACAGTGCATTTGTAGGAAATATGAGAGTGGGCAGTGAGGCAGCATTAAATGCATTGACACTGGTATTCCCGGTCCAGATGCTCATGGTAGCAGTGGGAATCGGAACAGGTGTCGGAACCAATGCACTTCTGGCAAGGACACTTGGACAGGGAAACAATAAAAAAGCAGCAAAGGTAGCAGGAAACAGTCTGTTCCTGGGAGTGATCATTTATGTGGTCTGCTTACTGTTTGGTATCTTCGGGGTGAAAGCATACATTTCATCCCAGACAGTAGATGCAGAAGTTTTTCAGATGGGTGTCAGTTATCTGCGGATATGCTGCGTGATCTCTTTTGGAATTATTTTCTTCTCTTTATTCGAAAAGTTATTACAGGCAACAGGACGATCCCTTTATTCCACAATTGGTCAGGTGGTCGGAGCAGTTGTAAATATTATTCTTGATCCGATCATGATTTATGGTATTGGACCTTGCCCGGAAATGGGAGTGAAAGGCGCGGCCTATGCAACAGTAATTGGCCAGGTAGCGTCCGCAGTATTGCTGTTTATTTTCCATATAAAACTGAATAAAGAGTTTGAGCATGGAACGAAATATATGAAGCCAGATGCAGGTGTTATAAAAGAAATCTATGCAATCGGACTTCCGGCGATCATTGCACAGGCATTGATGTCGATTATGGTTTATGTAATGAATCTGATCCTGAAGTTCAATCCGTCAGCACAGACAGCATATGGTTTGTTTTATAAGGTGCAGCAGTTTGTTCTCTTCCTTGCATTTGGCCTTCGTGATGCAATTACCCCAATCCTTGCATTTGCTTATGGAATGAGAAACAAAAAGAGAATAAAGGATGGAATCAAATATGGTCTGATCTATACAGTTGCATTAATGGTTCTTGGAATTGTCATTACAGAGATTTTCCCCGGAGCATTTGCAACGCTGTTCAATTCAGGACAGTCAAGAGAATATTTTATCGGAGCAATGAGGGTAATCTCAGTCAGCTTTCTGTTTGCCGGAATCAATGTTGCTTATCAGGGTATTTATCAGGCATTGGACGGTGGTGTGGAATTATTGGTAATTTCGCTTTTGAGACAGCTTATCATTATTCTGCCACTGGCCGGAATTTTTTCGATATTTGTCAGAAATGGCCAGATGGGAGTTACATTGATCTGGTGGGCATTTCCAATTACTGAAATAGTTTCATGTTTTGTGGGATATGTGTTCTTAAAGAAGATCAGAAAAAACAAGGTGGATGTTTTAAGTTAAGGAGGAAGCGGAGATGACAAAAAGAATCATTACAATCAGCAGAGAATTTGGAAGTGGCGGACGTTTTATCGGAGAAGAAGTAGCAAAGAAACTTGGAATTGCTTATTATGATAAAAATATCATTAATGAGATTGCAGAAAAGTCTGGTTTATCTACGGAATATATTCAGGAAAATGCAGAATTATCGCCGAAAAAAGGAGTATTCGCATATGCATTTGCCGGACGTGACGTCACAGGAAAATCAGTAGAAGACCTGGTGTATGAGGCACAGAGAAATGTTATTTTAGAGCTGGCTGAAAAGGAGCCTTGCGTGATCATTGGAAGAAATGCAGATTATATTCTGAAAGACCGGGATGATGTGCTGAATGTGTTTATTCATGGAGATATGTCGGAAAAAATACAGCGTATCACTCGCTTATACAATGTAGAAGAACAGAAAGCTGTCAAAATGATGGTAGATATAGATAAAAGACGTATGGCAAATTACAATTTTTATACGGATCAGAAATGGGGAAAAGCCAGCAATTATATGTTGTGTCTGAATAGTTCCAAGCTTGGGTATGACAGATGTGAGAAGATAATTATGGAATGTATGTGACTATGAAAGAAGACTAAAATATGAATCGGTAAAGGAATGAATCTATAGGCGGATTCATGCCCTTTTATTTATTTAAAAATTGTTTTTAGCAATTTATGTGACATACAATAACTGTAAATACATGCAATGATTTCTGCAATCCAGAAGGCATACCAGTCATGTGAAATGCCAGAGATTTTTATAAAAATCCAAAGGCATGGAACCAGTAAAATAAGCTGACGGATGGTAGCACCAACCATGTTAATAATGCCATTTCCAAGCCCGGAGGAAAAGTATCCGCAAAGAATCGTAATTGCAGACATCACAAAGGAAATGGAAATAATCCTCAGTGCCGGAATGCCGAGCAGCAGCATTTCTGAACTTGCAGAAAATAATTGCAGCAACTGTCCGGGAAAACACCAGAATACATCAGAAAAAACAAATGAAGATGGATCTATTGTGATTGAGATTAAGAAACAGTATAATTCTTCTCCGGTTGGTGAATATCTGAATTAAAAAAGAGAATTTCACGCGTTTTTTGAAAACATATATGTGAAAAGTTGTAAAAACAAGAAGTTTTTAAGGCTAAACTAGAAAAACTTCTTGTTTTTTTATGCATAATCCAGATATGATAATAAAAAAAGAAGGAAGTAAGAACGATGTCATTAGAAAAAGCAAAGAAGTATTTAACAGAAAAAGGTTATGCAGATCATGTCATTGAACTGGAAGCATCAAGTGCAACGGTCCAACTTGCAGCAGAAGCACTTAGTGTAGAGCCTGGGATGATTGCGAAGACTATGTCATTTCTGACAGAGGATGGTCCAATTCTGATTCTTACGGAAGGAACAGCAAAAATTGCGAATCGTAAATATAAAGATTATTTTCATGAAAAAGCAAAAATGATTCCTTTTGATGAAGTAGAAGATTATATCGGACATGCTCCGGGTGGTGTATGTCCATTTGGAATTAAAGATGGAGTCAAAGTATATCTGGATGAGTCATTAAAAAGATACGATACTGTCTATCCGGCAGCCGGCAACGACCATAGCGCAGTAAAACTGACAATTGTGGAACTGGAGGAAGTTGCAGGAGCATGTGGATGGATTGCTGTATGTAAATAGATACGTGCTAATATGATTGTAGAAAAAAGAGTGATACCGATAGAAAGTTAGTCCAATATATGATTTGACAAAAATTGCCGCTTAGTTTACAAAAAAGTTAGTATTGCTATTGTGCGGACATTTGCATATAATAAAGATAGATGGAAATACTACTCACGAAAGGAGATGTTTTATATGGCTACAAAATCAGCAAATTTATATGCAAGGATTGAACCAGATGTCAAAGAAAAAGCAGAAAGTATCCTGTCTACACTTGGTATCCCTGCTTCCAGTGCTATCAATATGTTTTATAAACAGATTATCTTACAGAGAGGACTTCCGTTTGAAGTAAAAATACCATCTGCCAGACCTGTTGACATCAGCACATTATCAGAAGCAGAGTTCAATGAAGAATTGGAGAAAGGATATGCGGATATGCAGGCTGGACGGACAAAAAATGCGAAGAAAGTCTTTGCTGACATTCGCAAGGATTATGGTTTATGATATATGAAGTAGAAATATCTGAACAGGCTGACAGTGATTTGAGAAGGATTTTTGAATATATTGCTTTTGAATTACAATCACCGGAAAATGCAAGCGGACAGCTTGACCATTTGGAAGAACAGATATTAAGTCTGGATATGATGCCGGAGCGTTATCGAAAATATGAAAAAGAGCCGTGGAAAAGCCGTGGACTTTGCGTATTACCAGTAGATAACTATGTGGTACTTTATATTCCCAACAGCGATAAAAAAGTTGTAACAATACTTAGAGTAATGTATGCCGGACGGGACATAGACAATCAGTTAAATCTCCACACAAAGCAATAAAGGATATGATTTAAAGCAGTCTTTCATTTATGATCGACTGCTTTTTTCATATTCAAAATTAAAAAGAAAGGACTGAATTACGATGGAAGAATGTAGCGTATTGATTGAAACGACCAAATCAGCAGAGGATAAAACCTCTCGCTGGTTCGATTTACCCATTGATTATGAGCTGTTCCGTGACCTGCTCGGCGTGGAAGCTGACAGTGGCGATTATCAAATCATTGAAATGAAGCTCCCCTTTGCTGGCGACATTGTAAGGACAACATAGCAAGCCTAAATATCACATTAAATGTATATCACTCCATTTTTTCATATCTTGAAGAATCGGTACAAAACTTTTCCCTAAATCAGTTAAAGAA